>DATLQT010000070.1:0-55829 GCA_035535055.1 Candidatus Dormiibacterota bacterium | reverse complement strand
GCGCTCCACCGGCCGGAGAGGGTCGCCCGCCTGGCGCTGGTCGCGCCGGCGGTGGGGCCCGACGTCAACCCCGCTCTCAGGATCCTCGGCCTCCAGGTCGCGCGGCCCCTGCTGCGGCCGCTCGCCCTGCGGCGCGTCTTCAGGCTCTTCGCCTCCAGCTGGGACGAGGAGCTCCTCGCCCAGGAGGTCGCCGACGCCGAGCGCTGGTTGGCCGACCCGGCCGGCCGCGACTACTTCTGGAAGGTTCTCCGGGCGGCCCTGCGACTGCGCGGCGTCCGGCCCCAGCGGCTGCTGCTGGAGCGGCTCGCTGACCTCCGGATGCCCGTCCTGTTCGCCTGGGGCCGACGCGACCAGATTCTTCCCATCACCAACTTGGAGAAGATCCGCGCGCGCCTGCCGCGCGCGCGCTACGAGGTGTACCCAAAAGCCGGCCACATGCTCCCCTACGAAGCGGCGGACGAGTTCAACGCCGACCTGGTCGACTTCCTCCTGAGGGACGCGGCGTGAGGGGCATCATCGTCTGCCCCCAGCCGGCCGCTGCCGAGGCGGGCCTGGAGGTCTTCCGGCGGGGCGCCAACGCGGTCGACGCCGGGGTCACCACCGCCTTCTGCCAGGGCGTCATCGAGCCCCAGATGTGCGGGGTCGGCGGCTCCGGGATGATGACCGCCCACCGCGCCGGGACCGGCGTCACCGAGGTGATCGAGTTTCACGCCCGCGCCGGCGGCGCGATCCGCCCCGACCAGTGGGAGCGGAGCTTCCAGGCCGAGGCGGTGCGGGCCGAGGGCCGGGTCTAGTCCGGGGCCATCCCGCGCACGAAGTTGAGCGCGAACTCCCTCACCGCCGCCTCGGTGTCGAGCTCGATGCCGAGCCCCTCGACCAGCACCGGCCGCAGGATCAGGTGGAAGATGATCGGCCCGACGAAGGCCTGCACCGCGAGGACTGGGTGCATCGGCCGCAGCGCTCCCGCCTCCATCTGTTCGACTAGGTAACCCCCGATCGCGCCCAGCATCTGGGGCGCGACGACGCCGGTCACGGTTTCCCGCACGTCCGGCCCCAGCCGCATCGCCTCGAAGAGCAGCGGCCTGACCACGCCGAGATGCTGGGAGACGGCCTGCCAGACCGAGACCGCCAGCTCGGGCAGGGCCAGCTCGGGGGGCTGGCCGCGGAGGCGATCGGTGGTCGCCACGACGACCTCCATCGGCGAGAAGACCCGGATCAGCTCGGCGAAGAGCGCCGCCTTGCCGGGGTAGAGACGGTAGAGCCAGGCCCGGGAGACGCCGGCCTGGGCCGCGAGCTCGTCCATCGAGAGCCGGGCAAGGCCGTCTCGCGCCAGCAGCTCGGCGGCAGCGTCCAGCACCGCCCGGCGGCGGTCGGGCTCGGGCCCTGCGTCGAGCTCGTCAAAGAGCTTTCGCCGGGACCCGAAGACGCGGAAGAAGGTCGATTTCGAGACCCCGGCCTCGGCGGCGATGGCCGCGACTGCGGGCCGCTCGCCGCGCCCGAGCCCGGCTCGCGCGGCGGCTAAGAGCCGTTCCCGGGCGGTCAGCTCAGGATCCAAGCTGGACCCTGGCCGGCGCCGCCCCCGCTGCCGGCCCCGGGTCGAGGGGAAGGCTGAGGGTGAAGGCGCTGCCGCGGGAGGGCCGGGAGACGACGGTGATGTCGCCTCCCATCCGGCGGGCGTTCTCGCGGGCGAGGTAGAGGCCGAGGCCGGCGCCCGGGACGTGGCTGTTGTCGCGCGTGACCAACCGCCCGAAACGGGTGAAGACTCGTTCTAGGTCCTCGCTCGGGATGCCGGGGCCGCTGTCGCGCACGGTGAGCTGGGCGCGGCCGGCGCGCCCGACAAGGCTGCACTCGATCGCGCCGCCTTCGGGCGAATACTTGACCGCGTTGTCGAGAAGCTGGTCCACGATCGTCACCACCCGCTTGCGGTCACAGTTGAGGGGCAGGGCAGCGACCGAAGGGCGGTACTCGATCGCCTGGGCCGCGCCCAGGGCGGCGCGGGCGGCCAGCACGGAGTCGGCGACGACGCCGGCCAGGTCGAACCGCTCCAGGTCGAGGGGGTGCGGTCCATCCTCCAACCGGGCTGCCTCCAGCATCTGCTCGACGATCGTGTTGACCTGGTTGAGGCGGTCCTCGATGATCAGCAGCGCCTTGGCGAAGGCGGGCGTGTCGGGTCTGACGTCGCCGTCGCGGATCATCGAGACGTAGCCCAGCAGCACCGTCAGCGGCGTCCGCAGCTCGTGCGAGGCGAGCTTTAGGAAGTCCGACTTGGTGCGCTCCAAGCGCTCCAGGCGACGCGCCTCCTGGGTGCGGCGGTAGGCCGCCAAAGCCGCCGAGACGAGGAGCAGCAGGAGGCCGGCGAGGAGCGGGAGCAGGACCGGGAAGACAGGAACCTGGTTCGGCACCGGCCCCAGCACCGTGCGGATCAGTGAGTCGCGCGCCGGGCCCGGCGTCGTCGCGACCGTGGCGGCCAGGGGGGCGGTGGTGCCGCCGCTGCCGGTGACCTTCCCACCGGCGGGGCCGGCTCCGGCCGGCGTCGCCCCGGAGGCGGAGGGAACGCCGCCTCCGGACGGCGTCACGGTCGGGTTGGGATCGGGAAGCGGGGTCGGGTTCAGCGGGCTGCCGGGAAGCACCGGGGTCGCGATCGGCAGGGGGATGCTCGGCGCGGGCAGAACGCTGGCCGCCAGCCCAGCCACCGCCGAAGCCGGCAGGAGGACCAGCGCGACCAGCAAGCCGACCGGTCCAACCCGTGCCACCTACAGCGGTATATCACTCTCATCTGAGCTCTTCAGGGTTAGTCTGGAATCGAAGGATGAGAAAACCGCCCCTCGGCGCGGGCCAGCGGCAGACCTCCCAGCGCCGCCTGGTGTGGGACGCGATCACCAAGCTGGGCCCGCACTGCACCGCCGACGAGATCGCCGCCAAGGTCGAGGCCGAGCGCCCCGGCTTTGCCCGCTCGACCGTCTATCGCGCGCTGGAGGCGTTCACCATCGCCGGCGCGCTCCGGCCGGTCCGCTTCGGCGCCGGCCCGACGCATTACGAGATCGCGGGCGAGGACCACCAGCACGCCATCTGCGAGCGCTGCGAGGGGATCGTCCACCTCGAGGACTCGCTGCTCCGCGAGCTCGAGCACCACCTGGAGGAGCTGCACCACTTCCACCCCCGGCGCACCGAAGTGCTGGTGATCGGGTTCTGTGAGGCGTGCGCGAGGGCGGGTAGCGAGCCGGTGACGCGGCCGGCGCGGCGAAACCTGGAGCACGTCCATTACCACCCCAGCTGAAGAATCCCCGATCCCCTTGGAAGAGCCCCGGGAACCGGATTCGGCCGATCGGCGTCGATTGGAGGCGCTGCTCGCCAGCACCGAGAGCCTCTGGCAGCCGGCGCCCTTCCTCTCGGTGGCGCAGGAGGTCGTTCAGCAGGCCACGCTGATCGCGCCCGGCACCGAGTGCATGATCAGCATCGTGCCGCCGGAGCGGCCCAGCCACTTCCGGATGGTCGCCGGCGCCGGGCCCTGGGCCCAGGCCCAGGTCGGCAAGGAGTGGCCCTGGCTGGGCACGGTTGCCGGGAGCGCGATGGCCGAGAGCCGCGTCATCGAGACCACCCGCTTGCAGCAGGAGAGCGTGCTCGCCGCGACCCTCGCCGAGGGCGCGATCGGAACCGGCCGGCTGATCCCTCTCAGCACCGGCGAGCACCTGCCCGACGGCCGGATCGCGATGGGGGTGATCGGGTTCTACCGGACCGGCTCCGATCCCTACTCGGCCGACGTGCGAACGGTGATGGACGAGTTCGGCAAGCGGGTCAGCCTGGCCCTCCACCGCGCCGAGCTCCTGGACGCGGCCCGGCGCTCCAACGAGCGGCTCAAGACCGGCATCGAGCTGACCCTGGAGCTCGCCTCCGAGCTCGACGACCGCGAATTGATCCGCCGGCTGCTGCGCCGGGCGGTCGAGTCGGTCGACGCCGACCGCGCCAGCTTGAGCCTGGTCGAGGAGTCGGAGATCATCGTCCAGGACGGCTACGATCGCGACGGCCGGCCGATCCCCGCCTCCGGTCGCTACCGGATCCCTCCCGGCTCGACCACCGAGCGCGCCGTGCGAACCGGCCGGCCCAAGGTCGGGGAGGGGTTCGACGTCGGCCAGCTCGACCACTCCAGCCGCGATACGCACTCGGGCACCCGCCACCACGCGGTGATCCCGCTCGCGCTCGGCGGACGGGTGGGCGCCATCCTGCTCTTGACCCGCCGCCGCGACCGGCCCTTCGCGCGAGAGGACGTCGACAACCTGCAGCTGATCGGCAACGCCGCCGCGGTGGCTCTCCGCAACGCCGAGCTCTACGGCCAGGCCCACGATCTCAGCCGGACCAAGAGCGACTTCATGAACCTCGCCGCGCACGAGCTCCGGACGCCGCTCTCGGTGATCATCGGCTACCTCTCGATGCTCCGGGACGGCACCTTCGGTGAGCCGCCGGCGGCCTGGACGCAGCCCCTGTCGGTGCTCGCGGCCAAGAGCGCCGAGCTCGGCGTCCTGGTCGAGGACCTGTTGGTGGCGGCCCGCCTGGAGGCGGGGACGATGCCGACCGCCGTCAGCGAGTTCGACCTCCGCGCCGCGGTCCGCGACTCGCTGGCGCGAAGTCGGCCCCGGGCGGTGCTCCTCGGCGCGGACCTGAGCGCCGACCTGCCGGGGGACCCGGTCCCCGTGCTGGCCGACCCCGACCACGTCGCGCGCATCCTCGACAACCTGCTCAACAACGCGCTCACCTACACCGTCGACAAGCCGGTGGTGAGGGTCCGGGTCAGCCCGGGGCCGCCGCGCGAGGTGGAGGTCAGCGACGATGGGCTCGGCATCCCGCCCGACCAAGCCGAGCGCATCTTCGAGCGCTTCTTTCGCATCGACCACCCACAGCTGCCGCGCCAGCCGGGCACCGGTCTCGGCCTCGCCATCAGCCGCGATCTCGCCGAGCGCTATGACGGGCGGCTGGAGCTGGCGCCCTCTGAGAAAGGCGCGACCTTCCGGCTGACCCTCCCCGCGCCTAGCGGATGAAGTAGGTGGTGACGACCAGGGCGACCGCTGCGGCGGCCATGAGGCCGGTCGCCAGCCAGGTCAGGAACTTGCTCACGCCCCCGCTCACCCGCTCCTCCATGAACTTGCGGTCGGAGCCGAGGAGGACTATCAGGACCAGCAGCGGCGGCGCCACCAGGCCGTTGATGACCGCGGTGTAGAAGAGCGCCCGGATGGGGTCCAGCCCGATGTAGTTCATCCCAATCCCGGCGACCACGGCGAGCGCGATGATGACGTAGAAGGTCGGCCGGAACCTCGGATTGGAGGCCAGCGAGCCCGGCAGGTTGAGGAACTCTTTGAGGGCGTAGGCGGCGGAACCGCTGAGGATCGGGATGGCCAGAAGGCCGGTGCCGATCATGCCGACCGCGAAGAGGACGAAGGCGTAGGGGCCGGCGATGGGGGCCAACGCCTGCGCCGCCTGGTCGGCGGTCTGGATGCCGGTCTTGCCGTGGGCGTGGAGCACGGCCCCGGCGACCAGGATGATGAAGAACATCACCAGGTTGGAGAAGAGCATCCCGATCAGGATGTCGGCCCGGGCCGCCTTCAGCTCCTCGGTTCGCACGCCGTGCCTCTGCTCTTCGGTCTTCATGCCGGCGGCCCGCATCTCGTCGACCTCCGAGGAGGCCTGCCAGAAGAAGAGGTAGGGCGAGATGGTGGTCCCGAGGACGGCGACCAGCGCGGTGACGAAATCCTTGTTGAACTCCAGGTGCGGGACCAGGGTCGCCAACACCACCTGCTGGAGCGGCGGATGGACGATGAAAGCGGTGACGACGTAGGCGAAGAGCGCCATCGTCAGCCACTTGAAGATCTTGAAGATCAGCCGGTAGGAGACGAAGACCTGCAGGGCGAGGATCAATAGGCCGACCGGCACGATCAGCCAGCCCTCCCTGATCCAGCCACGGCTCAAGAGCTGGCCGCCCGCCGCGACCGCCCCGAGGTCGGCGCCCACGTTGATGGTGTTGGCTAAGAAGAGGGCGAGGACGCAGACACCGACGATCCAGGTCGGGAACTTGCGCCGGAGGGAGACCCCGAGGCCAACCCCGGTCTGGAGCGCGATCCGCGCGCAGAGCTCTTGCACCGCGGCCATCAGGGGGAAGGTGAAGAGGGCGGTCCAGAGGAGGCCATAACCGAACTGGCTGCCAACCTGGGAGTAGGTGCCGATCCCGCTCGGGTCGTCGTCGCTGGCGCCCGTGATCAGCCCCGGACCGAGGATCTGCAGCCAGCCCAGCAGCCCCCGCGAGCGAGCCTGCTGGAGGGTGACCTGCCCCTGCTCGGAGGGCTCCCCCGGCGCGCGGCTGGGCTCCTCGACTTCCTCGACGTCCTCGGGCGACTGCGGCTGGGGAGCCTTCAGCGCCCTCAGGAGCGGGTCTCGTCGAGGCCGGCGGGCGCGAGGAGCCAGGCCACTCATCACTTCAATGGTATCAGTCAACCTGCCCTTGTCAATTCAATTAATGTGATAAATGTAATAGCAGGTTTGAAGCGGGTGGCAGGTTCGCGGACGGCACGCACGGGCTTGGTTCTCGGCGCCGGGGGAGTCCTCGGCGGGGCCTGGATGGCCGGCGCCCTGCACGCGCTGGCGGAAAAGACCCGCTGGTACCCCCGCCACGCCGATTGCATCGTCGGGACCTCGGCCGGGGCGGTCCTGGCAGCGCTGGGGGGCGCCGGGGTTCCGCCCTGGCTCCTGATCCCGGGCACCTCCAACGTCTACCACGGGCGGATCGATGCCAGCGGCCGCCTGCAGATCGACGAGGACCTCTGGACGCGGATCATCCTCCGCCGCCGGCTGGGGCTGCCCCACCTCCGGCCGGGTTCCCTGTCGATGGCCTGGACCAGCGTCCGGCAGGGCCGCTCGGCGTTCTTCAAGGCCCTCTGCGGCCTGGCCCCCAGCGGCTTCATCTCGACCGGCCCGATCAAGGAGACGGTCCGCTGGGTCGCGCCGGGCGGCCGGATCGACCACCAGAACACCTGGATCGTCGCCTGCGACTACCGGAGCGGCGCCCGGGTCGTCTTCGGGAGGGAGGGCGCACCCGAGGTGGACATCGCCCAGGCGGTCGCGGCCTCCTGCGCGATCCCCGGCTACTACTGCCCCGAGGTCATCGACGGCAGGGCGTACGTCGATGGCGGCGTGCACTCGATGTCCAACTTGGACCTCCTGCTCGGCCTCGACCTCGACCTCGCCATCGTCCTCTCCCCGCTGTCGACCCGGGAGCGCTTTTCGGGCTGGGGCCCGCTCAACCGGTTCAGCGACGCCACCCGGCAGGTCTTCGCCCGCCAGCTGGACGCCGAGATCAGGCTGTTGGAGGCGGAGGGAACCCGGGTGGTCCTGCTCGAACCCCTGGCCGAGGACCTGATCGCGATCGGCCACAACGTGATGGACGACCGCCGCCGGGGCCGGGTGATGGAGACCGCGACCCGGACGACCAGGGAACGGCTCGACCGGCCCGAGCTGGCCCCCTTACTGGCCGCTATCGAGCGCGGACCAGCAGCGCGACCGGGAACCGCCCCAAAAGTCGAGCCAGCGGCTGCCGCCCTCCCGTCGCCGGCTCCCCCGTCAGCTCGTCCCGCCACTCGCCCGGCGGAAGCTCCAGCTCGGTCCCGGCCCAGTCCCCGTTTAGCCTGAGCACCAGCCGGGGCACCAGGGTCACCGCCGCCCCTCCGCGCACGAAGGCGAGGACGTTGGCGGCGCGAGGGCCCTGCGCAACCAAGGGCTGGTAGGTCGCGCCGGGCCCGAAGAGGTCGGGTCGCTGCCGGCGAAGCTGAAGCGTCCTCTGGACCACCAGCAGCTTGGGCAGCCCGGTGTCGGCCCGCGACCAGGCCTCCTGCGCGCTCAGCCGGTCGAGCTCACCCAAAAGCCCGCGCCGAAGGCCGAAGTCGACCGGCCCGCGGTTGTCGGGGTCGACCAGGCGCAGGTCCCAGAGCTCGCTGCCCTGGTAGAGGTCCGGCACGCCCGGCGCGGTGAGCGTCAAGAGCTTCCAGGCCAGCGAGTTGACCCGGCCCGGTTCGACCAGCCGTGCCGCGAAGGCGTCCAGCTCGGCCCGGAAGTCGGGGTCGGAGAGCGCAGCGGCCGCGAAGGCCGCCACCGCGCTCTCGTAGGCCTGGTTGATAGAGGTCCAGGAGGTGTGCGCCTTGGCCTCGCGGGCCGCCTTCAGCAAGTAGGCCTGGACGCGGTCCAGCTCGATCGGGTGGGCGCCGACCAGCGTCTGGTAGAGCAGGTACTCGAGGTTTGCGTCCGGCAGGCCGTCCCGGCGGTGGCGCGCATTCAGAGCGGCCCAGCGGCGGACGGCGCCGGACCACTCGTCCGCCATCTCGGAAAGAAGCACCAGCCGGGCCCGGACGTCCTCGCTGCGCTTGGTGTCGTGGGTCGAGCTCGTGTTCATGGTTGCCGGGTGAGCGGAGGCCGCCTTCGCGGCGGCCGCGTGGAAGGCCTCGGGCGCAAGGCCGAAGGTGCCGGGGTCGCCGCCCACCTCGTTGAGCGCGACCAGCCGGTGGTAGAGGTAGAAGGCGGTGTCCTCGACGCCCTTGGCGGTGACCGCCCCGCTGGTCTGCTGAAGGCGGGCGACAAGGTTCGCCTCCTCCCGTCCGAGTACCTTCCCGAGCAGGATCGAGACCAGGAATTCGACCAGCTCCTCATCGAGCTCGGGCCGCCGGCGCCGCACGGCAGCCGCCGCCGCCTCGATCTGGGCCCGGTCCTGGGCGCTGGCCGGCTCGCCGGGCCGGATGAAGGTGCGGTAGACCGCCAGGCAGGCCATGAACTCGGCCAGGACGGTGGCGAGGTCGAACCGGGTGAAGTCGCGGAAGTCGCGGTTTCCCTCGCAGACGCGGGCGAAGTTGGCGACCAGCCGGCGAAGGTCGCTGGCGAGAAGATCCGCCAGCACCGCCCGCTTGCCGCGGTAGGCGAGCTCGGCGAAATCCTCCTCGACCCCGGAGAACTCCCGGTAAAAGTCGGTCAACGGCCGCTCGCCGGCCGGGTCGACGTAGAGCTGCGTCAGCCGGTTCGCGAACTCGTAACCGGTCGTCCCCTCCACCGGCCAGCCGGCCGGCATCTCTTCGCCGAGGGCGAGGATCTTCTCGATCACGATCCAGGCCCCAGGCGCCTCCGCGCGCAGCCTTGCGAAGTATCGGCCCGGGTCTCGGAGCCCGTCGGGGTGGTCGACCCGGACGCCGTCCAGCACCCCCGACCCCAGCCAGCCCAGGATCAGCGCGTGGGTCTCCCAGAAGACGCCCTCCTCCTCGACCCGGAGCGCGGCGAGGCTGTTGACGTCGAAGAAACGGCGGTAGTCCACCTCCCAGCCGGCGGTGCGCCAGTGGGCGAGGCGGTAGTGCTGGCGCTCGAGAAGCCGGTGGAGGGCGTCGGGATCGGCGGCGATCCGCCCCGGATCCGGGTGGTGGCGCGGCAGCGACTGGGGATCGATCGGCAGCCGGTGGTCGAAGTAGCTCAGGACCCAACCGTCAGACTCGGCGGACAGGCCCAGGTCGCCCGATTCCAGCACCCGGCCGTAGTGGTCACCGAGGATCGGCATCAGGACCTTGCCCCGCAGCTTCGGCTCGGGCGAGTTCCAGTCGATGTCGAAGTAAAGGGCGTAGCGACTGCGTCGCCCGTGCTTTAGGAGGTCCCACCACCAGGCGTTGTCGCGACCGCTGATCGCCATGTGGTTGGGGACGATGTCCAGCACCTGCCCGAGGCCGTTGTCGCGGAGCGCCCGGCAATAGCGGGCGTGGGCCTCAGGCCCACCGAGCTCGCGTGAGACCCTCGAGTGATCGACCACGTCGTAGCCATGGGTCGATCCCGGCGCCGCCTGCAGGTAGGGGGACGAGTAGGCATGGCTGACACCGAGCGCGGCGAGGTAGGAGGCCACCTGCGCACCGGCGTCGAAGTCGAAGCCGGGTTTGAACTGGAGCCGGTAGGTCGCAGAAGGCGGGGCGGCCTCCGCCGCGCCCCCGGCAGGCTTCGCCATGCGTCCTTCTCTTATATCAGCCGGGCCACCTGCCAGCGCGCTCTCGAAAGCATCAGGATCGGCTCCCTAGTTGACATCATCACTATCAGTTTTCTATACTGAACTCATCATGATTGCAGCAATTGTCGTACTTGCACTGATCCTGATCCTCCTCGGAGGTGGCGGGTTCCTCTACAGCTTCCTCTGGTACGTGCTGGTCGCCGCCGTGGTGCTCTGGCTGCTGGGGTTCTTGATCCGCAGCGCCGAGGGCGGCGGGCGCTGGTACTACTGGTAAAAAGCTCCCGCTGCAGCTTAAGGGCGGTCGCCTCCTACGAGGCGACCGTTCTTCTTTTGAGCGACAGAGGAGATCGGCAAGAGGGGGTCGCCCCTCTTGCCCGAAGCCCGTAGGGCATCTGGCCGGAAGCGCTCAACGACCCTCAGCCCCGCGATCCCTCCCATCTCGGAATCAGATTTGAGATCGAGCACGTTCCCCAAACTTGGCGCACGCGTTCCCCACCCACGTGGCTATCCAGTCCCTGATCCGATCTTGCCCAGCGGTAGCGGGTCGCCACCTGGAAACCTGTTGCCTCGCTGTCGGGAACGCGCTCAATCTCGATTCGAGACCACTCCGGGGTCGTCGACGATTGCGACCCAGCCGCTCGAGGAAGGTGGGGATATTGGACACACGAAGCGCTAGGATTGGACACATGACGGAAGCCGATCGGCTGGGAGCCAGGATCGAGGCGAGCGGGCGGACGCTGAGGCGAGCGATCGCCGAAGGGACGATCCGCGCGATCCGCAGGGGCCCGCGCCAGGTCCAGATCCCCACCGGGGAGCAGGACTACATCGTGCGCCACTGGCCCCTGATCAGCCGTCTACGGCTGGCATTGCGAACTGAGCCGGCAGTCGAGGCCGCGATCTTGGTCGGCTCTCAGGCCCGCGGTGATGATCGGCCGGGCAGTGACCTTGACCTGTTGGTCCGCTTCCGGGGAGAGTGGACCCTCGACAACCTGTACGGCCTGGAGGAGCGCCTATCGGCAAGGCTTGGGCGGCAGGTGGACGTGATCGTGTTCGACGAGGGCTCAACGCCTGCAGTCTTCCTGCGCGAGGTGCTCAGGGAGGGCCGGCCGGTGGTTGATCGGGGGGAGTTCTGGGAGAGCCTGCGGAAGCGCTCGGGCATGATCGAGCGGGAGGCGAAGCGATACGAGCGCGAGCGAGAGATGGTCCTTGGCCTCTAGGCAGTTGCGTCCGGGTGAGGTGCAGCGCCTTCTGCTCTTCCGCCAGCACCTGCGGCTCTTTCGTGAGGCCCTCTCTCACTTTCCCACCAGTGAGGCATGGAGCGATGCGTACCTCTCCTTCGACTACGAGCGCCACCACCACGTGGCAGCGGTCGAGCGCTACTTCGAATCGGTGGTCAACTTCGGGCTCGGAATCGAGCAGACGGTGCTGGCAGAAGATGGCCTGCCCGAGGCTCGGGACTGGACGGGAGAGAAGCTGGAGCCTGAGCTCGTCGCTCGAGGCATCGTCACCGAGACTTTCAAAGAGGTCTTGGAGCGGCTGCGGAAGTCGCGCAACCGGGTCCAGCACGCTTACCAGCTACTGGACGCGGCTGTGATGCTGCGCGTCACCAAGGATCTCGATGCCCAGGCCGACGCGTGGTTCGCGGTGCTTGCCGACAAACTGGTGGCGATGGACTTCGCGGTGCCCGGCTGGTACGCCGGCGCAGCCGGCGATGACCAGTCAAAAGGTGTCGTAGCTTAGGGCTTCACCGTTCGCAACCATCTCATCCCCTGCGGAAGGCGAAGACGCAGTCGAAGCTGCCGGTGACGCAACCGCACTCGACCTCGCTGACCAGCCAGTCGTTGGCCAGCCCGGAGCCGCGCAGGAGCGCCTCCAGGGAGGAGGTCCAAAGATGGCAGGACTTCTCCCTCTTCCGCCGCCCGAGAGCGAACAGGTTCGAGTAGTGGATCAGCCAGAACTGGTCGGCGTCGATCTGCCGGTAGCTGTGCAGGTGCTCTCCTCGCACGCCGTCCATCGCCCGCACGTGCGCCTTGAGTACCACCTCCAGCTTGCGCTGGCGGCCGATCGCCAGCTTGACGCCGGCCGGCGCGGCGCCGGGGGCCCGGAGCCAGCTCGCGGTGGCCAGCCGGCCCCAGCTGCGGATCCGGTCGGCCGCCTCGGTGGTGAAGACGATCTCGAACGCCTCGTTGAGGCGGCTGGGCAGCTCCACCGGCGTCGTCCGCGCCGGGCCGGACGGCGGGTTGGCGGCGAGCTCGGTGAGCCCGGCGGCGGCCGCGACCCGGGGCCAGGCGGCGCCGCACACCTCTCGCGCCGCCCCCAGCGAATTCGCGAAGAAGGCGTCCTGGCAGCAGCGCTCGTGGCCGGACAGGCGCGGCAGACCCTGGAGCTCGAGCGCGGCGACCGCTGACCCGACCGCCGGGGGCGGCGCCGCCGCCAGCGCCGCCTGGAGAGGGGCGAAGGAGAGCGATTCCATCCGCTCGGGGGTCGGGGCGGGGACCGCCGGCGGGGGAGCAGCGAGGGTGGGCGATGCGGCCGGCGCCGGGCGCGGGGCGGCCGCGGCAGGGCCGGGGGCGGGCCGGGGCGGACCGGCCACCCGGTGCTGTGGCACCCGGTTCAGCAGCGTCACCAGCTCGGCCATCGTCGAGGGCCTCTCATCGGGATCCTTGGCGAGCGCCCTCCGCATGAACTCGTCGAGCTCGTCGGGCAGCTGGCGCCGGAGCGCGGTGGCCGAAGGGATGGGCGAGCGCACCGTGGCGATGGCGATCTCCATCGGGGTGGCCCCGGTGTAGGGCAGCCGGCCGGTCAGAGCCCGGAACACCATCGCGGCATAGGCGTAGATGTCGGCACGCGCGTCCACCTCCCTTCCCATCACCTGCTCGGGGGCCATGTAGCCGGGCGTCCCCACCGCGAAGCCGGCGTTGGTGAGGTGGCTGGCGCCGGCCGAGGAGCGGGCGAGGCCGAAGTCCGCCAGCAGCGGGCGCGAGTCGCTGTGGATCAGGACGTTGGCCGGCTTCAGGTCGCGGTGCACGATGCCCGCCCGGTGCGCGTGGCCGAGCGCGTCGGCCACCGGGCGGAGGAAGCGCGTCCAGGCGGCGCCGGGTTCCATCGGACCCTTACTGACCACCTCCTCGAAGGAGCCGCCGCGGGCCAGCGGCATGGTCAGGAAGGTGACCCCGTCGACGGTGTCGAAGTCGATGATGGCGAGGATGTTGGGGTGGTCGAGACTGGCCAGGGTCCGCGCCTCGTTCTCGAAGCGCTTGAGGAACTCGGAGTCCTCGGTCAGCGCCGGCGCCAGCACCTTGAGCGCCACCTCGCGGCCGAGGGAGGACTGTACCGCGCGGTAGACGACGGCCATGCCGCCGACGCCGAGATGTTCTTGCACCTCGTAGTTGCCGAGCCGGGTGCCGGTCAGATCGCGCACTGAAATGAATGTTGGAGCATAGGGGGCGAAATGCCGTCTCGTTCGCGGGTGGTGGTGGCCGGCGCCGGGTTCGCCGGCCTCACCGTGGTCCGCGCGCTGCGCGGCAAGCCGGTCGAGGTGACGCTGATCGACCGCCGCAACTACCACACCTTCACGCCCCTGCTCTACCAGGTCGCGTCGGCGCTGCTCGACCCCTCGGAGGTCGCCCACCCGATCCGCGGCCTGCTCCGAGGGCAGGCCAACTTGGAGGTCCGCCTCGCCACGGCGACCGGCGTGGACCTCGATCGGCGGGTCCTCGTCACCGGCGCGGGCGAGGTGACCTACGACTTCCTCGTCCTCTGCACCGGGAGCGTCAGCAACTACTTCGGCATCACCGGGCTTGACAGCGCCGCCTTCGGGCTGAAGGACCTGGAGCAGTCGATGGCGCTGCGCAACCAGGTCATCGCCCGCTTCGAGGAGGCGGCCTGGACGGCCGATCCCGAGCGCCGCCGGATGCTGCTGACCTTCGCCATCGTCGGCGGCGGACCGACGGGGGTCGAGTTCGCGGGGGCGCTCTCCGAACTGATCCGGGGCGTGCTTACCAAAGACTTCCCGTCGGTCTACATCCGCGACACCCGGATCCTCCTGGTGGAGGGCGCCGACCACCTGTTGAGCCCCTTCGTCGCGCCCTTGCGGGAATCCGCCCGAAGAACCCTGGCTCGGCGCGGCGTCGAGGTCCTCCTCAACCGCCAGGTGCGCTCGGCCGGCCCCGACTTCATCGAGTTCGCCGGCGGGGAGAGGCTGGCGGTCGGAACCGTCGTCTGGACGGCCGGCGTCCGCGCCGGAAAGTTGGCCGACGGCCTGGGCGCAGGCCGGGGCCGGGGCGGCACCGTCAAGGTCGAGCAGACGCTCCAGCTGCCCGCTCACCCCGAGGTGTTCGTGATCGGCGACCTCGCCGCGGTCGAACAGAACGGGCAGCAGCTGCCGCAGCTGATCCCGCCCGCCATGCAGGAGGCCAGGCACGTCGCGGGCAGCATCATGCGGATGCTGGCCGGGGAGCGCCCCGAGCCCTTTCGCTACGCCGACCCCGGCATGATGGCCACCATCGGCCGCAACGCCGGCGTCGCCGAGATCGGCCCGGTCAGGGTGTCCGGATTCGCCGGCTGGGCGGTCTGGCTCGGCTTCCACCTCCTCCAGATCGTCACCTTCCGGAGCAAGCTGGTGGTGCTCGTCAACTGGGCCTGGAACTACCTCTTCTACGACCGGCCGGTCCGCCTGCTGGTGCGCGCGACGCCGCCCGGCCAAGAGCCGGGCCCCGAGTAGACTTACAGGGCCTCACCTCCGCCGGAGCTTTCGCGCGCCCATCGCGGCGGCCGGCCAGTCAAGGAAGAGCCCTCGAAACTTGGGAATCTCGGTCGTCCGTCGCTACCTGCCCTACCTCCGGCCCTACTGGCGGCTGGTGCTGATCTCAGGCGCCTCCGGTTTGGCCAGCCTGGTCGCGGCCACCGCCATCCCGCTGGTGATCAAGGCCGTCATCGACGGGCCTGTCGCGCACCGCGACGCGCGCGGGCTGCTGCCCTACCTGGCCCTGCTGCTGGCCCTCGCGGCAGCCGAGTTCGCGCTCACCTTCTCTCGCCGCCACACCTCCGGGCTGGCCAGCTACGCCATGGAGGCCGACATGCGGAGCGACTTCTACGCCCACCTCCAGGCGCTCCAGGTGAGCTTCCACGACGACTGGCAGTCGGGCCAGCTGCTCTCCCGCTGCGTCGCCGACATCAACACCATCCGCCGCTTCATCGGCTTCGGGCTGGTCTTCATGATCGTGATGGTCGCCACCTTCGCGGTGGTGCTGGCGATGCTGCTGCGGCTCGACTGGCCGCTGGCGCTGGTGACGGCGCTGGCCGCCATCCCGGTCGTCTTCCTCACCAACCGCTTCTACCGCGACTACCGGAGCATCGCCCGGATGGTCCAGGACCAGCAGGGCGACGTGACCACGGTGATCGAGGAGATGGCGACCGGCGTGCGCGTCATAAAGGCCTTCGGCCGCGCCGACCAGATGCGGCGCCGGTTCGACGAGGAGGCGGGAGGTCTGCGCAAGCTCCAGCTGGACGCGGTCCGGGTCCGGGCCGGCCTTTGGACTCTCCTGGTCTATGTCCCCAACTTGAACCTCGCCGCCGTCCTGCTGCTCGGGGGCCTGGCGGTCATCGACCACACGCTCTCGATCGGCGGGCTGGTCGCCTTCATCTCCTACCTCTTCATGCTCAACGGCCCGATGGACGCGCTCGGCTGGATCCTCAGCATGAGCGAGGAGGCGCGGACCGCCGCCGATCGCCTCGACGAGGTCTTGAGGGTCGCTCCCGACATCCGCGACCTGCCGGGAGCGCGCGCCATGCCGCAGACCAGCGGCAGGGTCCGGCTGGAGGGAGTCGGCTTCCGCTACCCGGGCTCCGCCGAATGGATACTCCGCGGAGTCGACCTCGAGCTGGAGCCGGGCGAGACGCTCGCTCTGGTGGGGCGGACCGGAAGCGGAAAGACCACCCTGGCCGGGCTCATCCCGCGGCTCTACGACGTCAGCGAGGGGCGGGTGACCCTGGATGGCGTCGACGTCCGCGAGCTGCAGCTGGCGTCGCTCCGGCGCCACCTCGGGGTTGCCTTCGAGGACCCGATCCTGTTCTCGGCGAGCGTTCGCGAGAACCTCCTGATGGGGCGCCCGAACGCCAGCCAGGAGCAAATCGATGCCGCCCTGGAGGTGGCCCAGGCGGGCTTTGTCCGCGACCTGCCCTGGGGCCTGGAGACGCGGGTCGGGGAGCAGGGCTACAGCCTCTCCGGCGGCCAGCGGCAGCGGCTGGCGCTGGCGCGCGCAGTCCTCGGTCGCCCGCAAGTCCTGGTTTTGGACGATCCCCTCTCCTCGGTCGACGTCCACACCGAGGCGCTGATCGAAAAGGCGCTGGCCTCGGTGCTGCGGGGCGTCACCGCACTGCTGGTCGTCCACCGTCCCTCGACCCTGGCGCTCGCCGACCGGGTGGCGCTGATCGACGAGGGCCGGGTGGCGGCGATCGGCACCCACCGCCGGCTGCTGGACGACAACCCCCTCTACCGCCTGCTCCTCTCCCAGCAGGCGGAGGAGGTCGCGTTATGAGCCAGGTGGCGGTCGACTCCTGGCGCGGCGTCTCCGGCGAGGACGTCGAGGAGGTCAGCGCCAGCCTCGCCGGGATCTTCCGAGACCGCGTGCGGCGGCTCCTCGGTCTGCTCTTCCGACCCTACCGGCGGCCGCTGGCCGAGGCCGGCGGCCTGATCCTGCTGAAGACCGCGGCCACGCTCTCCATCCCCTACCTGGTCGGCCTCGCGATCGACCTCGGCATCCAGCCCGGCGGCAGCGGCCGCCTGCGCACGCTGGAGGCCCTGGTGGTGGTGCTGGTCTGCGCGATGTCGATCGCGGCGATCGCCAACCGGGCCTTCCTGCTGGTCTCCGGGCGCATCGGGCAGGACGTCCTCTACGACCTCCGGATGAGACTTTTCGGCCACGTCCAGTCCCTCAGCGTCGCGTTCTACGAGCGCTACACCTCGGGCCGCATCATCGCCCGCCTGACCTCCGACATCGACGCTCTCCAAGAGCTGCTCTCGACCGGCCTCAGCTCGGTCGTCACCGCGCTTTTGTCGGTCGTAGCGATCGCCGTCATCCTGCTTCGCTTGGACCACCGCCTCGGCCTCGCCACGCTGGTCGCCTTCCCGCTCCTGGTGCTCCTGACGCAGTGGTTCCGCGGTCAGTCCGCGCTCTCCTACCGAGCGGTGCGGACGGCCATCTCCCTGGTCATCGTCCACTACACCGAGTCGCTGGCCGGCATCCGGGCGGTGCAGGCGTTCCGCCGCGAGCCGCGCAACCAGGAGATCTTCGACGACGTCGTTCGCCGCTACCGCGACGCCAACATCTGGTCCAACACGCTGGGCGCGACCTACGGTCCGGGCATCTACGCCCTGGGCCGGATCACCACCGCCGGCGTGCTCGCCTACGGCGGCCTGCTGGTCCTCCAGGGCAACCTGAGCCTGGGCGTCCTGACGGCCTTCATCCTCTACCTGCGGCAGTTCTTCGAGCCGATGCAGGACCTGAGCCAGTTCTACACCGTGTTCCAGTCCGCCTCGGCGGCGCTTGAGAAGGTCTCCGGCGTGCTCGACGAGGAACCGGGCGTGCCGGAGCCGCGTGAGCCGATCGCCCTCGGACGGGCCAAAGGTGCCCTGGACCTGGAGGCGGTGTCCTTCGGCTACCGCGAGGCGCCGGTCCTGGAGGACCTCGACCTCCACCTGCCGGCCGGGCAGGTGCTGGCGCTGGTGGGCCAGACCGGGGCCGGCAAGTCGACCCTCGCGCGCCTGCTCGCCCGCTTCTACGACCCCGTCGAGGGACGGGTCCTGCTGGACGGCGTCGACCTGCGCCGGCTCACCTCGCGAGACCTCCGGCGGGCGGTCGTGATGGTGACCCAGGAGTCCTTCCTCTTCTCGGGCACGGTCGCCGACAACATCGCCCTCGGGCGCCCCGAGGCGCGGCGCGACGAGGTCGTGGCGGCGGCGCGGGCGGTGGGTGCGCACGGGTTCATCGCCGCCTTGCCGGAGGGCTACGAGACCGACGTCCGCCGCCGCGGCGTCCGCCTCTCGTCCGGTCAGCGGCAGCTGGTCGCCTTCGCGCGCGCCTTCCTCGCCGACCCGGCGGTGCTGATCCTCGACGAGGCGACCTCATCGTTGGACCTGCCCACCGAGCGTCTCGTCCAGCACGCCCTGCGCACGCTGCTCAAGGGCCGGACGGCCATCATCATCGCCCACCGCCTATCGACCGTCGAGATCGCCGACCGGGTGCTGGTGCTCGACCGGGGCCGCATCGTCGAGGACGGGACCCCCGAGCTGCTGGTGAGGTCCGCCGGCCGCTACCACGATCTCCACGCGGCGTGGCTGGAGTCGCTGGCCTGAAACGACCGCGCGACCAGCGCGGGCTGTCGGCCTTTCAGGTCAGGCCGGCGGGGCGCCACCCTACAATGCCCACTGCAGCGATGGGTGGGACTCCTTGAGTGCTCTGAGCGCAAACGAGCCGATCGTGGATTCGCGCGCACCCGTCCTCATTGCAGACGACGACCCTGACATCCGCACCATGGTCCGGATGCTGCTGGAGCTGGACGGCCACCGCGTGCTGGAGGCCAAGGACGGCACCAGCGCCTGGGAGATGATCCAGAGCCACAGCCCGGCGGTCGTGGTCGCCGACATCCAGATGCCTGGCATGACCGGGCTCCAGCTCTGCCGGAAGGTGAAGGACAGCCCCTTAAGCTCGATCGCCGTGATCGTCTACACGGCGGGCATGGCCAGCCGCGAGGAGTCCAAGGACGCGGGGTGTGACGGCTACTTTCTGAAGACCGATCCTTTGCCGAGCCTGCGTGACGCGGTCCGCCGCTTCTACGAACTGGGCTGAGGCAAGCGAGCCCGCGGCAATCCGCGGTTGAACGGCGCGCAGCGAACCCCATAATTACCGCGCCGGCCTTCATACATCCCGATTCGCATCCAGGAGGGAAGCTGTTTCATGGACCAGAACCCCGCGCCACCGGCGGGCGATCCGCCGCCGCCACCAAGCGCCGCCGCTCCTCCACCACCGCCGATGCCCGCGTCGCCCCCGCCTCCCCCTCCCAGCTTCACGGCGCCGGCCGGGATGGAGGCGCCTCCCGGCGGCTACCCGGCCACCGCTACTGGCGCCAAGAACCCGGTGGTGTCACTGGTCGTGAACCTCTTCGTACCGGGTCTCGCCCAGATCATCTTCAACGAGGAGCGCAACAAGGGCATCGCGATGCTGGTCGGGTACATCGTCTGCTGGGTGCTCTTCTTCCTCATCGTCACCCTGTTGATCGCCCTCGGCATCTGGATCTGGTCGCTGATCGATGCCTACAACGGCACCAAGAAGTGGAATGTCGCCCACGGCTATCCGGCGGGCTAGTCCTTAGCGCGACGCCGCTGATCTCAGCGCGTTGAGCAACCGGGAGCTGGAGGTCTCGATCCCCAGCTCCCGGTTCATTTTTTCGAGGCCCTCGGGGTCGGCCGGCTCCCCCGGCAGCCCCGGCTCCGGCTGCGCCAGCTCGAGGTCTTCGACCGGCATCACCACCCGGCGCGCCCGGGCGATGTAATCGCGGGTCGCCTGGCTCCAGTCGAGACCCTCCAGCAGCGCGTCCAGCGTCCGGTAGCGGCGGACGTAGGAGGCCGCCGTCTTGGCTCCCACGCCGGCGACCCCGGGCAGGCCGTCGGAGGGGTCGCCGCGGAGGATGGCGAACTCGGCATAGCTGCGACCGGGGATGCCGTAGCGCTTGGCGATTTCGGCCTCGTCGACCACGGCCAGGCCCGTCTTCTCCGGATAGAGGACGACCAGATCGGGATCGCGCACGATCGCGAAGAGGTCACGGTCACCGCTGTAGACCTCGATCGGCGCCGCCACCCGGCGGGCGAGGGAGGCGATGACGTCCTCCGCCTCGTAGCCGGGCTTGCCGACGACGTTGAGCCCGATCGCTCGAAGGACCGCCTCGATCATCGGCAGCTGCCCGATGAGGCCCGGCGGCACCGGCTCGGCGACGCGGTGCGACTTGTAGGACGGCAGCGCGTCAACCCGGAAGGCCGGCCGCCAGTCCTCGTCGGTGGCGATCGCCAGCGAGCGCGGCCGCCGGTTCTCCACCAGCCGGGCGAGGGAGTCGAGGGTGCCCCGGACGGCGTTGACAGAGCGCCCGTCGGGCGTCCGCTGGTCGGCCTTGTTGCCGAAGAACGAGCGGAAGATCAGCGACGACCCGTCGATCAGCAGCCACTCAGGCCGTGACCGCGCGATCTCTCAGCTCCTCGATCTGGGCCGGCGTGTAGTCGAACTCGGCGAGCACCTCGGCCGAGTGCTGGCCGAGCCGCGGCCCGGCTCTCTCGCGGCGGGTCGGGGTACTGGTCAGCCCCATCGCCGAGCCGAGCTGGCGCATAAGGCCCAGGGTCTGGTGCGGCGCGTCCCAAAAGAATCCGCGCGCCGTCAGCTGGGGATCGCTGAACACCTGGTCGTAGGTCTGGATGGCGCCGCAGGGCACGCCGGCGGCCTGGAAGGCGGCGATCCAGTGGGCGCGGTCGTGGCCGGCCGTGACGGCCTCGATCAGGGCGGCGAGCTCGGCCCGGTTGAGGTGCCGGTCGGCGTTGGTCGCAAAGCGCGGATCGGACTCCAGGTCGGGCAGCCCGATGACGCGCAGGAATGCAGTCCAGAGGACCGGCGACGGCACCCCGGCGGTGAAGTAGCCGTCGCTGGCCCGGAACGCCTGGTAGGGGGCCGTCGACTGGTGAGCCGAGCCCAATGGCCCCGGGACCTCGCCGCTGCCGAAGTAGCGACCTGCCTCCCACACCGCCAGCGAGACGCCCGACTCGAAGAGGTTGACGTCGATGAACTGGCCCTGGCCGTCCCGCTCCCGAGCGCGCAGCGCCGAGACCGCCGCCAGCGCGCCGTAGAGCCCGCAGACCAGGTCACAGACCGGAACCCCCACCTTGACCGGGTCGCCTCCGGGCTCGCCGGTGATCGACATCAGGCCGCTCATGCCCTGGGCCATGATGTCGAGGCCCGCCAGGTGCGAATAGGGCCCGCTCTGGCCCCAGCCGGAGGCCGCCACGTAGACCAGGCCCGGATTCGACTCGCGAAGTCGCGGGTAGTCGAGCCCGAGCTTGGCCATCGCGCCCGGCCGGAGGTTTTCGACCACCACGTCGGCCCGCACGGCCAGGCGCCGGAAGATGGCCGCGCCCTCGGGGAGCTTTAAGTCGAGTGCCAGCGAGCGCTTGTTGCGGTTGAGCCGGATGAAGTTGGACGACTCGCCCTCCAGGAAGGGAGCCGTCAGCCGGACGTTGTCGCCGCCGGCCGGGTTCTCGATCTTGACCACGTCGGCGCCGAGGTCTGCGAGCTGCATGGCGCAGTAGGGGCCGGCCATGAAGTTCGCCACCTCGAGCACGCGGATTCCTTCGAGGGGAGGGGCCCCGGGCATCCCCGAGATGCTACCGCTCTATTCTTTGGGCATGAGCGAGGAATACGGCAGGGCGGCCCTTCCCGGTTTCGACGACAGCCTCGTCTACCGCCTCGACAGCCGTTCCGACGCCGACCTCGAAAAGCTTCCGATGACCGTCAAGGTGCTGCTCGAGGGCATGCTGCGGGCCGCCGCCCAGGGCCGCGTCAGCGAAGCCGACGTCGCCGCGCTCGCCCGCTGGCCGGCCAGGTCGGCGGCCGAAACCGAGCTTCCCTTCACGCCGGCCCGGGTGCTGCTCCAGGACTTCACCGGGGTTCCCGCGGTGGTCGACCTCGCCGCCATGCGCTCGGCGATGGAGCGCGCGGGCAAGGACGCCGGCAGGGTCGACCCGCTGGTCCCCGCCGACCTCGTCATCGATCATTCGGTCCAGGTCGACGCCTTCGGGTCGCTGCGCGCCTACGACAGCAACATCGTCCGCGAGTACGAGCGCAACCACGAGCGCTACGCCCTGCTCCGCTGGGCCCAGCAGGCCTTCAACAGCTTCAGCGTGGTGCCGCCGGGCATGGGCATCTGCCACCAGGTGAACCTCGAGTACCTGGCCCGCGTCGTCCAGGTGCGGGAGGAGGACGGCAAGCGGCTTCTGATCCCCGACACCCTGGTCGGCACCGACTCCCACACGACGATGGTCAACGGGCTCGGCGTGCTGGGCTGGGGCGTCGGCGGAATCGAGGCGGAGGCCGCCCTGCTCGGCCAGCCGATGTTCCTTTCGACGCCGGTCGTGGTGGGCGTCAAGTTCCACGGCTCCTTGCGGCCGGGCGCGACGGCGACCGACCTCGTGCTCACGGTCACCGAGATGCTCCGCGGGCACGGCGTCGTCAACAAGTTCGTGGAGTTCTGTGGCAGCGGGCTCTCGAGCCTCTCGGTCCCCGACCGGGCGACCCTCAGCAACATGTGCCCCGAGTACGGCGCCACCTCGGCGCTCTTCCCGGTCGACGCTCAGACGCTCCGCTACCTGGAGCTCACCGGCCGCGAGCCCGAGCACCTGGCCCTGGTCGAGGCCTACTGCCGCGAGCAGGGCCTCTTCCGCACCGACGACTCCCCGACGCCGACCTTCAGCGAGGTCTTGGAGCTCGACCTGGCGACGGTCGAGCCGTCCCTGGCGGGGCCGCGCCGGCCGCAGGATCGCCAGCCGCTGCCGCGGGTCTGGCAGTCCTTCTGCGACGTCTTCGGAACGCCTCCCGGCGACCCGGGCGATGGCGCCCGGCGGATGGACGACGAGGGCTCCGGCAGCGAGGAGAGCCACCAGGAGAGCGGCGCCGCGGTCGCCGTCGCCGCCCGCCCGGCCGCCGAGGTCGCCGACGGCTCGGTCGTGATCGCCGCCATCACCTCCTGCACCAACACCTCCAACCCCTCGGTCATGATCGCCGCCGGGCTCCTGGCCAAGGCCGCAGTGGAGCGCGGGCTCGAGGTTCAACCCCACGTCAAGACCTCCCTGGCGCCCGGGTCTCGGGTGGTGACCGACTACCTGAAACACGCCGGCCTGATGGAGCCGCTGGAAAAGCTCGGCTTCTACCTGGTCGGCTACGGCTGCACCACCTGCATCGGCAACTCCGGCCCGCTGGCGACTCCCGAGATCGAGAAGGCGGTCGCCGACGCCAACCTGAGCGTGGCCGCGGTCCTCTCGGGCAACCGCAACTTCGAGGCCCGGATCCACCCGCTGGTGAAGGCCAGCTACCTCGGCTCGCCGCCGCTGGTGGTCGCCTACGCGCTGGCCGGGACGCTCCGCAAAGACCTCACCAAAGAGGCGCTGGGCACCGACCGCGAGGGCAAACCGGTGATGCTGAGCGAGATCTGGCCCTCACCCGAACTGGTCGCCAGCACGGTCGGCGAGGCGGTCCAGCAGGACATGTACACGCGCGAATACGCGCGCATCTTCGACGGCGACGAGAACTGGAAGAAGATGGACGCGCCGACGGGTGCCAGCTTCGACTGGGACTTTGATTCGACCTACGTCCAAGAGCCCCCCTACTTCCAGGACTTCGGCGCCGAGCCCGCCGCTCTCGCCGACGTGGTCGGCGCGCGCTGCCTGGTGATGGTGGCCGACTCGGTCACGACCGACCACATCTCTCCCGCCGGCTCGATCCCGGCCAGCTCGCCGGCCGGCCAGTACCTGGTCGAGCACGGCGTCGAAAAACTGGACTTCAACAGCTACGGAGCGCGCCGTGGCAACCACCAGGTGATGGTCCGCGGCACCTTCGCCAACATCCGGCTCCGCAACGAGCTGGCGGGCGGCAAGGAGGGGTACTGGACCACCCACCAGCCGGACGGCGAGGAGATGACGATCTTCGACGCCTCCAAGCGCTACCAGGCGGACGGGACCCCCCTGATCGTGCTGGCCGGCAAGGAGTACGGCTCCGGCTCCTCCCGCGACTGGGCCGCCAAGGGCCCCCTGCTGCTCGGGATCCGGGCGGTGATCGCCGAGAGCTTCGAGCGGATCCACCGCTCCAACCTGGTCGGGATGGGTATCCTGCCGCTGGAGTTCAAAAGCGGCGAGGGCCGCCAATCGCTGGGGCTGACCGGCCGGGAGAAGTTCTCCATCCGCGGCTTCGGCGACCTCCGGCCGCGGCAGACGCTGACGGTCGAGGTGGAGTCCGAGGACGGGGCGAAGAAGAGCTTCGAGGTGACCGCGCGGCTCGACAACGAGACCGACGTCGAGTACCTGCGCCACGGCGGGGTGCTGCCGATGGTCCTCCGCCAGCTGATGAGCCGGGCCTGAAGGCGCGTCGTTTACGATTGACGGCGATGCGAATCCGTAAGCCGGCGTGGCTGACCGCCTCCGCGGTCGCCTTCCTGGTCCCCAGCCTGCTGGTCGGGTTCGCGACGGTCGCGCTGGCGGCCAGCACCACCGCCCTGCCGGGCGATCCCACCAAGGGTCAGACGGTCTTTTCGGGCTCGACCTGCTCGACCTGCCACGGCAGCACGCTGGGTGGCGGCGTCGGCCCTCCCCTGCACCCGATCAAGAACCTCGGCAACACCAAGGACCCGCTCGACCCGACCTACCTCATCAGCACGATCACCAACGGGATCAACGGAGCGGGCGGCTACGGCCAGATGCCGGCCAAGGGCGGGGACGGTAAGCTCAGCGGCCAGGACATCAAAGACCTGGCCGCGTTCATCATCCAGCAGAACCAGCTGAAGGGCCCGGTGCCGCTGTCGCCCGGCGACCTCGCCAAGAGCACCATCATGTGGGTGACCATCGGCATCTTGGCGATGCTCTTCTTCACCTACCTGCTCTCCCAGTACAACATGCGCTGGATCGCGCGCAAGTCGGGACACCGCTGACGGCCGACCTCTTTTCGGTGATGCGGACGGCGGGAACCACCCGCCTCTTCCTCGCTGACGACGTCTCCGACGAATCCCTGGATCGGATCCTGGAGAACGCCCGCTTCGCCCCCAACGGCGGCAATCGCCAGGGCTGGCACGTGATCGTGGTCAAAGACCCCTCCGTGCGGCGGCGGCTCCACGACCTCTACCAGCCGCACTGGAAGGCGTACTTGACCGAGCGCTATGGGATCGTCGAGGGCGAGCCGCTCCCCGCCGACCTGTCCCTCAACGTGCGGCGGTCGATGGAATTCGCCGACCACCTGGCCGAGGTGCCCGTGCACCTCTTGGTGAGCGTCGATCTCCGGCTGGTCCAGGTGACCGATCGCACCCTGCCCCGGCAGAGCATCGTCGGCGGGGGCTCGGTCTACCCCTTCGTCCAAAACCTCCTGCTGGGGTTGCGCGCCGAGGGCCTGGGGGCGGCGCTGACGACCCTCCTCATCCCCGCCGAGGCGCAGGTGAAGGAGCTGCTGGCGATCCCACCCGAGCAGGCCCTGGCGGCGCTGATCGCGGTCGGCCACCCGGCCGGACCGCTGCCGACCAGGCTGAAGCGCAAGGCGGTCGAGGAGTTCACAACGCGCGACCGCTTCGACGGAGAACCCTTCCGGCCCTAGCCGCAAGCGCCCCCAGAGGGGGCCCGCCCCTTTCGACGGTTAGCTGTTGTAGACCCTGGTCAGCTGTGCCCAGACCGCCTCGTCGTTGAGGGCGTGGGCGGCATCGGCGCCGGCCGCGATGCGCGCCGCAGCGCGGCGGCGGGCCGCCTCGTCCATCTCCGGGTAGCGCTCGACCAACTGCTCGAAGCTCTCCCTCTCCTGCTCCATTCCTGGTTTCGCCTCCCTTTCCTTTGCCAGCGGGAAATAGAAAGCCCCCGCCCGTCGACCAGGGCGGGGGCTTGCGGGTTGCTGCTCTCTAGAGCGCGCCCTGCCCCGCCCCGGCAAGGGCGAGGATGGTGATGGACATGATCGGTACCCGGGTGCTCATGCCGTTCCCGCTTCAGCCTCGATCGGATGGCGGCGCTCGTCGCCGCAGTCGGGGCACACGAAGAGACCGAGCAGCTGGCCCGGCCAGGTCGAATCGGTGTGGAGGCTGCGCAGCCGCATCGGCACCCCAGCCTCGTGGCGCGGGCAGAACGGTTCAGCATTGATCGGCACGAGGCGAGACTACGCGCGCGTGCATTTGGTAGATAGTTCGCCGTTCACAACCAAAAGCGCTTCGGCCTCGTGTATTAATCACTACCTGCGATGACCGAAATCGGACCCGCCGATCGCCTGATCCCCGCCCCCACCGTCCGGGAGGCGATGCGCCAGGGCGGCTTCGCCGCCGCCCAGCTGGTGGCCGGCGGTGGCGGGCTCGACCGCAGGATCGAATGGGTGCGCGTGATCGAGACGCCGGAGACCGCCCGCCGCGGCCGGCCCGGCGACCTCCTGCTCACCACCGCCTACCCCATCCGCGACGACCCGGCGGCCCAGCTGCAGCTGGTCGCGACCATCGCCGAGGTCGGCGGCGCCGGGCTGGTGGTCAAGCTCGGGATGTACGTCGAGGCCCTCGCCGAGGGCATGGCCGAGGAGGCCAACCGGCTCGACCTGCCGCTCTTCACCCTCAACCAGGAGACGCCCTGGATCGACCTCATGGAGCCGCTTTTGGAGCGGATCATCAACGCCGAGCACTCGCGGCTGAAGCAGTCGATCGCGATCCACCGCCGCTTCACCGAGCTGGTCCTCGACGGCAAGGGGCTCGACGAGATCGCCAAGACCCTCTCCGACCTGTTGGACAGCGCCGTCGTGATCGAGGACGCCAGCTTCCACCTGCTCTCCCACGCCGGAGGCTCCGACATCGACAAGCACCGGCGGGAGACGATCACCCGGCACGGCACGCCGCCCCGGGTCCTCTTCGACCCCGGCATCCAGCGGGTCCTGCGCGAGGTGGCGGCCCACCGCGGGCCGATGAAGGTCCCTGCCTTCCCGCGGCTGGGGATGGATCGCGAGCGGATCATCGCGCCGATCTACGCCGCCAATCAGGTGCTCGGCTACATCTCGGTCCTCGACCACCCGCCCGACGCCGAAGAGGTCGCCTTCATGGCGATGGAGAACGCCGCGACGGTGGTCGCGATGGCGCTGATCAAAGAGCGCGAGGTCGCCGCCGCCGAGTCCAGCGTCCGCGGCGAGTTCTTGGAGGACCTGGCCCATGGAAGCTACGGCGACGACGCCGCGGCGCAGCGCCGGGCCCGCCACGTCGGCTACTCGCTGGCCGGCCAGCACGTGCTGGTGGTGGTGGACATCGACGGCTTCGGCGTCTTCGCCAAGAGCCGCCAGCTGACCGAGGAGATGATCCAGTCGCTCAAGCGCGAATACCTGCGCAGAGTGAGCGGCATCGTCCGCCGGAACTTTCCCCGGGCCTTGATCGGCGCCCGCTCCGACAGCGTCCTGGCGCTGCTTCCGCTGGGAGCCGAGACCGAGGGCCACGAGGCTCGGGTGCGCGCGCTCGGGCAGCAGGTCCGGGAGGGCATCGCGGAGTGGAAGCCGGGCTTCACCGTCTCGGTCGGATTCAGCGCCCCGACCCCGGCCCCGGCCGGCATCGCCGCGGCCCACCGCGAGGTGCGCAGCGTGATGGAGACGCTGACCCGGTTCGGGCGCCAGGCCCAGATCGTCTCCGCCAACGAGCTGGGGGTCACCGGGCTCCTGGCCAGCGTCGCCGACGACCGCCTGCTCGACTTCGCCCGGCGGCACCTGGGTCCGCTCGCCGACCACGACCGGCGCCGCGGCGGCGAGCTGGTCGAGACCCTGCGTGCCTACCTCGAGGAGGGGGAGCAGCAGGCGGCTGCCCGCCGGCTCAAGATCCATCCGAACACGCTCCGATACCGCCTGGACCGCATCGCCGAGGTGACCGACATCGACCTGGGCGACCCGGAGACCCGGCTCAACCTGGCGGTGGCACTCCGCGTCCAGGGCCTCCTCGACTTGTAGTCCAGCTACGAGAATTCGGGCTCTTCGTTTGGGTTCAGCAACTAGGCCCGTTCACCTCGCGGCGGATACCGTGGGGCCCCAGGAATGCCCCCCTCCACCCGCACCCGCGCGCACTGGCGCGGAAACCTGCCGGCCTACCGGGCCGCCTGCGGCATCGGGTTCATCGCGACCCCGGCGCAGCCCGCGTCCCACCGCGTCGTCGAGCTGGCCGTCGGGGCCCTGGCCCGGGTCGCCCACCGGGGCGGGATGGACAGCGACGGCAAGAGCGGCGACGGGGCCGGCCTGCTGGTCCAGGTCCCGCACCGCCTCCTCGGCGGCAGGCCCTCCCGGCTGGCGGTGGCGATGCTCTTCGAGTGGGACAGCCGCAGCCGCGTGCTGCTCGCCGAGGAGCTGCGCCAGGCCGGTTCGCCGATCGCCGAGTGGCGGTCCGTGCCCGTCGACCGCTCCGCGCTCGGGGACAAGGCGCTCTCCAGCGTTCCCGAGATCTGGCAGGGGCTGATCGACAACCCCCAACTGGCGCCGGACGAATGGGAGGCGATCCTCTACCGGGCGCGGCGCGCCGCCGAGCGCCGGGCGGGGGCCGAGGGGGTTCGGATGTACATCCCCTCGCTCTCCTCGCGGACCGTCGTCTACAAGGGCCTCATGGCCGGGACCCACCTGGCGGACTTCTATAAAGACCTCCAGGACCCGGCCTGTGAGAGCGCGGTGGCCGTCTTCCACCA
Organism: Candidatus Dormiibacterota bacterium; assembly: GCA_035535055.1. Classification (GTDB taxonomy): domain Bacteria; phylum Chloroflexota; class Dormibacteria; order Dormibacterales; family Dormibacteraceae; genus UBA6019. The sequence goes on along the minus strand of DATLQT010000070.1, from coordinate 27,366 downwards.
GCGCTACTCGACCAACACGCTGCCCGACTGGCGGAACGCCCAGCCCTTCCGGATGCTCGCCCACAACGGGGAGATCAACACCCTCTCGGGGAACCGCAACTGGATGCGGGCCCGCGACCCCTACCTGCCAGAGGAGCTCCGCGACCCGATCTGGGCCGAGGGCTCCGACTCGGCATCGCTCGACAACAGCCTGGAGCTCTTGGTCCGGCTCGGCTCCGACCCCGCCGAGGCGCTGATGACGCTGGTGCCCGACGCCTGGGAGGGCCGCGGCGACCTCGACCCCGCGGTCCGCGACTTCTATCGCTTCCAATCCACCCGCTATGAGCCCTGGGACGGCCCCGCGGCGCTGGTCTTCAGCGACGGCGTGGTGGCCGGCGCCGCCCTCGACCGCAACGGGCTCCGTCCGCTCCGCTACCAGATCACCGCCGATGGCCTGGTGGTGGTCGCCTCGGAGGCCGGCGTGGTGCCGCTCGATCCCGGCCTGGTGATAGAGCGAGGCCGGCTCGGCCCCGGCCAGCTGCTGCTCGCCGACACCTCCGACGGCGCCATCTTGCGCGACGCCGAGGCCAAAGAGCGGGTCTCCCGCCGGGAGGAGTACGGCGCCCACGCCGACCGCCTCCTGCACCCGGTCCCGCGGCGCTGGATCGAGTCCGACCCGGTGGACCTCCTCCCCCACCTCCAGCGCGTCCACGGCTGGGGCAACGAGGACATCAAGATCGTCGTGCGGGCGATGGCCGAGACCGGCCTGGAGTCGGTCTACTCGATGGGCGACGACACGCCGATCGCGGTCCTCGGCCGCGCCCAGCGGCGGGTCTACAACTACCTCCGCCAGCGCTTCGCGCAGGTCACCAACCCGCCCATCGACTCGCTCCGCGAGCGGTTCGTGATGTCGCTCCGGGTGGTGCTGGGGCCGCGGGCGACCATGATCGGCGCGCCACCGCGCAAGCCGGCGCCGCCGGCGCTGCTGGAGCTGGAGAGCCCGGTCCTCGGCGCCGGCGAGCTGGGCCGGATCCTCGAGGAGGCGCTGGTCTTGGACGCCACCTTCGCCGCCGACGAATCGCTGAGGGGCGCGCTGGGGCGCCTGGCCGACGCGGCGGAGGCCGCGCCCGAGGGCATCCTGGTCCTCAGCGACCGCTCGACCTCCTCCCACCGCCTGCCGGTGCCGATGCTGCTCGCGGTGGGGGCGGTCCACGAGCGGCTGCTGGCGCGCGGCCAGCGCCTTCGCAAGGACCTGGTGGCGGTCGCCGGTGACGCGGTCGACGTCCACGATGTCGCCATGCTGGTCAGCGCCGGCGCGGCCGCCGTCCATCCCTACCTCGGCTTCGCGACCTCCCGCACCGTGATCGACCAGGGCGACCCCCAGGAGGCCGAGAAGGCCTACCGCAAGGCGCTCGAGTCGGGCCTCCTGAAGGTGATGGCCAAGATGGGCATCAGCTGCGTTGCCAGCTACTGCGGCGCCCAGGTCTTCGAGGCGCTCGGCCTCGGCGCCGAGGTGATGGAGCTCTGCCTGCCCGGCGTGCCCTCCCACGTCGGCGGCGCCGACCTCGCCGACCTGGAGGCGGTGATCCGCGAGCACCACGCGGCCGCCTGGACCGCGGCGGAGGCGCCGCCCGACCGCGGCCTGATCCGCTTCCGCAAGGCGGGCGAGTGGCACGCTCACAACCCGATCGCGGTGCGCCAGCTGCAGAAGGCGGCCTTGAGCGGCGACCGAGCCGACTTCGAGGCCTACCAGCGGCTGGCCGACATGGGCACGCCGGCCGCGCTTCGAAACCTCATCGGCATCCGTGGCGGCGAGCGGCCGGTCGAGCTGGCGCAGGTCGAGCCGGCCTCCGCGATCCTGCCCCGCTTCATCGCCACCGCCATGTCGCTGGGAGCGCTCTCGCCGGAGGCGCACCTGACGCTCGGGCTGGCGATGAACAGCATCGGCGGCCGCTCCAACAGCGGCGAGGGCGGCGAGGACCCCGACCTCTACGGTGCCCCGGGGCCGAGGGGCGACAACCGGATCAAGCAGGTGGCCTCCGCCCGCTTCGGCGTCACCCCGGCCTACCTGCTGCGGGCGGACGAGCTGGAGATCAAGATCGCGCAGGGCGCCAAGCCCGGCGAGGGCGGCCAGCTGCCGGGAATGAAGGTCACCTCGATGATCGCCCGGCTGCGCCACGCCCAGACCGGCCAGCAGCTGATCTCGCCGCCGCCCCACCACGACATCTACTCGATCGAAGACCTCGCCCAATTGATCCACGACCTGCGGGCGATCAACCCCCGAGCGCGGGTCGGGGTCAAACTGGTCAGCGAGGCCGGCGTCGGCACCATCGCGGCCGGCGTCGCCAAGGCGAGGGCGGACTTCGTCCTCATCAGCGGCCACGACGGCGGCACCGGCGCGGCGCCGCTCAGCTCCATCAAGGGCGCCGGCGTCCCCTGGGAGCTGGGGCTGGCCGAGACCCAGCAGGTGCTGGTCGCCAACCGGCTCCGCGAGCGGCTGACGGTCCGCACCGACGGCGGGCTGCGGACCGGCGCCGACATCGTCAAGGCGGCGCTGCTGGGGGCCGAGGAGTTCGGGATGGGGACCATGCTGCTGGTCGCGATGGGCTGCGACATGGCCCGCCAGTGCCACCTCAACACCTGCCCGACCGGCATCGCGACCCAGCGCGAGGACCTCCGCGCCAAGTTCACCGGCAGGCCCGAGCAGGTGGTCAACTACCTGACCCTGGTCGCCGAGGAGGTCCGCGAGCTCCTCGCCTCGCTGGGCGCACGGACGCTGGACGAGGTGGTGGGCAGGGTCGAGCTGCTGGAGCAGCTGCCGGGATCCCGCCTCGACCTCGACTTCATCCTGCGGCCGCCGGCCGAGGGCACGCCGCGCCGGCGGACCTGGGCCCGCAATGGCGACCCGGCGGCCGACGACCCGCCCAGCGGGCCGATCGACAACTCCAACCGGACCCTCGGCGCGGGCCTCTCGCGGCTGGCCGTGGAGACGGGCGAGAGCTCCCTGCGCGAATACCACGGCAGCGCCGGCCAGAGCTTCGGCGCCTGGCTGGCCGAGGGCGTCGAGCTGACCCTGCGGGGCGAGGCCAACGACTACGTCGCCAAGGGCATGGCGGGCGGGGTGATCGCCATCCGGCCCTTCGACGGCGACGCCGCCGCCAACCCGGTGCTGGCCGGCAATACCTGCCTTTACGGCGCCACCGGCGGCCGGCTCTTCATCGCCGGCCGGGTCGGCGAGCGCTTCGCCGTCCGTAACTCGGGCGCGGTCGCCGTCGTCGAGGGCGCCGGCGACCACTTCTGCGAGTACATGACCGGCGGCGTCGCCATCGCGCTGGGCGAGGTCGGGTCCAACGTCGGGGCGGGCATGACGGGGGGCGTGGCCTACGTCCGCACCAGCCTCGGCCTCAACCCGGACTCGGTGATCGCGCGCCCGGTCCCCCGGGAGGACGCCCAGGAGCTGCGCCTGCTGGTCAGCGAGCACGCCGCACGCACCGGCAGCCGGCTGGCGCTCCAGCTACTGGAGGACTGGCGCTCCTCCCTGGCCGGGTTCCGCCAGGTCGTACCGGCCGCCCGTGTCCAGGCTCCGCCGGATCGCGTCGACGACCCGAAGGTTGGCGATCGAATCCTGGAGGGGGAGCGGGGCCGGTAGGCCGTCGCGCGCCGCGACGCTGAACTCCTCGACCATCAGGTGGTAGGGGTCGTGGGGGTCGTGCCGCGAGGTGAAGGGCTTCGCCAGCAGGACGTCGCCCGAGCGCAGCTCCTGGATCTCGGGCGTCTCGAAGCTGGCGAAGAGGAAGGCACGGGCGCCCGAGGGGAAGGCCAGCGTGACCGAGTCGGTCATGTCCACCGGCTCGCCCCGCGCGGTCGCCCGCACCCACTGCGGCTCGCCGTGGATCCAGCGGGCGAGGCTGATCGTGTAGGTGCCGACGTCGAGGAGCGCGCCGCCTCCCAACGCGGGGTCGAGGCGGATGTCGCCGGGCCGGTTGAGGGGAAAGCCGAAGCTGATCCAACTGGCGTTGGGCGGGTTTTGGCGAAGCTCGGCGACGACGGCTTGGATGCGCGGGTGGAACCGGTACATGACCGCCTCCATCAGCAGCCGCCCGGAGGCCGCCGCGGCGGCCGTCATCGCCTCCGCGTCGGCGGCGGTCACCGCCAGCGGCTTCTCGCAGAGAACGTGCTTGCCGGCCGCCAGGGCGCGCTCGCTCCACTCCCGGTGGAGGCCGTTGGGCAGCGCGATGTAAACGGCGTCGACCTCGGGGTCGCCGAGCAGGTCCTGGTAGTCGGTGTAGGCGCGCCCGCCGGGCAGCAGCGCCCGGGCGCGGGCCGAGTCCCGGCTGGCGACGCCGACCAGCTCGGCGCTCTCGGACGCCTCCATGGCCGGGATCAGCGCCTTGCGCGCGATCCCGGCAGCGCCCAGGATCCCGAAGCGGAGCGGGCGCTTGTCAGCCGTCGACGGGCACCGGTGCGCCGCCGGCGGCGATGGAGCGCGCGGCAGCCTCCATGACGGCGATGTTGCGGCGCGATTGGGCCGGCGGAACCGCCAGCGCCTCGCCCCAGAGCAGGTGGTCGGCCAGGTTCCGGTAGAACCCGTTGCGCACCCGCCGGGGCAGGGCCAGCCGCTCCTCGTTGACGCCGCCCTCGCCGTTGGGGCGAAGGACGGTGAGACGGGCCGGCGAGTCCGCCGGGGCGAGCGTGTCCTCGATCAGTTCGTCCATGGTCCCCCGCGCGACCACCGACTCCCGCCGCCAGTCCCCGACGACCGCGCCGCCGGTCGCCAATAGGTACCACTTCGGCTTCAGCGCCGCGGCTATGTCGGAGTGGAGGAAGCTGGCCTCGGTGCCGTCCAAAAAGCGGAGGTCGACGTTGACGTGGTCGGCGTTGGTGACGTCCTGCCAGACCAGGGTCTGGGCGACGGCCGAGACCGACGCCACCCGCTCTTGGAAGAGCAGCAAAGTCCAGTCGAAGTAGTGCGAGCCCCAGTCGAAGATCGTCCCTCCCGAGATCGGCTCGTGGGAGTGCCAGTAGCTGCAGGGGTGGCCGTAGCCGCCGATGAAGGATTCGAGGTGGAACGGCGTGCCGATCTCGCCCGACTCGACCAGGCGGCGCAGCGCGACGAAATCCGGGTCCCAGCGGCGGCTCTGGTAACAGGTGAGGGTCCGGTCCGCGGCCTCGGCCGCCGCGAGCATCCGGTCGACGTCGGCCAGGCGTAGGGCGAAGGGCTTTTCGCAGACGACGTGCTTGCCCGCGGCCAGCGCCGCGATGGTCACCTCGGCGTGGGTGCTGGGGGGCGTGCCGACCACCAGCAGGTCGATGGCGGGGTCGGCCAGGAGCCCCTCGACCCCCGCGTGGGTGGCGACGCCGAAGTCGCCCTCGGCCTGGGCGCGGCGGCCGGGAACCGGGTCGGCGACGCCGCGCAGCTCCAGCCCCTCGACCTCGGTCAGCTGGCGCCCATGGTCGCGGGCGATGGCGCCGTAGCCCGCCAGGCCGACGCCCAGCACCCGGGCGGTGGTCTCGCCCGCCCCGTGGCGGAGGCTTCGCTGGAGGAACTGGAGCAGGCAGACGCTGGCGTAGGCCTGCGGGCTGCCGGCCAGTCCCAGGTAGACGAAGCGGCCCCGGCCGGCGGGCCGCGCGTAGGCCGCCACCTGGTCGGCGTAGCGCCAGGGCACCGTCAGCAGGCGGGTGGCGTCGGCGGGGAGGCGATCGCCGCCCAAGAAGACCTCGTCGACCACCATGAACTCCTCCTCCAGGCGGTCGGTGACCGGGTGCGCTGGGGCGCAGCGGACGCGGAGCTCGGCGCGCGGGCTGGGCTCACCGGGGGTAAAACCCGCCAGCTCGTCGATCAGCCGATTGCCGGCCCAGGCCCGCAGCGTCCCGTGGGCGGCGACCAGGCCACCCCCCGACCTCACCCACTCGACCAGTCCCTGCTCCTCCTCGGCGCCCAGCGGGCCGTGATCGGTGGCGGCGAAGACGACGTCGTGATGACCCGGGTCGGCCAGCCGGGCGGGATCGGTGACCACGTCCAACTCGAACCCCCCTGCCCGGTCGAGCCGCCGAAGCAGCGGGCGGGCGAGGGCGGCGTAGTCGCGGCCGTTGCTCGACAGGTAGGCGAGGACGCGGATCACTTCAGCCAGCGTAGCTATTTGGAGATCGCCGCCAGGGTGTCCAGCACCTGCTGGGCGGTCGCGGCCCAGCTGAACCCGGCCGCGCGCTTTTTGCCGGCCGCCGCCAGGCGCCGGCGCAGCGGTGCCTCCGCGAGCAGGCGGCGGAGTCCCCCGGCGATCGCCTCGATGCTCTCCGGGTCGACCACCAGGGCGGCCTCGCCCGCCAGCTCGGGCAGCGCGCCGCGGTCGCCCACCAGAGCCGGCAGACCACGCGACATCGCGTCCAGGAGAGGCAGCCCGAAGCCCTCGTAGAGGCTCGGGAAGGCGAGCAGCGAAGCGTTGGCGTAGAGCGCCGCCAGGGTCGCATCGTCAACGTGCCCGAGCAGCCGGACGCCGGGGCCGCCGGGCGGCGCGTCGCCGGTCCAGCCGGGGCGGCCGGCGATGACCAGCGGTGGCGCACCTGCCAGCGCGGCGTGGGCGGCCGCCAGCCGGTCGTAGTTCTTGCGCGGCTCGAGAGTCCCCACCGCGAGCACGAAGCCGGGCTCCAGCCCGGGCGGCAGGGCGCCGGGCGGCGGCAGCGGCGTCGGTCCCTCGCCGACCACCCTCAACCTCGCCTCCAGGCCCGGCAGGGGAAACACGGCGAGGAGGTCGTCCGCAGTCGCCAAAGAGGGCGCCAGCACCGCGGCCGCGCTCCGCAGCGCGGGAGGGAGCACGGTGCCCAGGTAAGCGCGCTGCTGCCAGGGCACCTCGTCGGGCCGCAGCCGGAAGGCGAGGTCGTGGACGAAGAGGACGGCGGGAGGGGCTCCCCGGCGGCGGATCGGGGGCTGCGGCCAGAAGGGATAGAGGATGGCGTCGAGCGAGCTCAGCGCCTCCACCGGGGGAAGCCAGAGGAACTTGTTGGCCAGCTCGTTGCGGTGTGGCGAAAAAACCGCCTCGTAATCACCGTCCAGCCCCGGCACCCTCTCCCGGCTGCTGAAGACGACCAGGGATCGGGACGGCGCCAGCCCCAGGAGGGCGCGGGTCAGCTCGACGGCGAGGGTGACCATCCCGACCCGGGGCCGCCAGGCGGCGGTGAGGTCGACTCCGAACCGGGCCATTTCGTGTCACCGAAGCATAAAGAGAAGGTCCCCCGCCACTGGAGCGGGGGACCTTCAGAAAGGAGGGAGGGCAGTTCTTATAACGCGATTATAACTCTAGAGCAGCTCGGCATAGGACTTGTAGATCTCCCGAAGGTCCCGGGGCGCCTCCAGCTCGTGCTTCTTGATCACCTCGAGCAGGGCCAAAAGGTGCTTCACCCCGGCCAGGTTGACGCCCTTCTCGCGGGTGAGGGTCTGGATCACCCGGAGCTTGCGGATGTCGCGCTGCGAGTACCGGCGCCGGTTGGTCGGAGTGCGAAAGGGCTCGATGAGGCCCACGTCCTCGTAGAGCATCAGGGTCCGGGGGTGCGTCTCCAGGATCTCGGAGGCGACGCTGATCGTGTAAAGCGGTTTGTCCAGGTCGAACCCTGAACGAATGTCCGCACGTCGGTTCACAGCCACCCCCATCACTCCTTCAGCCAGCCCTCAACCCCTCGGGAGAGGTTGGCGGGCGTTGTCTGGCTCTTGATCAGGTACTCGAGGGCGCCCAGCTTGAGTCCGCGGTCCACAAGCTCGCGCTCCCCGTAGTTGGAGAGGATGATCACCGGCACCTCGGCCGTCCGCTCGGCGGACCGCAGCCGCTCGAGGACGGCAAAACCGTCCATCTTGGGCAGCCGGGTGTCGAGGAAGATGATGTCGGGCGGGGAGTCGGTCGCGATCTGGAGGCCCTCCTCGCCGTCCTTGGCGACCCTCACCGTGTAGCCGTCGAGCTCAAGCTTCAGCTTGTACATCTCGGCGACCGCCGGGTCGTCCTCGATGAAGAGAACGTTTACCTCTTCGTCGGGAACCTCGCTCAACGCTTCTCCTCCGCTTGTCTGGAGCATATTGCGAGAGTAATCCTACCAGATAAGTGACATCATGTATGTCAAGAAGTAGCCCTGCGACGTGCCGCAGTTGACCAGAGTGATTCGAGGTCGTAGAAGCTCCGCTCGCCGGGCAGGAAGATGTGGACCAGGACCGAGTCGAAGTCGAGCAGGACCCAGCTTGCGTCCTCGTAGCCGTCCATCGCGAGAGGCCGGATCCGGTGCTTTCTCGCCGTCTCCAAGATCCCGTCGGCGATCGCCTTCACCTGGCGATCGGTCTCGCCCTCACAGACCACGAAGTAGTCGGCGACGCTGGTCTTCCCCTTGAGCGGGATGCGGACCACCTTGTGGGCGAGCTTGTCCTCGGCCGCGCCCTGGATGAGCTTGGCCAGCTCGAGCGAGCTGGGAGGGGAGGAGGCCAACAACTCGATTATGGGTCCTGCCGCGGGCCGTCATAGAGCCGGTGGGCCCGGATGTAGGTCTCCACCGCGGGCGGCACCAGGCCGGTCAGCGGCTTGCCCCCGGCGGCCAGGCTCCGGATCCGGGTCGCCGCGACGTCGGGGGTCGGCGCCAGGCAGAGGGTGGCGCGGCGCGGATCGATGCCCGCCGAAACGAGGTCCTCCTCCCGGGGCTCATTCATCCCCGGGCGGCTCACGATGACCAATTCGGCCAGCGCCAGCACCTCGGCGGGGCGGCGCCATTGGGGGAGGTCCCGGGCGGCGTCCCAGCCGAGGATCAGGTGAGGCTGGTCGCCGGGGCGCTGGGCTCTGAACGCCTCCAGCGTGTCGACGGTGAAGGAGGGGCCGGAACGGCGGGCCTCCCAGTCCCAGACGCTCAAACCAGGCGCGTCGGCCGCGGCCAAGCGGCACATCGCGAGGCGGTCCTCGACCGAGGCCAGGGCCTCGCCCTTGTGGGGCGGGCGCCCCGCCGGGACCAGCAGGATGGAGTCGAGCTGCGCGCATTCGGCGGCGGTGGCGGCCGCCGCCAGGTGGCCGAGATGGATGGGGTCGAAGGTGCCACCCAAGAGCCCCACCCTCATGGCTGGTACTCGAACTCGGCGTCGCCGATCCGCACGGTCTCGCCGGCCTCGGCGCCGGCCTCCTCGAGCGCCGCGCTGACCCCCATCCGCTCCAGCGCCACCTGGAAGCGGTCGAAGCCGGCCGGGGTCTCAAGGTCGTAGCGGTCGAGGAGGCGATCGAGGCGGGGGCCCTGGACCTCCAGTCCCCACTCGCGCCGGTGGATCGTCACCACGGGGGTCTGCTGCCCGGAGCCGGACAGCGGCAGCCGGCGCACGGCCGGCTCGGCGGGGCGGCGGGGTGCGGCGGTTGCGGCCAGCTCACGGATCGCCGCAGCCAGCTCTTCGACGCCAACGCCGGTCTCGGCCGAGACGTAGAGCCCCCGGCGCCGGTGAGGACCCGGCACCAGGTCCGACTTCGTCCACACCACGCTGACCGGCCGGTCCCCGGCCAGGCGGCGCAGCGCCGGCAGCCCCTGCGGCTCGCGGGCGTCGACGACCAGCAGGACGGCGCGGACCCTGTCCAGCTGGCGGAGGTAGCGCTCGCTCGGGATCTCGACCAGGGTGAGAGGGCGCGCGGAGCCGGAGAACATCACCCCCAGTTCGGGGTAGGGCGTCGTGAACGGGTAATCGGCGATCTTGGGACGGGCGGCGGTGAGCGCGCTCAAGAGCGTGGACTTGCCCGCGTTGGGCTTCCCGACCAGGGCGACGTCGGCGGCCAGGCGGAACTCCAGCCGCAGCGCGCGCTCCTCGCCGGCCGCGCCCGGTCCGGCCGCGGTGGGCGTCCGGTTGACCGAGCTCACGCGGTGGATGTTGCCTCCCCCTCCGGCACCGCCCTGGGCGACCAGCAGGGATTGGCCATCCTCCACCAGGTCCCCGATCAGCTCACCTTTGCCCTCGTCGACGACGCGGGTCCCGATCGGGACCGGCACCTCGAGGTCCGCACCCCGCCGGCCCTCCTTGCGGCCCCCCGCCCCGGCCTTGCCGTCCTCGGCGCTGACGGCGTGCCGGCGGATCAGTGGCGACAGGTCGTGGAGGTCGCGGGAAGCACGCAGGAGAACGTCGCCGCCGCTTCCGCCGTTACCGCCGTCGGGGCCCCCCTGCGGCTCGAACGGCTGGGCTCGAAAGGATGCCGAGCCGCGCCCGCCACGTCCGGCCCGGACCCGCAGCGTCACCTCGTCGGTGAACATTCTGGCTACGAGGGCCGGTGGCCCCCGGCCTTACCTGCCGGCTTCGGTCGCCGCGGGCTCGACGATCGCCCGGCGCCCCGTCTTGCCGGTGCGCTGGTACTGAACCTGCCCGGCCACGAGGGCGAAGATGGTGTGGTCGCGACCCTCGCCGGCGCCGCTGCCGGCGGTGATGTTCGAGCCTCGCTGGCGGACCAGGATCGAGCCGGCGGTGACGACCTGACCGCCGTAGACCTTGACGCCGAGGTTTTGGGGGTTGGAGTCACGGCCGTTGCGGGAGGAACCGCCGCCTTTCTTATGAGCCACTATCTGCCTCCTCGGTCTTGGCCTTGGCGGCCCGGCGGGCGGGCTTGGGCCTCTCGGCCGCTTCCGCCGGCACGGACTTGGTGGCCTTTTCGGCTTTGCGATCGCCGATGGCGAGGATCTCGATCGCGGTGTAGTCGGCGCGCGCGCCCTTGTGCACCCGGACGTTCTTCTTGGACTTGTAGCGGAGGACCTCGATCCGGGGACCGCGGGAGTGCTGAAGCACCCTGGCGGTGACGGTGAGGCCCGCGATGCCCGGGTTGCCGACCTTGACCTCGTCTCCGTCGGCGTGGAGCAGCACCCGGTCGAGGGTCAGCTCCGAGCCGACCTCCGCCTTCAGCCGGCCGACCAGGACGCGGTCACCGGCGGCGACGCGATACTGCTTCCCGCCGCTCACGACGACGGCCGTGGCGGACTGCTTGCTTTCGGGCACGAACCGAGATTGTACCTCAGCCCGAACTCAAGGCGAACCAAAACCCACGCCACCCTCGCTGGGGCTGGCCAACCAGCCTGGCTCCGGGGTCCCGTGGCGCCCATAAGAGCCGGTTGAGGCCGCGGGACGCCGATGTGACGGCCGATCGGGCTGGTGGGCGGAAGGCGGCTGCCCGCCAGCAGATTCGGGCGCCGGCGCGGGTACTGCGAGTGATTCTCCCCGGGGCGCCTTGGCGCGGGAATCAGGCGCTGAGAGGCGACTTAAGGCCCGGGTCGAGGCGCACCGTGCCCGACTCGTTGAGGAGGTAGGCGTCGTCAGAGGCCTGGCGGTAGACCAGCAGCCGGCGCCGCAGCATCACCGACTGGACCGCCCCCAGGGCCGCCAGGTTGGCGACCAGCGCCGAGCCGCCGTAGGAGATCAGGGGCAGCGGGATGCCCGCGATGGGCGTCAGGCCGACGTTCATGCCGATGTTCTCCACCACCTGGAAGCAGAGCATCACCGCGACCCCCGAGCAGAGCAGGTAGCCGAAGCGGTCCGGCGCGACCGAGGCGGACCAGCAGAGGCGGAGCATGAGAGCGGTGAAGACCCCGATCAGGACCGCGCTGCCGATCAGCCCGAACTGCTCGGCGTAGACGGCGAAGATGAAGTCGGTCGCCCGCTCCGGCACGAATCCCAAAGACCCCTGCAGCCCGTGCAGCCAGCCGTGCCCGAGAAGGCCGCCGGAGCCCACCGCGATGCGCGCCTGGAGCAGGTTGTAGCCGGCTCCCAGGGGATCGCTCATGGGGTTGAGGAAGATCTCCAGCCGCTGCTTTTGGTAGCCGTGGAGCAGGTGGGGCAGGATCGGCGCGGCGATCGCGCAGATGGCGCCCAGGCCAACCAGGTGAAGCCGCGAGGACCCACCGAGGAAGAGCATCCCGGCCAGCAGCGCCGCGAACACCATCGCGGTTCCAAGGTCCGGCTGGGTCAGGATCAGGACCAGGGGCGGCACCGCCAGCGCGATCGCCTCGACCACCGTCCGCAGCTCGCGCTCGCGGCCGGGACGAACCGCGAAGTGACGGGCCAAGACCAGCAGCATGATCACCTTGGAGAGCTCCGAGGGCTCCAGCGGGAAGCCCGCGATCGAGATCCAGCGCTGGGCGCCGAGCGCTGCGTTGCCGGCGAAATGGACCGCCAGCAGGAGCAGCAGGCAGAACCCGTAGGCCGGCAGGATCAGGCGCTCCAGGCGCCGGTAGTCGACCGCCGCCGCGAGCGCGTAGGCGCCGACGGCCAGGACCAGCGAGAGCAGCTGCCGGCGGAAGTCGGCCGTCGAGGCGGAGAAGACCGTCATCAGGCCGAGCACCAGCAGCATTCCCGCCAGCAGGAGCTGGAGGCGATCCAGGCGCTGAAGCCGGCCGAGCCTAGTCACCCGAATGGATCTGGGCGCTGTGGTCGTGGTAGTAGTTCATGAACTGCACCGCCACCGGCTCCGCGGTGAACTCGCCGAACCCGGCGTCCTCGAGGATGGTCGCGCTGGCGAACTCGGGGTCGACGTAGGGCGCGAAGTCGATGAACCAGGCCTGGCTCGGCAGGTTGACGCCGCTTCCGCCGAACTGGGCGGTGCCGGTCTTGCAGCCGCCGTCCCACTTGAAGCCGAGCGATCTTGCGATGGCGGCGGTGCCCCAGTTGCCGGTTAGCGACTGGTGCATCCCGGTCCGCAGCAGCTCCAGGTTCTGGGGGTCCACCGGCACCTGGCGGACGGTGATCGGCGAGGAGTGTTGGAGGACTTTGCCGGCGCCGTCGGTGACCTCGTGGACCAGGGTCGGCCGGAGCAGGGTGCCGCCGTTGCCGAGCGCCGCCGCGTACATCGCCTGGATCAGCGGCGTCGCCAGCACGTAGGACTGCCCGATGCCCATGGTCACGGTGTCGCCGACGTTCCAGTTGCAATCCGGAGAGCCGGTCGGGTAGGGGCAGACCTGGAGCTTGTAGGCGGGCGTCGGGGCGACCCCGGCGGCCGCCCCGGGCAGCTCGATGCCCGGCACCGCGCCGTAGCCGAAGTCCCGCGCGTAGGCGGCCATAGCGTCCGGCCCGACCAGGTTGGCCACCTGGTAGAAGAAGGTGTCGCAGGAGGTCGGCAGCGCCTTCACCACGTTCATCAGGCCGAGGTCGTAGTGGGCCCAATCCCAGTAGGTCCAGGCGCCGAAGGTGAGATTGGCGGGGCAGTCGAGGATGGTCGAGCCGGTGATCTTCCCCTCCTGCAACGCGGCGGCCCCGGTGATCATCTTGAAGGTCGACCCGGGCGGGTACTCCCCCGCGATGGCGCGGTCGAAAAGGGGCCGGGCGGGATCGTTGAGCAGCTTTTGGTAATCGGCCTGCGAGATCCCGTTGGCGAAGAGGTTGTCGTCGTAGGAGGGATAGCTGACCATCGCCATCACCTCTCCCGTCCGGGGGTCGACGACGACGCTGGCCCCGGCCTTGGAGCCAGCCTTGGTGAGCCCGGCGACGAGGGTGTCGTGGACCGACTTTTGGAGGCCCGAGTCGATCGACAGGTAGACGCTTCGACCGGGGATGGGGGCCTGCTTGTCGAGGACTTTGACGACCTGGCCGTTGGCGTCGGTCAGCACGTCCTCCCAGCCGTCGGTTCCGCGCAGGACGTCCTCCAGGCCGGCCTCGAGGCCGGCCTGGCCGACCACCTCGTCGGGAAGGTACCCCTTTGGCCCCAGCGTCTTGAACTCTTGCGCGTTGATCGGCCCGACGTAGCCCAGCAGGTGGCTAAAGAGCTCGGGGTCGAGATAGCGCCGCACGGCGGTCCGCTGCAGGGTCACGCCGGGGAGGGATGGGAGTCTCTCGTTGGCCGTCTGGGCCTGCACGTCGGTGAGGCCCGACTTGACAGAGAACGGGCGGTAGGCGTCGGTGTCCTGGTCGAGGCGCACGGTCAGCTCGGTGCGCGACAGCGCCGCCAGCTGGGCGACCTCGGCCAGCTCGGTCGCCCGCGCCGCGTCGTCGGAGGGCAGCGCGCTGGTGGTGAGGTCGAGCGACCAGGCCGGCTGGTTGATCACCAGTTGGACGCCGTGCCGGTCGTAGATGACCCCGCGCTCGGCGACCAGCGGGATCCGGTGAACACGGTTGACCAGCGCCAGCCGGCTGTAGGCCGGGCCCTGGATCAGCTGGAGGTCCACTAGGCGCCAGACCAGGACCGAGCTGAGACCGAGCGCGAGGGTGGTGAAGATCGCCAGCCGGGCCGTCCAGCGGGCCCGCGGTTCGATGCCGGCAAGCTCGACCCAACGGCCGAGGCCGAGGTCGATCACCAGTCGATCACCACCGGCCGCGGCAGGGCGCGGTCGAGGCGGCGCAGGACCAAGAGCGCGAGGGGCGTCAGCGCCGCCTGGTAGAGGGCGGCGGGCGCGATCCAGGCCTGGAGCACCGGGAGGATGGAGATCGGGTGCCCGAGGAGGTCGGAGAGCGCGACCAGGACCAGGTTGTAGGCGACCGCGGCGAGCGCACCCGACGCGCCGGGCAGCAACCAGGGGTCCGGTTCGAAGGATCGCTGCAGGAAGCCGACCCCGTAGGCGGCGACCGCGAGGGCCAGCGCGTGCACGCCCAGCGGCCCGGGCGCGACCAGGTCCAAGAGCAGCCCGCCGGCGATGGCCCAGCGCAGCCCGGAGGCGGCGCCCCGGACCAGGGTCCAGCCGACCACGGCCAGCAGGACTAAGTTGGGGAAGGCGCCGGCGACCTCCAGCCGGGGAGCCAGCGTGACCTGGAGGATCGCGGCCGGGAAAAGCACCGCCGCGGCGGCCAGGTACTTCATCCGGTCGCCTTGAAGTCGAGGACCACCAGGACTGTCGAGACCGAGTTGAAGTCAACCGCCGGGGCGAGGTCGGCGGTCTCGACGGTCGCCGAGTCGCGACGGTGGAACTGGGCGACCTGGCCGACCAGGATGCCGCGTGGAAAGAGCCCGCCGATGCCCGAGGTGAGCACCCATTCGCCGGGCGTGACGACGACGCCGGGCTGGGGGAGCACCTCCATCGAGAGCGGCCCGCCCTCGCCGATCACGGTGCCCTCGAGGCCGGACCCGGAGGTGTACGAATTGACCCGGCTCGCGGCGTCGACCAGCGTCTGCACCGTGGCGGTGCTCCGGGTCACCTCCGAGATGCGGCCCACCAGGCCCGCCCCGCACACCACCACCATCCCGAGCTCCACCCCCTCGGCGCTGCCGCGGCCGATGGTCAAAGAGCGGGTCAGCCCGTCAGGGGCCCGGCCGATGACACCGGCGGTGAGGGTGCGATGGCCGAAGGTCTTCTGGAAGTCGAGCGCCCGGCGGAGATCGGCGTTCTCCTGCGCCGCGGCCTGCAGCTCGGCGACCTGGCGGCGCAGGGCCGCGTTGTCGGCGGCCAGCCGCAGGTTGTCGGAGCGCAGGCGCGACGCCTCGGTCACCACCGCCAGGCCGCCGCCGGCCCAGTCGAGGAAGCCGGTCGTGACCATGGTGGCCGGCGCCAGGGCTCCCTTGACGTATCCCCGCGGGCCGGCTGCTGAAGGGAGCTCGGTCAGCAGGACCAGCGCCAGCATCGCCAGCGCGGCGCCGGCGAAGGCGCCGCTGGAACGGGACTGGGTCCTGCGCATGCGGTGGCCGGTTCAGTAGCGCAGGGCGCGGGCACGCTGCGAGCGGACCAGCACCCGGCGCAGGATCTCGATCTCCTCCAGGACGATCCCGGTCCCGCGTACGACGCAGGTCAGCGGGTCCTCGGCGACCCGGGCCGGCATCAGCATCTCGTGGGCGACCAGCTGGTCGAGGCCGGAGAGAAGCGAACCGCCGCCGCAGATGACGATGCCGCGCTCGATCAAGTCCATCGCCAGTTCGGGAGGGGTAGCCTCCACCGTCCGCTTGACCGCGCCGATGATCTCGACTAGGCAACCGGTCAGCGCCTCGCGGACGTGGGCGGTCGTCATCTCGACGATCTTGGGAAGCCCGCTCATGAGGTCCCGGCCGCGGACTGTGAAGACGCGCTCGGACTCCAGAGGGAAGGCGGAGCCCATGGCGATCTTGATGTCCTCGGCGGTTCGCTCGCCGATCAAAAGGTTGAGGTTGCGGCGGACGTACTGCACGATCGCGGCGTCCATCGCGTCGCCTCCCATCCGCGCCGATTCGGCGGCCACGATACCGCCCAGGGAGATGACGGCGACCTCGGTGGTGCCGCCCCCGATGTCGACGATCATCGATCCCGCCGGCTCCTGGATCGGCAGCCCGGCACCGATCGCCGCGGCCATCGGCTCCTCGATGAGGTGTGCCTCGCGGGCGCCGGCGTGGGTGGCCGCGTCGGTTACGGCGCGCTTTTCAACCTCGGTCACGCCGGACGGGATGCCCAGCACCATCCGCGGATGGGAGACGTGCCAGGAGCGGTCGTGCGCCTTGGCGATGAAGTGCTTGATCATCTGCTCGGTGTGGTCGAAGTCGGCGATCACGCCGTCCTTCATCGGCCGCATGGCGACGATGTCGGCGGGGGTCCGGCCGAGCATCTTGCGGGCGTCGGAGCCGACGCTCAGGACCTGCCCCGTCCGCCGGCTGACCGCGACCACCGAGGGCTCGTCGAGGACGATGCCGCGGCCCCGGACGTGGACCAGGGTGTTGGCCGTGCCGAGGTCGATCCCCATGTCGCTCGACCACATGCCGAGCACGGTGTTGAGTACGTTCAAAGGTGCCTGGGTGTGAGGTGTGGGCTGGAGCGGCGGCGCTGCAATGATACATCCCTTTTGTGGGGTGTGGGAGGGGTGTCGCCTACCCCATCTTGTGCTCCTCAGACAGGTCAGCGCGTGCCGATGGCGGCGGTCAGCATGCCCAGGCCGAGCGTGATCCAGGCGACGGGGACGACCACCAGGGTCACGAAGCGGTGGGTGAAGGCCGCGCCGCGGACGATGAGGTTGAGCGCGATCGCCACCGCGATGGCGGCGGTGCCGGCGACCAGGCCCAGGTAGCGCAGGAGGTCGACCAGGTCGTCGCCGCCGGGCGGGAAGAAGAGGGAGGCGAAGAGCCCGCAGTAGGGCAGCCAGAGCAGCAGGCGGAGCGCCCCGAAGCCGGCGCCCTCGGCGCCGGCGGCGCGGCGGCCGGCGCCGCCGGGAACGCCCTGCGGCGCCGACTCCGGGATCAGGTTGAGGAGGGCCGGCAGGCACATCAGGTAGAGCAGGCCGCAGGCCACCTTCAGCGGGAGGCCGGGGTTGAGCTGGATGTTGGCGAGCGTCTGCGGCTTGAGAGTCTGCGGCTCGATGGCGGGGACCAGCAGGGCCACCATCCAGCAGAGCTGGACGACCAGCAGCAGGCGGGGATCCACCTCCTCGCGGTTCCAGCCCCAGGTCCACAGGATCCAGCCGGAGCCGATGAGCGCGATCCCCGCCACCAGCAGGTTGCGGTCGCTGGCCGGCACCGGGTTGAAGGGCGCCGCCAGCTGGCTGGCCGCGACCAGGGCCAAAAGACCGGCCAGGGCGGAATAGAGCGGGAACCCGCCGCGCCTCGGGCGCAGCACCAGCAGCACCCGGCGGGCGGTCGGGACCAGGCCGCCGCGGCCGGGCACCAGGGCCCAGGCGGCGGCGATCTCCAACAGCAGGCCGACGGCGCACCCGGCCAGCAGGCCGGGATAAACCACCAGCGCCAGTCCGTGCTGCCCGATCTCCGCCCAGGGCATCTTCGCCTACTGCACCCCGAGCACGCTGAGGACGAGGGACGGGTAGAGGCCCAGGCCGAGGTTCAGCAGCGTCACCACGCCAACGCCGAAGGCGAGCCGGCCGGTGGGCCGGCCGAGCGTCTGGGCGAGCCGGATCGAAGGCGGCAGCCAGCTCAGCATCACCAGCACCAAAAAGGCCGTCAGCGGCCAGGGCGCGTGGGTGGCGGCTCTCAGGATCAGGAGCCGGGCCGCGAAGCCGGCGAAGGGAGCGGAGCCGAAGAGCGCGGCCGCCATCAGGAGCGTCAGCGGGCGCCGCGATTCGGCTGGGCGGCCGACGATCAGCGCCGGCCGGGCGAGCAGGTAGAGCGGCAGGCGGAGGAGGAGGACGGTCAGCAAGAGCAGGTAGGCGCCCCCGGCGCCGGCCGGGCTCAAGAGGCCGAAGCCGACCAGGGCGAGGCCCCAGTCGCCGAGGAAGGAATAGCGCCAGAGGTCGGCCCCCGACCGTGACCGCCAGGCGCCGAAGGAGCCGAGGACGAGGTTGACCAGCCCGACGCCGAGGAGCACGGCGGCGTAGGCCTGGCCGGCCTCGGCCGGCAATAGGCCCATGAGCCGGGTGGCGAGCAGGACGGCCAGGCCAGGGCCGATGAAGGCGAGCCAGGCGACCGGCGACGCCGGGGCCGGCTCCCGCGGATCGAGCTTTTGGAGGTAGGGCGCGAGCCCGATCGCCGCGGTGACGCCGAGCACTATGGCCAGGCCGGAGACGCGGATGAGCGGCGTGCTCGAGGCTCCGGCGGCGAGGAGGGCTCCCAGGGCCAGCAGGAGGGCGCCGAAGACGGGGGGGCGGACCCGCTCGGAGAAGGGCCGCAACGCCGGCAACGCCGCCTGCACGGCGGCCAGCAGCAGCACCACCAACGCTGTGACCAGCGGCTCGACGACGATCGCGATGGCGGTCAGTGCGCTCAGGCCGGCGAGGACCGAGACCAGAAGCGGGGTCCGGTCGGCGCCGGGTGGGACCAGCAGCACCACCAGGCCGGCGGCGACGAAGCTGCCGAGCAGGACCACCCGGGCGGGCGCCGGCATCGCCAGCTGGAGACCGAACACGGCGCCCTGGACGCCGGGCACGACGAGGACGGTCGCGACCAGCCCGGCCGCGCCGAAGGCAAGCCCGAAAAGGAGCGCCAGCCGTCCGCGGCGGCGCAGAAGCGAGACCAGGATCGCCCCCGCGGCGGGAAAGCCGAAGGCCAGCTCAGCCACCTTCCAACCCTTCCTCGGGGGGGGTGGGAAGCAGGTTCAGAGCCACCGCGGCGAGCGCGCCGGCGAGGGCGGCCAGCGGCGTCTGGCTGGACATCGCCGCCAGCGCGCCGGTGCCCAGCGCCACCAACGAGGCGGCCGCCAGGCCCGAGCGCGCCTCGCGCTCGCCGAAAAGACGGCCCGCGCCCAGCGCGATCATCACCGTCGCGGCCGCGCGCGCCTCCGCCTGGCCCGGCGTGTCGATCATGCCGAGGCCCAGCCAGAGCCCGGCTCCGCCCATCACGACGCAGAGGACGACACGGGGGGTCGAGGGTCCCTGGAGCAGGCCCCAGCCCCGCCGCCGGTTGCCGCGCAGGCCGGCCGCGACGGCCAGCAGTCCGCCGGCGAAGAGAATCCCGCCGTCGGCGGGTCCGTCCTGGGCGCTGACGGCCAGGCCCAGGCCGGCCGAGGCCAGGAGGAGGCCGACCGCGATCCCGCGGCGGGCGTCGGAGAGGACCAAGACCGAGGCGCCGAGCCAGACCAGTGCGATGCCGACGCCGGCGAGTATCCCGTTCACCGGGTGACCACGATCGCCAGGAGGACGAAGACGGCGAGCCAGAGCCAGATCGATCCCTGGGTCAGGGCGGCGTCGAAACGCTTCCAGCCCGTGACCCGGAACTCGGCCGGCAGCTCGAGCGCGTCGGCGACGGCGCCCAGCCGGTCGGGCAGCGATCGCCAGCGGGGCGCGAAGAAGGGCGCCGGCTCGGGGCCGGCCGCGGCCGGCAGGGCGGAGCGGCGGCCGAAGATCCCGAGCGCGAGGACGGCCAGGGCGAGGAGGCCGCCCAGGGCCAGGGCGGGCCAGCTGCCGCTGGCGGCGTCGGTGGCGATGAGGCCGCCAGTCAGGGCCGAGCTGGGAAAGTTGACGACGGTCGCCGCCGCCGGGATCGCGATCGCCGACTGCAGCACGCCGAGGCCGGCGCCTCCGGCGGCCAGGACCGCTCCCAAGAGCAGCGCGCCCCGGTGCGAGCCGGTGGCTCCGGCGGCCCGGCCCGGACCGAGCCGTACCGCACGGGCTGCGGCCGCGAAGCCCACCACCCACACCGCCGCCAGCACCAGGCCCAGGTAGCCGAACACCTCGTTGGCCTCCACCGCCGCCTGGATGTCGAGCAGGCGGGTGCCGAAGAGCGCGGTTGGCGGCAGGCCGACCGCGAGCACCAGGACCACCATCCCCGGTCGCGTCAGCGCCTCCTCGGGCACCAGCGGCAGGAGGGCGCAGAAAAGGGACGCGGTCGCCAGCGTCGCGACGGCAGCGGCCACGCCGAGCGGGGTGCCGAGCGCCAGGGCCAGGAGCGCGAAGCCGCCGGTGATGGGAAGGGTTTCGCCCAGGTACTCGCGGCGGCTGGAGGCGGCCTGGGCGCGCAGGGTGGCCCCCACCGCGCAGACGGCGCCGGCAGCCGCCAGCAGGTAGTTGAAGACCGGGCTCGGGTAGTGGCCGCCCCCGGCCTGGTACATCCGGACCAGGAAGTAGAAGCCGGTGAAGAAGAGCAGCGCGGTGGCCGGGCCGGCGGTCTCCGGCTTGAGCCTGGCCGAGAGCGAGGCTGGCCACGACTTCCAGGGCACCAGGCCGGAGGCGAGCAGAGAGGCGACGGCGACCAGGCTGAACTCGGCCGGCTGCAGGGCCGAGACGGGGATGGCGGCGTACTGGCTGGTTCCCGCGCGGGCGAAGATGGCGACGGCGGCCCAGAGCAGCAGCAGCAGCGCGGCCTGGTCCCGCAGCCGGGTCGTCATCGGCTTGTCCTCGCCGCCCGCCTGGAGCAGCATCGCCGTCAGCAGCAGCGCGGTGCCCCAGCCGAACGCGGCCAGCATCATTCCGCTGGCCAGGAGCGTGAAGAGGGCCGCGGCGGCGGAGAGCAGGGCGAGTGGCGGCGACGGACTTCGAAGGAAGGTCAGCAGCAGCGCGGCGGGCACGAGGACGAAGAGGCCGAAGGCGAAGGAGACCGCGTCCAGCCGGACCGCCAGCCGGATCCCGGCGCCGAGGTCCCCGACCCCGAGGTCGAGCGGCGTGCGGTGCGGCAGCCAGATGACGACCAGCGCCGCCACCGCCGCCCAGCTGAAGAGGGCGCCGATGACCCGACCCGATTGCGGGACGACCCGCCGGACAGCCCCCGCCAGCACCCCGCCGGCCAGCAAGATGGCGACCGGCAGGAGAAGGACCGCGGCGGGCACCGGGCTAGGGTATCTCCAGGGCTCTTCGGTCTACGCCAGCCGCGAGATGGCGGCGCGCAGCTCGGCCGCCTTCTGCTCCTCCTTGCCGACGACCTCGGCGGGAGCCCGCTCCCGGAAGGCGGGGTTGGCCAGCTTCTGCTCGACCTTGGCCAGGTCGGCCTCCAGCCGGGCGCGCTCGGCGGCTCGCTGCGGGGCGCGAGCGCTGGAGATGGCGAGCTCGAAACGCGCTTCGCCCCACGCCAGCGGCAGGGCCGAGGGACCAACCTCGTCGACGATCTCGACCCGGGCGAGATCGGTGACCAGCTCCCGCTCGGAGCGGCCGAGCTCCGCGTCGATCCGCAGCCGGCCGCCGGCGGTGCCGCCCTTGCCGGAATGGCGGACCGAGCGGACCTCCTCCACCAGCCGCAGCAGGTCGGCGAAGGCGGCCTCGGCGCCGCCATCGTCGAAGCGTGGATCGGGCTCCGGCCAGGAGGTCCGGACCAGGTAGTCGCGTTCGTCCGGCAGACGGTGCCAGAGCTCCTCTGTGACGAAGGGCATGAAGGGGTGGAGAAGCCGCAGGAGGGTGTCGAGGACGTGCAGCGCCGTCGAGCGCGCGCTCGGCTCCCCGTCGCGGAGCCTGGACTTGGCCGCCTCCAAGTACCAGTCGCAGAAGTCGTGCCAGGCGAAGTCGTAGGCGGCCTCGATGGATCGCTGGAAGGCGTACTCCTCGATCCCGGCGGTGACCTCGCGGACCGTCGCCTGGAGCCGCGAGAGGATCCAGCGCTCGGCCGGCCCGAGGTCCCCGTCCGGTGACGGCGAGCCCTTGGGCGCCTCGTTCGCGATCGAGCTGAGCACCAGCCGGGTCGCGTTCCAGAGCTTGTTGGAAAAGCGCTTGTAGCCCTCGATCCGGCTCTCGTCGAAGCGCACGTCCTGGCTCGACATCGCCACCTGGGCCGCCCAGGCTCGCAGCGCATCGGCGCCGTAGCGCTTGACGATCTCCCGGGGGTCGACCCCGGTGCCCAGCGACTTGCTCATCCGGCGCCCGTCGGCGGCCTGGATGGTGGCGTGGATGATCACGTCCTGGAAGGGCGCCTCGCCCATGAAGAAGAGCCCCGAGAAGATCATCCGCGTGACCCACAGGTTGATGATGTCGCGGGCCGTGCTGTTGAGCGAGGTCGGGTAGAACGCGCGCAGGTCCAGGGTCTCCTCCGGCCAGCCCAGCGTCGCGAAGGGCCACAGCGCCGACGAGAACCAGGTGTCGAGGACGTCGGTCTCCTCGCGGAGCTCGGTGGAACCGCACTCGGCGCAGCGTTGGGGGGGGTCCACGGCCGCGAACTGGTGGCCGTTGCCGCAGTAGTAGACGGGGATCCGGTGGCCGAGCCAGAGCTGGCGGCTGACGCACCAGTCGCGGATGCCGCGCAGCCAGTCGAGGTAGGTCCGCTCGTAGCGCTCGGGGTGCCAGCGCACCTTCCCCTGGGCGCTGGCCTCGATGCACATCGCCGCCAGCTCCTTCATATCCAGGAACCACTGCTCTGAGACCATCGGCTCCAGCACGGTGCCGCAGCGGTCGCAATGGCCGACCTCGTGGGTGTAGGGCTCGGTCTTCACCAGCAAACCCTGCGCCCGGAGGTCTTCCACGACCCGGGCCCGGGCATCGAGGGCGGGGATCTCGTCGTAGCGCGCCAGCTCGGGCACGTTCATGGTCCCATCGGGACGCATGCCGTTCACCAGCTCGAGGCCATGGCGCTCGCCGATCTCGTAGTCGAGCGGGTCGTGGCCCGGGGTGACCTTGAGGGCGCCGGTGCCGAACTCCTTCTCGACCGCCTCGTCGGCGACGATCGGGAGCCGCCGGCCCACCAGCGGCAGCACCGCGAAGCGGCCGACGAGGTGCCGGTAGCGGGGGTCGTCCGGGTGAACGGCGACGCCGGTGTCCGCCAGCATCGTCTCGGGCCGGACAGTGGCGATGGTCACCTTTTCCTCCGAGCCCTCGACCTGGTAGGCGACGTAGTAGAGCGTGTCCTCGTGCGTCTGCCAGTCGATCTCGAGGTCGGAGATGGCGCTCTGGCAGCGGGGGCACCAGTTGACGATCCGGGGACCCTTGTAGAGCCAGCCCTGCTCGTAATAGCGGACGAAAGCGGTCCGGACCGCGCGGACGTAGGCCGCGTCCATGGTGAACCGAAGGCGCGTCATGTCGAGGGACGCGCCCAGCTCGCGGAACTGCTCGACGATGGTCGCTCCGACCTTTCGATACCACTCGTCCACCAGCTCCCCGAAGGCGGCCCGGCCGATCTCCTCCTTGGTCGTACCCTCGCGGTCGAGCTGCTTTTCGATCACGTTCTGGGTCGCGATGGCCGCGTGGTCGGTGCCGGGCAGCCAGAGCACCTCGTGCCCCGTCATCCGCTTGTAGCGGGCCCAGACGTCCTGGATCGTGCCGTTGGTCGCGTGGCCCATGTGGAGCTCGCCGGTCACGTTCGGCGGAGGGACCGCGATCGAGAACTTCGGCTTCGGGCTGGAGGCGTCCGCCACGAAGAGCCGGGACTGCTCCCAGCGCGCGGACCAGCCGGCCTCGATGGCCTGCGGGTCGTACGCGGTCGGCATGGGTTCGGTCATGGGCGTGCCTCTAGCTTTGGGAGGGGCAGATCAGCCGGCGACGGTGACCGCGCCTAGAGGGCGCGCGCCGGCTGGGGTACGGATACGGGACGTACGGCCAACCAGCTCATCTCTTTCTGGTCGCTGATTCTACGCGGCGGTAGAACTTTTTCAGCGCTTGTGGCGCTGTCGCTCGACGGCGGCGTCGGGATGGGTGGCGGCTCCCGAGCCACGGGTCACCCGCTCCATGACCCCGGGGAAGAGGGCGCCGAGCCGCGCGCCGGCAACGGCGGCAGCCGGGGCGACCTGGATCTCGCGCCGGTTCTCTTTGATCGCCCGCAGCACCGCCGAGGCCACCTCGGCGGGCGACACCTCGCCGGCCATCGGGTTCGCCTTCAGGCCCGTCTCGGCCCACATCCCGGCCTGCGAAACGTAGGTCGGGCTCACCAGCGAGACGCCGACGCCGGAGCCGTGGAGCTCCATCCGCAGGGCCAGGGCAAAGCCGCGAAGGCCGAACTTGGTGGCGTTGTAGAGCGAGGTCTTGGGTCCCGGGACGTGAGCCGCCATGGAGGCCATGAAGACCAGCTGGCCGGAGCGGCGCTCGAGCATCGCCGGCAGCAGCAGCCGGCTGAGCATGATGCCCGCCTGGAGGTTCACCCGGATGGCGTTGTCGATCTCGCCGAGCGTGAAGCCGTCCAGGCGTCCGCTCGCCGGCAGGCCGGCGTTGGAGACCAGGACGCCGGCCGCTCCCGCCTCCTGGGCGAGCCGTTCCACCTCCTCTCTACGGCTGAGGTCGGCGACGACGGCGCGAGCGCCCGGCAGGTCTTCGGCCAGCGACTCGAGGGCGGTGCGGTTCCGACCCGAGAGCACCAGCCGCGCCCCGGCGCCGGCCAGCCGGCGGGCGATGTGCGGCCCGAGGCCGGTCCCGGCGCCCGTCAGCAGGACCTCTTCTCCGCGCAGATCCCTGATCTTCAAATCCTAGTCGGGGAGGTCTAGACTTCCCCGCCGGGGGGAACCTTGATGGCCATGGAAACCGAGGAAGAGCGCCGCTCGCGGCTGCGGCGCCTGCAGGACCTGATGACCGCGCTGGACGGCCTGCGCGACGACGCGATGCCTCCCCTGCCGATCCTCTTCCGCCTCTCCGAGCTGGGCGTGAAGGACCCGGCGGGCCAGAAGGTGCCGGTGCTCCGGCGCCGGGTGCTGGCGATCCACCGCCTCTACCAGGACCGGCTGCCCGAGGACCGGCGAGAGGTACTGCGGCGCGGCACCGACAGGGAGGTCGAGGCCGAGGAGACGACCGCCGGGTAGAGCTAGGCCGTCTCCCCCGCCAGCAGGCGGGGCCCGTCCTGCTCGTCGGAGAGCTCGAACTCCGGCTCTGAGCCCTCGGTGATCGAGTCCTCGGTGATGATGCAGCGCTTGATGTCGGGGCGCGAGGGCACTTCGAACATCGAGTTCAAGAGCACCTCTTCGATGATCGACTTCAGCGCCCGGGCGCCGGTCCCGCGGGTGAGCGCCTTGTGGGCGATCGCCTCCAGCGAGTGGCCCTCGAAGACCAGCTCCACGTTGTCGAGCGCGAAGAACTTCTGGTACTGCTTGACCAGCGCGTTCTTGGGCTCGGTGAGGATGCGGACGATGTCCTCCTCGTCGAGGTGGTGCAGGGTGACCACGATCGGCAGCCGGCCGACGAACTCGGGGATGAAGCCGAACTTCAAGAGGTCTTGCGGCTGCAGGAACTTCAGCTTCTCGGACACGTCCCGCTCGGCCGCCAGCTTGTTCTCGGGCGAGGTCGCCCCGAAGCCGATCCGCTTGTGGCCGATCCGCTGCTCGATGATCCGCTCGAGCCCGTCGAAGGCGCCGCCGCAGACGAAAAGGATGTTGGTGGTGTTGATCTGGATGAAGTCCTGGTGGGGGTGCTTGCGCCCGCCCTGGGGCGGCACGTTGGCGACAGTCCCCTCCAAGATCTTCAGGAGGGCCTGCTGGACGCCCTCGCCGGAGACGTCCCGGGTGATCGACGGGTTCTCGCTCTTGCGAGCGATCTTGTCCACCTCGTCGATGTAGATGATGCCCGTCTCCGCGCGCTTCACGTCGTAGTCGGCGGCCTGGATCAGCTTGAGGAGGATGTTCTCCACGTCCTCGCCGACGTAGCCGGCCTCGGTCAGCGCCGTCGCATCGGCGATGGCGAACGGCACGTTGAGCATCCGGGCCAGGGTCTGGGCGAGCAAGGTCTTGCCACAGCCGGTGGGCCCGAGCAGCAGGATGTTGGACTTGCCGACCTCGACCGGGTCCTTCTCCCCACGGTCCGCGGCCTGCACCCGCTTGTAATGGTTGTAGACCGCGACGGACAACCGCTTCTTGGCGTTGTCCTGCCCGATCACGTAGGAGTCGAGGAACTCGTAGATCTCCCGCGGCTTGGGCAGCTCGTCCCACGCCATCTCGGTGGACTCGGAGAGCTCTTCCTCGATGATCTCGTTGCACAGGTCGATGCACTCATCACAGATGTAGACGCCCGGGCCGGCGATGAGCTTCTTGACCTGCTTTTGGCTCTTCCCGCAGAAGGAGCACTTCAGCAGGTCGCCGCCGTCGCCGATGCGCGCCACCCGGGTTCTCCCTCACTCCTGCGGACCAACACCCCCGCCGGGCGCTGGCACGGATACGACGGTACCGCCTTCACCGGCTCTGCGGACCCCCTCCGGCAAGCCCCCGCGCGTCGGGCTCACCCGTTCGGGTCAACTAGCCGGGGACGGCGGTGAGCTTGCGCGTCTTGATCACTTCGTCGATGAGGCCGTACTCCAGCGCCTCGGGTGCCGTAAGGATCTTGTCCCGCTCGATATCGGTGCGGACCTGTTCCACCGTCCGGCCGCTGTGCCGGGCCAAGAGCGACTCCAGCAGCGCGCGCATGCGCAGGATCTCCCGCGCCTGGATCTCGATGTCGGACCCCGAACCGCCGCCCTCGCTGTAGGGCTGGTGGATGAGTACCCGGGCGTGCTCCAGGGCGTAGCGCTTGCCCTTGGTTCCCGCAGCGAGCAGCACCGCGGCCGCCGACGCCGCCTGACCCATGCAGTAGGTCTGGATGTCGGGGCGCAGGAACTGCATGGTGTCGTAGATCGCCGTGAGCGCCGTGAACGACCCGCCGGGAGAGTTGATGTAGATCGAGATGTCCCGGTCCGGGTCCATCGACTCCAGGCAGAGCAGCTGGGCCATGACATCGTTCGCCGAGGTGTCGTCGATCTGCACCCCGAGGAACACGATGCGCTCCTCGAACAGCTTGGTGTAGGGGTTGTGCCGCTTGTAGCCCTGGCTGGTCCGCTCGTCGAACTCGGGGACGACGTACCGGGACCGGGGCTGGAATAGGTCGCTCACCGTGTCCTCCTTCAGGAGACCGGGCCGGCGGAGGGCACCTGCGCCGCTTGGGAGACCACGTGGTCGACGAAGCCGTAGGCCTTGGCATCCTCAGCGGTGAACCAGCGGTCGCGGTCGGAGTCCGCCTCGATCTGCTCGACGGTCTGCCCCGTGTGGAAGGCGATGCGCTCCTGCATCATCCGCTTCGTGTAGAGCATCTGCTCGGCCTGGATGGCGATGTCCGACGCCGACCCCCCGATGCCGCCCGACGGCTGATGCATCATGACCCGTGCGTGCGGGAGGGCGTAACGCTTGCCCTTGGCACCCGCACACAGCAGGAACTGGCCCATCGAGGCCGCGAGTCCCATCGCGTAGGTCGCCACCGCGGTCGGGACGTACTGCATCGTGTCGTAGATG
>DATLQT010000069.1:0-2155 GCA_035535055.1 Candidatus Dormiibacterota bacterium | reverse complement strand
GACGGTGGTGTCGCGCTCGACCACCCACTTTCCCGGCTCTCGGTGCGAGTGGTAGCCCTGCAGGTTCGGCGTGGAAGCGAGGCCGGCGGCGTGGAAGGCGCGTGCGACGGCATTGGCATCCGCGCCGTCGAACTCGATCTCGACGCCGAAGGTCTGGTTGGGGTCGCCGATCACGTTGTCGCGTTCGTAGGTGGCACCTGCCGTGCGCGCCAGTCGCATCAATTGCTCGTGGAGCTCGTCGTTGTCCGCCAGGGAGCGCTCGCCTTCCGGAACAGCGGAGCCCTGGGCGGTGAGGAACTCCTCCCACAACCGCTGCGACTCGGCCTGCTCGCGGTCGATCCGATCGCGTTGCTCACGGTGCTGCTCGACTGTGCGGGCGTAGAGGTCTGCCCATGCCGGGCTCTCGACATCCGGACCGTCCTCGAGCTCGGGAATGAAGGCGACCGGTTCCAGCTCGTGGAGAGATGCGATTGGCATCGCTGCTCCGGCGGGAACGGGCTCACCAACCACAGCTGCGATCGGCGCCTCGGCGACGGGACCTGCGGCCGTCACCGCCGGTCCGGCCGAGGGCGCGATGGCGGCCGTCCGCGACTGCGACGCCGTCCGGCTGCTGCCCTTGCTCGGCATCAGCTCGCCCTCGCCAGGCGGCCGCGGACCGCCCGCTGCAGATGGGCGTAGAGGCTGCGCAGGGTCTGCTCCGACATGCCGGGGGCCGCGTTCGCCTCCAGGCAGTAGGCCCGCCCCGTGTCGCGGTCGACGATCACGTCGACGCCGGCGTAGTCGAGGCCAATTCGACGGGCGGCATCCCGCGCCACCGAGGCGACCGCCGCCGGCACCACCTGCACCTGCTCGTGGCGCCACTCCGGCCGGAGGTTCTCGGTTTCGGTCCCTGCGGGTGGATCCTTCCGGTAGGCGGACACCACATGCCCACTGAGGACGCCGAGCCGATATTCGATGCGGTTTCCAACCAGCCGCTGGAAGAGGTCGTACCGCGCGCGTTCCGACCAGGGTGCGTCTGCGCCGATGACGGCCTTGCCGCTCCCTCGGGCGCCATGCCTTCGCTTGGCCACCACGCGGTCCGTTCCCAGCAGCGGCAGGTCGTCCGGCCGCAGCACGGTGCGCGGAGCCAGCTCTCCCAGGCGGCGGACGGACTCGACCTGGTCGGCGGCGATGCGTACGGCGTCGGGACGGTTGAGGGTCACCAGGTCGGCGGGCAGCGATTCGGAGCCGCCCCAGTTCAGCACCAGCGGTGGCAACTCGGCATCGCGCCGGATCTCCGAGGGATCGTGGATCAGCCGCAGGTTCGCGCCCTGATGCGCCACCGCCTCCACGTTCCGTGCCAGGGCTTCCGAGGGCAGCGACGGCGGGGCCAGGATGTACACCGGCACGTCGTTGTCGCTGGCCTGGAAGGCGACCGCGGGGAGGCGCACGTCGCCGGTCGGCTGAGGGCTGATGTCGTCACCGCCAGCAACCAGGCCGGGCGGGCGCCTTCGCGCCAGCTCGAGGAGCTGGTCAATGGCCGCCTGTCGCTGTTCGAGATCGAGCGGGTAGTCGGCAGCCAGGCCGGCCTCGCGGCGCGATTCCTCCGCTCGTCGCAGCTCCCCGAGCCGATCGTCGAGATCATCCAGCGCTGCCCGGATCGACTCTTCGTCGCCACGTGTGCGCGCCCGAGCCAGCTGGCGCAGGCGAGACATGACGCGCCGGATGCGGAAGCGATAGAGTTCCTCCGCCTCGTCGGGCGGAAGCTCGTCCTCGCGAGCCGCGAGCTCGTTGAGTCGCGCGACATCCACGCCGCGGCGGAGGGATTGGGCCATCTCCACGCCCGCGAAGCCGGCGGCGTCCCACTGCTCACGCGAGCGGGCCACCGGCGGACCGCTCACGACGGCGGGCGCGCTCTCGCCGGTGCCGCTGCGGCGGCCGCCCTTGGAAGGCATCTACGCGGCCTCCGGCTGGCGCCCGCCGATATTCCGCTCGGCGCCATGTTGCATCTGATGCAATTCCGCCTGGTTCAGGAGTTCCGCGTACCGCCGATCGTTCTCCGCGCAGTTGAGAAGGAAGCACTCGCGTGCCGAGCGGGCGATGCCAATGCGAGCGGGCACGAGCAACCGGCGCCTCTGGGCGAGGCTGTAAGCCATGCCATTGACCACGACCAGGC
>DATLQT010000068.1:0-8424 GCA_035535055.1 Candidatus Dormiibacterota bacterium | reverse complement strand
CGCGCCGACGGCTTCCACGTCGTCATGAGCCGGGTCACCGACACCTCGGTTGCCAAGCTCGCCGACGACCAGGTGGTCAACGGGGCGATCACCGACACCGGGGCCCACATCGACACCGTCGCCAGGATCGACTGCGCCAACAGCTCCGGCGCGCAGGCCCTGGTCGCTATCCATTTCAACGCCTTCAGCGATCCCAGCGCCAGCGGATCGGAGACGTTTTACGACGACGTCCGCGGGTTCTCTTCCGCCAGCCTGCGGCTGGCCAACGACCTCGACAGCTCGCTCCAGTCGAGCTTCACCGCCTCGGGCTGGCAGGTCTACGACCGTGGCGTCCTCTCCGACGCCGACACCGGGGCCAGTGGCCTCACGGCGGCCGCTGACGCCTACGGCAGGCTGATGGAGATCGGCCCGGCCCAGTCGGGGTGGAACAATCATCCGACCACGATGCCGGGAGCTTTGGTCGAGCCGCTCTTCCTGACCGCGCCCGCGGAAGCCGCCGTCGCCGGCAGCCAGTCGGGCCAGAATACCATCGCCGCCGGGCTCGAACAGGGCCTGCTCGCCTACTTCGCGCCGCCGCCCTCGCCCAGTCCCAGCCCGAGCCCGCGATGACCTTCTGGCAGGCGGTGTTCATCGGTATCCTCCAGGGAGCCACAGAGCTGTTCCCGGTCTCCTCGCTCGGCCACGCTGTGATCATTCCGAGCCTGCTCCACTGGAGCTACAAGCAGTCCGATCCGAGCTTCCTGCCCTTCCTTGTACTCCTGCACATCGGCACCGCAGGGGCGCTCTTCATCCTCTACTGGCGAGATTGGGTGGCCATCATCCGGGGCTTTGTGCGCGCCGCCATCCGCGGTCGGGTGGTGGCGCCCGAGGAGCGGCTGGCGATGCTGCTGGTGGTCGGCACCGTGCCCACCGGGGTGGTCGGCGTCTTCTTCCAGAAGGACTTCCAGGCGCTCTTCGCGAACCCGCGCGCCGCGGCCGCCTTCCTGGTCCTCAACGGTGTGATCCTGATGGGCGCCGAGCTCATGCGCCGCCGCGCCGAACGGCGGGCCGCCGTTGAAGGTCGCGAGCGCGTCGTCCAGGAGGAGGCCTTCGGCGAGATCGGCGGCCTCAGCTTTCGCACAGCGGCCCTGGTCGGCGTGTGCCAGATCAGTGCTCTCTTCCCCGGCATCTCCCGCTCCGGCGCGACGATGGCAGGCGGGCTCCTGGCCAGTCTCCGCCACCAGGAGGCGGCGCGCTTCTCCTTTCTCCTGGCGACGCCGATCATCGCCGCCGCAGGGCTGCTCGAGGTCCCACGGTTGTTCACACCTGGGATACCGCTCACGACCTACGTCATCTCCGCCCTGCTGGCGGGGCTGGCGGCCTACGGGTCGGCCCGTTTCCTGATCCGGTACTTCCGCTCCGGCAGGCTCGATCCCTACGCCTGGTACTGCGTGGCGGTGGGAGTCATCTGCTTCGCTTTGCTACGGTAGGTGGTGATGACCAACAGCTGGCCCGTCACCATCGGCCTCATCGTCCTGGCTGTGATCTTCGCCATCCTCGCCTACCTCTACTGGGTCGGCGACATCCAGTTCCTCACCAGTACCGGGCACGGCGTGCACCATAGCCACGGCTACCTCTTCGGCGGCCTGACCATCCTGTCGCTCGTGGCCGCTAACTTCACTCGCCCGAAGAACAAGCCCGACTTCTAGCCCAGCCGACCCCCGAGGAAGCGGGCGCAGTCGTCCAGCGTCTTGCCTGCCCGGCTCATCACGCCACCCATTCGCAGGTAGCCGTGGATCATCCCCGCCTCATTGAGGTGCTCGACCGGCACTCCCGCCTCCGCCAGCCGCCGCGCGTACTCGACCCCCTCATCGACCAGCGGATCGAACTCGGCCGTGATGACCAGCGCCGGCGGGAGGCCGGAGAGGTCGGATGCTCGCAGCGGGGATAGCTCGGGGGAGTTGGGGTCGGCGCCGCCCAGCAGGTACTGCTCCCAGTACCAGGCCATCGAGTCACGGGTGAGGCCGAAGCCAGTACCATTGGCCCGGTAGGACGGGCGATTGAGGTCGTGGTCGAGCACCGGGAAGACGAGGACCTGTGCCGCCAGGCTCGGACCGCCGCGATCGCGTGCTCGCAGCGACACCGCCGCGGCGAGGTTGCCGCCGGCGCTGTCACCGAAGACCGCGATCCGGCTCGGGTCGCCGCCGACCTCGGCGCCAAGGGCGGCGAGCCATTCAACCACCGCCCAGCAGTCATCGAGCGGCGCCGGGAAGGGGTGCTCGGGCGCACTCCGGAAGTCCACGGACGCCACCAGGCAGCCGGACCGGTTGGCGAGCGCCCGCCCGACCGGGTCATGGGTGTCGAGGTCGCCGGTCACCCAGCCGCCGCCGTGGAAATAGACGACCAGGGGGAGTGGGGAGGTGGCCTCAGACGCGTGAAGGCGGACCGGGATCGGACCGGCTGGGCCGGGAACATGCACGTCCTCGACCCTGGCGACGTCCTCGACCGGACCCGCAAGTACGGCCGCTCGCAGCGCCAGGTTGAGCCGGGCCGCTTTCGCTCCCTGCTCGCGGAGGCTGGGTAGACCGAGCGCAGCGGTCGCCTCGAGGTAGGTTCGCGCCTCAGGGTCGAGGCTCATGCGCCGCCGGCCGGGGCCTGCCGGGCCCGGTAGCTGCGGACCTTGGCCCGGTTGCCGCAGCCCTCCATCGAGCACCAGTGCCCGGAGCGGTTGCGCGAGTGGTCGTAGAACGCCCACTGGCAGGAATCAGAGGCGCAGGCCTTGAGCCGCGACCAGGAGCCGTCGTGGAGTGACTCGAAGACGATGGTCAGGATCTCGGCCAGGCCGTGGCGGACCCCGACCTCGTCCGGTTCGAGCTCGATCCCGCCGTCGGCGCCGAAGCGCGCGGTGAGGTGGAGATGCAGGTTCTCGGTCGCCTTCAGGAGCGCCAGCCGGTCGCCGGTCGGATCCTCGCCGTTGTTGGCGAGGCAGAGGGCGCGCAGCGCCTCTCTCAGCGCGAGTGCGGTCGCTAGCTCTCTTCCATCGCTGTCGACCGGCGGCGGCTCACCAACCAGGCGGCGCTCGGTCAGCCAGGCCTCGAGGCGCTCGGTCGTCGCCAGCCGGTCGTCACCCGTTTCGAGGTCGGCGGTGTTGATGAAGTCCTGCACCAGCTGCAGCCTTCCGGGTGCCTCTTTGCTCATCTTTTGAAACCCAGCGTAACTCCGGCGGGTTCTATTGGCAACACCGCCCAGGTTGGTTGACAGGTTACGGTAACTACTGTAATCTCTTTACCAGTTACAAGTCAGGCGAAACAGCGAGAGCGTTCAAGGAGAACAGGGACATGCAGTGGATGACCTACGGGGAGATCGTCGCCGACCGGATCCGGGAGGCTCGGGCGATCGCCGATGGGGAGCGGCTGGCCGCACGCCGGAGCATCCACTCGACGCCAGTGATCGGCGCCTGGCGGATCGCGTCAGGCCGCCTGCTGGTCAGCCTGGGTGAGCGGCTGGCCGGCTGCGCCGCGCTGGCGCGGAGCGAGGCCAGGCCGAACGTCAGACTGGTCGGGTGATCCGACCGAGCAGGACGTCGCCGGCTCTCCTCGGGGCGGGCCTGGCGACGATCTACGTCGTCTGGGGAACCACCTACCTCGGGATCCGGGTCGGCGTCGAGACCATCCCGCCCTTCTTCCTTTCAGGGATCCGCTACATCCTGGCCGGCCTGATCCTCTTCGGCTGGGTTGCCCTCCGGGGCGGCCTTCGGAAGGGCTGGCCGTCGCCCCGGATGTGGCTCTCGGCGGTGCTCACCGGCACCGGCCTGGTCGCCTTCGGCAACGGCTTCTTGAGCTGGGGCGAGCAGTACATGGCCAGCGGCGCGGCCGCGATCTTCATCGCCACCGTCCCGCTCTGGATGACCGGCATGGCGAGGGTCTTCCAGGGCGAGCCGATCCGGCCGCTGGCGGCGGGGGGGCTGGTGCTCGGACTCGCGGGGCTGGCCGTGCTGGTCGGGCCGGCCGTGCTCCAGGGCGGCCCGGTCTTCGCCATGCTCGCCTGTCTCCTCGCGGCGCTGGGCTGGGCCGCCGCCACCGTCTACTCGCGCTCGGCGCCCTTCCCCGACAACCCGTTTCAGGTCGCCGGGATGCAGATGTTGAGCGGCGGCGTGGTGGTCCTTCTCTTCTCCCTCGTCACCGGGGACGCGGAGAGGTTCTCTTTCGCCCACCTTTCGGTCCGCTCGGAAGTGGCCTTCGCCTACCTGCTGCTGGTCGGCGCGGTGCTCGGTTTCGGGGTCTTCATCTGGCTGGTCAAGGTGGCGCCGCTGCCCCTGCTGAGTACCTACGCCTACGTCAACCCGGTGGTAGCGGTCATCCTCGGCCACTTCCTGCTGGGCGAGGCGGTGAGCCTGCGCACGATCCTGGGCGGAAGCGTGGTGATCCTCGGCGTGGTGTTGATCGTCGCCTCCCAATCGCAGCCGGCACGGACCCGGGAGGCGGAGCGAAACGCGGCCTAGCCAGCAACTCGCGGGTGTAACGTTTCGGGCGTCGTCAGGCTTCCCCGCCACGGAGTAATGAGTCGCCCATGACCGCGGACCTCGAATTCGTCAAAGAGCTCGGCAAGCAGCTGCGGATCGACAGCATCCGCTCCAGCACCGCCGCCGGCGCCGGGCACCCCACCTCTTCGATGTCAGCGGCGGACCTTCTCGCCGGGCTGCTCACCAACCATCTGCACTACGACTGGAAGAAGCCCGACGAGCCGAACAACGACCACCTGATCTTCTCCAAGGGCCACGCCTCGCCGCTGGTCTACGCCGTCTTCAAGGCCGCGGGAGCCATCACCGACGCCGAGATGATGACCTTCCGCCAGTTCGGCTCCAAGTTCCAGGGCCACCCGACGCCGGTGCTGCCCTGGGTCGATGTGGCCACCGGCTCGCTCGGCCAGGGCCTGCCGATAGCGGTCGGCGTGGCGCTGGCCGGCAAGTACCTCGACAAGCTGCCCTTCCACGTCTGGGTCCTCTGCGGCGACTCCGAGCTGGCCGAGGGTTCGATCTGGGAGGCCCTCGACAAAGCCGGCCACTACGGCCTTTCGAACCTCACCGCGATGTTCGACGTCAACCGCCTCGGCCAGCGCGGCGAGACCGAGTACGGGTGGCGCACCGAGGTCTACCGCAAGCGGGTGGAGGCCTTCGGCTGCACGGCGGTGCTGATCGACGGACACGACCCGGCTGAGATCGACAAGGCGCTCGGCGCGGCGCGGGAGGCGACCGGCAAGCCGACGGTGATCATCGCCAAGACGGTCAAGGGCAGCGGGTTCAGCGAGATCGCCAACAAGGAGGGCTGGCACGGCAAGGCCCTCCCGCCGGACATGGCCGAGCGGGCCATCAAAGAGCTCGGCGGAGAGCGCCACCTGAAGGTGAAGCCGATCCATCCCGAGCACGGCGAGCCGGTCGGGACCGGCGGCGACGGCAGGGTCAAGCTGCCCGTCTACGAGAAGGGCGCGGCGGTCGCCACCCGCAAGGCCTACGGCGACGCGCTGCTCGCGCTCGGCGCGCGCAAGGGTGTGGTCGGGCTCGACGGCGAGGTCAGCAACTCGACCCACGCGGACGAGTTCGCCAAGGCCTTCCCCGACCGCTTCTTCGAGATGTTCATCGCCGAGCAGCAGCTGGTCGCTGCGGCGGTCGGCCTCCAGGTCCGCGGCTACATTCCCTTCGCGTCGACCTTCGCCGCCTTCTTCAGCCGCGCCTATGACTTCATCCGGATGGCGGCCATCTCGGAGGCCGACATCCGCCTGGCCGGCTCCCACGCCGGGGTGGAGATCGGCACCGACGGGCCCTCCCAGATGGCCCTCGAGGACCTCGCCGCGATGCGCGCCATCGAGGGCTCGACGGTGCTCTACCCGAGCGACGCCACCTCGACCGCCCAGCTCACCGAGCAGATGGCGGGTCGGAAGGGGATCGTCTACCTGCGCACCACCCGCGGCGCCTACCCGGTTCTCTACGACGGCAAGCAGAAGTTCAAGATCGGCGGCTCGCAGGTCGTGCGCAAGAGCGCCAAGGACAGGGTCGCCCTGATCGGCGCCGGCGTCACCCTTCACGAGTGCCTCAAGGCCGCCGACACCCTCGCCAAGTCGGGCGTGGCCGCCCGCGTCATCGACCTCTATTCGCTGAAGCCGGTGGACGTCGCCACCCTCCGCGAGGCCGCCCGGGTGACCGGCGGCCGGCTGGTGGTGGTGGAGGACCATTACCCCCAGGGCGGCCTCGGCGCGACGGTGATGGAGGCGCTGGCGATGGAGCCCAGACCGCCGCGGGTCGCGCACCTGGCGGTCAGGGGCCTGCCGACCTCGGGCCAGCCGCAGGAGCTGCTGAACGCGGCCGGGATCACCGCGCCCCACATCGTCCGCGCGGCCAAAAAGCTCCTCGCCAAATAGCGGTCCCCGGCGGCGGTCGCGGCGCCGCCCGGGACCTTTTGGAAGGCTGGCGCATATTAAGGGCGGGCCTGCGCAGTTCAGCCTCGGTAGGTGAGTGGGGCGCGGCCCTCGGATCGGCCATGGGAGTCGGATGGACATAGCAGAGTCCTATGAAGTCACCAAGGCAGGTGAGCGCCGCCTGTTCGTCGCGCTGCTGGAGCCCGTCCTTCCGGGCGCCTACCACCTGGCCTTCGGCATGCTCCGCTCCGAAGCCGACGCAGAAGACGCCGTGCAGGAGGCCGTCCTCAGCGCCTGGAAGCACTTCAAGCGTTTTCGGCCCGGCTCGGATGTTCGACCCTGGCTGCTGAAGATCGTCGCCAACCAATGCCGGGGCCAGCTCCGTAACCGCTGGAACGGGGTGGTCAAAGAGCCTCTTGTCACGCCCGCGGCGACGGCCGCCGCACTCGACGCGCAGGACCTGGATCTCCGCCGCGCTCTGGGCAACCTCCCCTATGACCAGCGGTTGGTCCTGGTGCTGAGGTACTACCTCGACCTCTCCTTCGAAGAGGTCGGCAAAACACTCGGAGTTTCGACCAAGGCCGCGAAGTCAAGAACCCACCGCGCGCTGGAGCGGCTGCGCCTGATGCCGGAGGTCTACACCGAATGAACGAGCTTGAAGTGCGCCAGCGGTTGCGCCGCGCGATCGGCGAGACGGAGGTGCCGCCGGGCATGCAGGCGAGCATCGAAGCGCGGCTCGTTCAGGTGACCCCAAGCGAATACCCGCGCGGCCTGGGGGTGCTGGCCGCCGTCCTCGCTGTCGCCCTGGTCGGATCGCTGTTCACCCCCGTTCTCATGGCGCGCTACGCAGGCTGGACTCAATCCCGGCAGCCCGCCCCGGCCGTCATCCCACAGCCGAGTCCCACCCCGATGGCGGTCGATGCGACGAAGTGCCGGCTCCCGGTGATCGCCACGCAAGAATCCGGGCCGCCCGCTCAAATCGAGACCCAGGCCGGCTTCGTGGACACCGGGACGGGAGCCTTCACCGAGGACCCGTCTGCTTCCGTGGCCCGCCTGCCGGGCGGCGGCAGTCCAGCTGGCAACTTCAAGCAGCCCCAGCCTTCGGAGCCAATCCAGTACAGCCCCGCCTTCAGCCGCTGGCTGCCCGTAGGGGGATCCTCCGTGGCGCCCGACGGGCGCAGCTACCTCTGGGTGAAACTGCTCCCTGATGGAAGCAATCTGGAGACCTTCACCGGGAGCGAACTGCATATCTACGACCTGGCCGCCGCGCGGGATCGGGTTCTCTGGAGCTACCCCGGTTCCATCTACGTGTACCAGTGGGACGCCGCTGGCATCCATGCCACGACGGCACCGGCGAGGGGAGGGTCGGGAAATTTCTGGCTGATCGATCCTTCATCCGGAACCGCTGCGCAGCAGTCTGTGAGCGCAGGCCCGACACTGCTTACCACCCTGCCCGGCGACGCGAGTGTCACGGGCGCCGTGAGCTACGGGACCATCGGGCAGGACGCCCAGGGCCACATCCTGTTTCGGATCGGCAGCCGAACGGCCGGCGACCGAGAATGGATCTTCTTCGAGTCTGCGCCCGGTGTCCGCGTGACCATCTATCGTGGCACCCAGGGTGATGCGACCGGATTCGACCCCTACGGCGCCTTCGGCGACGCTACCGGGATCTGGTTCGGCGACTATCGGGCGGCCATCTGGCACTGGGATGCGGCCACCGGCCTACGCAAGGTCACTGTCCAGGGACTGCCGCCGCTCCCAGGAGGCGGTGCCAACAGCGTGGAGACCATTCGGCCGGCCGGTCCCTGTCTTTAAGCCTTGCAGGGTGTGCGAAGTGGCCTTGCTACCCTTGGCCGAGGCCGGGCCGGCGTAGCTCAATGGCAGAGCAGCGGTTTTGTAAACCGCTGGTTGGGGGTTCGATTCCTCTCGCCGGCTCCAATTCAAAAGAGCCCGATTTGCACTCGCCCGCGCCCGAGACTCACGTCTGTTTGGTCTCAGGTCTCCCGAAATATGCGGCACCGATCAGGAGTTGAA
>DATLQT010000067.1:0-2442 GCA_035535055.1 Candidatus Dormiibacterota bacterium | reverse complement strand
GGCGAGGGGAGGCTAGGCGCCCTCGGCCAGCAGGCCCTCCAGGTCCAGGCGGCGGTTGGCGAAGGTCAGGTGCCCTTCCGCGTCGTGCGGCCACTCCGACTCCGGCCGGTCCCAGGCCAACTCGAGGCCGTTGCCGTCCGGGTCGTCGAGATAGAGCGCCTCGTGGGTGCCGTGGTCGTTGACCCCGCTGAGCGGCCAGCCGGCGGCCACCAGGCGGAGCAGAGCGTCGCCGAGGGCGGCGCGGGTCGGATAGCGGATGGCCACGTGGTAGAGCCCGGTGGTGCCCGGCGGCGGCGGGGTGCCGCCTTTCGACTCCCAGGTGTTGAAACCAAGAGTGTGGTGGTAGCCGCCGGCGCTGATGAAGAGCGCGTCGTCGCCCATCCGGACGATCACGTCGAAGCCGAGGACGTCGACGTAGAAGTGGCGGATCCGCTCGATGTCCGCGGTCTTGAGGTGCACATGGCCGATGTCGACCCGGGGGTCGATCGGACGCGGCGCCGCCTCGCGCGGAAGCACTCCTTACTGCTGCCTGGTTTCCATCGCGTGCTATTCCTCCCGTCTACGCGCCGCCGGCCGGACCGGCCAGCCTGAAGCTGCTCTGCCAGGGCCAGCCGTTGGCGATCTGCAGGCTGATGTTGACGAGGCCCATCCCCTCCAGCACCCTGGCCATCGGAGCCGGGCCGACGTCGATTACCCGGTAGCCCAGCGAGCGGGCCAGCTCGGCGATCCTGGCCTTGGCCTCGGCATCGTCGCCCGCCAGGAAGGTGTCCGCCGGCGCGCCGTCGACGACCGGATTCGCCATCACGGCGGCGAAGTTGGTGTTGAACGCTTTGACGAAGCGGGCGCCGGGGACCAGGGCCTGCATCTGTTCGGTCATCGAGCTACCGTCCAGCACCGACCCGGGGTCATTGGGGTTGACCCGGTTGCTGGTGTCGGCGACGGCCTTGCCCTCGAGCTCCGCGCTGAGGCCGCCCGCCACCTCGGCCATAGCGTTCGCGGGGACGGCCAGGATCACGACCTCCGCATCACGGACCGCGGCCGACGATGAATCGGCGGCTGAGGCACCGGTTGCCATGGCGGCATCCCGAGCGTGTTCTGGGTGTGCCGCCGCCAGGGTGACGCTGTGGCCGGCCTTGACCGCGGTGGCGGCGAGGGCCCTGCCGACGTTGCCGGAGCCGATGATCGTGACCTTCATTTGAATTGAGTTCCTCTCGGAATCAGAGGGGAACCAGGCCCGCGACGATCCGCTCGCGGTCCGGCTCCAGGAATGGGGGCAGGGCGAGGCCCTCGCCCAGGTGCTCGACCGGTTCGTCGGCCGCGAAGCCGGGCCCGTCGGTGGCGATCTCGAACAGGGTTCCGCCCGGCTCCCGGAAATAGATCGACTTGAAGTAGAAGCGGTCGATCACCGGCGTCGGCCGGAGGCCGATCTCCTCGATCCGGCTGCGCCAGGCCTCCTGCGCCTCGGCGTCCGGGACCCGGAAGGCGACGTGGTGGACCCCGCCCTTGCCCTGCAGCGCACGACCCACCTGGGTCGGGACGGAAAGGATCACCTCGGTTCCCGGGCCGCCCGGACCGACTTCCAAGAAGTGCTCCTCTCCACCCTCGGGCAGCTCGCGCTTGCCGGCCAGCCGGAATCCCATCCCGCCGACCAGGAGGTCCGCCGTCGACTGCGGGTTAAGGCTCGTGAGGGTGACTCCGTGGAGCCCCTTGACCTGGTGCTCGGGGGGCACCTCGCTGGCCGCCCAGGGCTCGCCGCCGG
This sequence comes from Candidatus Dormiibacterota bacterium, assembly GCA_035535055.1. Lineage (GTDB taxonomy): Bacteria > Chloroflexota > Dormibacteria > Dormibacterales > Dormibacteraceae > UBA6019. Next base: position 683 of record DATLQT010000067.1, on the reverse strand, counting down.
GAGCGCCGCCGTCCCCGACCAGCTCCAGGCGCTGGCCCTCGGGGTCGAGGAAGCCCAGGATCGGGCGTCCGTTGCGCTCAGCGACCGCGCCGTGGCTGACACCCTCGGCGTCGAAGCGGGACACCCAGTAGTCCAGGGCCGACGCGCCCGCAACCCGCAGCGCGACGGGGGCGATGCTTCCCGCCCCCGGCCGCTGGGGATGCGTCTGCGGCCAGTCGAAGAAGGTGACGTCGGTCCCCGGGCTTCCCTTGGCATCGGCGTAGAAGAGGTGGTAGGCCGAGACGTCGTCCTGGTTCACGGTCTTCTTCACCAGCCGCATCCCGAGCACCCGGGTGTAGAAGTCCAGGTTGCCCGGCGCGTCGCCGGTGATCGCCGTCACGTGGTGGAGGCCGTCGATGTTTTCCATTGCAATCAATTTCAACCGGTCAGGAGGGCCGCGCATTTCGCCACCGGTTTTCAGGGTCTAATAGCTTTCTTCCCTCTATGCCCTCGGCTCCGGTGGACCTGCTCTCAACGATAGGCATCTGCATTGCCGCCGCGGCGCTGCTGGCGCTCGTCGGTTGGCGGCTGCGCCAGCCCCTCATCCTGGCCTACCTGATCACGGGTGTGGTCATCGGTCCGGTCGGCCTCAACTGGGTCAGCAACCCGGCCAGCATCGCGACCGTGGCCGAGATCGGCCTCAT
>DATLQT010000066.1:0-2126 GCA_035535055.1 Candidatus Dormiibacterota bacterium | reverse complement strand
GCGAAGCCGACGATCACGCCGAGCACGGTCAGTCCGCCGCCGAAGGCGGTGGCGTAGGGCTTGGCGAAGAGGTTCACGCTCCACCCCACGATCACCGCCAGGGTCGTCAGGATGCCGACGGCGAACATCAGCTCGCGGTAGAGGCTCCGGCGCAGGCGCAGCTCGCGCCAGCGGAGGACGTCGAGCGAGACATTGGTGAGGATGAACGAGCCCAGGAGCCCGAAGGCGTATAGATCGCCGAGGAAGACGTTGGCCGCAGGGCTCTGCCCGGCGAGGTAGACCAGTACCACCGGCAGGGCGACCGCCGCCAGGATGGCCAGGTGGGGCGTCCGGCGCCATGAGTTGTACCGCTCGATGACGCGGGGCAAAAAGCCCATCCGGGTCAGCGCCAGGAAGACGTGGTAGCCGCCGATGATCGCCGTATTGCTGGCGAAGACGAGGAGGATCGAGCCGGTGACAGCGACGTAGTCGGCCAGCGCGATCCCGGCGTACTGCCCGCCTAGCACCGAAAGCAGCTGGTTGTTGTCGGGGCCGTTTGGATTCGCCACCAGCGTCGTCTGCCAGAGAGTGAGCAGCGGGCTGGTGAGCGCCATTGTGAAGATGACCAGGGCCATGGTCCGGTAGGCCACCACCGAGCGGGGCTGCCTCATCGCCGGAGCCAGCTGGGCGACGCTCTCGAGCCCCGAGAAGGCGAGGAAGGCGGCGCCGAACCCGGTCAGCATGATGATGGGGGTCAGATGGGGCGGCCCCTGGCCGAGGGCGCTGAAGCTGTGGATCACTCCCGAGATCCCGAGGTGCGCAGTCACCAGCACCACCACGGCCAGCTGGCCGATGCCGGCGAAGGTGGCGGCCACGAAGCTGACGACCGCGCTCTCGCGGATGCCATAGATGTTGAGAGCGGTCAGCAGCGCCAAAGCGATGAGGGTGCCGGGTACCGCACTCGCGATGGCGACGGAGGGGACGACGACTGCCAGGTACTGGACGCCCGAGTAGGCGCTGAGGGCCGCTGTCAGGTAGTAGTCGACGATGATGAAGAGCCCGCCCACGAGTCCGGCGAAGGGGTGCAGGGCCTTCGATGCGATGGTCACCACCCCGCCGCCCTCGGGGTTGCGCCAGGTCACCTCGGCGTACTTGACGCAGAGGAAGACGAAGACCACCAGGGTCATCAGGACGAAGATCGCTGAACGCCTGTTGTAGCCGCTGGCGCTGAGGATCCCGGGGACGTAGTAGATCGAGGTCCCGATGTCGGCGAAGACCACCGACCAACAGAGCAGGGGACCGAGGTGTCCGCCCCGGACCTTGACCCGGCGGCGCGCTGGGACGGCGGCGGCGCTCAGCTTGCCGAGAGCCTCCGGATGCGAAGCTCGAGCGCGACCAGCGACTGGCGCGCGCGGCTCGTGAGAAGGCGGACCTCGGGGTCCTCCAGCTCGATGCTCTCCACGGCGTGGAGGTAGGTGACGGCCCATTCCAACTGCCGCAGCGCAGCTGACTGCCGGCGCCGCTGCTCGGGATTGTTGTGGGCTCCAGACCAGGGCTTGGCGATTTCCAGTTCCATGCTTCGGACCGTAGATCCGAAGCCGTTGAGAACCCGTTCGGGGTTGCTAACCGGGCGTGTGGATCTTGTTTGGATGTTCCGCCGGGTCGGGATCGACCCGGAGACGGTAACCAACACCCGGCTCGGTGGCGATGAACCGGGGTCGCGCCGGGTCGTCGCCGAGCTTGCGGCGGATCTGCGCCACCACGTAGCGGGTGTTCTGGGACTCTCCGACCGCATAGGCGCCCCAGACCTCGCGCAGCAGGATCGTGTGGGTCACCAGCTTGCCGGCGTGGATCGCGAGGTAGCGGAGTAGCTCGTATTCGGTCGGGGTCAGGTGGACGGCCCTGCCGTCGACCGTGACCAGCCTCCGGCCGAGGTCGACGGCAAGCTCGCCAACCCGCACCACGGCGTCGCCCGAGGCGACCGCGGCCTGCCGCCTGAGGACCGCGCGGATCCTGGCCAGCAGCTCGTCCAGGCCGAACGGCTTGACCAGGTAGTCGTCCGCCCCGAGGTCGAGTGCGCGCACCTTGTCGCGCTCGTCGGCCATGACGCTCAGCACTATCACCGCCGCGCGGCTCTTCTCGCGCAG
>DATLQT010000065.1:0-9754 GCA_035535055.1 Candidatus Dormiibacterota bacterium | reverse complement strand
TCTCGGCGAGAAGGGGGATGTCGAACCGCAGGCTGCCCGCCGTGGCCTCGTCCCACTCCTCCTCGGCCTTGGTCAGAAGGTCCATCAGCAGCGTCGCGAGTCCGGCGGCGCGCAGCTGGGAGGCGACGAAACGGTTGCGGGGGCTCAGCCGGCCGCTTCCGCTCCCGTGAGCGAAGATGACCACCCCGGTGGCTCCAGCCGGTACCTCTAGGTCCGCGGCGAGCCCAGAGGCTCCGGCCGGAATCCACACCAGCGACGTCGTCGACTGCTCAGCCGGCGATCGCATCGCCATCCAGGTTCCGCTGGGCGGCCCGCGCCAACAGTTCCTGGACCTCGCGGTCCGAAGTGGCCGAGAAGTCCTCGAACCACTCGCCCACCGCACTGAAGTAGTCGGACTCGATCAGGCAGACGAAACGGTCGACGGTGGGCCCGATCTCGGCGGCCGTCGAGGTCGGCGCGACGGGCACCGCCACGATGATCCGAGCCGGCCGGCGCTGACGCAGGGCCCTGATCGCGGCCCGCATGCTGGAACCGGTGGCAAGCCCGTCGTCGACCAAGACGACCACCGTGCCGGTGGGGTCCACGGCGGGGCGACCGCCTCGGTAGGCCCGCTCACGCCGCTCGAGCTCGTGCTGCTCGCGCTCGGCGACCTTCTCGATGACCCGCTGCGGTAGACCGGCCGCTGCTTCGGGGTTGAGCACGAGAACGCCGCCAGACGCGATGGCGCCGATCGCCAGCTCCGGCTGGTCGGGATGGCCGAGCTTGCGCACCACGATCACGTCCAGCGGCGCACCCAGGCCGACGGCCACCTCGTAGGCGACCGGAACCCCGCCGCGCGGGATCCCCAGCACCAGGAGTGAGTCATGCTCCCGCAGGCCGGCGACGGCATCGGCGAGGTATCTGCCCGCCTCCCGGCGGTCGGCGAAGCGGCTCGGAACCCGGCTGCTCATCGGGCCGCCCCAAGTGGCGCCAGCGACAGCTCGCTGAGGCTCAAGTTCTCCTCCTCGCGGCGGATCGCCTCGGCGAAGAGGTGGCCGACGGGGACGACCTCGACCTTGGGGCTCAATGAAACCGGCTGGTTCTCAACGGTGTCGGTCACCAGCAGCTTGTCGATCGGGCTTCGTTCGAGGCTCCCCATGGATCCCTCCGCGAAGACCCCGTGGGTCACCGCCGCCATCACCCTGCGAGCACCGGCCGACTTCACCGCCTCGGCGACCTCGGCCAGGGTGCTCATGGTGAGCGTGAAGTCGTCGACCAGCACAGCGTCGCGACCGGCGACGTCTCCGATCAGCTGGACGACGTCGACGGTCTCGCCGAGCCGGCCGCTGCGCCGCTTGTCGGCCACCACCAGCTGGCTGTTGAGCCGCGCGGCGAAGGCACGTCCTTTCTTGACGAAGCCGAGATCGGGCGACACGACCACCGGGTCGGCCAGGCCCTCGGCGCTGATCGCCTCGGCCAGGGTGGGCATGGCCTGGAGATCGTCGACCGGGATCGCGAAGAAGCCCTGGATCTGGCGGGCATGGAGGTCCATCGTCAGCACCCGGTCGGCCCCAGCCGCCTGCAGCGCGTCGGCGACCACCCGGGCGCGGATCGAGACCCGCGGCTCGTCCATCTTGTCGCCCTTGCCGTAACTGAAGTAGGGGATGACGGCGGTTACCGAGGCGGCGCTCGCCCGCTTGAGGGCGTCCATCCAGAAGAGCAGCTCCATGACCTGGTCGCTGGAGCCGAACGCCGTCGACTGGATCACATAGGCGCTCCGGCCTCGCACGTTCTCCAACAGGCGCACGAGGACATTGCCCTCCGGAAAGCGGAGGACCTCGGCCGCTGCCGGCTCGATGCCCAGGTCCTGGCAGACGCTCTCTCCCAGGCGTTTGCTGGCCGAGCCGGCGAAAACCAGCGGACGATCACAACTCATCACCTCGAGGATCGGCCGAGCGAGCGCCAGGCGATAGGGCCTTTCGCACCGGGACCGACGGCACTGTTGTCGCTGATGGAGGCTGGAGACACTGGCACTAAGCCGCCCCCGGTCGGGGACGGACTCAAAGGAGGTCAGCGATGCGGCAGGACAAAGACTTGCAGACGGACGTGATGAGAGAGCTGGAGTGGGAGCCAAGCGTCGAATCCGCCGGGATCGGGGTCGCTGCGCACCAGGGGTCGGTGACCCTCGCCGGCCACGTCGGCAGCTATGTCGAGAAGGTCGCCGCGGTCAAGGCGGCCCGTCGCGTATACGGGGTCCGCGCCGTGGCCGACGAGCTCAGCGTCGAGTTTCCCTCCCAGCACCTCCACGACGACACCGATATCGCCGAGCGGATAGCCCACCTCCTCGAATGGAGCGCGACGGTTCCTCGAGGCAGCGTCAACGCCAAGGTGAGCAAGGGCTTTGTCACCCTCGAAGGCAAGGTCGACTGGCAATTCCAGGCCGAAGCGGCGTACAAGCTCGTCCGCGGCCTGGTCGGGGTGTACGGCGTAAGCAATCTCGTCACCGTTAAGCCGAGGCCGCATAACAAGGAGGTCATGGCGAAGATCACCGAGGCCCTCCATCGCCAGGCTCAGTTGGACGCCCGCCGGATCTGGCTCGAGAGCACCGATGGCACGATCATCCTCCATGGGCAGGTTGGTTCCTGGAGCGAGGCCGAGACCGCTCGCAAGGCTGCCGCGGCGGCACCTGGAGTGACCAAGGTCGAAAGCCACCTCGCGATCGTGCCCTGACGGCGGCGGGTTGGCTGCGAAGCGCTTCCGGAGGATCGTGGTCGGGGTCGATGGCTCGGAGCAGGCGAGCAACGCGCTGCAATGGGCCATCGACCTGGCTCAACCGCTCAAGGCTGAGGTGGCGGCAGTTTTCGGGTTCCAGTTGCCGGCTCACGCCTTGGACATCTACGGCATAGCCCCCACCCCCCTCCTTTTCGACGACGACTGGCGCCGGGAGCTCACCCACCAGTTCAAAGAGGATTGGTGCGCGGCCTTGAAAGACTCCGGGTCCGGCACCGCATGATGGTGGTCGACGGCGGCCCGCCACCGCGATCTCCGAACTCGCCGAACGCGAGAAGGCGGACCTGATCGTGGTGGGCAGGCGCGGCCGTGGCGGTTTCGCGAAGCTGCTCCTGGGCACCGTGAGCCAGGAACTCACGCACGATGCGCGACGACCGGTGTTGGTCATCTCCCCGAAAGGGCCCTGAGGAAGGTGGACCTTAGGCACCGGCCGGCGGGCGCGGTGGCGAGCACCATGAGGGCATGAAGAGGTACAAGGGCGACTCTCCCAGCCAGCGCGAACTTGAGCGCGAGCAGTCCAAGCGGCACCGGCGGCAAGTGACCCCGGGAACCTACACCGGCCACGAGGCGGGAGTGGGTTCGACCGCCAAAGCGACCAAGCGGAACAAGCGAAGCCTCTAGTCCCGCCCCGAGACCGTGATTTCGGCCGAACGCACGTTACCAGGCCGGTGGGTCGAGCGCCTCTGGCCGCTGGTCGGCGGCCGCGAGAGAGTGGAAGACGAAAGGGTTTTCGGCGGGCGGCCATGGGGCCGCCGGACCCAGGTTGAACTAGAAGTGGAAGGAGTAGGCACCCAATGGCAAAGGCAAAGAGACGGACCAGCAACCCGACGACCAAGCGTCCTCTCGATGAAACGTGGAACGAGATCGCGAACGACGAGAAGGCATTCATCGGCGCTGCCACCAAGGCCGTGGAGCGCGTCCCGGCGCCGGAGGACATGGTCGACAGCGCACTGCTCTTCGCAGCGCGGACCCTGACGTCCCAGCGGGAGGCGCTGGTGCCGCTCCTGGAAGGCGTCACTCCCACGCCGCGCAAGGGAGCCAAGCCGCACTCCTCGGCAGCCGTCGCGGTCTCATCCGCTTACGGCCTCGCCGAGCGCGTCGTCGAGACCCAGCGCAAGCTGCTCCGCGGCTTGGTCGAGGCGGTCACCCCACCGCTCACAAGGCACGCCCCAAGGCCCATGTGGGCGTGCACGCCGCTCCCGCGCACCGGGCTCCCCGCAAGCGCGCGGTCAAGATAGCCTCCTAGTCCGAATCACCTGGTGCCGGGTGCGCCGCAACGCGGCCGCCCGGCACCCGACTCCGTTCACATCGACTCGAGGCGGCGGATCCGGTCCTCGATCGGTGGGTGGGTGTCGAAGGCCGAGTCCAGCCAGCGGTGGCGCTTCTCGAGCGGGTTGGCGAAGTAGAGGGGCGCCGTCGCCTGGTTGGCCGTGGCAAGCGGGGTCGGGTCGGAGGCGATCTTGCGAAGGGCGCTGGCCAGGGCGGCCGGAAAGCGTGTCAGCAGGGCGCCGGAGGCGTCAGCGAGATACTCGCGCTGGCGAGAGATCGCCAGCCGGACGAGCTGGGCGATGAGGGGGGCAAGGATGGCCAGGACCAGACCCGCCACCAGCAGCACGAGCCCGATGACGCCCTGCTGGCGGGAGCGGCGACCGCCTCCGAACCACATCGAGCGCAGCATCAGGTCGGAGATCAGCGCCGCCATCCCGAGCAGAACTGCGACCACCAGCATCAGCCGGGTGTCGCGGTTGCGGACGTGCGACAGCTCGTGCGCGAGGACCCCCTCCAACTCGCTGCGGTTGAGCTTTGTGAGCAGACCTGAGGTAATCGCGACCGAGGCATGGGCGGGATCGCGGCCGGTCGCGAAAGCGTTCGGTGAATGGTCCTCGATGATGAAGATCCGCGGCCGCGGGATGCCGGCCCCGGTCGCCAGGGCGTCGACGACGTGGAACAGCTCGGGTGCCCGCGCCTCGTCGACCTCGACCGCGTGGGAGAGGCCGAGGACGACCCGGTCGCCGGCGTAGTAGGAGGCGGCGGCGGCCACCGCCGCGATTGCGAACGCAAGCGGAACCACGTAGAGGCCGCTGCCGGGCCAGAAGATCTCTCCCAGCAGGTAACCGAGCGCGGTCGTGAGGACCAGGAAGAAGCCAACCAGAAGCACCGTCCTACGGCGGTTGGAGGCGATCGCTCCGTAGACGTTCAGCTCCCCGCCGCCCGGGCTCGCCGGTGCCTGCCGTGAACCGATTTCCATTTTGCCGAGACTTCAGGCTGTGAACTGGACCTGCGGCACTTCCCGTTCGGCGGGTTCGGTGAGCTCGAAGAAGCCGAAACTGCGGAAGCCGAAGGGCCCTGCTATCAGGTTGCCGGGGAAGGTCTGCAGCGAAGTGTTGTAGTCGCGCACCTGACCGTTGTAGAACCGCCGCGCGTACTGGATCTTGTCCTCGGTTGCGGTCAGATTCTCGGAAAGGTTCTTGAACTCCTGGACCGCCTGAAGCTGCGGGTAGGCCTCGGCCACCGCGAAAAGCGAGCGCAGGGCACCGGTCAGCGCGCCCTCCGCCGGTCCCCGCTGCTCGGGAGTGCCAGCACCAGCCGCGATCGCGTCGGCGCGGGCCTTGGTGACCTGCTCGAAGACCCTCCGCTCGTGCGCGGCGTAACCCTTGACCGTCTCCACCAGGTTGGGGATCAGGTCGTGGCGACGCTTCAGCTCGACGTCGATGTCCGACCAAGCTTCGGTGACGCGCTGCCGGCCGCGAACGAAACCGTTGTAAAGGAGGGCCAGCCCCGCGCCGGCCAGGACCAGGATCACCGCCAGGACGATCAGCCATGTCTGCATGCATCTACCGAAGCAGCCCGGGGCCAGCGGCAGTAGAGCCGTGCGGTCCTGTCGGGGAGAGTCCTTGGCCACTTCTGGCCGGCGCCGTTGAGGTCGAGACTTGGTGCCGAGATGGATGACCAGGCGCGAAGGCTGCAACAGCTCCTCGCCCGCTTGCGCTTACTGAGCAGCGAACGGGCCCTCACCATCTACCTGCCGGTGCGTCGGGAGGGCTACGACGAGCGCTACTACAGCGCACTGCTGCAGGACCTGGTCAAGCGCTATCGGGAACGCTTGTCCGAGGACGAGCGCGAGGTCGTCGGCACCGAACTGCCGCGCATCCAGCACCGGCTGGAGACTGAGCGCCCGGCTGGCTGCGATGGCCTCGTCGCGTTCAGCTGCGAGGAGGCCGGTGTCCTGGCCCTGATCCGGCTATCGGAACCTCCCGTGGCGCGGCTCGAGGTGGGCGCGCCGTTGCTGGCACCCATCGACCGCCTCCTCGAGGCCCGTCCGCCCGCCCTGGTTGTCGTTGTCGACAAGGAGAAGGCGCGGGTTCTGGCAGCGATCCTCGGCGAGCTGCTGCCGGTGGCCGAACTGGAAGGGGAAGAGGTCAAGCACAGCCGGGCCGGGGGCAGCTCGGCGGCCGGCAACCAGCGCAAGGCGGAGAACCGGGCCAGCCACAACCTGGAGCGGGTCGTCGAGCTGGTCGACCGCGAGGCCGACGGCTTCTACCGCGTACTCCTGGTCGCAGGTCCGCAGGAGGCTCGGACCGAGTTCATCCGGCTGCTGCCGCCCCGCCTTCGGGCACTCCACCGGGAGCTGGCTCAGGCTTCGCTCGCCGAGCCTTTCGGGGAGACCCTCGCCGAGCTCCGCTACCGACTGGCGATCTAGACATCCCACGGCTGGAAATGTCAAGCGGCGACCTGGAGGGGAGTCGGCCAGGCGATGGTCTCGGAATAGGTTGAGCGGTAGCGAAGACAGCCGTGGAGGATGCCGACCCAGCGGTTGGCAAGCGCGCGTAGCGCCTGGTGATGTGTCTGGCCACGGCCACGAAGGAGGTCGTAGTAGCGGCGGGCTCCGATTGAGCGGGTAAGACTGGAGAAGGCCCACAGGTAGCAGGCGTCGGCGAGCCGACGATTGCGGGCGACTCGTGCGAGGACGACCTGCCGGGTGCCTGAGGCTTTGGTGATGGGCGCTGTTCCGGCGTAGGCCTTGCGCGATTTAGGATGGTCGAAGCGGTTCGGGTCATCACCGAACTCGGCCATCACCCGGGCGCTGAGGACGGTGCCAAGTCCGGGCAGACTCAGGTAGATCTCGGCGTCCGGGTGTCCCTTAAAACTTTTGGAGAGCTCGCTTTCGAGTTGGGCGAGCTCGCGGTTCATGTTGGCGAGGATGGCAACGCTGCTCTTGACGACGAATCCGTAGGCGCTGGCCACCTTCGGAGCCGCCTGCAGCTGCTCGGAGCGAAGGGCGGCCTGGATCTGGCCCGCCCGGACTTCAATATTTCGCTCGCGTCCGCCCTTGCGAAGAGCGCCGGCAATCTTTGCCAGCGAGAGCTGGCGACCCTGCCAGGGAGTTGGCGCCCGTTCCAGAACCGCCAGCGCATCTGGCGAGTCGAGGTCGGTCCCGAACGCCTCCAGGGCGGCGGGGTAGAACTCCCGGAGCGTGTTGCGGAGCCGGTTCACGAAACGCAGCCTCGACCAGACCAGGTCCTGATGGCTGCGTGCCAATACCTTGACGGCCTCGGCCAGTTCGGAGTCGCCGGCCACCTCGCGATGGTTGTGGCGGTCAGTTCGAACCAGGTTGGCGAGCATCTTGGCATCGCCGGGGTCTGACTTCGCCCGCGAGGTCACATGCCGCTCTCGGTAACGGCTGGCTGAGAGCGGATTGATTGCGTAGACCTGATATCCCGCGGCCAGCAGCGCCCCCACCAGGAGGCCGCGGTCGGTCTCTATGCCGACTACCACCTGCTCAGCCCTTGCGGCGTGGATGCCGACCAACTCGTGGATTCGGCGAACGCCCTCGAGACCGTCGGGGACTCGTCCCTTACCGAGTACCTTGCCGCTTTCGTCCACCACGCAGAGGTCGCGTCCCCCAGGTGCTGTAAAAGTGAAACGACGTAGTCTCCGTTGGCAGGTCTGGAAAACCACCACTGGAGGACTACGCCGTGAAGAAGAGAGTAGCGCCCAGCGCCGCCTTGGAGGCGGCCATCGATGAATTGCTGAGCGAGGGGCTCGGCGACTCGGAGCAGTTGGCCGAGGTCGGCCGGCTGGGAGCCCGACTGGTGCTCCAGCGAGCCGTCGAGGAGGAGGTTGCCGACTACCTGGGCCGCGCCCGCTACGAGCGGACGCAGGAAGCCCGGGGCTTGCGGAACGGGGTTCGGCCGCGGCGGGTGCAGACCGCCGAGGGCGAGCTCGAAGTCCAGATGCCCCAGCTCCGCGACACCGCCGACCGCTTCGTCAGCCGGGTCCTGCCCGACGTCCGAACGGCGATCAGGACCAGGCCGCTGGAGGCACTCATCATCGGCGCCTACGTGCGCGGGCTCTCTGACCGCGACATCGAGAGCCTGCTCCAAGAGGCGGGTCTGGGCAAGCTCCTTGGGTTCAAGGAGTCGTTGCAACACCCAGCCCTATCTGTGAGGTGCAGCGATGCCTGGTCGTGCAGGGTTTTCGAGACAGGTCAGGAGAGAGTTTTGGCGGTTGATCGCCGCTGGCGAGCAGACGGAAGCTGCAGCGAGGGCGGTGGGAGTGTCCAGGACAGTCAGCACTCGGTGGTTCAGCCAAGCTGGCGGCATGACGCCCATCGAACTCCACGACCCATCCGGGCGGTACCTGTCGATCACTGAGCGAGAGGAGATCGCTGTCTTGAACGGACACGTCAGCGTCCGCGAAATCGCGCGAAGGCTCGGCCGCTCCCCTTCGACGATTAGCCGGGAGCTGAAACGCAATGCGGCCTCCGATAGCCAGTACCGAGCTCGTCTCGCGCAAGCACACGCAGAGCGGAGGTCGCGCCGGCCAAAGGCTAGCAAGCTGGCGAGCTGCGGCGCGCTCCGGGAGTACGTGCAGAGCAAGCTCGGCGGTGCTCAACGTTGGAGTCCTGAACAGATCGCGTGGCGCATCAAGATGGACTTCCCCGAGGATGAAGGCATGCGCGTCTCGCACGAGGCCATATACCAGGCGCTCTACGTGCAAGGCCGCGGCGGCCTGCGGCGAGAGCTGAGTGTCTGCCTGCGAACGGGGAGAGCGTTGCGCTGGCCACGTCGCCGTGTTGACAGCCGACGCAAACGTATCAAGAACATGGTGATGATCAGTGAGCGGCCCCCCGAAGCAGCGGATCGAGCTGTTCCAGGGCACTGGGAAGGCGACCTAATCCTCGGGAAGAACAGCGCCTCGGCCGTAGGGACGTTGGTCGAGCGCACCACCCGCTTCACGATGCTCCTGCATCTCCCTGGCGGTCACCGGGCAGAGGCCGTACGGGATGTCATCGCCGCAACCATCCTCACCCTGCCATCTCATCTCAGACGCTCGTTGACTTGGGACCAAGGTCTCGAGCTCCTTGAGCACGTCGACCTGAACATCGCTACCGACCTGCCGATCTACTTCTGTGACCCCCACAGTCCATGGCAACGCGGCACCAACGAGAATACGAACGGTCTCCTCCGACAGTACTTCCCCAAAGGAACCGACCTCTCTATCCACAGCGCATCAGATGTTGCTGACATTGCAGCGGCTCTGAACGGACGTCCCCGCAAGACACTCGGCTGGAATACTCCCGCCGAGGCACTCACCGCCCTACTATTGAAATCCGCGTAACGCAGGTGTTGCGACGACCGGTTGAATCCGCCCTCTCCAAGAGCACCGCCAGCCGGATCTGCCGAGAGTTGCGCGACCGCTATCGGGCCTTCCGGGGCCGGAGCCTGGCCGAGGTCAAGCTCCTCGTTCTGTTCCTGGATGCGATCTACCTGCCGACCCGGCCGAGCGGCGCCAAGGAGGGGGTGCTGGTGGCCTGGGGTTACACCGTGGAGGGCGAACGGGTGCTGCTCGACGTCTGCCTGGGTCTACGGGAGCGCTACGAAGACTGGCTGGAGATGGGACGGGGCCTGACCCGTCGTGGCCTCCGGGCGCCCTGGCTGGCGGTGGTCGACGGCGCTCCAGGTCTCAACAAGGCGGTTCCCGA
>DATLQT010000064.1:0-51889 GCA_035535055.1 Candidatus Dormiibacterota bacterium | reverse complement strand
GTCCGACCGGGAAGGGCAGGCGCTCGAGGCCCTCCGGCACCGAGCTGGTGGTCCCCGGGTCGGAGGTGGTCGACTGATAGCCGAAGCCTCCATCCGCGTTCTGGTTCGCCGCCAGGTGGGTCAGGACCGTGAGCGACCCCTGCGCCCAGATCGTCGCCGCGGGATCCTGCCGGGCCCCCATCAGCGCCTGCAGCACAAGGGCGTCGGAGTCCACGTCGCTGCCATACCCGGCCTGGTATTGGAAGCCGCCGTCGGTGGCCTGGTAGGTGTGGAGATTGGCCAGAGCGGCAGCGTCGTCAGCGTGGTCGCCGGCGGCGTCCAACGTCATCAGGGCAATCGCGGTGTCGTTGCTGTCACTTGGCTGGCCGGAGGCGTAGCCCCAGCCGCCGTCGCCGTTGCGAAGGCTGTCGAGGTAGGTGACGGCATTGGCCGGCACCGGCTGCCCAGCCGCGACCAGCCCGAGCATCGCCAGCGCCTGGCTGAACGGCTGCCCGGCCGCGTAGGCGCCGCCGGAGTCGAAAGACTGCAGCTTGCTCACCAGATTCTGGCCGCCGAAGTTGGTGGGATCGAGGCGGCCCGCCACCACGGCCTCGACCAGGCGGCCGGTCGACCCGGCGTCGGCGGTGATGGATGCCACCTTGGCACCGAGGTAGCCGTAGACGGTGGCGCCACAGTCGGAAAGCGCTTTGGGGTCGTATCCAGCCTCGGCGGCGCCGATGGCGAAGTCCTCCGTCGCCTGGGCCAAGCTGAGGCCGCCCAACGAGCCGTCCGCCGCCTGCTGACCATTGAGGTACTCGAGCGCGCGGACGCCCGCAGAGCGCGAGACGGCGAGGCTGTTGCCGGCGCCGTGGATGGCGTGGACGGGGAACGGCTGCAGCTCCAGGCCGGCCGGCACCTGGGAGGTCGTGCCGGGGTCGGGGCTTCCGCCGTAGCCGAACCCGCCGGTCGCGGCATCCTGCGTGGCGAGCAGCCAGCCGTAGGGCGTCTGGCCCGAGAGGGCCCAGGCCGCCCCGGCGGGGTCCTGGCCGGTCGCGACCACGGCCTGGATGCCGAGCGCGTCCGAGTCGGCGTCGCTCCCGGCGCCGGCCTGATACTGGAAGCCGCCGTCTGTGGCCTGGTAGGTGTGGAGATTGGTCAGCGCGGCAGCGTCGTCAGCGTGGTCGCCGGCGGCATCCAAAGCCATCAGCGCAATCGCGGTGTCGTTGCTGTCGCTCGGCTGGCCGGAGGCGTAGCCCCAGCCGCCGTCGCCGTTGCGAAGGCTGTGGAGGTAGGTGATCGCATTGGCCGGCACCGGCTGCCCCGCGGCGACCAGCCCGAGCATCGCCAGCGCCTGGCTGAACGGCAGCCCGGCCGCGTAGGCCCCACTCGAGTCGAAGGTTTGCAGCTTGGTCACCAGGTTCTCGCCGCCGAAGTTGGTGGGATCGAGGCGCCCCGCCACCACGGCCTCGATCAGCCGCCCGGTGCCGCCGGCCTCGGCGGTCTCGAGCGACAGGTTTGCCGGCGCCGACAAGTAGTCGTAATCGGAAGTGCCGCTCGACGCCTTCAGGGTCGTCGGGTCATAGCCGGCGCCGGCGGCCGCGATGGCGAAGTCCTCGGTGGCCTGAGCGGGACTGAAGCCGGGAACGCTGCCATCGGCGAGCTGCTGGGAGGCCAGGTAGCGAAGCGCGCGCGACGCCGGGTCGTTCTGCGCCTGAACGGTGACGGGGAGACGCGCCAGGCCAACGGCGAGCACGGCCAAAACGGACACGGACAGGTACCTTCTCACGAGGCATCCTCCTACCAGTGGGCTGACCCCCGGCAGGTCTCCTGGCTCGTGGATCGTCGCTCGCGGCCGCCTTCCCGGGACCGTCTCCCAGTGGCTTCGCTGGCCGTCCGCTCCCCACTCACAGTTGCGGGACAGCGCCGGATTCAACACCGGCTTCCCTTGGACCGGGGCGCTTGTGAACTTGTCGGAGCACAGTATGCGCGAGCCGCCGGTGATGGCCCTGGCGCACTCAGGAAAGTTGATAGTAAGATGTACGACAATGATCCTCACCCGGACCGCCCACGACCGGAGCCTCGGCGCCTCCTGGCGAACCACCTTCCGTTTGCCGCTGCTCATCCTCGCGCTGCTGGCCGCCGCTGGGTTCGGCGCCGACGCGCTGCTGGTACTGAACCAGCCGCTTCCGCCAGCTGACCTGACCGTCGAGCGTTCCATCCAGGCTGTCCACTGGGGACCGGTCCTCTCGGTGTTCGCCGCCGTCGACTGGTTTGAGGGCCTGAAGCAGGTCGCGGTCGCCGTCCTGGGCGTGCTGGCGGTGGCGATCTGGAACCGGCGCGGGCTCCTCCTGATGATCTGGGGCGCGCTGAGCGGCGCCGTCTACCAGCTGATCGAGATAGCCGCCCACCGACCGCGGCCTGAGGCCAACCTGGTTCACGTGATCCGGCACACCGCTGGCTGGAGCTTCCCGAGCGGGCATGCGCTCTTCTTCTCCTGGTTCATCGCCTACCTGCTGGTCATCTTCGGCCGCCGGCTGCCACGCCCCCTCTACGCGGCCGGCTGGGCCCTCCAAGGGGTGGTCCTCGCGCTGGTGGGGATCGGCCGCATCGACACCGCCGAGCACTGGCCCAGCGACGTGCTGGCCGGGCTGCTGCTGGGCGCCGCCTGGACGCTCTTCGGGCTCTCCGTCCGCCGCCTCTCTGACCCGGTGCTCGATGGCCGCTGATAACAAGGTGAAACAGGGGGCCGAGCAGGCCAAGCAGGCCGCTGCCCAGGTCGGCCGGGGCCAGCCGGGCGTCGCGGCCCGGCACTGGCTCTGGCAGCTGTCGCTCGCCTGCGCTCTGCTCTTCTGCGTCGATGCCTACTACGTCCTGAACGGCTTTTACACCGTTATCGACCGCGGGGTCGAGCTGTTCGTCCAGGGCTTTCCATGGGGGCCCGTGGTCTACCTCTTCGACGCCACCAACGCGGTCGCCGGCATGTGGCAACTGCTGGTCGGTTTCGCCCTGGCGGTCGCGGTTGCGGTGTGGGATCGGAGGGGTGGCTGGCTGATGTTCATCGGCGCCGGTGCCAGCCTGCTCGACAACCTCATAAAGGTCCTGGTCGCCCGCCATCGACCCGCGGCTGACCTCGTCCACGTCCTGAGCCCCGCGACGGGCTATAGCTTTCCGAGCGGGCACGCGGTCTTCTACACCTGGATCGCCGTGATGCTCGCGACGGCCGTGGCCCCGCGGCTGAAGCCGTCCCTGCGCCCGATCCTCTGGCTGGCGGCGGCCCTGCTGATCCTCATCGGCTGCCTCGGCCGGATCTACGCGGGGGTCCATTGGCCGACCGACGTCATCGGCGGCTTCCTCCTCAGCCTCTCCTGGGTGGCCTTCGTGCTCTGGATGCCCGAGCGCTACCTCCCGACTCCCAGCCGCACCTGGTTTCGCCGGCCCCGAGCCGGCCGGAGGGCCGCAGCCTAGATGAGCGCGATGTCAGTCGACAAGGCCAACTACAGCGCCAAGCGCGCCACGCGCAACCCGCTCTACCGCTTCCTGGCCCGCGCCGGCTACGTGGCCCGCGGCGTCCTCTACGCCTACATGGGCTATGCGGCCCTGCAGATCGCGATGACGGGCGCGCCCCGGCAGGCCGACCAGCAGGCCAGCCTGATCGTCGTCTCCGGCTTCCCGCTCGGCCGACTGATCCTGGTCGCCGGCATCGTCGCCCTCGCCGCCTACTCGCTGTGGGGCTTCATCCGCGCCATCTACGATCCTTTGCACCGTGGCAGGGACGCGGTCGGGATCGTGACCCGGCTCGGCTTCGCCTGGAGCGGGCTCGCCTACGCCACCCTGCTCTTCTTCGCCGTCGCTCTGGTGACCGGCGGCAGCACTGGCAGCCACGGCGACCAGCTCCAACAGGTGGCCGCCCGCCTGCTGTCGGCCCCCTTCGGAGCGCTCCTGACAGAGGCGATCGGGTTGATCGGAGTCGGCGCCGGGATCGGACAGTTCATCGAGGTCTGGCGCGCGAGCTTCAAGAAGGACGAGAAGCGAGGAGAGATGTCTGAGGCCGAGAAGCGGGTCACCGACCTCCTCGGGAGGCTCGGTTTCGTTTCCCGGGGTGTCGTCTTCACCCTGATGGGCTGGTTCCTCTTCATCGCCGGCTCGCACCGCGACCCCAGCCACGCCACCGGCTTCACGGGGACCTTCACCTATCTGTTCCAGCAGCCCTATGGACGGGTCGTACTGGGGCTGGTCGCGCTGGGCTTCATCGCCCTCGGCCTCCACAGCCTGGTGCTGGCCCGCTACATCCGGATGCCCGGGGACAGCTCCGCCGCGTAGGCGAACAGAGCGGGCACGCCGCCCGAGTGGAGGAAGACGAGCGGCGGCTCGAAGCGGTCGTGCTCGGCGAGCAAGGCCGCCATCGCCTTGCCCGTGTAGACCGGGTCGAGGAGGATTCCCTCGCTCCGGGCGAGGCGCCGGATCGCCTCGTTGCCGGCCTCGCTGGGGATCCCGTAACCCTCACCCTGGTAGCCGTCGAGGACCACGAGCTCGGCCGTGCTATCCAACCCGAGCAGGCCGGCGGTTTCGGCAACCAGCCCGGCCAGACGTCGCTGGCACTCGACCACCGGGTCGCCGATCGAGACGCCGAGGACCCGCGGGCCCGCGAAGATCGCCGATCCGAGCGCCAGCCCGGCGTGGGTCGCGCCGCTCGAGGTGACGCAGAAGACCGTCCCGCCCCTGTCGCCGAGCTGCTCTAGAAGCTCCTGGTAGCACCACACGTAGGCGGCCGCTCCGAGTGCGTTGGAGCCGCCGAAGGGGATGATGTAGGGGTGCGCGTACCTCTCGCCCAGCCGCCGCATCAGCTCCTCGGCACGGTCACGCTCGGACGCCGGGTGGTGCTCGACCGACGCCCCGAAGAGGTCGTCGAGCAGCCGGTTCCCATTCTCGCCATGGCGGCCCTGGAAGAGGACCAGGCCGCACTGGAGGCCCAGCTTGGCCGCGGCCGCCGCCGTGCACCGGCAGTGGTTGGACTGCACCGATCCGCAGGTGACGACGGCGTCCGCACCGGCCGCGACGGCCTCCGCCAGCAGCATCTCCAGCTTGCGGATCTTGTTGCCGCCGAGGCCAAGGCCGGTCAGGTCGTCGCGCTTGGCAAGGACCTCGATTCCGAGCTCGGCCGAGAGACGCGGCAGAGCGTCGAGCGGGGTCGGGAAGATGCCCAGCGAGACCCTCGCCGGGAACTTCATTCGCCCAGCGGCAGGATTACGACCTGGGGCTCCTCGAAGGAGTGGTTCTCGCGGATGTAGGCCACCGCCTCCTTCACCTTCTCGCTGGAGATGGTCACCAGCAACATCGCCTCGTGGCTCCGTTCCAGCTTGCCGGCCTTCATCCAGAAGGAGTGGATGACGGGGATCACCGAGCCGCGCCGCCCGAGGCCCCGGCTCAAGAGCGACTCGCCGAGGTTTTCGGCCTCGTCCCGGGTCGCCGCCGTGACCAGCAGCATCACCTGCTTTCGACTCAAACCCGCTCCCTTGTGGCGCTCCACTCGAGCCAGCTGATCGCCGCCGCCAGGAAGCACCCGCCCAGCAGCAGCGCGCCGATCACGTCCGACTCCCAATGAACAGCAAGGTACAGGCGATCGAAGGCGATCGCCGCCAGCAGGACCGTCGCGACGATCGGCGCCAGGCGGCGCTCCCACGACCGCTGGGCAAGGCGGCCGACCACGAAAGCGATCAGCCCGTAGACGACCACGGCCCGCGTCATGTGTCCGCTTGGAAAGCTCCAGCCGGTGCCTGGCAGCCCCTCGAAAAAGCTGGTCAGGCTGGGACCGTCGGGGTGCGAGATGCTGAGCGGCGGCGAGGGCTGGTCGACGAAGTGCTTGTCGGCGAGCTCGACCAGGCTGGCGATCGGGAGCGCCGCCGCCGACCACGCTCCCAGCCGGTGACCGTGGCGCCAGAGGTAGGCGAAGAGGCCGACGGCGAGCAGCGTCGTCAGCTCCAGCCCGCCGAGCAGAGCCAGTGCGCGGAAAGGCGTCAGCAGCGCCGGGTTGTAGACGCCCGCCATGGCGACGGCAACCTGGCGGTCGAAGACGCGCAGCGCCCCGCCCGACACAACCCCGCTGAAGAGGGTGAAGCCGACCGCCAGGATCCCCGCCAGCAGAGCCGCGCGCCTCATCGCTGGCATCGCCGGCAGAAGACGGTGGCCCGGCCACCGAGCCGGACCAGGGTGAGCGGCGAGCCGCAGTTATAGCAAGGCCGGCCGCCGCGCCCGTAGACCTGAAGCTCCTCCTGCTGCCGTCCCCGGGCGCCGTAGACGTCGACGTAGTCGTCGACCGAGCTGCCCCGGTTTGCTATGCCCCGCTCGAGGGACTCCCGAATGGCCGCGTGAAGTCGGCGGGCGCGTGCCGGCGAGAGCCGACCGGCCGGCCGGTCGGGTCGGATCCGGGCCCGGAAGCAGGCCTCGTCGGCGTAGATGTTGCCGACCCCGGCGAGGACTGCCTGGTCGAGGAGCAGCAGCTTGAGAGGAGCCCGCCGCCCGGCCAGCCGGCGATGCAGCTCGCGGGCGGTGAACCCAGGGTCCAGCGGCTCGGGGCCGAGGCGCGGGAGGGCGCGAACCGCCACCAGCTCCTCCTCGGTTCCGAGCAGCAACCGCCCGAACTGACGCGGGTCGGAGTAGCGCAGCTCGGTCCCGTTGTCGAGGCTCAGCACCACGTGTGTGTGCGGCCGGGCAAGGTCCTCGGGCAGCTTGTGCAAGAGCTGCCCTGTCATCCCCAGGTGGACGACCAGGACGGCGCCGCTGTCGAGCCGGAAGACCAGGTACTTGCCGCGGCGCTCGAGGGCTACGATGCGCCGCCCGGGCAGGTCGCGGGTGAACGCCTCCGGCTCCGGGTGCCTCACCATCTTCGGGAAGCGGACGTCGACCGCGGCGACGGTGCGGCCCACCACCAGCGGCCGGAGGTCGGCGGCGAAGGTCTCGACCTCGGGGAGCTCAGGCACGAAGGGCCGCCACCCTGCGGACCTCAGCCCAGTTGGTACCGCTCTTGGCCTCGACCTCGAGACCGCCCTGGAGCTCGTAGGCGCTGACCATCACCCGGGGGACCATCTCGGCGAAGGCGTCGCCCTCCCGCTCGGGGATCTCGAAGACGAGCTCGTCGTGGACCTGGAGGATCATCCGGCCCTCCAGGCGCGACTCCTCCATCTCCCGGTCGAGCCGGACCATCGCGATCTTGATGATGTCGGCGGCGAGCGACTGGATCGGGAAGTTGATCGCCATCCGCTCGGCGGCGGCGCGAAGCTGGTAGTTGGGGGAGCGCAGGTCGGGGATCGCCCGCCGGCGTCCGGTAGGGCTGACCACCAAACCCTCCTCGCGAGCTTTCTCGCGCACCCCGTCGAGCCAGGAGCGGAGGCGCGCGTAGGTGGCCCAGTACTCCTTCAGGAACTCGCGGGCCTCATCGCCGGGAATGCCCATCTGCATCGAGAGCCCGTACTCGCCCTGGCCGTAGAGGGAGCCGAAGTTGGCGATCTTGGCAAGCCGCCGCTGGTCCGGCGTGACCAACTCGATGGGGACCTTGAAGACGCGGGCCGCGGTGGCGGCGTGGATGTCCTGGCCTGCCTCGAAGGCGCTCAGCAGGTTGGGATCCTCGGAAAGGTGGGCCGCGATCCGGAGCTCGATCTGCGAGTAGTCGGCGCTGAAGAGGAGGTGACCCGGCCGCCCGGCGACGAAGGCTCGCCGGATCCGCTGGCCGAGCTCGGTGCGGATCGGGATGTTCATCAAGTTGGGGTTGCTGCTGGAGAGCCGCCCGGTTGCTGTCGCCGCCTGGTTGAGAGAGGTGTGGACGCGGCCGTCGCGGGGATCCACCAGGAGGGGCAGCGAATCGACGTAGGTGGACTTGAGCTTGCTCAGCTGCCGGTGCTCCAGGATGCGGCCGATGATCGGGTGCTTATCGCGAAGGCCCTCGAGGGTCTCGGCATCGGTCGAGTAGCCGGTCTTGATCTTCTTCCCCACCGGCAGCTTCAGGTCTTCGAAGAGGAGCTTGGCCAGCTGCTGGGGCGCGTTCAGGTTGATCCTCTGACCGCCGATCTCCTCGGCGAGGGTGGCGACCTCGGCCTCGATAACGGCGAGCTGGCCACCCAGGTCCACTGCCACCTCGGCCAGGTAGGGGACGTCGATGGCGACGCCCTCCGCCTCCATCCCGGCCAGCACCCGGGCCAGCGGCAGCTCGACCTCGTGGAAGAGGTAGTCCACTCCGAGGTTGCGCATCTCCGCCGCCAGCCGCGGGCGGAGGTTGAAGCAGGCGCGGGCGCGGCCGGCCGTGTAGTTGGCGGCCTCGGAGACCTCGGTCGCCGATGGCGGCCGCGCGTTGCGGCCGGTGCCGAGCAGCTGGTCGGTGGGCACCAGCTCGGTGCCGAGGAAGTCGCGGGCGAGGTCCTCCAGCCGGGGGTCCCGGGCGCCGGCACCGAGCAGATAGGCGGCAATCGAGCTGGAGAAGCCCCACCGGTAGGGGTGGGGATCGAGCCCGTCGAGGGCCAGCTGCATCTCCTTCACGTCGTGGCCGAGGAGCTCGAGGCCGCGCAGGGCGTGGGTGACGTCCACCGCGACCCTGTCCAGCGGGAGGTTGGCGGGGTTGCCTTGGTGGCGCAGGGGCAGGTAGTACGACTCCTCGCCGAACCCGAGGCCGAGCCCGACCAGACTGCCGTCGCGAGCGGCGCCGTCCCAGAGACCGAAGACGCCCACCTCCTCGGCCTCATCCAGGCGCCTTAGCAGCTCGGCCATCCGCTCCTCGCCGTCGACAAGCCGGACGCCCTCAGCCGGCGCCACCGGCTCGAAGGCGAGCGTGGGCTGCACCGGCACCGAGACGGAATCCGGAGGCGGGAAGCGTGCCAGCAGCTGGCGGAACTCGAGCTCGTCGAAGAGCCGCCGGGTGACGTCGGCGTCATAGCGCGTCCAGCGGGATCGGTCCAGGTCGAGCTGCACGTCCACGTCGCGGCGGATGGTGACCAGCCGCTTGCCGAGCCGGACCCGGTCCGAGTTGGCCTCCAGCGCATCCCTGACCCGGCCGGGCTTCAGCTGGTCCAAGTTGGCGAGCAGGTTCTCGATCGAGCCGAACTCGCCGACCAGCTGCGAGGCGGTCTTCTCCCCCACCCCCGGAACGCCGGGGATGTTGTCCGAGGTGTCTCCCCGGAGCGCCTTGTAGTCGATCAGCTGGGCCGGCTCGAGGTTGTAGCGCTGACGCACCTGGTCGGGGCCGTAGACGGTGGTGTCGGTGATGCCGCGCCGGGGCACGAGCGCGTCCACCGAGTCGGTGACGCACTGCAGGCAGTCGAGGTCGCCGGAGACGATGGTCACCTGGAGGCCCATCTCCTCGCCCTTTTGCGCGAGGGTCCCGACCACGTCGTCGGCCTCGAAGCCGGGGACCCCGTAGATCGGGATCGAGAAAGCCTCCAGTACCTCGCGGACGCGCTGGATCTGGGGTCGAAGGTCATCCGGCATGGCCCGCCGGCCGGCCTTGTAGTCGGTGTACTCCACGCTTCGGAAGGTCGGCCCGCCGAGGTCGAACGCGGCGGCAGCGTACTCGGGCCGGGAGGCGAGGACTATCGCCAGCATCGACGTGAACCCGTAGACGGCGTTGGTGACCTCGCCGGAGGAGGTGCTCATCGGGGGCAGGGCGAAGAAGGCCCGATAGATGAGGCTGTGGGCGTCGATCAGGATCAGGCGGCCCTTACGGGCCTTGAGTGGCATGCCCTCCGAAGTTTAGGTGGGGGGGTTCAACGCCCTTTCCAGGCTCCTGAGGTAGCCCTCGGGCAGGACCAGGCCGGACAGTTCCGCCAGGGTGTACCAGCCGGAGTCGCGGTGCTCGGAGCTGATCACAGGGTCGCCCGGGGAAAGCCGGCTGCAGCGGTAGACGACGATGAAGATCTCCTTGTCGGGGACGGGCCGGAAGAAACGGGCGTCGAGCAGCCCCTCCACCGAGATCTCGAGACCGGTCTCCTCGCGCACCTCGCGGCTGAGGCACGCCTCGGGCGACTCGCCGGCCTCCAGCCCGCCGCCTGGCAGCTCCCACTGGTTTCGCTCGTTGAGGAGCAGGCAGACGCGGCCGCGGTCGACCAGAGCAGCCTTGACCGAGATCGGGAGCCGGTAGCGTTCGCCAGGGGGGGTCATCGGAAAACCGCCCCTAGAATGAGCCCAGGAGGCGCTGAATATCGACGGATTGATCGAGGTCGCGGTCGACAGCATTCGGGTCCATATGCCGACCGGCCAGCACGTCGTGATCCTCAAGGAGAAGGGAGCCGAGCGCTACCTGCCGATCTGGATCGGCGTCTACGAGGCGAACGCGATCGCCCTCAAGATCACCGGCATCACGCCCGACCGGCCGATCACCCACGACCTGATGGCGAGCACCCTCGGGCAGCTCGAGATCGGGCTCAGCCGGATCATCGTCACCTCCCTTGCCAATGACGTCTTCTACGCCCGGCTGCACCTCAAGAGCAACGGGCGGGAGCTCGACGTGGACGCCCGGCCCAGCGACGCCATCGCGCTTGCGGTCCGGATGGAGTGCCCGATCTTCGTGTCCGAGGAGGTGCTCGAAAAGGCCGGCGTCCTGCCCGAGAAGGAGGACGAGGAGGGAGGAACTCCCGACGAGGACCGGCTCGCGGTCTTCCGCGACCTGGTCAACAGCCTCGACCTGCCCGACCTGCCGGACGAGCCCCACGGGGAAGCCGAGGGAGGCGCTTCCAACTAGGCTCCCCGTCCGGCGGTCGTAGACTCCCCGCGGTGAGCATCGAGACCCAGCTCGACATACTCTTGAGGCTCACGGTCGCCCTGGTGCTCGGCGCGATCATCGGCATCGAACGCGAATACCGCGGGCACCCGGCCGGCGTGCGGACGATGGCGATGGTCTCCGTCGGCTCCTGCATCTTCACCGCCTCCGGGCTGTTCATATTCTCGGGCCACAACACCGACCCCACCCGAATCGCCGCCCAGGTCGTCACCGGCGTCGGCTTCCTCGGCGCGGGAGCCATTTTCCGGGCGGAGACGGGAATCCGGGGGTTGACCACGGCAGCGGCGGTCTGGGTGGTGGCGGCCATCGGCATGACCGTCGGCTTCGGTCTCTACCTGCTCGCCGCCGGCGCCGCGACCGTGGTGCTGGTGGGGCTGGTGCTGGTACGGCCGATCGAGTTGCATTTCTTCAGCGAGACCAGCAGGCACCCGCTGCGCCGGAGGGACGACTCAGCGGAGAACACGAGCGAACGCAGCTAGGGAGAGCAGCGCCCCTGGGAACGGGGCTAAGATGTTGCCCATAGCCGTTTTTGGTCTTTTGGGTGACCCACTTTG
Source organism: Candidatus Dormiibacterota bacterium (assembly GCA_035535055.1). Lineage (GTDB taxonomy): Bacteria > Chloroflexota > Dormibacteria > Dormibacterales > Dormibacteraceae > UBA6019. The sequence continues at coordinate 40,597 of DATLQT010000064.1, read as the reverse complement.
TATGCTCTGACCCCCCGCCGCCTGGAGACACTCGACACCCTGCGCCACCTGACCGAGGAGGCCGGGTCGGCCGTCCACTACTCGCTGGTTGGTGCGCGGATGCGGATCTCGGCCTGGACCGCCTACGACCTCCTGCTGGAGCTGGAGAAACTCGGTTTGGTCGTCCGGCGCTACGTCCAGGATGGTGGACCCGCCCGCGGTGGGCGCTCGCGGATCATGTTCGCGCCCTCCGCGGCCAAGGTCGCCTCCGGCGGCGGGCTGGGAGCCTCGGTCGCGGCCGCCTTCGAGCGCTTCTCGGCCATCCGCGATGAGGCCGCAGCGGCTCGCGCCTACCTCGCAGCGTCGAGCGAGGACCTGGCCGTCGGGATGGGCTACTGGCTGTCGCGGCTCCGCGCTGCCGGACGGCAGGGCGGCGAGGCGGCGCGGATGGTGCTCGAGGGCGGGACAGCGCCGCTGGCGAAGGCCCAGACCGTGGCCGCGATGGGTCTCGGATCGGCGATCGCCCGGCTGGGCAGGAGCCGCCTGACCGGTCGCGTCACCGCGGCCGCGGCGGCCTTCTCAGCGCTCCTCGAAGAGTCCTCCAACCATGCCGACGGGGCCGTCCAGGACCTGATCGAGGCGAGCCGCAGACTGGAGATCGGCTGATCGGTCGGGTAGCCATAGTCACCGACTCGACCGCTGACCTGCTCCCCGACCTGGCGGCAGGGCAATCGATCTCGGTGGTGCCCCTCACAGTCGTCCTCGACGGCGTGAGCATGCTCGACGGGATCGACATCACGGCGGCCGACTTCTACCGAAGGCTGCCATCGTCCACCACCCACCCGACCACCTCCCAGCCCTCACCCGGCCGCTTTGCGGAGGTGTACCAGCAGCTCTTGGGGGACCACGCCGAGGTCGTTTCGGTCCACCTCTCGGGCAAGCTGAGCGGGACCTTCGCCTCCGCCCGGCAGGGCGCCGAGCTGGCCGGCGCGGAGCGGATTAGAGTCTTCGACTCCGAGTTCGCGTCGATGCCTCTCGGGGCGCTGGTCCTGGTCGCGGCGACCGCCGCCGGTCGCGGTGCCGACGGCTCCGAGGTTGTCGCCGAGCTGGCCAGGATCCGCGAGTCAATGCGCTGCTACTTCGCGGTCTCGACGCTCGAGTACCTGCGCCGGGGCGGCCGCCTCGGTTCTGCCCGGGCGATGCTCGGCTCGGTGCTCCAGATCAAGCCGATCCTCGCCATCGAGGGCGGCGAGGTGGTCCCTTTGGAACAGGTCCGAACCCAGGCCCGCGCGCTCGCCCGGCTGGTCGAGCTGGCAAAGTCCTGCGACCACGGCGGCGGGCTCTGCGTCGTCATCGGCCATGCCGGCGCCGAAGAACTCGCGGCCGAGCTGGCGGAGCGTCTCCAGGCCCGGGCGGAGACACTGCTCATCCAGCCGCTGGGTCCCGTCGTCGGCGCCCACGCCGGGCCCGGCACGGTCGGCGTCGCCATCTACCCCGCGGAACTCTTCCCCCTTGGCCTGGGCCGGCTCATCCCCGCTGCCGCCTCCCGCTGAGGAGGTCTAGGAAGCCTTTCGCCAGCGGACGCCGGTCGCGTCCGCCAGCTTGGTGACCCGGCCCTGCACGGCCAGCAGCTGGAGATGGGCGAGGCCCTCCTGGAGGGCCATCCGCTGATCCCACACGTGCTTGCGCTCGCCCCAGATGCGAATGGCAAGGTCCCAACCGGTCATCTCCTCGCCGACCAGCGCTGCCTCGATCTGGTTGAGGCGCCGCTCGTGGTGGGCCTTGAGCGTGGCGACGCGGGTCGCCGCGTCCTCGAAGGGACGGCCGTGGGCCGGCAGGACCAGCACCGGCTTCAGCGCCAGCAGCCGGTCAAGCGACTCTAAGAACTCGCCCAGCGGGTTGGGCGTGCTCTGCGGGTGGAGGGCGATGTTGGTGCTGATGTCGGGCAGGATCTGGTCGCCGGCGAAGAGCAGCCGGTCGTCGAGGTCGAAGAGACAGACGTGTCCAGGCGAGTGGCCGGGTGTCCACTCGACACGGATCCGGCGGCCGCCGAGCTCGATGGTCTCCGCCCCGTCGAGCTGAACGTCCGGCTCGCCGGGCCGGACGAACTCCCTCATCGCACGCGACGCGTTCTGGAGGATGCCCGCCTCCGGCTCGGGGACCCCGTTCTGCCGCAGGTGGTTTCCGACCTCCGCCAGCAGCTGGTCGAGCTCCAGGTAGCGCGGATGCACCATCGGCACCTCGAGCCGGTGCATGTAGAGGTCGACGCCGAACCGTTCCTTCAGCGCCCCGGCTGCTCCGAAGTGATCGGGATGGATGTGGGTGATGACCAGGCGGCGGAGCCTGGCGTTGGGGCCGCCCACCGCCTTCACCGCCGCCAGCAGGGCTTCGACCGAGTCGTCGGCCTGGATGCCGCAGTCCAGCAGGTCGACCTGGGAGCCGTCGGAGAAGAGAAAGCAGTTCACGATCTCCTCGTCCCAGGGCACCGGGAGCCGGACCTCGTGGATCCCTGGGGCCACCTCATTCAGCTTCGATCCGGCCGCTTCGGTGGCGCCCACGTCGCCTGAGTCTATCTGGCTACTATGGAAAGACAGGGCCCATGACGCAGGGCGTCGTGGAGCCTTCCAATCCAGGAGGTACGTGAATGGCCCAAGAGCAGTCAGCCGACCAGGTCACTCCCGACGTGGTCATCGAGCAGATGCCGCAGCACCTTGACAGTGCCAAGGCCGGGACGACGAACGCAACGGTGCAGTTCGACCTGAGCGGCGACAAGGGCGGCAAGTGGTGGATCAAGGTCCACGACGGCACCGCCGAGGCCGGCAAGGGCGAGGTCGAGAACCCGAACCTGACCCTCCTCGCGTCCGCCGACGACTACGTCAAGATCGCGCTCGGCCAGATGGACGGCACCGCCGCCTTCATGCAGGGCAAGCTCAAGATCAAGGGCGACATGGGGCTCGCGATCAAGTTCCAGAGCTTTTTCAAGAGGCCCGCGTAAGGGGCAAGGGGGGCAGGCCCCCTTCCAAAACCCCCTGAGACTTCTGTCCGGGGGGTTTTCTTATGCCTCGGTCAGTCGAACTTCCAGGAGTCCAACCGCTTGGCCATCTCGGCCGCGATGGCGTCGCCCCGCACGTCCATCTCGACGACGTGCGAGGCAGTCAGCGCAAAGCGGCGGCCCTGGCCATCGATGACCGCCTCCTTCGCGTTGCCCCAGGTGATGGGCGTCAGCTGGAGACCCGGGCCGATGTTCGCCGCCGTCCAACTGGTGAGATCCGCGGCGGTGCCGATCTCATAGGTCCCCACGATCAGGAAGCCGAAGTCGCCGCTGCCGGGCTGGCCGGCCGGCAGGTCGTTGACGATGTCGAAGGTCGCGTCCACGCCGCTCGGCGTGGACGTGGGCTGGAGCCGCTCCTGGAACCTCCAGCTGGACGGGTAGCACCACGACCATCCGAACTGCACCTCGTCGATGCCGTGGTCCCCGGCCGGGCAGTTGACGTCCTGGCCCTCGGTGCGGATGGAGGGCGCCGGGGCCGGCGCCGGTGAGTTGGAGAGCGTGCAGCCAGCCATCGCCAGCGTCGCCAGCGTCGCCAGCAGGACCAGTCGCCGCAATTCGCCGGGAGTCTAGCCCAATCCCCCGATCACGACCGACTTGGCCTCGGTGTATTCGTGGTACGCCTCGACTCCGTGCTCCTTGCCGAAGCCGGACATCTTGGTCCCTCCGAACGGCAGCTCGTCATAGGCGATCTGGACCGAGTTGACCCAGGTGTAGCCCGCCTCTAGCTCGTTGATGGCCCGGAAGGCGGACGCCATGCTGCCGGTCCAGATCGACGACCCGAGCCCAAAGGGCGAGTCGTTGGCGAGGCGGATCGCCTCGTCCAGGTCCTTCACCTTGACCACCGGCAGTGCGGGCCCGAAGACCTCCTCGGTCAGCATCCGGCTGCCGGGCGGGACGTCGGCCAGGACGGCTGGGTTCAGGAAGTTGCCGTTCGCGAAGCCGTCTCCCTCCGGCCGTCCGCCGCCGTAGACGATCCGGGCGCCCCGGTCGAGCGCATCCTTCATCTGGGCCTCGACCTCGGAGCGCTGGGACTCGCTGTGCATCGGCCCCATGCGGCTGGCGGGGTCCATCCCGTTGCCCGGCTTCATCTTGGCCGCCTGGGCGGCGATCTTCTCCAAGAAGGCGTCGTAGACGGCCTCCTCGACGAAGATCCGCTTGGTCGCCAGGCAGGCCTGGCCGCAGTTGAAGAAGCGTCCCACGCGGACGCCGGCCGCGGCGGCGTCGAGGTCGGCGTCGGCGAGGATGATGCAGGGATCGGAGCCACCCAGCTCGAGGGTGATCTTCTTCAGCTGCTCTGCCGCCCTCGCCATCACCGCCTTGCCGGTCGGGGTCGAGCCGGTGAGGCCGATTTTTCGGATCAGCGGGTGGGTGACGATGGCGTCGCCGGTGGCGCTGCCCACAACGACGTTGACGACCCCCTCGGGAAGGCCGCCGTCGATCAGGGCCTGGATGCCGGCGAGGGTGGAGAGCGGGGTGGTGCTGGCCGGCTTGAGGACGACGCAGTTGCCAGCCGCGATCGACGGCGCGACCTTGTTGGCGGCAAGGGTCAACGGGAAGTTCCAGGGGACGATCGCCCCCGTCACCCCGATGGGACGCCGCACGACCAGGCCGGTCAGCTTGGTCGAGGCGAGGTTGACGTGCTCGCCGTGGACCTTGTCGGCGAGGTCGGCGAACCAGGCGATGTTGTCCGCGAAGCGCTCGGCCTCGATCTTCGACTCGAGGATCGTCTTTCCCTGCTCGGCGGTGAGGATGGGGGCGATCTCGTCGACCTTGGTGTGGGCGTGCGCGGCCGCCTTGTGGAGGATTTTTGCCCGTTCGGCCGGGGCCAGCCGGCCCCAGGAGAGCTGCGCTTTGGCCGCCGCCTTGGCGGCCCGGTCGACATCCTCCGCCCCGCCGGCGGGGACGCGGTCGACGACCTCGCCCGTGGCCGGGTTTTTGACCTCATAGGTCTCCCCCGAAGCTGCCTCGACCCGCTGCCCCTCGATGATCATCATTCCCATTGGGTTAGTTTATGGGCGACATGGCAGTGACCCTCACCAAGGAGCGCGGAGTCGGCATCATCACGCTGGATCGCCCGCCCGCCAACAGCTACGACGTCGCCATGGCGAGGGAGTTCGGAGCGGCCATCGACGATGCCCGGATCGACGAGGAGATCGGCGCGGTCGTGGTGCGCAGCGCGAGCGAGAAGTTCTTCAGCGCCGGAGCCGACGTCGGGGCTTTCCAGAAGGGAACTCCACGCAGCCGCTGGATGACGGTGCTGATGATGCACGAGGTCCTCCGCAAGATGGAGGCGACGCCGCTCATCTTCATCGCCGAGATCGCCGGCCATGCCCTGGGCGGCGGCCTCGAGATCGCCCTCGCCTGCGACTTTCGCTTCGCCGCCAACGGCGGCTACCAGCTCGGCCTGCCGGAGGTGAACCTCGGCCTCTTCCCTGCCAACGGCGGCACCCAGAGGCTGCCAAGGCTGGTCGGAAAGTCCAGGGGCCTGGAGCTGATCGTGAAGGCGCGGACCTTCTCTCCTGAGGGAGCTGAGAAGCTGGGAGTCGTCGACCGGCTGTTCGACGACGCGGCCGACCTCCGGAGCAAGACCCTCGACTACGCCACCGAGCTTGCCGCCGGCCCGCGGGAGGCGATCGGCCGCGCCAAGATCACGACCCAGCTCGGTTACGACGCGCCGCTCGATCTCGGCAACGCGCTGGAACGCGAGGCGATCGGGCGCGTTTTCGTCTCCGACGACGCCGCCGAGGGCATCGCGGCCTTCTTCGAAAAGCGCAAGCCCGACTTCAAGGGCCACTGACGGCCGGCATTCCCCACCCTCCTTGGAGGCTGGCCCCCGAGGTCGGCTCCAGTATCCAATCCGCGGTCAAGAACGGCTGTCAAGACGCGGATTGGCGGGCAGAGGGCCGGCGGGTTTGGTCGGTCCCGGTCTGGTCAGCCTCGGCGAGTCCAGAACCCGTCGGGGTCGAAGCGTCGGATCTGCTCCAGTTCGGCGGCGGTGGGCGGCTGGGTCTCTGCCACCCAGGGTGCCACCGCTAGGTCCCAGCCGGTCTCCGCCCGGACCTCCTCGACGGTGTGCCCCGGATGCACCGAGGCCAGGAAGGCCTCGCCACCGCCAGCGGGGAAGCGGAGCACGGCGAGCGTCGTCACGATCGCCGAGGGTCCGCCACCAGTGAGGCCGTTCCGATCCCGCCAGCCCGGCGTGCCGTCGCCGTGGCCGGGCGACGTCACGTACGACACCCTGGAGACGAGGCGGCGCTTCTCGTGGTTCATCAGCGTCACCCAGCGGCGGCTGAGGATGGCGATGTCGGCGCCTCCGCCGCTACCCGGTAGCTTGACCGCGGGGTGTGCGAAGTCTCCGATGTAGGAAGTGTTGAGGTTGCCGAACCGATCCACCTCGGCGCCTCCGATGAAGCCCAGGTCGACCAGTCCCTGGGCCATAAGGGCCATCACGTTCGACATCCGCGTCGCCCACAGCGCTCCCGCCACGTTCGGCGGGTCGCCCATCGTCCCGAGGAAAGCCGTCGCCGGCGCGGCGCGCATCAGCCCCACCTCGTAGAGTCCGAGGGCGGAGGGCGCGTGGGTCGAGCGCGCGACCGCGAAGGCCAGCACCGGTAGGCGCATGCCCACGAACACGAGCTCGCCGTCGCCGATCTCCCGGGCGGCGACCGCGACCATCATCTCCTGCGGCGTGTAGTCACTCATCGCCGTAGTCCGCCGGCGCCGACAGGCGGTGGTGGCGGATCCGGAGCGGATCCAGGGAGGCGCCCAGCTTGGCGAGGTAGGCCGGCCGGTCGGGGACTTCAACGACCCATTCCCGCAGCCATTCCAGGAATCCCTCGCGGGTCCGCGAGCGGTCGCCATAGGAGCGCATGAAGGTGTGGTCGCGACGCCAGTGACCCTGGACAGGCGCCGGGTGGGCGCCGCCAGGCTCGTGGACGACCGCGACGACCTTGCTCTGGGGGACCAGGACCCGGTTGGGGTCGGACAGGATCACCTCGGCATCCACGAGCTCCTCGCAGCTGAGGATCACAGAGCCCGCCGCGAGCGCGGCCTCCTCGGCGATCCCGAGCGGGCCCCAGGCGTGAGCTCGGCCCTCGACGTCCGCGCGCTGGACGTGGAGGACCGCCAGGTCCGGTTTCAGGGCCGCGACGCGAACCAGTCCCTCGACCACCGACAGGTTCGGGTTGGAACGGAGGATGTCCGAGCCGAGGAGCGTGCGAGTCGGCAGATAGGGCGCACCCCAGGCCGCCGCCCAGAGCGCCAGAGAGACCGAGAAGTTCGAGTGGTCGTGTATCTCCAGCGCTCCCGGCTCACCGCGCTCGGCGGCACGGCGATAGTTGTGGCCGAGGCCTTCGGAGACGTTGCCGACCCAGGCGGCGGTCACCCGCCGGGCGCAGCCGGCGCCGATCATCTGGTCGAAGAGCGAGTCCGAGATCGGCGCAATCAGGTCCAGGTTCCGGCGGCCTTGGCGGATGATCTCGTGGCCGGCGGCAAAGGGGACCAGTGGTTCCAGCGAGCAGCTCATCGCGACCGCCATCCCGTCCCGTACGTGACGCGCGACCGCCTCGCGCATCGTCATCAGCTTCTCCACGCCGCCCTCCATGATCGCCGCTGCGGATGACGAGGGGGGCGCGGGAGACGACCCCAAACCTCACTTGGACGGTTAGTGTTCCCGGAAGTCAAATGGGACTGCTGATGCTCCGTGCGCGCGCCGAGTCGGGTCAGGGCCTGGTCGAATACGTCCTGATCCTCATCCTGGTGGCTATCGTTGTCATCGTGGTGCTCATCACGTTCGGAGTCCAGATCAAGAACATGTTCTCGAACGTCTCCGCCGCCCTTAACTCATGAACCGGGTTCGGCTGGCGTGGCGCCGCGGGCAGAGCGGCCAGGGGATGGTCGAGTATGCGTTCATCCTCGTACTCATCTCGCTGGTCGTGATCGTGATGCTGATCACGACCGGTGGCCAGGTTCGCAACCTCTTCTCCGACATCACCTACACCCTGAACAACCAGGCAGGACTCTAGGTCGAAGGCGATTCGGGTCTAGGCGATCCCCGCCAGGGCCGACACCGCGCGGCGCGCCAGATCTGTGATCCTCGCCTTGTCGCCCGTCTTGACGGCGTCGGTCGGGAAGAGCGCGGTCGTCAGGCCGACCGCCCGAACGCCGAGCTTCAGGTACTCGGAGACCTGCTCGATCTCCACCCCGCCGCTGACCCAGACGGGGATCCCCGGCATGGGTCCGGAGATCAGCTTCAGGTAGCTCGGACCTCCGACGGCGGCAACCGGAAAGACCTTGACCACGTTGGCCTGGTGCACATGGAAAGCCTGGTAGATCTCGCTCGGCGTGAGCGCGCCCATCACCAGCAGCAGGTCGTGCTGGCGGGCGGCCTCGGCCACCTCGGGGACCAGGAAGGGGGTGACGACGAACGCCGCGCCGGCGGCGGCCGCGTCGGCGACCATGTCGGGCCGGACCACGGTGCCGACCCCGACCGGCACCTGGTCGGCACTCGCTTTGAGGCCCCGAACGATGTCCTGCCAGTCGGGCACACCGGTCGTGACCTCCACCGTCCCGACCCCCCCCTCGATCGCGGCCAGGCAGGCGTGGAAGGCCGCCTGGCCGTCGTCGGAGCGGATGACTCCCGCGATCTTGTTCGGAAACGCTTCCTTGATCTTCAGCATGCCGTGGACATGAATTACCGGCGAACCAGGATGGTCCGGGCGGGGGCGCCGTCGCTCCCGACCAGCTTCAGGGGCAGGCAGTAAAGCTGGTACTCGCCCGGCTCGACTGCGCTCAGGTCGAGCCCCTCGACGACAACGATGCGCGCCTCGAGCAGCGCGTGGTGCACGGGGTGCTCGAAGGGGGCGTGGTAGCTCTCGACCGAGAGGTAGTCCACCCCCACCAACAGCTTTCCCTCGGCCACCAGCCGAGCGGCGAGCTCGGGGCCGACGGCGACGAACTCGGTGTCGAAGGGCTGATCGCCGGCGCCCCATCGCTTCGAGTTGCGAGTTTTGAAGAGAATCCGGGTGTGGTCGGTGGCGGGAAGGTCCTCCGGCCTCAGCTCCAGCCCGGGCGGGTCGGCGGCGACCACCAGGCAGGGCCCCACCAGCGTCTGGACGGAGATCGAGTCGATGCCCGGCGCGCCGTCCATGAAATGGACCGGCGCGTCGACATGGGTACCGGTGTGAACACCGGCCTCGAGGCGGGAGACGTTGGCGGGATCGCCGGCGGCGATGGAGCTCGCCCGTGTCAGCGAGATCGTCGGGTCGCCCGGCCAGGTCGGCAGACGGGGCGAGACGGGGACCGAGACGTCGAAGATCTGCACTCCGGACAGCGTAGAGGCCCGAACTCTCGCGGCGCGATTCGGTAATCTAATACATACGTATGACCAGCCAGGGCGCGAAGACGATCGCGGTCCACGACGGCGGACTCAGCGCGCGCGAGCAGATCGTCCGTGCGGCCGCCGAATCGCTGCTCGAGAACGGCTACGCGGGCACCAGCGTCCGGTCGATCGCATCCAGGGCCGGGGTGGCAATCGGGAACCTCCAGTACTACTTCCCCACCAAGTCGGAACTGCTGATCGAGGCCTGGCGGCACCTCACCGAGCGCTCGGTGGAGGAGCTCCGCTCGGGGCTCAACCAGATGACCGACCCGATCTGGCTCATCGAGAGCGGCATCGTCAGCATCTGGGAGAGCCTCCGTCGGCTGGGCGACATCCAGCTGGCCGCCTTCGACCTCCTCGTCCAGGCTCCCAAGCAGGAGAGCCTCCAGGCCTTCCTGCCAGAGCTGTTCAACCGCTACCGGGATGTGGTGGAGGAGCAGCTCGACCGGCTCGAGCGCGACGGCAGGGTTCGGCTGAAGATCGAGCGCCAGGTGCTGGTCCCGCTGATACTCAACACAGTCCTCGGGTTCGGTCTCTACTACGTCGTCACCCGCGACGAGGAATCGTGTCTCCTGGCCCTGAGCGCTTGGCGGGAACTCGCCGGCAGCGTCGTGGAGCCGGTTCCGTGATAGTCGCCGACGAGCTCGAGGCGATCGAGCCGCTATGGAAGTCCGGCCTGGAGGCGGCCTACTCGGCCTTTCGCGAGGCCACAGCCGGCCTGGAGGCGCAGCGCGCCGACAAGGTTGCGCTGGCAGCCGCCCTGGTCGAGGTCGCCCTCGACCTCCAGCGGCTGGGGCGATCCGCCCCGCCGGCGGCCGACCTGCTCCGGGGAGACCTCTGCCTTGCCCGGGCCTCCCGGCTCCTGGCCGACACCCGCGACCAGCGCCTGCAGGTCTCCTTCGCGCGGGCCATCGAGGAGCAGTCCGCGGCCGCCGCGGCCCAGCTGTCGGCTCGGCCGACGCGTGACCGGCTCCTGCAGGCCATAGCCGACGCCAGATGATCGCGTCCGACCGAATCCGGATCTCGACGCAGCGCCCGACCGAGTTCGTGGACCTCACGAGCAGGCTCCAGCGCGCGGTCGAGAAGGCCGGCCTGCAAGACGGCCGGATCCACCTGCAGTCCCTCCATACGACCCTCGGCCTCACCGTCAACGAGAACGAGCAGCTGCTGCTCGCCGACCTCGAGGCGTTGCTGAAGCGGCTGGCGCCGGACGAGGCGACCTACCTCCACGACGATTTCTCCCTGCGTTCGAACGCTCCCGATAACGAGCCCGTCAATGGACACGCCCATGCTCGCAACCTCCTCCTCCAGCCGAGCCTGACGGTGCTGGTCGAGGGCGGAGAGCTGCTGCTCGGCAGCTGGCAGGCGATCTTCGCCGTCGAGCTCGATGGGCCCCGGACCCGGGAGATCGCGCTCCAGCTGGAGGGCTCCTTCGGCCGCCAGCCGGTGAACGGCCCGAGGCGGCTCATCGAGCTCGAGCTGGAACGCCAGCTGCATCCCGATCCCGCCTCCGTCGGCGATCCGATGCGCCGGCTGGTCGAGGCGGGCGGCAAGCGGATCCGGCCTTACCTGGCCCTGCTCACCTCCCGCCTCGGGCCCGAGCACGACCCGCTGCGGGCCGCCACGCTCGCGGCGGCGGTGGAGCTGATCCACGCCGCCACCCTGGTCCACGACGACTACGTCGACGAGAGCCCCCGGCGCCGGGGCCGGCCGACGGTCGCCGCGGCCGAGGGCCCGGCCCGGGCGGTGGCGGTCGGCGACTACTACTTCGCCAAGGCGACCCGGCTCATCGCCGAGCTCGGTAACGCGGACGTCACCTCGACCATCGCGATGGCGATGGAGGCGATCTGCCGCTCGCAAATCGACGACCTCGAGCTGCGCGGCCGCTATCCGGGCGACGAGGAAGCCTACCTGCGGGTCGTCCGGGGCAAGACCGCGGCCCTGATCGCGGCCTCCTGCGCCGCCGGCGCCCAGCTCTCGGGAGCGTCGCCGGAGGTGTTGGAGCGAGTTCGCCGCTACGGCGAGGCGATCGGCATCGCCTTCCAGATGACCGACGACGTGGTCGATTTCAGCGAGCGCTCCGGCAAGCCGCTGGGCCAGGACATCCGGGAGCGGGTGCTCTCATTGCCGCTGATCTACGCGATCGAGAACGCGGAGGTCGGGGCGGAGATCGAGGGCCTGCTGGTTGGCGAGCTCCCCGACGAGCAACTGCGGCTGGTGGTCGAGCTGGTCGACCGCAGCGGCGCCCTAGAACGTGTCAACCGGCAGGCCCAGGACCTGGTCCAGCTGGCGATCCGGGAGCTTGACGGCGTTGACCTCGACGGCGTCAAGTCGACCTTGGTCGAGATCGCAGAGAGCGTGGTGGACCGCCATGCATAGGGACGTCGGCCTCGGCCTCGCCTCGCGCGGGGATGTCCGCGACGCCGTCGAGCACGCCCGCCGGGCCGAGGCCGCCGGCCTGGAATCGGTCTGGGTGCATGACAGCTACTTCGAGCGCGACCCGGTCTCCTACCTCTCGGCCATGGCCTACGCGACCCGCGAGATCAGGCTCGGCGCCGGCTCTTTGAACCCCTACACCCGGCACCCCTTCGTGGTCGCCTCGACCCTCTCCTCGCTCGATGACCTGGCCCCCGAGCGCATCTCGCTCGCCCTCGGCAGCGGGCTGCCCCTGCGGCTGATGCAGATGGGGATCCCCTTCGAGAACGCGCCAGAGCGGGTTAGTCAGGCGATCGACCAGGTCCGCGAGCTGTGGGCGGGCCGCCGGCTGGTACTAAACGACCGGGTACCACCGCTGGTGCCGATGTTCCAGCCGCCGCATCGCATCCCGATCTACATCGCCGCCTACACGAGGCCCTACCTCGAACTGGCCGGCGCCAAGGCCGACGGTTACCTGTCCCGGCCGCTGGAGTCGCTGCCGGCCTTCGACCTCATGCGGCGGCGGGTGCTGGAGTCGGCCGCTGCCCACGGCCGCAAAGAGGCCGAGCTCGACTTCCGCGGCTACCTCTTCGCGCTCGTCGACCGCTCCCGGGCCGAGGCCCGCAACCGGGCCAAGCGCGATCCCTTCGTGATCTACATGATCTCGATCCTCTCCGACATCTCCCTCAAGCGCGCCGGCTTCCCGGCCGAGCTCCGGGACACCGTCAACCGGCTCTGGCGCGCGGAGGACTACCACGCCGCCGCCCAGGCCATCCCCGACGAATTGCTCGACGCCTATGTGTTGGTCGGGACCGCCGACGACGTCGCCGAGCGCGCGCTCCAGTACCACCGCGCCGGGATGGACGTGCCCCTCCTCCAGCCGATCGTCCAGGAGGAGGACCAGGTCAAGGCGGTGCTCCAAGCGGCGATCACCTACGGCAGTGAGGGCCGCGCCGGCGCTTCCGCACTGGGCACCGCGGCCGCGACCGGCCACGCGGTCGAGCGGGAGGGCGGGCTCCGCCAGGCCTGGCGCCGGCTCGGTGCGGTCTACGAGGTCACCCGTCCCTTCAGCTTCACGGCCTCGGTGCTGCCGGTGGCGGCCGGCGGCGTCCTCGCCTGGTCGATCGGCCGCATCGACCTGCTGCCCTGGCTGCTGGCGGTGATCGGAGGGCTGACCCTGCACGCGGGCACCAACGTGGTCAACGAGGTCTACGACGTCCGTCACGGCATCGACTCGATCACCTCCCCGCGCGCCTCGCTGGCGATCGTGAAGGGCCGAATCAGCGAGCGGGGCGCGCTCACCCTGGCCTACGCCTGCTTCGCGGTGACAGTCCTGGTCGGCCTCTACCTGACCGCAGTCCGCGGGCCCTGGATGGTGGTGCTGGGCGCCATCGGCCTGCTGGGCGGCTACTTCTACACGGCGCCGCCATTCCACTACAAGTACCGCGCGCTCGGCGTGCCGCTGGTCTTCCTCCTGATGGGGCCGCTGATGGTGGTGGGCGGCTTCTTCGCGGCTTCCGGGGGCTTCGACTGGCGGACCATCGCCCTCAGCGTGCCGGTCGGCCTGCTGGTCACCGCGATCCTCCACGGCAACGAATGGCGCGACATCGGCGAGGACCGCCGCCTCGGCTTCACCACCCTCTCGGCCGAGATGGGCAAGCCCTTCGCCCGATGGTTCTACGTCTCGCTGCTGGTCGGCGCCTACATCGCGGTGGCCGGGGCCGTGATGCTGGGTCTGCTGCCGACCGCGACCCTTCTGACCACTCTTTCGCTTCCGGCGGCGGTCTGGCTGCTCCACCAGGCCGAGAAGGGCGCGGCCGGTTCGCTCCGTTCGATCGCGATGATCGACATGTACACAGCGCGGCTGCACACGCTCTTCGGGGTTCTCTTGCTGGCCGGCCTCATCACCGCGCGTCTCCTGCGCTGACGCCGTGATCCGCGGCCGCGACTTCGCCGCCGGGCTCGGGCTCGCCTCCGTGGTCTGGACCGCCGCCTTCCGGGGACGCAGCCATTTCTGGCAGAAGATGGCGGTCGGGGTCGGGACGATGGGCGCCTTCGCCCTTGCCGCCAACCCCGAGCTACGTACGGCGCGCAACCGGCCGCGTCTCCGCGACGTCGGTGTTGGACTCGCCACCGCCGCCGCCCTCTACGGCGTGTTCCAGGTCGGCGATCGCTTTGCCCGCCACGTCATGCCGACGGGAGCGGCGGACATCGACGAGGTCTACGCCCGCCGCCGGATGGCGCCGCGCTGGTTCATCGCATCCGCGCTGGCGCTGGTGATCGCCCCCGGCGAAGAGCTCTTCTGGCGCGGCCTCGTCAACGGCTACCTCATGCAGCGCCTCGGGCGGACCGCCGGGTCGGCCGTGGGGGCCGTCGTCTATGGGGGCATCCACCTCGTCACCGGCAACCTCACCCTGTCCGGCGCGGCGGGCATCGCCGGCGCCTTCTGGAGCCTGCAATACCTGTTCGAGGGCCGCCTGCCGTCGGTGATCGTCAGCCACATCGCCTGGGACGTCTGGATCTTCCTGGTCCAGCCGACCGTCGAACTCGACGACTGAGGTGGCCCAGCGACTGGTCGTCTTCCTGATGGTCGGCGGCGTGGCGGGCTTCGGCGCGGTCTTCCTGGAGCTGCCCGGGCTGGTGCTGGGACTCGTGATCCTAGGGGTGTTCGCGGGGCGCTACCGGGCCCGCGACCTGCTCCCCGCGGGCTCCTACCTGTTCGGCTTCGGCCTGGTGGGCTGGAGCCTGGTGGGTCCTGCGGTCAAGGGCGGCGGGGGCTTCCTTTTTCTCGGCGGCTGGCAGCTGGTGGGGATCTACGCGGCGATCGCCATCGCCGGCGCAGCCGTTATCGCCGCCCTCGCCATCGCGGGCCTGCGCCAGCGCCCCAATCGAGGCGGCTGAGCAATCCCCACTCCCCGCCGCTCGATCACCGGATGCCGACCAGCAGCCCCACCGTGCCGAAGGTCAACCCTTTGAACTCGACCGATCGCCACCCCGAGGCCAGCGCCAGCTCAGCCAGCTCGGCGCCGGTGCGGTAGGAGTCGACGGTGTCGCTCAGGTACCGGTAGGCGGCGGCGTCGCCGCTGACGAGGGAGCCAACCGTCGGCAGCACCCGCCGCAGGTGAAAGCGGTAGACGGCGCCGATGAAGGTCGGGGGCGGCTTGACGAACTCGAGAACCACCATCCGCCGCGCCACGCGGGCCATCTCGGCCATCCCCCGGCCGGGGTCGGCCAGGTTGCGCAGCCCGAAGGCGATGGTGACCGCGTCGAACTCGCCGTCTGCGAAGGGAAGCTCGAGCGCGTCCCCCTCGATGAACTCGATCCCCTGGTTGTCCCGCCGGGCTCGGTCCAACATCCCGGGGCTGAAGTCGAGCCCCACCACCCGGCCGCTCTTCGCGCGAAGAGCCAGCTCCAGGGTCAGCCGGCCGGAACCGCAAGCGACGTCGAGCGCCGAGCCGGCCGACCCGAGCCGGGTCGCGGCCGCGGCCGACCGGCGCCAGCGAGCGTCGAGCCCGCCGCTCAAGAGCGTGTTGAGGAGGTCGTAGCGGGGCGAGATGCGGTCGAACATCGACCGCACGGCGGCTGGGTCCCGCTCCCCCTGGGTCAGTCGCGCCTCCAAATCGACGCGATCCCCTGGCCGACCCCGATGCACATGGTCGCCAGTCCGATCTCGGAGCCGTCGCGATGCATCTCGTTGACCAGGGAGCAGATCAGCCGGGAGCCGCTCGAGCCGAGCGGGTGGCCGAGGGCGATGGCGCCGCCGTTGACGTTGACCCGATCCTCGTCAAGGGCCAGCTCTCGCAGGCAGGCGACCGACTGGGCGGCGAAGGCCTCGTTCAGCTCGACCAGGTCGACGTCCTTAATAGTCATCCCGGCCTGGGCCAGGGCCCGTCGGGTCGCCGGCACCGGGCCGATGCCCATGTAGTTTGGGTCGACCCCGGCCGAAGCGCCCGCGACGAAGGTGGCGAGGGGCCGCAGCCCGCGCCGCCGCGCCTCGCCGGCGGCCATCAGCACCAGGGCCGAGGCACCGTCGTTGAGCGGCGAGGCGTTGCCGGCGGTCACCGTCCCGCCGGCCTGGAAGACGGGCTTGAGACGTCCCAGCGTCTCCAGCGAGGCGTCCGCGCGCGGCCCCTCGTCGGCAGTCACGACCAGCGGCTCGCCCTTTCGCTGCGCGATCGCCACCGGCGTCAGCTCGGCGTCGAACCGCCCCGCCCGCTGCGCCGCCACCGCCCGCTGGTGCGACCGTAGGGCGAACTGGTCCTGGTCGTCGCGGCTGACCTCATAGCGCGCTGCGACCCGCTCCGCCGTCTCCCCCATCTGGAGCGTCCCGTAGAGCTCGGCCATTCGAGGGTTGATCAGCCGCCAGCCCAGGGAGCTGTCGTAAGCGGTCTGGGGACCGCGCGGGAAGGGGCTGTCCGGTTTTGCCATCACCCACGGCGCCCGGGTCATAGACTCGACGCCGCCGGTGATGACGATCTCGGCGGCGCCGACCTGGATCTCGCGGACCCCGGCGATGGTCGCCTGCATCCCGGAGCCGCAGAGCCGGTTGACGGTCTGCCCCGGCACCTCCACCGGGAAGCCGGCGAGCAGCAGCCCCATCCGCGCCACATTGCGGTTGTCCTCACCGGCCTGGTTGGCGCAGCCGAAGATGACGTCCTCCACCTCGCCCGCGTCGAGCCCGATCCGGTCGACCGACTCCCGGAGGACGATCGCGGCGAGGTCGTCGGGCCGTACGTCCTTCAGCTGGCCGCCGTACCTGCCCATCGGCGTGCGCACCGCCGAGACGATGACGACCTCGCGTACCTCGCTCACGACACCCCTGCCCCGAAGTTCGGCTTCCGCTTTTCCTGGAAGGCAGTGACGCCCTCGGTGAAGTCGGGGCTGGCAGCTCGCGCCTCCTGCAGCAGCGACTCGAACTCGACCGCCTCCACGAAGGTCGATCCCTCCGCGAAGTTGACGGCCCTCTTCGCCGCGGCCAGCGCCCCCAAGGGCGCGGCGGCCAGCCGCTCGGCCAGCTCCCGGCACTCGCTCTCCACCTGGTCTTTGGGCACCACCCGGTTGACGAGCCCGAAGCGCTCGCAGTCGGAGGCTGAAAGCCTCTTGGCGGTGAAGAACATCTCCAGTGCCTGGCCCCGGCCGACCAAGCGGGGCAGCATCCAGCTAACGCCTCCGTCGGGACCGAGGCCGAGGTTCACGAAGGCCTCGGAGATGAAGGAGTCGTCGGACGCGATCCGGATGTCGCAGGCCATCGCGAAGCTGGCCCCGATGCCCGCCGCCAGGCCGTTCATGCCGCAGATCACCGGCTTGGGCATAGAGCGGATGCGCAGCAGCATCGGCAGGTACTGCTCACGAAGCACTCTTCCCACCTCCTCGGGAGTCCTCATGTCCCCGCCGGCGCCACCCATCTCGGCCACGTCGGCGCCGGCGGAAAAGGCCCGCCCGGCGCCGGTCAGGACAAGGCAGCGGACGGAGTCGTCCCGTTCGGCCTGCTTGAGAGCGGCGTCGAGCTGCGCCCGCGCGGCCGAGCCGATCGGGTTCAGCTTTTCCGGCTGGTTGAGGGTGATCCAGACGACCGCGTTTTCAATGCGGAGGGTGACCTGCTGCTGCTCCGGGTTCTCCACCATCCGCCTCACCGGCCTCTGAACTCGCCGCGCCGCTTCTCGAGGAAGGCGTGCATTCCCTCCTTCTGGTCCTCGGTCGCGAACAGGAAGTAGAAGTTTCGCCGCTCCACCGCAAGGCCCTGCTGGAGCGGGGTCTCGAGGGCGGCGTTGACCGACTCCTTGGCCATCCGGGCCGCCAGGGGAGGCTTCTCAGCCAGCGCCGCCGCCAGCCGCCGGGCGACCTCGATCGTCATCTCCGCCGGAACCACCCGGTTCACCAGGCCCAGCTGGTAGGCACGCTGGGCGGTGATCGCCTGGCCCGTCAGGTTGACCTCCATGGCCACGTACTTGCCCGCCGTCCGGGGCCAGCGCTGGGTGCCGCCGGCACCGGCGATGATGCCGAGGTTGATCTCGGGCTGACCGAAGCGGGCGTTGTCGCCGGCGACGATCAGGTCGCACATCAGGGCGAGCTCGCAGCCACCCCCCAGCGCATAGCCGTTGACGGCCGCGATCAGGGGCTTGGTGAGCGCCGAGATCCCAGCCCAGCGGCCCGTCTGGTCGCGGGTGAGCTGGTCCACGGGGCCCCGGTCCGCCATGTCGCCGATGTCGGCGCCGGCGGCGAACACCCTCGGGCCGCCGGTGATCACCACGGCCCTGACCGCCGTATCGCGCTCCATCTCGCCGAGGGCGCCGGTGACCTCGGCCATCAACTCGGGGCTCAGCGCGTTGAGGACCTTCGGCCGGTTGAGGGTCACGACTCCCACCGACCCGGTGACCTCGGAGAGGATGAACTCAAACCCCACGCGGGTATCATCCGGCATATGTCCGAAGTCCTGCGCGACAGCTATGGCCGGGTCGCGGACGACCTCCGGATCTCGGTCACCGACCGCTGCAACTTTCGCTGCATCTACTGCATGCCCGCCGAGGGCCTGAAGTGGCTGGGCCGCGAGGATGTCCTTCGCTTCGAGGAGATCCGGCGCCTGGCCCAGCTCTTCGTCGAGCGCTACGGCGTCCGCACAATCCGGATCACGGGCGGCGAGCCACTGGTGCGGATCGGCGTCGAGGAGCTGATCGGCATGATCGGCGAGCTCGACCCGACCCTCGACATCACCATGACGACCAACGGTGTCCTGCTCGCGGGCAAGGCCGAAAAGCTGGCCCGCGCCGGGCTCAAGCGGGTGAACATCTCGCTCGACACCCTCAGCATCGACCGCTTCAAGGAGATCTCCCGGGTCGACGCCTTCAAAAAGGTGATGGACGGCATCCGCGCCGCCGAGGAGGCCGGGCTCAATCCGATCAAGCTCAACGTCGTGGTGATGAAGGGCCAGAACGACGACGAGGTCGTCGACTTCGCCCGGCTGGCGCGCGAGAAGGGGTACGAGGTCCGCTTCATCGAGTTCATGCCTCTCGACGGCGACGGTAACTGGCGCCCCGACCTGGTGGTCCCCTCGCAGGTGCTGCAGGACCGCATCGAGGAGCAGTTCCCGCTCGCGCCCCGGCCCAACGACCGGCCCGCGCCATCCAACAACTACGGTTTCGCCGACGGGGCCCCAGGCGGGGTCGGTTTCATCTCCAGCGTCTCCCAGGCCTTCTGCACCACCTGCAACCGGATCCGGCTGACCGCCGAGGGCGGTTTGCGGACCTGTCTCTTCTCGCTCCAGGAGACCCCCTTGCGCGACCTGATGAGATCGGGTGCTTCCGACGACTCGATCGCGCGCGTGATCGAGGCCGCGATCTGGCAGAAGGAGGAGGGTCACCACATCGGCGAGGCCGGCTTCATCAAGCCCGCCAAGTCGATGAGCCAGATCGGCGGCTAGGACTTAGGACCAGCTGGGAGTCAGGGCCTCCAGGCGATCGGAGCCGTCGCGTCGAGGCCGAGGTCGGTGGTGATCTGCACCGCCTTGGGCGGGGGAACCGGCGTCGGGCTTGGCGCCGGCTTGGGGCTCGCGACTGGCTTCGAGGCCGACTTTGACTTCGGCGAAGGGCTCGCCACGACCGCGGGCGAGGGGCTGGGGGCCGGCGGCGTGTACTGCGTCTTCGGCAGCCACCAGAGCTGGAAGGGTTGGTCGGCGAGAGCTGGGGAGAAGAAGGCTATGCCCGAACCGTCCGGCGCCCAGGTCGGCTGGGCGACGACCTGGGAAAGCACGGTCCGCGGCGGACCCAGCGAGGTGCCGTTGAAGGGCGCCAGCACCAGGTCCGCTCGCTGCTGCTGGTAGCTGCAGACCATCGCGAGAGTCGTTCCGTCGGGCGACAGGGCGGGCTGCGAGCAATCGTCGGCGAGGCTCGTGAGGGCGGTCGAGTTGCCGTACTGGCTCGACTTCAGCCAGATCTGGGACGCCTTGTTGCCGTTCGCGTCCTGGTCATACTTGACGTAGAGCAGCCCGCCCGATGCCAGCGGCACCGGCTGGACATCACCTCCGGTGTAGCCATTGGGGTAACTCCACTGCCGCCAGCCGGACCTGGCGCCGCCGATGGGAATCTGCCAGATGGCCAGATCCACCTCGTAGCTGTAGTCCTTGCCGGAGTCATAGCTCATGAAGATGGTTCGCGAGCCCGGTTGGACGCTCGGGTAGAAGGACCAGTGGTTGGTGCCGATGTCGGAGTAGCGAGAGGGTGCCGCGTTATGGGTCAGCTGGGCGACGACGTGGCCGTCGAGCCCGAGGTGATATAGGTCGGAGTAGTACCCGGTGCGCTTGACGGCGATCAGGCCGCTGCCGTCGGGAATGACGGCGACTTGGGCCCACCCCGAGGGATCGGTCAGCTGGCTGAACTTCCCCGACGAGAGGCTGTAGACGGCGCCGGCCTGCACCATGTACATGGTGCCCGGAAGCTTCAGTGCCGGGGCCGGCGGCGCCACCTGGACCGGCGTCTTGGCGTGCTGGCGGATCGGCGACTGGTGGGCGCCCAGCAGCACGTAAGTGCCGGAGGCGACCACCAGCATGCTGGCGACCAGGGCGGCCGGGACCCAGGGGCGGGTCGAGCTCACGGGAAGTACTGCCTCACCAGCGGGAGGATCAGGTTCCAGTTCCCCAACACCACCGACTGCTGGTCGATGGTCCCGAGCGAGGTGTACGGCGAGAGCATCACGATCTGGCGGATGGATTCGGGCTTGATCTGCCCGGCGAGGGGAAGGAGCTCGCGCACGCGGGCGATGCTCATGCTGGTCTTGAGCTCGCCGTTGAAGGCCGCGGCGAGGTCGGGGATGTCGGCGATCGTCATCTGCGAGGCCTTGGCGCGGATGGCGAGCAGGACCTGCTGCTGCCGCTGGGAGCGGCCGAAGTCGCCCTCGAGGTCACCGTGGCGCGAGCGCACGTACTGGAGCGCGGTGGTCCCGTCCAGGTGCTGGGGACCGGAGAGGACCGCGACCCGCTCGTAGCCATAGGGATTGTTGCTGTTGATGTCCTGCGGGTAGTAGTCGTCGAGGACCGGGTTGGTGGCGACCACGTCCACGCCGCCCAGCGCGTCGATCAGCTTGATGAGGCCCTTCAACCCGACCCAGACGTAGTCGTCGATGTGGACGCCGAAGTTCTGCTCGACGGTCGCGATCGCCGCCGCGGGCCCTCCGTAGGAGTAGGCGCCGTCGATCTTGGCGGTTCCGCCCACCGAGAGCGGCACCCAGAGGTCGCGGGGGATCGACAGCATCGTCACCTGCCTGGCGGCGGGGTCGACCCGGACCAGGATCATCGACTGGGTGAGGACGTGGTTGGGATCGAACTTCTCGTCGTCGTCGGAGCCCAGCAGGAGGACGGTGAAGGGCCCTCCGGCCGAGGACGGCGGGGTAGGTGACGCCAGGGCCGCGACGGCCGACGGCGAGGGGATCGTAACCGGCTGCCCGGAGATGCTGGCCGCGGTCGCCAGCGCCGGCAGGAAGAAGGCGAGCGCACCCGAAACTCCACTGAGGGCGATCCCGACCAAGAAGATCGCCATCACCTGGAGACCCTTCATCCGACCGGCGGACGCCCTCGCCCGGCGGCCATCCGGCCGCGTTGGTACCGCCATCAGATCCCGAAGATGCTAGGCAAGAATCCTGAAGCCACCGTTAGCGCGAGCGAGACAGGAGTAGCCGCCATCGTCAACCCCGGGCGCCGAGGCTTGCCACGAAGGTGTAGACGACAAGGCCCGTCATCGTCAGCACGAACACCCGAAGCGCCCAGAGCCCGGTCCTGGTCCAGCGACCAAGCAGCCGGCAAGGAAGTTTGGACTCCATCGCATCGACCAGCTGGTCGGGTTCCAGCGCCTCGATCAGGTCCTCGTCCGGCTCCCCCTCGTAGATGTGTCGGACGTGCTCGGGAAGGCCCGGCTCCCTCATCTCGTTCCCCCCACGGTGGCCAGGAAAGCAACCACCGCGTAGGCGCTTCCGGCAAAGGCGACCAGGCCGGTCACGCCCGCAGCCCAAAGGTTGGTGCTCGACCGGTTGGCCTGGGTGCCCATGATCTCGCGGTCGCTCGCGAGCAGGATCAGGAAGACCAGCGCGGCGGGCATCAGCACGATCGCCAGCAGGTTGGCGTTGAGGGCGATGCTCAGCAGCGGCGCGCCCGGGATGAGCACGATCGCGGCCGCCAGCGCGGCGGTGCCCACGTTGAGCGCGTAGAAAAGCGGAGCCTCGCCGATGCGCCGGTTGAAGCTGTGGGCGCCGGAGACGGCCTCCCCGACCGCGTACGCGGTGCTGGCCGAGATGGTCAGCAGGGCGAGCGCTCCAGCCTCGATCAGGCCGATCGAGAAGAGGGCCGCCACCGGCGCTCCTGCCCAGCGCTGGAGCGCCTGCGCGAACCCGGTCCCGGCCTGGAGCTGGGCTGGGTCGACGTGGTGCTCGAAGAGGACCGCCGCCGCCAGCAGCGCCCCGCAGCCCGCCAGTGCGGCCAGGAGCGCTCCGGCGAGGGTGTCAAGCCTTCCCTCAGGGATGTCGCGAGGCGTCATCCCCTTGTCCACCACCGCGCTCTGCTGGAAGAAGATCATCCAGGGCGTGACCGTCGCCCCGATGTCGGAGGCGAGCAGGAGCAGGAAGGTCTGCAGCGAGCCTCCCGGCAGCGGCTTCCAGGTCGCGAAGGCGCCGGCGAGGGCCGCCGGGTCGGGATGTGTCATTACCCCCGCCACCAGGAAGACGAGGTTGAGCCCGGCCAGGCTGAGCGCCACCCGTTCCCAGCGCCAGTACCGCCCCCCCGCCACGCTGAAGACGACCAAGGCGACCCCGGCACCCACAGCGACCAGAGGCGGGACGCCGAAGTAGGCTGCGCCGACCCTGACCGCGATCAGCTCGGTGATGAGGGTCACGAAGTTGGTGACCACGAGGTCGCCGGCCGAGAGCCAGCCCCAAAAGCGCCCGAAGCGCTGGAACACCAGCTCTCCATAGCCGCGATGGGTGACGGCGCCGACGCGCATCGCCATTTCCTGGACGACGTAGGCCGCCAGGAAGGTGAGCACTATGAAGGGAAGAAAGAAGCCGATCCCGTAGGTGGCGCCGGTGGCGGCGTAGGACAGCATGCTGGGGCCATCGTTTTCGCCCAGCATCGCCAGCACGCCGGGGCCGATCAGGAGCCACCAGAGCGCCAATCGCCGCCGGCGGTGACGGGCATCGACCACCCGGGCCCGGTCGTGGGATCGCTGCAGGTCCTCGCCGGTGAGGACCTCGCCGCGGACCCTCAACTCTCCACGAAGAGTGCCCGGGCCAGGCCCAGCGGCACCTCCAGACGGCGCCTGCCGAGCGCCAGCAGGATCGGGCCCTCCCAGCGGCTCTCCGCCACCACCCGGACCCGGGTCCCGGGGTTGAGTCCGAGGGCGGAGATCGCCCGCAGCTTTTCGGGATCGCGGTCGGAGACGCGCTCAACGACCACCCGCTCGCCCCCGGTGCAGGCGACCAAGGACCGGAGCCCACGCGGCTGCAGGCGCCCGTCCACGGTCGGGATGGGATCGCCGTGCGGGTCCACCCGGGGGCGCCCGAGCGCGGTCCACATCCTCTCCTCCAGCCGCTCGGAGATCGCGTGCTCCAGGCGGTCGGCCTCCTCGTGGACCTCGTCCCAGCCGTAGCCGAGGGCGCTGACAAGGTAGGTCTCGAGCAACCGGTGGTGGCGCACCATCTCCAGGGCGAGCGCCTCGCCCTCGGTCGTGAGACGGGCTCCGCGATATCGGTTGTGGTCCACCATTTTCAGCGAAGCGAGCTTGTCGAGCATCTCGCTGATCGAGGCCGCGCTCAGTTTCAGCTCCTGCGCCAGCCGCGAGGTGGGCACGAGCTCGGCGCTTCCACCCAGCTGGTAGATCGCCTTCAGGTAGTCCTCCTGGGCCCTGGAAGTACGGCGAACCCCTACCTCAGATTTAGGCACGCCTAGATTCTAGCGGTCAGCTATGCACAGCGGATCCGCCTGTCCGGTTCCGGCGAGAAGCTGGGCCCCTCGTTTCAGCCGCGCTTGCCGGCAGCCTCCGCCGGGGCCACCAGCTCGGTTCGGCGGAGCACCTCGTCGAGCCCCTTGCGGGTGCTTACCAGGACCAGCTCGTCTCCGCTTTCGAAAACCGTCTCAGGTGGCGGCCTCCAGCTCAGGTCCGACCCGCGGGTGAGCAGCAGGACCCTGGCAAAGGGACCGTCCAGCAGCCATTGGACGCTCCGGCCAACCGCGTCAGCGGACTCCACCACGCTGGCGCGGGCGACCACCAGGGTGCGGTCGCCGACAGGGAGCATGGTCAGGATCCGGTGCCGGAGCGCCGCCGAGACGAAGGCCGGCGCGGCGAGGCCGGCGGTGCTCCTCGCGATGCCGAGGCCGATGGCCCGCTGTACCCGGGCCGCGAGGTCGGGGTCGTGCAACTGGAGCACGACCTTGCACTCCGGGCTGAGGCTCCGCACGTTGAGCGCGATCTCCAGGTTGGTGATGTCGTCGTCGGTGCAGACGATGACGCAGCGCGCCCGCTCGGTCTCCAGCTTCTGCAGGTTGGTCACCTCGCGAGCGTCCCCGATCAGCACCGGGATGCCCATCCGCCGGACGTGGAGGATCGCCTTCTGCGACTCGTTCACCTCCATGGCCACGATCGGGATCTTCATCCGGTGGATCTCCTCAGCCACCCGATGGCCGACGTTCCCGAGCCCACAGACGACCACGTGGTCGTCCATGCTGCCGTGGATGCCGCCCAGCGCCCGGTGCAGCCGGGTCCCCACGAGGGTGTCGGTCACGACGGCGAAGAACATGGCGATGACGGCGGCGCCCACGAGCTCGAGGAAGATGCCGAACACCATCACCGGCCAGGGAGCGTTTCCAAGCGTGAAATCGCCGTAGCCGATCGTGGTGATGGTGGTGACCGTGAAGTAGACGGCGTCGATGAAGCTCCAGTGGGGCTCGGCGAAGTGGAGCACGAGCGAGCTGATCAGCACCACCCCAACGACCGTTCCGAGGACGTAGCGGAGGCGGCCGTCGGCGAGGCTCTCCACCAGCTGGCCGAAGGAGACCAGGCTCGAGGGGAGCCGGCGTCGCCGCCGGCGAGGCGCGGTGGTCACCTCCATCGCGCTCTCGAGGTCGCCCGTGTCCGAGAGGCAGAGCACGTCCTCGCCCTCGGTCGGGAAGATGACCAGCCGCCCGTCGCCATCCTCCCCGGCGATGGGCAGCACGACGTCCGGGTCGAAGACGGAGCTGCGGCGCAGGACCAGGACCCGGTCGGCGACCTCGACCACCTGCTCGAAGCGCTCGCGGACCGCCGCCTCGACGAAGGCCGGCGCGGCGATGGTCGAGGAGCTGAGGACCTCGCAGTCCTGGAGAAGGGAGGTGATCTGGCGGCCAAGGTCGGGGTCGAAGATCCGGACAACCACCCGGAGCCCTGGGTTGAGCTCGTGCACGGAGAGCGCGGCGTGGATGTTTCCGACGTCGTCGCCGCCGGCGATGATGATGGCGCGCGCACCCATGATGCCCGCCTTGCGCAGGCCCGCGTCCTCGCGGTAGTTCGCGTGGACGGTGTGGAGGCCGAGGGCGTGGATGCGGCCCTGGAACTGACCCTGGGTGTTCGGGGTGACCACCACGACCTGCTCTTGGAGCCGGTCCAGCTCCTCCGCGGCACGGAAGGCGAGCTCGTCGAGCCCGCAGACGATGAAGTGACCGGTCAGGTGGGAGGCCGAGAAGGAGGCAGCGTCGCTGCCGCCGGTGGGGCTGGTTCGATTGGTGGCCATGTGAAAGGAAGCACCACATGATCGCCGAGGATCGGGCCGGCCGCAAGTGAAGTGGCGGCGGTTCCGATAAGCTCGGCGGGATGGCGACCCGCCGCCCCAAGCACGCCGGCCGGGACCGGAGCCAGGAGGCGGAGCTCAAGTTTCGCCTCGCGGGCGCCGCCGAGCAGGCGCGACTTCGACGGCGGCTGCGGGAGATCGGCGCCGTGAACGAGGGCTCCTACGACGAGGAGAACTTCCGTTTCGCGGTGCCGGCCAAGTCCCGGGTCAGCCTCCGGCTGCGGATCCTGGACGGGGGAAAGAGCGGGATCATCACCAGCAAGGGACCGGCGACCTTCAGCAACGGCATCAAGGTCCGGGAGGAGACCGAGGTCGAGGTCGCCGACGCGTCCACCGCGCGCGACCTCCTCGAATCGCTTGGCTACGCGGTCGAATTCGTCTTCCACAAGCAACGCGCCAGCTGGCGGATGGGAACCGTGTCGACCACCCTCGACACCCTCGACTTCGGCTTCTTCATCGAGCTCGAGGGCCCGCCGGCCGAACTGCCGGAGGCCGCCCGGACGCTCGGCCTGAACCCCAAACAGGCGATCCGCCAGAGCTACTCGGCGATGGCGCGCGATTACCTCCGCGAGACCAAGAAGCTGGCGGCGCGATCCTAGACTTATCGCTCGTGATCAAGCCCCAGGAGGCTCGGCGGCCGTGGACGGTCAGCGAGCTGGCCCGCCAAATCCAGGTCGCACTGGGACCCCTGCGGAGCGTGTTCGTGAAGGGCGAGGTGAGCGGCATGAAGCTGTCGGCCAAGGGCCACTACAGCTTCTCGATCCGCGACAGCTCCTCTTTGATCGAGGCCTTCATATTCGGCAACGATGCCCGCCGGCTGCCGATGCTGCCCGAGGACGGCCAGGAGTTCATCTTTCGGGGACGGGTCGACTTCTGGGCCCAGGGCGGGCGCGTCCGGCTGCTGGTCGACTACCTGGAGTTCGACGACGTCGGCAAGCTCCGGGCGCAGATCGAGCTGCTGAAACAGCGCCTGGAGGTGGAGGGCGCCTTCTCCCCCGAGCGAAAGCGCAAGCTTCCCTTCCTGCCCAGGGCGGTGGCGCTGGTGACCTCGCCTACCGGCGCTGTGATCCACGACCTGCAGCAGACCATCTGGGACCGCTTCCCGAACATGGAGATCCTGGTCTACCCGGCCCAGGTCCAGGGCGCGGCATCGCCGGGCAGCGTGGCGACCGCGCTGCGGGCGGCCAACCGCGACGGTCGCGCCGAGGTGGTGATCATCGCCCGCGGCGGAGGCAGCTTCGAGGACCTCTACGGCTTCAACACCGAACCGGTGGTGCGCGCGATCCTCGCCTCGAGGCTGCCGGTGGTGACGGCGCTCGGACACACCTCCGACCGCACGCTCTCCGACATGGTCTCCGACGCGGAGTGCAGGACGCCGACCGAGGCGGGGGCGCGGGTGGTGCCGCGGAAGTCGGAGCTGAAGGCCCAGCTTGCCGAGCGCGGGCGGAGGATCCTCCGCGAGGGCCTGCTCCGGGTCGGCGCCGGCGCCGAGGCGGTGGCCCGCCGCCGCGAGCGGCTCGACCTCCTGCTCCCCGCCCAGCTGCAGCTTCGCCGAAGGCGCCTTGACCGGGCCGCGGCCGACCTGGCAAGGCTGAGCCCCGCTCAGCAGCTCGCTCGCCGAGCGGCAGAGCTCGGCGAGCGCGGACGCCGGCTCGAGGCGGGCGCCGAGCGCCTCCTCGCGAGCCGCCGCCTCGACCTCGCGCGGCGCCGTGGCACCGTCCGCCTGGCTCAGCTCGCCGAGGAGCGCTTCGCCGATGTCCGCCGCGACCTGCTAAACCGCGCCGGCCGCCTCGAGGCACTCTCGCCGGAGGCGGTCCTCGCCCGCGGGTACAGCATCACCGAGGATGAGGAGACGGGCCTGGTGATCCGTGCCGCGGCCGACACCATGGTCAGCCGCCGGCTTAAAGTACGCCTGCATCGGGGTAGCCTCGGGGCCCGCGTCGAGGAGCTCCGTCCGTGACCGAGACGCCGGTCGAGGACCTCAGCTATGAGCAGGCGATCGAGCTCTTCGACGCCCGCCTGCGCGCGCTCGAGGAGGGCAACTTGACCCTGGAGCAGGCGATCGAAGCGGTGGCCGAGGGCCGCCGCTACCTGAAGATCTGCGAGGCCAAGCTGGACTCCGCCCGGCAGAAGATCGAGGTGCGTCCGGGGACGCCGGGCGAGCCCGAGACCGAGACCGCGCCGGAGCGGGGCGGCACCGGCGCGGACCTGCTCCTGTGAGGGCGCTCCGAATCGGCGAGGACGTGCTCGCCTCGGACGGCTCGCGCTTCGGCCAGGTCGAGCGCCTGGTCGTGGACGAGGGCGCGCACCAGGTGACCCACCTCGTGGTGGACGACCGCGTGATCCCACTCGAGCACATCCGCGACGCCGGACCGGACGGGCTCAGCGCCGACCTCTCTCCCGACGAGCTGTCGAAGCTCCCGCGTCACGAGGAAGCCGGCTTCGCGGCCCCCGGCGAGCACTG
Source organism: Candidatus Dormiibacterota bacterium (assembly GCA_035535055.1). Classification (GTDB taxonomy): domain Bacteria; phylum Chloroflexota; class Dormibacteria; order Dormibacterales; family Dormibacteraceae; genus UBA6019. The sequence continues at coordinate 12,511 of DATLQT010000064.1, read as the reverse complement.
GCAGGCGCCGCCGGGCTACGGGCTCGCCAATTTCCTGGCGGTCGCCGGAGCGCTGCTGGGGAACGCGCCCTACCTGCCGCCGGTCGAGGCCGACCTCACGCCTGGCGAGGTTTTCCACGAGATCAGCGCCGGCAGCCCCGTCTGGGCCGGCGACAACCGGATCGGCCACGTCGTGGAGCTGCTGACCAACGACAGGGGCCGCACCACCGAGCTGGTAATCGCCCGCGAGGGCCTGCTCGGCAAGCAGGTCGTGGTCCCGATCGCCAAGGTCATCGAGGTGGTTGGCGTGAACGTCCAGGTCGAGCTGAACGAAACCGACGTGGCGCTGCTCGAGCCCTACCGGCGCGAGGAGGCCTGAGGACCGGAGGTCGGCTCGATCTCGGCCCTGGCCCGCGCCGCCTCCTCAAGCTGCGTGTTGGCAACCATGAGCCGGCGGCTGAGGTTCTTGATGACCTCCATCAGCACCTCTGGGTGTTCGTGCAGGATCGCTCCCAGCCGGTCCTTGCGGAGCACCCTGACGGTGGTCGGCTCGACCGCCTCGGCGCCTGCCGACCGCGGCTCGTCCGTGAAGGGCGCCATTTCGCCCATGAAGCTGTTCGGCCCCAGGCGAGCGAGCGTCACCTGCCTGCCGCCCTGGTCGCGGTGGATCCTGACCGACCCCTGGAGCACCACATAGAGCTCGCTGGAGAGGTCGCCCCATTTGAAGATCTGCTCTCCCGCCTCGTAGCTGCGGGTGACCATAAGGCGGTCAATACTTGCCAGCTGCTCGAGGCTGAGGGTTGCGAAGAGCGGCACCCCTTTGAGCGCGACCAGGTCTTTCATGCTCTCCTGCCGCCCGCCCCCCACGTCGGCCACCGCGCGCCGGACCCACTCATGGGGATGCTTTTCCAGCTTCCCGATTTCCACCTCGCGGAGCGGCCGAGCGGCGCCGACCTCGAGGCGACCGGGGTCGAGCAGCCGGGCCAGTGGTTCGACCAGGCGGGGCGGGCCGAAGTTTAACAGCGTCTCGATCGCCACGGCCCGCGCGGCCGGATCGCCGGAGCGCAGGCCGCGCTCGACCCGTGCGAAGCCCCGCTTGTCATGGAGGGAGCGGAGCGCCGCAAGGCAGACTTCGATGGTCTGCTCGCGGTGATCGTCGAGAGCGACCCGGAGTCCCGCCCAGCGCTGATCCTCGCTGCCGGGGCCGCCCAGGCGACCGAACCGGCCGAGGCGGTGGGAATGGTCGGCAGAGAGCTCCCCGGCAGCCAGCGCCGCCTCCAGGCGCCGCGTGGCGGCCGCGATCATCTCCACGCGCCCGGAGCGAAAGATCGCCTCGAGCACGGCGACCGCGATCCTCGGCTCGCCCTCCAGCAAGGGCAGGGCGGCCTCCAGGGCGGCGGGACACTGGACCGAGATCGCTTCGCCGGCGAGGTGCTGGCTCACCGGGTCGCCGGTGCCGAGACACTCCACCAGGAGCGGGCCGAGGTCCTCGGCGGCGGCGGCCGGCGCGGCCCATCGGCCGAGCTGGCGAAGCGTCTCGCGGCGCACCTCGAGATCCTTGTCGCCGATTCGGGTCAGCAGGGACCGGGCGGTGCCCGGTGTCTCGCTCCGCATCCGGCCCAGGCTCCTGACCGCTTCCAGGCGAACAGCGGCGCGGGGATCGGCGAGCGCGGCCTGCACCGGCTCCAATTCGCCGGTGAAGGACGCCGCCCAGGCGGCGGCGGAGCGGCCGGGGGCACCGGGCGAATGCCGCAGTCGGGCCAGCAGTTCCCCCGACCTCGCCCACGGCGGACGGCTCCGGCTGCCGGCGACCGCCGCGGCAGCCACCACCCAGGGATCGCGGTCCGCGGCGCCGATCGCCAGCAGGTCCTCACCCAGCGCGCCTGCCGGGGAGAGCTCAAAGGCCAGCCGCCGGAGCGCGGGGTCGGCCGAGAGCACCAGCTCGGGCGCCAGCTCGGCGAACCCCTCGCCGGAAACACGGCTCAGGGCGGTGGCGGCGAAGCGGCGGATCTCGGGATCGTCCCCGGCGAGGTAGCCCCTGAGCTCGGACACCTCCCCCAGGCTGCGGAGGCCGACGGCCAGCTCGAGATCGTCCAGCGATAAGGTGTGCGAGCGCAGCCGCTGGAAGACGGCGCCGACGTAGAGGCCGCGGACCCAGAGAGCGCAGGCGAGGAACAAGAGCGCCACGACGATCCCCAGCCAGGCCAAAAAGAGGACCGAGGCGGAGCCGAAGAAGGCCGCGATGACGGCCAAGCCGATCCCAGTCAGGGCGGCGGACCCGGGAAGCACCAAGTTGTCCTGGAGCAGCGCGAGGCGGGGCCGGACCTGTTCGGGCAGAGCGCCGTCGAGGACGTTGCGGGCGGGGTCGTCGACGCCGGTCTGCAGCCCGTTGCGGACCACGAAGAGGAAGAGCGCGGCGGCCAGCCGGGGTGAGAGGGCCACCAGGGAGAAGCCCGCCAGCGTCGCAACCGGCAGCGCCAGGATCGCGTTCTTGATCCCGGCTCGCGCCAGCAGCCAGGGCGTTACCCAGAGGCCGAGGGCGATCTGGACCAGGTAGCTGAGCATCCACGCATTGCCGAGGAGGACGCTGAGCTCGGTAACGTTGCGGGTCGAGTCGACGAAGACCAGCGCGACCAGGTAGTCCGACACCCTCATGACGACCAGCAGCACCGTCCCGAGCAGGACCAGTGCCAGGACCAGCCGGCTGACCTGCAAGTAGCCGAACGCGTCCCGCAGCCCATGAAGCGTGCCGGCTACCACCACGCCCTCCTCCGGCCCAAAGGGATCGCCGACGTCCAGGGACACCGGGCGGCGCAGCCGGCGACTGATCGCGGCGGCGATCGGAACGCTGGCGGCGCAGCCGGCGGCCCAGCCGAGGACCAGCAGTTCGGGCTGCCCGCTCACCTCGGCGACCACCGTGGTGAGGGCACCCGCGAAGATGTAGCCGAGACCGGAACCGGCAGCGATCACCGGATAGACGCGCTTCGCCTCCTGGATGTCGAAGTACTGGCCGACGAAGGCCCAGAACTGGATCATCAGGACCTCGAAGGCCACCGAATAGACCACGATCGCGAGAAAGCTGACGACAGTGTTCTCGGCCAGCCGGTACGCCAGGTAGACGGTGAGCGGGACGACCGCGTTGAGAGCCAGGTTGTAGCGGAAAGCAGCGTCCGGGCCCCAGCGCCGGTTGGCCGCCGCCAGCGCCGTGATGGCCGGCCAGACGCTGACGGCGAGGACTATGAAGAAGGCAGGGTAGGCCCGCGCGCCGGTGCGGACCAGGAAGATCGCCTGGGTCCCGTTGAAGGCGGTGTACATGCCGCAGCCGAGGACTATCGCCAGCCCCGCCATGCGGAGCGCCCGACCCAGCTCGGTCCGGCGCAGGCGGAGAACGCGCCCGAGCGCGACCTGCAGCCGCTCGCGGGCCGCGACGCGCATCTTGGCCGGAATCACCCCATTCCGGCCGCGAGGCCCTAGTCGCCCGGCGGGTTGGTTCGGCTGACCACCGACCAGCCGCTGAGAAATGCCCAGCGGGTCCAGATCGACGCCCAGACCAGGCCGTTCCCGAAAGCCGGCAGCTCGTCCGCGTAGTGCTTGTGGTGGAAGGTCCACATCGAGCTGTGCATCTCGTAGCGGTGACGCCTCGATTCCTCCGGGGTCGGCACACCCGAGTGCCGCTCCGCCTCCGCCGCGGGGACGTAGAAGACCTTCCAGCCCCCCTGCTTGAGCCGGTAGCAGAAATCGAGGTCTTCGCCGTACATGAAGTAGTCGGTGTCGAACTGGCCGACCTTCGCGAACGCCGCCCGCCGGATCATCAGACAGGCCGAGGTGCCGGCGTCTATCTCGTGCGGCCGGTCGGCCGGCAGATAGCCAAAGTTGTGGCGGCCGAACCGCCTCGTGTGAGGAAAGAGCCGACTCAACCCGACCAGCCGATAGAGCGCGAGGCCGGGGGTAGGAAAGGCGCGACGGGCGCCCTCGACGAGGCGCCCGTCAGGACTGGTCAGCCGGGGGCTGACCGCACCCACGTCGGGCCGGACAAGAAGGAAGTCGGATAGCTCGCCGATGCAGCCCGGCTTGAGCATCACCTCCGGGCTCAGCAGCAGCACGAAACGGCCGCTCGAGAGCTCGAGGCCGGCGTTGTGGGCGCGCCCGAAACCCGAGTCCTTGCGCATCCGGTGGAGCCTGACAGCCGGGAACCCCTCCTCGACCGCGGCGGCGGAGCCGTCCTTCGAGTTGTTGTCTACGACGATCACCTCGATGGGGACGTCGGTTCCCTGGTGGAGGGCGGTCAGGCAGTCGAGGAGGAGGTCTTTGACATTGTGGCTGACCACCACGACCGAGACCAGCGGTTCGGCGACCTCGGCGGCCTCTCTTTCTTCCATCGCCAGCAGCAAAGGATAGGGAAGGTCGGGGGCCACCCCTCCCCCCGACGCGCCCAGCAGCCGCCACCCTAGAATCGCCGGGTCGTGGACAAAGCTCCCCAGCGGGCGCTCGGCCCCCGCCTGGAGCGGTTGAAGTCGAGCCGCCTGGTCCGGCAGAACCTCGTCCTCTTCGCCGGAGGCCTGGTCGCTGGCGTCGGTGGCTTCGTCTACCACGCGATTGCCGGTCGGGTGCTGGGACCGAACCTCTACGGCGACGTCGCCTCGATCATCGCGGTCTACGCCGTCTTCACCACCCCGACCCTGATCCTGGTCCTGGTCCTCGCCCGCTACTCGGCCACCCTGGTCGCCTCGGGAACCACCGACGCCGTGCGCTACCTGGTCGTGCGGACGACGCAGATCACCCTGCTGCCGAGCGTCCTGATCATCCTGGCGGGGTTCCTCCTGGCCGGGCCGGTGGCCGGCTTTCTCCACCTCCACTCCCCCTGGCCGGTGGTCTGGCTGGGCCTCGGGGTGGCGGTCTTCTGGCAGGTGGGAATCCCGCGCGGGGTCCTCCAGGGGATCCAGTATTTCTCGGGCCTGTCCGCCAACCTGGCCCTGGAGCTCGTCGTCCGCTGCAGCGCCCTCGGGATACTGCTGGCGGCGGGGACGGGCGTCGTGGGCGCCACCATCGCGGTCCTCGCCGGGGTCGCCTTCGCCTACCTCATAGGCATCTACGCGATCCGCGACCACCTGCGGGCGCCCGGCGGCCGTCAGCGACTCCGTTCCATGGTCGGCTTTTCGCTGACGGCCTCAGCGGGGACGCTCGGGATCCTGCTCCTCTACAACCTGGACGTGATCCTCGCCAAGCACTACCTGGGCAGCCACGACGCCGGCATCTACGGCGCGCTGAACAAGATCGGGACGATCCTCTACTTCCTGACCCTCTCGGTGAGTCAGGTGCTCTTTCCGCGGGTGGTCGAGGCGCTCGCCAACAACGACCACCCCGGTCGGTTGCTCGGCGTCTCGGCGGGCATCATGGGGCTGCTGGGGGCGATGGCGCTGGTGGTCTTTGGGGCGGTGCCGGGCCTGATCGTGCGCGTCCTCTTCGGCGGGGCCTTCTCGGATGCCCAGCACTACATCTTCCTGGTCGGCGTGATCGGCCTCGCACTGAGCCTCAACAACCTGCTGGTGCAGTTCTGCATGGCGGCTCGGGACGCCTGGTTCATCCCCTTGCTGGCGGCCGGCGTGCTGATGCTAACGGAGTCGATCGTCTACCACCATGGCGGCGTGGGGGACATCGTCATTGACGTGCTGGGGACGATGCTCGCGCTGCTGGCGGTGCTGACGATCAGGCTCCTGCTCCTCCTGCCCAAGCTCCGCCCTCTCGTCGAGGAACCACTGGTGACCGCCTAGAAGTCCAGGCCGCCCAGAAAGCTCAAATCCCGGAGCCCTTGCGGGTCCCGGGATTTGAAAAAAATGCTCGGCAACGACCTACTCTCCCACCAGGTCACCCTGGCAGTACCATCGGCGCAGGAGGGCTTAACTTCCGTGTTCGGAAAGGGAACGGGTGTCTCCCCTCCGCCATGGCCACCGAACGGCGGAAATTATACCCGGTCCCGGCTTATCGCTTGCGCCGCCGGGCACGAATGGATTTGACCTTGCGCGCCTCGGCCGGCGGCACGTACTGCGCGCGGCGCCGGACCTCACGGACGAGGCCCTGCTCTTGGACCTTGCGCCTGAACTCGCGGAGGGCGGACTCGAACCCTTCGGGGTCTTTGACAACGACCTTGACCGGACTATTGAAGAGAATACGACCTGAAGGTAGAGGGTGTGCATCCGAGGGGAAAGAAGTCTCGCCATCGGGGGGAGAACCGGATGCCGCGCGTAGGCCGGATATACGCCGGCCAGCTTGAGTTGTTCGAAATCGACTCCTGCGTCGCGCCGGGAGGAGAAGTTTTGGAAAGGGCCCGCCCCCTCCTGCTCCGTTTTAGCGCCAGGCTTTGATGATGCCGAGCAGCGCGGGGCCGAGCAGGATGATCCAGATCGTCGGGAAGATGCAGCCGACCATCGGGAAGATCATCCTCAGGGACGCTTGGGCGGCTCGCTCCTGCGCCATCGAGCGGCGCACCCGGCGGAGCTCGGTGGCCTGGATCCGGAGGGAGCGGCTGATCCCGATGCCCATCTGCTCCGACTGGGTGATTGCCTGGATCAGGTTGTGAAGCTCGGCGACTCCCGAGCGGCGGCCCATGTCCTCCAGCGCCGCCATCCGGGGCCGGCCCAGTCGCACCTCGCGGAGGACCTTGCCGAACTCATCGCCGAGCGCATTGTTGAACCGACCGGTAATGTCGGCCATGCCAGCGTCGAGGCTGAGGCCCGCCTCCACCGCCAGGGTGAGCAGGTCGACGGCGTCGGGCAGGTTGCGCTCGATGGCCGTCCGGCGGGCGGCCGCCAGCTGGTTCAGGAGCAGCATCGGGAGCCAGTAGCCGAGCGCGGCGGCCACGATCGCGGCGATGGCCGCCACTAGCGCCTGCCCGATGAGCAGCCCGAAGCCGAGGGCGAGGGCGACCATGAGGGCGGCTAAGCCGTAGCGGATCGCCTCGAAGGCGGCGGGTGTCAGGTGGCCGGGGTTGCCGGCGAGGTTGAGCCGCACCTGCACCGATGTCCGCTCGTCGATCGACACCCGGTTGCCGAAGATCCGACGACCGAGGCGGTCGAGCCGATAGCTAAGACCCCGCCGGCGCAGCGCCAGCGCGCCGACCTCATCTTGCGGCGGCAGTTCGGAGACCACCTCCTCCTGCTTGTCAAGCTGGATGAAGTAGAAGTAGATCGCCGAGGCGAAGATCAGCCCCAGGATCGCGGGAAGCCAGTCGAACACCTAGGTGTCGACCTTGGCCAGCCGGTTCATCAGCAGGTTGCCCATCACCACCAGGGCACCGGCGATCCCGATCAGGAGCCAGCCCACCGGGGACAGAATCATGGGCGCGAAGTACTTGGGCGTGATCAGGTACATCAGGACGCCGAGCACGATCGGCAGCGCGCTGATAAGGGTGGCGGAACCGCGCGCATGCGCCGTCAGGACCGCCATCTCCCGCTTCATGCGAAGCCGATCGCGGATCGTCTCAGCGATGTTGTCGAGGATCTCGGGCAAGTTCCCGCCCACCTTCCGGTGGAGCAGGATGGCCACCACGATGAAGTCGAGGTCGGAGCTCTGCACGCGTTTCACGAGAGCGGCCAGGGCGTCCTCGACCGAGGTGCCGAAGTGGATCGAGGTGGTCACCACCTCGAACTCGTCGGAGACCGGCGGCGGCGCCTTCTTGGCGATGATCTCGATCGCCTGGCCGAGCGAGTAGCCGGTCTTTAGGGCGTTGGAGAGGAGCGTGATCATGTTCCCCAGCTGGTCGTTGAACGCCCGCTGGCGCCCCTCCTGGCGGCGTCGCATGTAGAAGTGGGGCACGATGAAGCCGAGCCAGCCGAGGAGCAGGAACGGCGGCCCGAGGCCGAAAACCCAGAGGCCGAACAGGCCCAGCCCGAGCGCGAGCGAGATCTGGATCAGCAAGTACTCCGAGCTGGTGAGCCGAAGGCCCGCCTTGGCGAGGTCCTCAGCGAGCGTCACCTTCCCCGCCCGGCGGTTTCGCTCGCTGAGGAGGTCGGCGATGGGCTGCATCACCCGGTCGACGGTGTCCCGCAGGTCGAGCCGGGAACGTCGCCGGGGTAACTGGGAGATGACAAGGTCGGCGGTCGCCCGCTCGCGGCGGACGGTGTCGAGGCTCCAGAAGAAGACCGCGATGGCGGCGGCCAGGCAGATGCCGATCAGGATCTCGCCGGCGGGGTTCATGGGACCACGTCGGAACCGAAGCGTTTGGCCACGTCGGCGTTGGTCACCCCGGTCGCCTTGTCGATCGCGCAGGCGGGATCGGTCTGGGGGTTATTGACTACGCCCTGGTTGTAGTCCTGGTAGTTCTCCAGCGTGTAGCGCAGGGTCGCCGCCGCGAGGAACCAGGTCACGTACTCCGCGTCGCACTCGTTCATCACCACCGTGAGGCTGGAGCCGGTCCCCGAACTGACGGTCGCGGTGGGGCCGGTGCGACCTGGCGCGATCGTGGTTGTCGCGGTGCCCACGCGGATCACGTGAACGTTGTTGAAGACGGTCTTCGACGTGGTCACCCCGGCCTTGTCGACCACCGCGATGATGCCGATATAATCGCCCGGCTGTATGTAGCCGGCGACCCCGGTCTCTTCGCTGGTGGGAATCGTCAAGGCGACAAAGCCCTGAGGTATGTCGAGGAATTGCGGACCACTCCCCGGCACGGAGGTCGTGGAGGTCACCAGCTCATTGGCCAGCAGCGGCTGGCCGGCCTTGATGTCGATCAAGGGGAAGTGCTCGGTCTTGCCGGCGATGTCGGAGACGCTGGCGAACGACTGCGGGGCGGCGGCGGTCACCTTCGACACGGTCAGCATGTCGGAGGTGATGGTCGCCCGGGCTGGGATGTCGACCTTGGCCACTACCTCCGAGCGGTTGCCCGTGTTGCCAGAGACACCGCTCGGGGTTGCGCTGCCGGTCCCGCGGGTGGCGACGAAGAGAAAGGCCCCGAGGGTGATCAGCGCGAGGACCATGCCCAGGATGGTGAACGGCCGCCGCCGCCGGGCCGTGGTGATCGCTTCCTGCATGTTGACCAAGACTGTCTCCCTCGAACGGCCTCCCGCCCGGCGGAGATTCTAGTGCACGCCCCGCGCCTGCGCCGAGGTCAGCGCGGCCAGTCGCTGGCCGAGTTCGCCATCTCCTCGGTGGTCCTGGTCCTGCTCTTCGGCGGCCTGGTCGACCTCACGCGGGCCATCCACTACGCCGACGTCCTCCAGTCGGCCGTCCGCGAGGGCTCGCGCTACGGGTCGATCTTCGACGCGGGGACCGACTCCAATCCCCACCTCGACGACGCCGACATCAAGTCGGTGGTCGACGGCCAGCTGGTCGCCGGCGGCCTCCCGGCCTCGGTGCTCAAAAGCGCCGGGACCTGTCCGACCGGCCTGGGCAACGACCAGTACAACCCACCGTACGGCAACGCCTCCTTCCCACCCGTCGGCAATCAACCCTGGCTCTACATCTGCTATGACGACCTGGGCTCGGTCGGTACCGATTACCCGACCATAGCCGCGACCGGCTTGGCGGGCAAGGATCTCAACGTCGTGGTGGTGATGGCGTACGCGCCGATGACGGCGGCGATACCGACCCCTCTCGGCGGCAACCTCGGCCTGGCGACCAGCCTGCACTCCCGGATCCAGGGCGCATGAGTAGCCACCGATACCGCGGTCAGCGCTCGCAGGCCATGACCGAGTTCGCCCTGGTGGCTCCGGTGCTGCTGCTTTTGACCTTCGGGATCATCGACTTCGGGCGCGCGCTCTATTTCTATGCCGCCGCCGGCAACGCGGCCCGCGAGGCCGCCCACGCGGCGACCCGTTACGGAATCCCCGTCAACAACCCGACCAACTGCACACCGGTCGGGACGACCTCCCTGCTGCCGACCAACACCGGGGTCACCTGCACCGCGAGCGTCCACTTTCCCGGAGCGACGATCCAGGTGCCGACCTGTCCCAATGGGCCGATCCCGGCCACCGTGCCCTCGCCGGGGGTCGCCTGGGTCTACACCACCGAGCCAGGCGTGGTTGCCGGCGGAGCGCCGGAGGCGACCCCCTCGCCCAACGCGGCCGGCGGAGACACCCCGGCGGCCTCGGGCTCCTGCAGCGCCGTCAACCCAGCGGTGGGCCAGGAGATGCTGCAGGTGACCGTCGTCTACAACTTCGTCCCCGTCACGCCGCTGGTGAGCAATGTGATCGGCAACCACGTGGTGTTCACGCTCCAGGTGCTGGCGAGGACGGAGTACTGATGGGCACTCGGCGCACTCAACGCGGTCAGGCGATCGTCCTGATCGCGCTGATGATGGGGGTGCTGATCGGCTTCGTCGCCCTGGCGATCGACAGCGCGCGGGCATTCGACAGCCGGCGGATTATGCAGGATGCGGTGGACAACGCCGCGCTCGCCGCCGCCGAGTACTACCAAAACAACCCCGGCGCCTGGTCGGGCGCGGAGTCCGCCGCCGGGGCCGAGTTCTCGATGGACAACCGGGTCTACACCAGCCGTTCGTGCAGCCCGGGCTTGGTCGAGCCGACGCCGGGCGCGCCGGGAACCCCGCTCACCATGACCTGCACTTACGGAACCACCAGCTACCAGCTGACGATCTCGGCAGAGGATGACGGGCCTGCCGGACAGACGTTCGCACTGACCGGGCAGACCACCATCGACCTGACCCTGATGCAGGTGCTCGGCCAGGCGCCGACGATCCCGGTCAGGGCGACGGGGGCGGCCACCTCCTCGGACCAGGCGCTGACGCCGGCCCTTGCCGGCCTGAGCTCGGCGGGGTGCCTGGGAACGAGTGGGAATTCGGTCAACGTGACCAACACGCCCAGCCCCGGTGTGACGGTCGTCGGCGACGTAGTCGCCGACGGGAACCTCAACATCGGTTCGGCGTCCTACGCGCAGGTGGCGGGCAACGTGCTGACGCGCTGCGCGGTGCCCACCGACCCCTACCACCACCTGACCTACTACTGCTGGCCCGGCGGAGCGGCGCCTGTCAGCGGCGTCTGCACGGCCTCCAACAACGTGCTGGGACGCCTCCTGAGCACTGGGAACCACCTCGCAGACCCGGGCTATGTCGCCCCCGCCGCGCCCGCCCAGGTGGGCTTCAACGCCTCGAACGTCGTGCTACCGCCCGGCACGTACACGAGCGACCCCAACTTCGGTTCGGGAGCCGCGACCTGCTACTTCCTCAAAGGTGGGGTCTATGACTGGGAGGCCGGTATGACCGTGAACCAAGGGATTATCAGCAACGAGTTGAAGCCGCCCGACGAGCCATCACATCAGTTTTGGAACGACAACGGCGCCAACTGTGCGGGCACGTTCACGCCCAGCGCCGCCTCCTCCGGATCCGGCATCGCCATCGGGACCTGGGCGGTCGAGGTCACCTCGGTGCGCTATGACACCTACAACTCGGTCCAGTTTCTTCGTGAGAGCGCTCCGTCGATGTGCAAGACCGTCTCCATCGGGACCAACGAAAAGTTGGCCGTCTCGATCACAAACGTGCCAGGCGCCTCCTACTACAACGTCTATGTATCTCCCCCTGGCGATGGCGGCTGCGCGGGCGGCAACTTCGGGCTGGTTAGCGCCCTGAGCATCACCAACTCCACGACCGAGAGCCAGCCGGCGCTCGGCGGCTCCCTTGGCAGCTCCAGCGGCAACTGGGACAGCGGCCCCAGCGAGCTGCCGAGCGGGTGGGCGCCACAGGCCAATGCCCCCTGGGATAGCGCCAAAGCCTATCCGCCCGACTCCGAGACGACCGCATGGGGCGGGAGCCCATCGCTACCTGGTCAGAATGCGGCTCGCGGCACTACCAGCACCGGCGGGGTGTCCTGTTCATCGGGCGCTTCCCCGGCTCCCGGGTGCGGCGATCACGCCAATGAAAACAGCTGCGCCACCGCTGCCGGCGCCAGCGCTGTCTGCCCGGGAGCTGTCACGCCTGGCGGCGTCGAGATGTACGCGACCAACGCGGGCTGTTTCAACCTCAAGAACAGCAATCCGGGCTTCGGCTCCGGCACCGGCGGAGATGCATACCTCTTCAGCGGCTACCAGTACGACTGGCTGCTCAACTACGTGCCGTCCTCGACGACCTCGTGTACGAACACCGCGACTCGCGCCAACGTGTGGGACGGCGAGGTGAACAGCGCGGCGATCGGAATGACCTACTCGCCCGGCGTCGCCTTCAACATCCAGGGCTATGCCGGGTTCTACGGATACATGGGCGGGATCGTCGCCTACTCGATCTCCATCAACCAGGTCACGAGCACACCGCCCACGCCGTTGACCCTCGACTTCAGCAAGAACTACGCACCGGCGCCGGGCGGGACCAGGCTGACGGGCTAGTTAACGGGTTACCCGCATGCTGGCTAGAACCTTGTTCACGATCGAGTCGGCGCTCACAGCCTCAGCCTCGCCGAAGTTCAGGCCCAGGCCGTAGGCGACCGCCTGCATGAGGAAGCTGCCCGCCCGGTAGGTCACGCCAAGCTGGGGATGCTTCTGCGACACCAGCAGGCCCGCGATCTCGGCCCGCTTGAGGTCGCGGCTGGCC
>DATLQT010000063.1:0-23449 GCA_035535055.1 Candidatus Dormiibacterota bacterium | reverse complement strand
CGACGCCCCGATCCTGATCACCGACATCTACACCGCGGAGATGATCAAGTACGCCTCCAACGCCTTCCTCGCGACCCGGATCTCGTTCATCAACGAGATCGCCCGGATCGCCGAGAGGGTGGGAGCCGACGTCAAGGTGGTGGCGGACGGGATGGGTCTCGACCGCCGCATCGGCCCCTCGTTCCTGGAGGCCGGGATCGGCTACGGGGGCTCCTGCTTCCCCAAGGACGTCAAGGCGCTGGCTGCGATCGCGGAGAAGTACGACTACCACCCCGAACTCCTGACCGCCGTGATGGACATCAACCGCGACCAGCGCGCCCTGGTGGTCACCAAGCTCAAGGAGTGCCTGGGATCCCTAAGCGACAAATCGGTCGGGCTCCTGGGGCTCGCCTTCAAGCCCAACACCGACGACATGCGGGAGGCGCCGAGCCTGGACATCGCCCGGGTGCTGCTCGCCCTCGGCGCCAGGGTTCGCGCGTATGACCCGGCCGCGATCGAGAAGGCGAGGGAGATCTTGCCGGAGATCCAATATCAGGCCGATGCCTACGCGACCGCGCGGGAGGCAGACGCACTGGTGATGGTCACCGAGTGGAACGAGTTCCGCCAGCTTGACCTGGCCCGCGTGAAAGACCTGATGAGGAGCCCAGTCTTGATCGACGGCCGAAACATCTACGACCCGACTCGGATGCGCGACCTCGGCTTCACCTACCGCGGAATCGGCCGCTAGCAATCCAGTCCGCGAGGCGGCGGCGGTTAGCTCTGCGCTTTATCGGGCCTGAATTCGGATCCGGGGGTGGTAGGGTTGCGCTTCGACGCGAGTGGGCAGTCCGTGCACAACCGGACAGTCCGTTTTGGCTCCGTCGATCGCTGCTGCCGACCCCTGACTGGAGGAAAGTGAGATGGACCCAAAGTTGGATGTTTCGAAGGCCTATTCGAGGCGTGGCCTGCTTAAGCTCGGGGCGGTGGCCGGTGCGGCCGCGGGCAGCGCCGCGCTCGGCTTCCCGCTGAGCGCGAACGCGGCGACGGGCTCCGGCCTCACCACAACGGGGTCCGGGCAGCCGATGCCGCAGAGGTCGAGTGGGTTCACAAGGCTGCAGAACACCGCTGGGTCGATCACGCCCGGAACGACTTACGTGGAGATCGGTGGAATCACTGCGTTCAAGCCGCGGTCTTCGGCGAGCGGTTTCGCGCAGGGCAATAGTGGGGGAGGCATCGGAATCTTTCCGACCATCGGGACCGACTATTTCATCGGCAGCCTCCCGCTGCCGCCCGGTGCGACGCTCACCGAGTTCGTCTATTCCTTCCTCCTGAACGACGCGAATGGCGTCTCCTTGGAGCTGGACTTCCAGGCGAGCAACGTTGACACGAATCTGGCTTTCGTCTCATACCACACGCAATTGGGCAGTATCCAGTCGGTGGCGCTGACGTTTACGCCGACGACGATACCGGTTGATTCGTTCGTGATCCCCTACTTCGGATTCGGGAGCACTGGTGGCGCTAAGCAACAGCTGTTCAGCGCTCGGGCCGGCTATATCCACCAGCCTGGGTTCCACGCCATCACTCCGGCCCGCGTTTATGACACGCGCAGCTCGGGCGGCCCGCTCGCCGCCGGGGCGACCCGCGCCATCTCGGTGGCGACAGCGCTAGTGGGCGGCGCGACGGTGGTGCCGTCCGGCGCAACCGCGATCCTCTATAACCTGACCGTCACCAACACAGCCGCCGCTGGCTACCTGGCGCTCTTCCCGTTCGGGGCGACCTGGCCGGGGAACTCCTCGATCAACTGGACCGGTCCCAACCAGACACTGGCCAACGGGGGCACCGTCAGCCTCGGCGGCGATCGCCAGATCAACGTCCTCGACGGAGGCGGCGGCACCGATTTCATCGTCGATGTGACCGGCTACTTCCTCTAACCACCGGTACGACTTCGACGCAGGGGCGGTCAGCGATAGACCGCCCCTGTGTTCGCTCTCAGGGTCGGGAAGCGGCCCGGGCGCCCTCGTACCAATGGATCGTCTTCCGGAGGCCGTCGCGGAAGTCGGTGCTGGAGCGGAAGCCGAATTCCTTCCAGGCCCTCTCAACGTTGAGCTTGCGACGGGGCTGGCCGTCCGGCTTGGTCCGGTCCCAGTCCACCTCGCCTTTGAAACCGGTCAGATCGACGATCAGCTCCACCAGGTCCTTGATCGATATCTCGACCGAGCTGCCGAGGTTCACCGGGTCCGGTTTGTCGTAGCGCTCGGCCGCCTCGACGATGCCGCGGGCGGCGTCGTCGACGTAGAGGAATTCGCGGGTCGGCGTGCCGGTCCCCCAGACCTCGACCGAAGCTGCGCCCGAATCGCGCGCCTCGATGCACTTTCGGATCATGGCCGGGATCACGTGGGAGTTATGGAGGTCGACGTTGTCGCCGGGGCCGTAGAGGTTCACCGGCAGCAGATAGATGGCGTCGAACCCGTACTGCTGGCGGTATGCCTGGGCCTGGACCAGCAGCATCTTCTTGGCCAGCCCGTAGGGCGCGTTGGTCTCCTCTGGGTAGCCGTTCCAGAGGTCGTCCTCGGAGAAGGGGATGGGGGCGAACTTGGGGTAGGCGCAGACGGTCCCGACCTGGACGAACTTGGCGACGCCGTTGAGGCGTGCCTGCTCCATCAGCTCGATGCCCATGACCGCGTTCTCGTAAAAGAACGAGCCCGGGTTGTCCCGGTTGGCACCGATGCCGCCCACCTTCGCTGCCAGGTGGATCACCACCTCGGGTCGCTGGTCCTCGTACATCCGAGCGACATCAGCCTGCCGGGTGAGGTTGTATTCGCGGCTGGCAAAGGTTGCGACCTTGGCGTCCAGGCCCTCCAGTAACCGTACGACCGGCTGCCCTAGAAAGCCCCGCCCACCGGTGACGGTGACGCGCTTGCCGGTCCAGAACTTGGAGTCGAGTTGATCCTCGGACATTCGTTTCGATTCTGACTTTAGCCGGTAAGCCGCGCCCGGGCCTGGCTCAGTCGAAACCGATCCAACGCAGCGCCGCGGGGAGGATCCGCGCCCAGTCGTAGGCGGTGGCTACCTCGAGCGCCGCTCGCCGCCGATGACGCCATTCGGCTGGCGTACCGAGCAGGTGCTCCAGTCCATCGGCGATGGCCGCCGGGCTGAACTCAACCAGCACGGCGGCCCCCGCCCGAGCGAGTTCATGGGCGACCGGCGCCGCGTCGGTGGTGACGATCGGAAGTCCCGCCGCTAGGTACAGCTTGAGCTTGCCCGGGTCGGCGTAGGCGGTGAACGAGGCGGCCTCGCCGGTGGCGTAGGGCGCCGCGCCGACCGACCCGCCGGCGACCATCCGTTCGAGCTCTCGGTGGTCCTCGATGAAGCCAAGGAAGCGGACCCGCCCCTCAAGCTCCAGCGCGTCCGCGCGTTCACGAAGCTCCTGCTCTAGGTTGCCGCGGCCAACGATGTCCAGGGAGACCGGGCGGCCGCGATCCTCGAGCAGACGGACCGCCTCCAACAGCTCGAGCAGGCCCTGCTTGCGGAGCAGGTGGCCGACGAAGACCACCCGCCGCTCGCGGTAGGCGCCGGCGCCGGTCGTCGGCACCAGGCCGGCCCAGCCACCCATGGGCACGATCCGGGTCGGGCGCGGCCTATCGCCCGGTTCCCTGTGGCGGCGGTCGCGCGCGTCGCGCATCGCCTCGGAGAGCTCGAAACGGGCGTCGGAGCGCCGGACACAGAAGCCTTCCAGGCCCTCGTAGGCCGCGGTCAGTGCGTTCCGGCCGAAGCGGTCGTCGCTCACGTCCACGCCCCAGTACACGACCAGGCCGGCCCGCCCGATCGCCCTGGCGGCGATGCCGTGGAGGACGTTGAGCGGGTTGAAGCCGAACCAGCAGTCGACCCGGGGCAGCAGCGGGAAGGCGAGCAGGTCGAGCGGGTAGCTGAGCGGCGGGCGGGAGGGCAGGCGGACGGTCCGGCTGGAAACCTTCTTCCCGGCGACCCACTCGTCGAGCCGGTGGCGATCGCCCTCCTCGGCGCTGAGCGGGTGGTCGAGCATCACCAGCCGGCCCGCTTCGGCTCGCAGCAGGTGGTCCCGCATGGCCTGGGCAGGCCCGTCGGCGAACCCGTTGGTGACCAGCGCGAAGGCGCTCTCGCGGACCGTTCCACGGGTGGGGAAGGGTGGCGGCTCGGCCATGCGCCAACCAGTATCGACGCCGGCCAAGCTACGCTCCAGAGTCGATCGTGTCCCAACCAGCAGACCTCACGGCGGCAGAGCGGCATCCGTGCGCCGGCCGAGTTTCGGTCGTCATCGTGAACTGGAATGGCAGGCGCTACCTTGAGGCCTGTCTCAGGAGTCTCACCGAGCCGGCCAAGACAGCCGAGCTGTTGGAACTGATCGTGGTCGACAACGGCTCGACCGACGGCTCCGCCGAATACCTGAAGAGCCGGCCGGATGTTCGCCTGCTGCCCCAGGAGACCAATCTGGGCTACGCGGAGGCGAACAACGTCGGCATCGCGGCGGCCACGGGCGACTTCGTTCTGCTCCTCAACAACGACACCATCGCCGGGCCCGGCTTCCTGGGGCCGCTGGTGGCGGCGATGGAAGACCCGGCGGTTGGCGCGGCCCAGAGCCTGCTCCTGACCTTCGATGAGCCGAGGCGGATCGACTCCTACGGGAGCTACGTGACTTGGACCGGCTTCCTCTACCACCACCGGTACGACCAGCCTGAGGAGGTGGATGAGAGGTCAAGGGCGCCGTTCGACATCTTTGCGGCCAAGGGCGCCGCGCTCCTCCTGCGGCGCCGGCTGCTTGAGCGCATCGGGGCGTTCGATGCCGGCTTCTTCGCCTACCTGGAGGACTCCGACCTCTGCTGGCGCGTGTGGCTGGCGGGCTCCCGGGTCGTCTGCGTGCCCGGCTCGGTAGTCCTCCACCGCGGTGGCGGCACGGCGGGGACGCTTGCCTCAGAGTTCGTATTCTTCCATTCCTTCAAGAACCGGCTGGCGATGCTCCTGAAGAACCTCTCGGGGCCGAGGTTGGCTGCGATCCTGCCTGTCAACGTGACCCTCAACCTTGCCGCGGCGGGGACCTACCTCGTCCGTGGCCGGCTGGGCCCGGCGAGGGGCATCCTGCGGGGACTGGGCTGGAATGCCGCTCATCTCGGCGAGACGCTGGCCAAGCGGCGGCGGGTACAGGGCTCAATTCGGCAGGTATCCGACCGGGCGCTCTGGCCGGTGATCGCCCGCCGGCCGCGACTCTCCTACTACTACCGGTTGCTGACCGGGTTGCGGGGGTACCGGGAGTGACCGGCGCCCCGCGCTGTCCGCTCTGCGGGTCGGAGTCGGCCCGGGTCGAGCTGGAGACTGCGGGCGCGCGCCTGGTTCGTTGTACCGGCTGCGGCCTGGTGCGCACGGCAGAGGCGCCCCATCCCACCTACGACGCGGATTACTACTCGGCCCACCAGCTGAGTGACGTGCTGAAGGCCGCCGGGAATCCCGGCGGCGGGGGACTGCGGTCGCGGCTCCTCGACCGCGCCTACGACGCCTACTTGGACCGCGGCTCGTCGCTGCTGGTCAGGCTCGGGATGCTGCCGGTTCGCAACCGCGTCGGCGGGCTTCCTCCGCGTTCGCAGATGCCCGGCGACCTGCTCGACGTCGGCAGTGGCGATGGCGAATTCATGTTCCGGGCCCGCGCTCACGGATGGCGGGTGAGCGGGGTGGAGGTAAACTCGGCCGCGGTCGCCTCGGCGCGGGCCGCCGGCCTTGAGGTCCGTGAAGGCGACCTGGCGGCGGCCGGGTTCGCGTCCGGTTCGTTCGACGTCGTCCGCCTCTGGCACGTGCTCGAGCATGTGCCGGACCCGGTGGGACTGCTTCGGGAGGCGGGGCGCCTGCTGCGGCCGGACGGGACGCTGATCGTCGGGGTGCCCGACTACGGCTCGCCGGTGCGCCACCTTGCGGGGGCGCGGTGGAGCGGGCTCCAGCCTGGCTACCACCTGAACCACTTCGACCGCCGGACGCTGCGGGCCACGGCCGACGAGGCCGGATTTGAGGTCCTCCGGCTCCGCCATCGCTCCGTCGGGACCGCCTTCTCCACGCTCGCGGAACGATCGCGCGCCTTCCGCAATCCGCTTGTTTGGGGGGCGCTGTTGGTCGCCGACGATCTCCTCGACCTGGCCCGCGCGGGCGACGCATTCGAGCTCCTCGCGCGGCCCCGCCCCTGATCTGCCCGGGGAGAACCGCCAACTAGAATCCCGCAGAGTGCCGACGGACCACCCCGCGAGCCCGCTCCAGCTGGCCAGGCGCTTCCGCCAGGACCCGCTCTTGCGCAACAGCGCGATCTACCTGACAGGCGGTCTCCTGGCGGGGCTTTTCGGGTACGTCTTCCACTTTGTCACCGGCCGCCTGCTGGGGCCCGCCGGCTACTCGGTGGTCGCGGCGGCGATCGCCGCCCTCTCCCTGGTGACGCTGCCGAGCGTCGTCCTCCAACTGGTCAGCGCCCGCTACACGAGCGTCGCGGCTGCGACCGGCAAGTTGGCCGGCCTTCCGCCGCTGCTGCTCCGGATCAGCGGCGTGACTCTGCTCTTCGGCGTGCCGCTGATGCTGCTGCTGGCGGCCTTTGCGCCCGCCGCCGCGCGCTTCTTCAACATCCCCGACACCCGGGTCGTCTACGTCCTGGCCATGGGCGGGATAGTGAGCTTGCTGGTCACCATCACCCGCGGCGCGCTGCAGGGCCTCCGCCGCTTCTTTGCCCTCTCCGGCAACGCGCTTGTCGACGCCGTCTCCAGGGTGCTTCTGGCGGGCGCTTTCGTGGCCGCCGGCTTCGGCATCCTCGGCGCGGTGGCGGCGCTGATGTTGAGTCCCCTCATCGCCTACCTTCAGAGCCTCTACCTGCTCCGTCACCTCGGTGCAATTGGTGGAAACCGCGAGCGGGCAGACGGCCTCGGCCGATACGCGCTGCTGGCGGCGACGGCGGGCATCGGCGTCACCTACCTCTTCACTGTCGACACCCTATTGGCCAAGCACTACCTGGACGCGACCGAGGCGGGGATCTACGCGGCCGCCTCGGTGCTGGGCCGAGTCGTCTATTTCCTCGGCCTGACCGTGGCCGGCGTGATGTTCCCGGAGGTGGCGACGCTCCACGCTCGCAACGAGGCGCACTTCCACGTCGTCGATCGCTCGTTTCTGCTGGTCTCCGCGATGGGCGTTCTGCTGGTGATCGCCTACGCCGCGATGCCGGGGTTGGTGTTGCTGCCTTACGGCAGCTCCTTCACCCCAGTCAGGCCCTACCTGACCGTATTCGCGGTCGCACTCACGCTGCTCGCGCTCTCCAACCTGGTCATCAATTACTTTCTCTCCGTGGCGCGCTCGGGCTTCGTGGTCCCACTGTTCGCCGCCTGCGTCTTGGAGACCGTCCTGATCGTGCTCTTCCACTCCGGGATCTGGCAGATAATCGCGATGGTCATGGTCAGCCTCGGTGCCCTCCTGGCCGCGACCCTGCTCCTCTACTGCGGCGATCGCCTGGGCTGGAGGCCGGCGCCCGGCTGATGCCCGCCCCGCTCCTGAGCGTGATTGTCCCCGCCTATCGGGAGGGGCCGCGGATCCACGCCAACCTCCTGCATCTGCTCGGCGACCTCGACCGGGCCGGCTTCGAGTACGAGGTGCTGGTCATCTCCGACGGCAACACCGACGACACCGTCGCCGAGGCGGAGAGGGTCGGTTCGGACCGGGTGCGGGTCCTCGCCTACCGGGTCAACGAGGGCAAGGGCTTCGCCGTCATGCACGGGGTCCGCGCGGCGCGCGGCGAGCTGATCGCCTATATCGATGCCGACATGGAGATCCTCCCCGACTCGATTGCCAGTTGCGTTCGCGCGCAGCGGGAGGGCGGCTGGGACATCATCGTCGGCTCTAAGCGCCACCGCGACTCGCAGGTCTCCTACCCGTGGTTCCGGCGCTTCCAGAGCTGGATCTACCAGGTGATCATCGCCATCCTCTTCCAACTCGACGTAAGCGATACACAGACGGGGCTCAAGCTCTTCCGGGGCGAGGTCCTGCGCTCGGCGGTGCCGCTGCTCGCGGTAAAGCGCTTTGCGTTCGACCTCGAGCTGCTGGTGGTGGCACGCAAGCTCGGCTACCGGCGGATCCTAGAGATCCCCGTTCGGATCTCCTACAAGTTCGAGACCACGACCGGTTTGGCCGCCGTCTACAACACGCTCTGGGACACCGCGGCGATCTTCTATCGCCTCCGCTTTTTGCACTACTACGATCGCCGTCGGAGAGCGTCGGCCCATAGTCCGGCCCGCCGCAAGGACGACGTGCAGGAGTTGACCGACCAGGACGCGTCGTGAGGCGTTGGCTGCTGGCTCGGCCGGGACTCCTCGTCACCGTCGCCGCCACCCTCTACTCGTGGGTGCTTACCTTCCCGCTGATCCTCCACCTGAACAGCGCGATCTACGGCTACCCGGGCGACTCGACCGGCACGATCTCAATTTACGACTGGTGGGGCTACGCGCTCCGCCACCACCTCGGGCTCTTCGACAACACGCTCTGGGGAGCCCCGTGGGGCGCCGGCTGGGAGTCGCAACCCTTCGCGGTGTTGCCGGTGCTGGTGCTGGGCCCGATCGCCGCCGTCGCCGGGGGGACTGTGGCCTACAACCTGCAGATGCTCTCGGCGTTCCCGCTGACGGCCTGGGTGACCTACCTCGCGGCCCGGCGGCTCGGGGCGCGTCCACTCGGCGCCGCCTTCGGCGCCCTCGCCTTCACCTTTATCCCGTACCACCTCGAGAAGGCCCAGGGCCACGTGGCCCAGACCCACATGGAGATCTACAGCGGCATCCTGCTCCTTCTGCTCCGCTGGCGGCAGGGCGGCAGCCGCTGGAATTTGGCGGCCGCCGGCGGCGTCGCCGGCCTCGCGGTCTGGAACGACTACTACATGGCCTACATCGCGGCCTTTCTGGTGGCCACCTTCTTCGTCGTCAGCCTCGTCGACCGGCGGCTGTGGAAGGAGCCGGCGAGGTGGGTGTCAAGGCACCTGGTCGGGGGCGTCATCGTCGCGGTCGTCACCGCCCTCTTCCTGCCAGCGGCGCTGCTCTTCGCCGAGCGGCCATCGGCGAACGGCTCGGTATCTGGCGTTCTGCACACCCAGCTGGGCACCCTCCACGAGGGGATCGACCAGGTGCTCATCTACTCCGCGCGCCTGAAGGAGTACTTCCTGCCCTACTACGCCAACCCCCTGCTCCCGCCCTCGCTCCTCCATTACGAGCAGGCGCATCTTCACTTCAGCAACTTCGTCGAGCAGACTCTTTTCCTCGGCTACACCGTGATGGTTCTGGCAGCAGTCGGCGCCCTGGTCGGGCTCCGCCGCTTCGAAACCTGGCTGATCCTTGCCGTGGGCGCGGTCGGCCTCCTGGTCGCGGAGCCGCCGCTCGTCCACAGTTTCGGGCCCCTCAAGATCCCCTCTCCCTCTCTGGTGCTCACCCCGTTGGTGCCGATCTTCAGGGTTTACGCGCGTTTCGGCGTACTGGTGATGCTGGGCGCGGCGCTCCTAGCCGCGGGCGGCTTCAGCTGGATCCAAGCCCGGCTCCCACGCCGGGCCGTCCTGCTGCTCGCCGTGCCCTTCCTACTGACCGCCATTGAGTTCGACAACATCCCGCCGCTCCGCGTCTACACGCTTCTCCCGGCACCCAGCGAGTACCGGTGGCTCCGGTCGCAGCCGGCCGGGATCCTCGTCGAGTACCCGCTCGACGCCGGCACTGACGTAAACCAGCAGCAGATCCAGGCCCACCTCTACACGGTCTACCAGCCGGTGCACGGCCACCCTCTCTTCAACGGCGGGAACCCGGGAAGCCGAGCCGACCAGATTTCGAGCCAACTGGAGCCTTACTACGCGCCGGGCGTCGCCGACCGGCTCCGCTCTATCGGCGTCCGCTATGTCTTCGTCCACCGTGCCGACTACCTGAAGGATGGCCTCCAGGTTCCGACCGAGGTGCCCGGCCTCGCCTACGTCGCGACCATGGACGGTGTCGACATCTACACCGTGGGCTGACGCCGGCGCCCAGTCAGCACACCCAGAGCCGCGGCGCCGAGCTCGAGTCCCTTCAACCCGAAGATGCCTGCGGTCAGGATCGGGTGCTCGGCCAGCCGCCTCCAGTTGCGAAGGTACGCCGGACGGATGATGAGCACGCCCGCCCGCCCCATCGAGGAGCGCTGCTTACCCAGGTACCGCCGGAAGGTGGCCCCGTAGTAGCGTTTCTTGGCGAGGTGGTCGCGGAGGCCGAGGCGCCCTTCGTCGTGGTCGATCATCGCCTTCGTCCGCGGCAGCGAGCGGCCGGCGGCGACGCGCTGGCTCAGGTCCCAATCCTCGGGCCCTGAGAGGGCCTCGTCGTACCCACCACTGGCCTCAAACACCGAGCAGGGGAAGAAGCGGGCAGCTTCGACGCTGTCGTCGCCGACGTAGCAGCTGCGCTCAAGCGCCCGGCAGCGCGCCCAAAAGCCTTCCCCAATGGAGGTTTCGGGAATGATCACTCCCGGCGCGCCGGTCGCGGCGATGGTCGCAACGCAGTCGGCGACGACCTCCGGTCGGAGCCGCATGTCCGAGTCGATGAAGAGCAGGTAGTCGCCGCGCGCTACCGCGGCCCCGTGGTTTCGCTGGGCACTCCGCTCGGGGCCGAACGCCTCGACCCTATCGGCGAGGCCGGCGGCGATCGCCACCGTCGAATCGGAGGAGCCGTTGTCGACGACCACCACCTCGAGCGGGCGGTAGGTCTGGGCGCGGACGCTTTCCAGGCAGGCGGCGATCGTTCGCGCGGAGTTGCGGGTCGGGACTATCACAGAGACGAGCCGGGCTGACACCGAAAGAAGATTCTGAGCGATTACCGGCCAACCCATCCGGCCCAGGTGGGCGCTACGGAAGCCTCGCTTATGATCGCGGCCCTGATGGCTCCCGAGACCCCCGCGTGAGGACTGAACGGCGCCCGCTGTTCAGCGGGGGGTTGACGGGAAATCCTCTTTCGGCCGCCCGGTGGTCTGCTCCTCAACCTGGACCTTGGACAACCAGCGTAGCTCGCTCGACGGCGCCTACTCAACCTCGTCTGGCTCGCGCCGCAGGTCGAAATGCGTCGCTGACGGACCCGCTCGGTAGCTTCAGATCCCGACAGCCGACGGTACGCTTAGCTCCGATGGCAAGGCGCAGCCCCGTCAGGGTGGCATCAATCGAGGAGGCCGGCCCGGCGCCGTCGCAACCGGCGGAGAAGGCGCGCAGCCGCCTCGTCTTCCTGCCTCCCGACTGGCTCCCGCTCGCCCTCATCGCCGGCGACGCGCTGATCGTCGCTGCCTCGATCGTGGCGGCCTACTGGTATTACCGGAACCTCGACCCGCTCCGCCACGCCGAGCACACCGCGCTTCCCTTCGGGCCCTACCTCCCGGCCATCCCGGCGGTCGTCGTCCTCTACCTGGTGGCGCTGGCGATCAACCAGCAGTACCGCTCCTGGCGCGGCCGGACCCTGGTCGACCTTCTCCTCGGCCTCTACAGCGGGACGGTGCTGGCGGGCGTCCTCATCCTGGCCGGGATCGCGGTCGGCAACCTGGGCGTCGACTACTCCCGGTTGACGATCACTTACACGATCGTGCTAACGGTCGTTCTCATGACCTTCGAGCGCTACGCACTACGGCAGTACGAGACCAAGCTTCGCCGGCAGGGCATCGGCACCGAGCGCGTGCTGATGGTCGGGACCGGGCTTGGCAGCGAGATGCTGCTGCGCCGGATGTCGATGTTCCCGCAGTATGGGTACCAGGTCGTGGGCGTGCTCGACGACGGCCGCAAGAGGGGCTCGAGCTTCGCCGGCACCGCCGTTGTGGGCAGCATCGCCGAACTGCCCGAAAAGGCAGCCGAGCTCGGCGTCGACCAGGTGTTCATCGCCCTGGCCGACCGCGGTCAGCTGCCGCACCTGATCAAGCTCTGCGAAAACGAGGAGCTCGAGTTCAAGGTCATCCCGGACCTCCTCGACGTGATGAGCACCCGGGCAGAGGTGAACTCGATCGACGGCCTGCCGTTGATCGGAATCCGCCGGAGCCGTCTGGTCGGCGCCAACGCGGCCGTCAAGCGGGCCTTCGACGTCGCCGCCAGCCTCCTGGCCCTGGTCATCCTTGCGATCCCACTTGTGATTGTTGCCTTGATAATCAAGCTGACGATGCCGGGCGGTCCCGTCATCTTCCGGCAGGAGCGGATCGGGATGAACCGGCGTCCGTTCATCGTCTACAAGTTCCGGACAATGATCCCCAACGCCGAAGCCAAGACGGGCCCCACCGTGGCGCTGCCGGGCGATCCTCGAACGACCGCCTTCGGCCGGGTCATGCGGAAGCTCAGCATCGACGAGTTCCCTCAGCTCGCGAACGTACTGAAGGGCGACATGAGCCTGGTCGGCCCGCGGCCGCAGCCCACCTTCTTCGACGAGCGCTACAGCGTCGATGTGCCTCGCTACCTCGAGCGCCAGCAGGTGCGGCCGGGCTTGACCGGCTGGGCGGAGGTGAACGACCTCCGCGGCGCGGCGCCGATCGAGGACCGCACCATCTACGACATCTACTACATCGAGAACTGGTCCCTCGTGCTGGACCTGAAGATCCTGATCCTCACCGTCATGAGGCTCTTCTTCCAAACGCATGCGTACTAGCCCGGCGGCGGTTGCCGGGTTCCCCTACCGCGCCACCGCCCTGCTCATCACCGTCACCGCTGCCCTCGCACCCGCCTACACCATCCGCTGGCACCTCGGCTTCTACCCGACCACCGTCCTCGAGAACGCCATCGTGCTGACGCTGGTTGTCTTCGTCGTCGAGCACCTGCGTGGCGGGCGGCCCCCACTCACCTGGCGGAGCCCCTTCCTCGTCCCGGCGATCCTCTTCGTGGTCGCCGGCGCCATTGCGGTGATCACAGCGCCCGGACTGACGGCGGCCCTTGGGCTCTTCCGCGCCTACATCCTGGAGCCGATCGCGTTCGGATTCGTGGGGATAAACGTGGTCCGGACCCCGGAGCGCGCCTTCCAGGTGGTCCTCGGGCTCTTCGGCGGCGCGGCAGTGGCCGGTCTGGCCAACTCGGTCTTGGTGGCGCTGGCGCTGGCCCACCACACCTACGACGTCACCCAGACGCCGCCCGTCGTCATCTACCTGACCGCCAACGCGGTCGCCCTCTACGTCGTCCCACTAACCGGCGTGGCGGGGGCGCTGGCCCTCCACGCCTCCGGCGTCGCGCGGGTCGCCGGCGCACTGTTCTTCGTGATCGGGGTGGTGATCACGGTGCTGAGCTTCTCGCGGGGCGGCTACCTCGCGCTGGCGGCGGTGTCGCTGGGGCTGGTGCTGAGCTCCCACCGGCGCCTCCTCCTGCTCGGGCTGGGGGTGGTCGCCGCGGCAGGGCTGGCCCTGATCGGGCCGGTCCGGACGCGGGTCCTTATCGAGACCCACAACGTCTACGGCAACACCATCCAGAGCCGGCTCGACCTCTGGTCGGCAACCGTCAAGCTGATCCGCCAGCGGCCGCTCTTCGGCGCCGGGCTGTCAGGGTTCGCCGACCGGATCGCGCCCTACTTCACGCATCTGCACACCCAGGCCAACTTCATCGACCCCCACAACATCGTCCTCAACTTCTGGGTGGAGACAGGGCTCCTGGGCTTGCTCTCGATGGGCTGGATCCTCGGCGCCGCCCTGGTCGCAGCCCTGCGCGGCTGGCGGTCGGCGGACACAGGCTGGCGCCCCTACGAGCTCGGCACGCTTCTCGCCATGGTGGCCGTCATCGTCCACGGGATGGTCGACGTGCCCTACTTCAAGAACGACCTCAGCATCGAGTTCTGGACGCTGGTCTCGATCCTCTGGGCCGGCCGCCTGTGGTCGGCCGCCGCCGGCAGCGCCCAGGGTCAGGCCGGCGCTCAGCCTCTCGCGGGAGCCTCGATCAGCGCCTCGTAGACGCCCTCGACCCGGGCGACCACCCGGCTCCAGGTGAAGCGCCGATCGATCTCCTCCCGGCCGTTCCGGCCCAGCGTCGCCGCCAGCTCGGGGTCGGTGACAAGCCTCTCCAACGCCCGCGCAAGCTCGGGCACAGAGCCACCCTCGACGAGGAGGCCGGTCTCACCATCGGTTACAACCTCGCTGACGCTCGGGATCCGCACCCCGACCACTGGCTTCGCCTTCGTCCAGGCCTCCAGGTAGACGCGGCCGAAGCTCTCCTGGTGGGACGGCACGCAAAGGACTGTCGCCGCCTCCAGGGCGTCCCACTTGGTCTGGTCGTCGACGCGGCCGAGCACGTGCAGCCAGGGCCGCTTTCGGTTGGCGAAGTAGGACTCCGACCAGGGGGTTGGGGGCCCCAGGTAGGCCAGCTCGAGCTCGCGCCCGCCGGCCCGGAGCGCCTCCGCGGCCTCGAAGAGCTGGGCGACACCCTTGTAGTCGTAGAGCTGGCCGAGGAAGAGCACCAGCGGCCGGTCCTCGGCCCGGATCCGGTCGCGGAAGCGGGCTGGGTCGCCGGGGAGCGGCTGGTCGGCCGCTCCGCCGATCACGTGCAGCCGGTCCGGTGCCACCCCGAGGTCGATCAGCTCCGACCTCTCAGCCCCGGTCAGGGTGAAGACGGCGTCTGCCGCCCGGTAGACCCGGATCCAGCCGGAGTAGCGGTAGCCCTTCCAGCGGGGGTGGTGATAGGGCGTGAGGACGAACGGGATCCCCCGCCGGCGCGCGATCTGCAGGGACGCCTCAGCCAGGAACTCGCGCCCGATCCGGTGGTTGTGGATCAGGCGGTGCTCGGGCTGGACCAGGCGCTCCAGCCCCGGCTCCATGAGGGCTCCGATCCGCCTGGCGGCGACGGGGACAATGCCGTAATAGACGAGAGCCCAGGGAGCCATCCGGAGGCGCGTCGAGGTGCTCCAGCCGAGCGCCCGCACGCCGGGCGCGACCTCGCCCGGCGGAGCCTCGCCGAGGCGGAGCGTGGATCCCAGCAGCCAGTCGGTGCGGTTCCGGAGCCAGAGGGCAACCACGTCGGCGGGGTAGCGCCGGAGCCCGGCACGGAGATCGGCCAGGTAGCCCTGGACGCCCCCCGTCGAGGGCGGATAGGCGGTGGTCGTCATCAGGACCCGAGGCTCGCTCACCGCCTTGCCGCCGCCTCCAGGATCGCCTCCAGGCGATCGCCGCTGTCCTTCCAGGTCCAGTTGCGGGACACCTCCTCGCGCCCCGCCTCGCCGAGCTGCTCGGCGACCCCCGGGTTGAGCACGATGCGGGCGATGCCGGCGGCCAGGGCCTGGGCCTCGGGCTCGACCAGGAAGCCGTCCAGCCCATCGACGACGGTCTCCCGAAAGCCACCCTCGCGGACCGCGACCACCGGCGTGCCCGCCGCCAGGGATTCGATGGCGGTGAGCCCGAACGGCTCCAGCCGGGCGGCGCAGATCGTCGCTAGCGCGCAGCGGTAGCGCTCGGCCAGCGCCCGCTCGTCGAGGCCGGTCTCGACGGTCAGCTCCACGCCCGCGGCGTGGGCCGCTGTCTCCAGCCGCTCTGCGCCGCCCGGTCGGGGCAGCACCACCCGCAGCGCCGGGCGGGAGGCGGCCGGCAGCCGGCCGAGCGCCTCTATAACCAGCAGGTGGTTCTTGGCGTCGATGGGCGCCCCGATGGAAAGAACTTCGCGGCGCCGCTTCACCGGTCCGGCGGCCGCGAAGGCGGCGGGGTCTACGCCCAGCCGGCAGACCTCCGCATCTCGCCCGTAATAGGAGGTGAAGCGTTCCCGGCTGAACGCAGAGTTGACGGCGACGGCGGTCGGGTGGCGCACGTTCTCGCGGTCCTCCGCGGCCAGCCGATCGAGCACCAACCGATCCTCCAGCAGGCGGGCGCCGCCGACGACGCGGGGCGACCGCGCCAGCTCGGCGCGGTGGGCGTCGCGGATTGCTGGTTCGGTCTGCACCCGCGGCGCCTCCTGGCAGTAGTAGACGCTCGGCAACCCCTCCAGCCAGCGCAGGAGGTAGGGCGAGTAGGTCATGGCGTCAGGGTGAGCCAGGACCGCGTCATAGCCGCCCGATCGGATCTCCGCAGCCAGCCTCCGGTGCAACCGCTTCAGGGGTCCGAAGAGCGTGTAGGAGCGCGGAAAGAGGCGGCCGCGGCGGAGGCGCGTGTCGAGGATCCCGGCCAGCGGCCGGTAGTCGGCCACCTTAACCGAACCGGCGTGCGGGGCGAGGTCGAAGGATCCCTTGTCGGCGTAGGTGCTGAGCCGGTAGAGATCGATCTGGTGGCCGCGTTCGAGCAGCTCGAGGCCGAGGTGAAACGAGCTGCGGAGTGCGCCGCCCGGCGGAAGGTTCTCGTAGACCGCCAGCCTCACCGGGTGGTGGGCCTCAAACCTCGTAGCGGCGCACGCCGAGCCGCTGGAGTGCGATCGACCAGAGGAACCAGGGGTTGTCGATGAGGTAGCGGCGCCAGAGGCGGCTGGGATCGCTGCCCAGGCGGAAGAGCCATTCGAGCCCGCTCCGCTGCATCCAGGCCGGGGCCTGGGCGACGGTCCCGCTGTGGAAATCGAAGGCGGCCCCGACGCCAAGCAGAACCGGGGCCTGAAGTTGAGATCGCATCCGCGTCATCCACTGCTCCTGCTTGGGCGAGCCGATGCCGACCCAGACGATGTCCGGGCGGGCCGCGTTGATCCGTTCTGCCTCGGCGGCGGTGGTGAGCTGGTCGATCGGCGCGAACGGCGGCTCCCGGCTGCCGACCAAGTGCGCGCCTGGAAAACGCTCGCGAAGTTGAGCCGCCAGCCGCTCGCCGACCCCCGGCCCGCCGCCGTAGAGGTAGTGGCGCTGGCCGCTGGCGGCCGAGCGGGCCAGCGAGGCGAGCATCAGGTCGGGCCCGTAGACGCGGCTGACGTGCGGGTGCCGCGCCCGGCTGAGCCATACCAGCGGCATCCCGTCCGGGGTGACCATCCCGGCGGCGTTGAAGATCCGCCGGTGCTCCTCGGAGCGGTGGCAGGTCATGATGCCGTGGACGGTCCCGAGGCAGACGTATTGGCGATCCCTGGCCTCAACCCAGGCGTCGATCTGATCCAGCGCCTGCTCCATGTTTACAGCGCTGACGCCGACCCCGAGGATGTTGACGCGCTGGATCGGCTTCACGCGCCGCCGGTCCCGAGGACGTCGCGGTACACGTCCACCGTTTCCTCGGCGCAGCGTGCCCAGGTGAAGAGCAGTGCCCGTCGACGGCCCTCGGCCCCCATTCGCCGGCGCCGTTCGGGCTCGGCCAACACCGCCTCCAGCGCCTCCGCCAGGCGGCCGGGGTCGGTGGGATCCACCAGCAGCGCCGCGTCGCCGAGCAGCTCGGGCAGAGGACCGCGATCGGAGGCGACGACCGGCGTGCCGACGGCCATCGCCTCCAATGGCGGAAAGCCGAAGCCCTCGTAAAGCGAGGGGTAGACGACCAAGGCTGCCCGCCGCATCAGGTCGGGCAGGGCCTCGGAGTCGAGGTGGCCGAGCCAGCGCACCCGCCGCTCCAGGCTCAGCGAGGCGATCTCCGACCGCAGGGCCGGGTAATCCTCGGCCCTGGCCCCGGAGATGTCGAGACCGGCCCGGCCCAGCGCACTGCCGGGATCTGCGGCGGCCATCACCCGGAGCACCGGCGCCAGGTTCTTGTGCCCGGCCGGCGCACCAGGGAATAGCATCCGGTCAGCCTCTCCAGGTGCCGGATCGGCGGCGCCGGCCTCCAGGAAGCGGGCGTCGATGCCGTAGTGGACGGTGGTCACCCGGTCCGCCGACAGGCGATAGCCCTCGATCACCTCTCGGCGGCCGAACTCGCTGCCGGCTATCACACGCGCGGCGGCGCGCAGCCGGCGGGTGAGGAGGGCTCGGTCGTAGACCCGCCATTCGAGCGGATGGTCTTCCGGGAACCGCCAGACGCCGGCGTCGTGGACGGTCACCACGAATGGCTGACGGAGCCGCCAGGGGGTCACGAAGGACGGACAGTGAACGAGGTCCGGCGGCCGGCGCCGGAGCGTGGCCTGTGCGCCGGCGGCGAGCCAGCGCAGCGTTCCGGCCAGGCCCGACCGGGCGGGCCCTGCGATCTCCCAGGCGACCACGTCGTCGCGCTCACCGAGTGCCGCCAGCAGCGACCTCGCGTAGACGCCGGAGCCACCGCGGTTGCGGTTGGCGAAGGTCATGTCGAGGGCGACGTTGATCGGCCGGGACAGGGCCGTCAGTTCAACCCCGCCTGGGGCGCGCGGGCGGCCGTGGCAAGTGTCACCGCCGCTCCGGCGGCCCACCAGAAGAGCACGGTCACCGAGAGGTCGCCCCAGACGTCGCTGGTCATCGTGATCGGCGCCAGGGCGAGGCCGCCGACCAGCGCGACCAACGGCAGGCCCGACTCGAGCGCCCCCTGGGGCAAGCGGCGGAAAGCCCGCCAGCCGTTCCAGAGCACGAGCAGGTAGAGGCCGGTGTAGAGGAGGCCGCCGAGGACGCCGAGGTCGCCGAAGAAGCCCAGGACCGCGCTCTCGCCGGTCCCCACCAGTTGACCGTAGCGGACGGTGGAGGCGCCGGTCCCCAGTCCCAGCGGGTGCTGGAGGTCGATCTTCAGGTCGCCTATCAGGTAGGTGAAGTGCTCCTGGGTCGAGGTGTCGCCGCCGCTGACGGCGGCCTGCCCGTGACCGCCGCTACCCGCGACCAGGTTCCGGCCGACCGACGGACCGATCGAGGGGTAGACGTAGAGCATCAGCGCCGTGCCCACCGCCAGCACCACGAAGAGGCCGGCCAGCCAGCGGCGGCGGAGGAGCAGGAAGAGCAGCGCCGCCTCGCCGGCGGCGGCCAGCAGCGCCAGCCGGGTGACGCTGAGGAGGAGCCCGATCAGGACGAAGGTGAAGACGGTCCCCGCCAGCCACCTGGGCCGGCGCGACTCGCCGGCGTGCCACTCCAGGAGGGCGACTCCGAGCGGGAGCAGGAGCAGCGCCGTGTAGGCGATTCCGAGCGGGCTGACGTAGGTCGAGACCATCCGGCGGACCAGGGTGCCGTCGGGCAGCGTCAGGAAGAAGTTCTCGGGCAGCCCCCCGGGCCCGTGGTAGGTGAACCCGAGAAAGCTGGTGTAGAGGTTGACGCCCCAGTCGAGCCAGGTCGCGGTGGGGATCAGCCAGAGCTCGGCCAGACCGAAGAGGGTCACCACCGCCCCCGCGCCGAGACAAAGCCAGATGACGGTGGGAACCATGTCTGGCCGGGGCTTGATGCGGCGGCCGATGAAGTAGAGGAGCGGGATCAGGGCATCTATCCGGAACCCGACCGCGCGCTGGGCCAGGCTTGCGTTGGAGTGCAGGATCGACCCCGGCAGCAGGAAGTAGACGGCTACCAGGATGGCGAGCCCGATTGCAAACCAGTCGGCCGGAAGCGGCCGGCCCAGCTTGCCCGCCCTCCAATCTCGGTAAAGGCCGAGGAGGGCGATCAGCGCCACCAGCGCCAGCAGCAGCTCCTTCCAGCCCTGGAAGGCGCGGACCAGCAGGTTCGGGGTGCCGAGGCGGAGCAGGACCATCAGCGCGAAGCTGTGGAAGGCCAACCCGGCCACGACCAGGCCGAGGCCGATGTAGGGCTGCCGCCAGGCCCAGGCGAGGCCGGCGGCGAGGGCCAGCAGCAGGACCAGGGCGAGCACGATCCCGATGCCAGTCATGTCTTCGAGGTGATGCTACCGGCTAGCCTGAATTCGGCACATCACCCGAAAGCGCCCGCCGGTAGGCGGCGACCGTGCCGTCCACCGCCTTCGCCCAGGTCAGCGCCCGGGCGCGCTGAAGCCCTTGTGCCCCGAGGTCGGCCCGCAGCGCCGGGTCGCTGGAGAGCCGGGCCAGGCAGCCGGCCAGCTCGGCGGCGGAGGCCGGCTCGAAGGTCAGCGCGACGCCGGCCGACACCTCCTCGAGGACGGGGAGCCGGCTGTGGATCACCGGCGCACCGGCCGCCAGCGCCTCCGCCACGGGCAGGCCGAAGCCCTCGATGAGTGACGGCAGCACGACGGCGGTCGCCGAGCGGTAGAGGGAGAGCAGGGTGGCGCCGTCGACGAAGCCGAGGTGCTCGACCCGGCCCTCCAGGCCTGCCGCCTCTACCCTCGCCCGCAGCTCGGCGAGGCTCTCCACCGGCCAGCCGCCGACGATCGCCAGCCGCTCCGGCAGGTCGCCCGCCGCCAGCGCCGCCAGCAGGACGCCGATGTTCTTGTGCGGGTCGGGCGAGCCCACGAAGAGGAAGTAGGGCCCTCGCAGCGGCAGCACCGGCAGCTCGGTCGCGGCCGGGATCTCGATCCCGGGCACCGCCAGCACGACCCGGTCCTGTGGCACACTCAGCCGGGCCACGACGTCCTCGGCGGTGGCCTGCGAGATCGCGAAGACGGTCGCTGCCGCCCGCACCCTGGCGAGGTAGGCCTGGTAGGCAGAGCCGCCGGCCGCCGGCCCGTCGTGCAGCGGTATGAGGTCATAGACAGTGGTGAGGATTGAGCGTCGGTGGCTGCTGATCAGCGAGTTCGGATCGGTCAGGTGTACTGCCGCAGCGCGGGACAGCCCCAGGCGGACCTTCATCGCGCTCCTCAAGAGGGCCGGGAAGCGGGTGCGCGGCACCCCCAGGCGGGGCAGCCAGAGGGCCCGGTGAGGAGGTGGTACGTGGTCGAAGGGCCGGTGGTCGGCCCAACCCCAGAGCTCGATCGGCACCCCGTCCTGCTCGAGAAGCCGCCAAGCCAGCCCGCGGACGTAGGTGCCGATGCCACGCCGACGGTGGCCGTTTTGGAGCGGGGTCACGTCCAATGCGACGAAGGGCGGCTCAGCCAAGACCGGCACCGGTGAAGTCAAGGTCAGCCTCGCTGCCGCTGGCGAGGAACATTGCGCTCAACGTCGGTGCGAGAGGCGTTCTGCTGGTTCTCTCCATCGCCATAACGCCAGTGCTGGTGAGGCGGCTGGGGACCGACCAGTACGGGATCTACGCCCTCGCAACCGGCCTGGGAGCCGGTCTCACCAACATCCTTGCGCTCGGCCTCATCCCCGGAATAGTAGCCATGCTCAGCCGCGCCCTCGCTGAGGAAAGTGTCCACGAGACGCAGAAGATCGTCGGCACCTCCTTCACGCTCTTCGCGGTCATCGGCATGGTCGGAGGCACGGCTTTGGCCCTACTGGTGCCGGTGCTGGTGAACGAGGTCCTGCGCATCCCCACCGATCTACGCGAGATCGCGAGGATCGCCCTCTGGCTCAGCGCGGCCGGGCTTGGCCTCAACCTGGTTTTCGCCGTTTTCAACGCCATTCCTTATGCCCTCCAGCGCTACGACGTGATCGCCGGCCGGCTGGTAGGCCTGAGCCTGGTCAGCACCGCCGCGACCGTCGTCTACGTTCTGCTCGAGGCGAGTCTGACTGGGGTGATGGTGATCCAGGTAGTGTCAGGGCTGGCCGGCATCATCCTCTACTACCTGGTCAGCCGCCGCGAGCTGGAGGGTATCCGGCTCCGGCCGGGTTTCGACCGTGGGACTTTCAGGCGGCTGGCGTCTTTCACCGCCTTCAAGTCGCTTGGCGATACGGCCCTCATCTTCGAGGGACGGTTCGACCAGTTGGCCATCGGCAGCGTGCTGAGCATCGGGGCCGTTGGCATCTACGCTGTGCCGGCCAACGCCTGCCAGCGCATCCTTCAGCTACTGGGCGAGGTGGCGGCCCCGATGTATCCGCGAATGAGCGCTGCCGGCAACGAAGCCGCTCGGCGGGCGGTGCTCGTCACGGGCAGCCGCCTGGTCGCACTGACCGCGGCGCCGCTGGCCGCGGTGCTGATGGTCCTCGCCGAGCCAATACTGCGGATCTGGATTGGGGGAGACCAGGGGTTGTTGGTCGCGCGGGAGGCCGGAGGCGCCTTCCGGCTTCTGGCAGGCGCGATGTTCCTGCAGGCGGTGGTGGTCGTCGCCGGGCTCTACTGCGAAAGCCTGCAGCGGCCGGTTATCAACAACAGCTTCACCGTCCTAGGCGCCCTTGTCCTGGTTCCGGCAGTGCTGCTGGCCATCCCGCGGTATGGGATCGCGGGTGCGGCCGGGGCGGTCCTCCTGATGAGCTTCGTCCAGTCGGTGCCACTCTTTTTTGTTGTCGCCGGTCGCGTTGCGCGGGTGGGCTTGGGCAGGTTCTTGGGCGAGGCGCTCGCCCGGCCGACCGTGTCCGCCCTGTTGGCCGGCGGAGTCGGATTCGCGTTGCGCGGCCTCGCAACGGGGCTGCTCGGCCTCCTGGTGGTGGGGGTTGCGATGGCCATCGTCTACCTGGTGGCCGCCGCCCTCACGGGCGCCATACGAGCCGGTGACCTGGCCGAGGCCCAGAAGGTGCTGCCCGCCCGCTGGGGTCGCTTGCTGGCGACCTCACGCCTCGAGCGGCTGCTCCGAAACTAGCCCGTCGGCGCCCGGTGGCGGATGATCGCCACCGCTCGGGCGGTCGGGATCGTGGGATCGTAGAGATGCGCAGCCGGGTCGACCGCTGTTGCCTCCCGCCAGTCGCCAGGGCGCTTCGAGCCGCGGACCAGGAAGGAGATCTCGAAGCCCGGGTCGGGCTCGCGCACAAAGGCGTCCGCGGCGGGGTTGTGGCCCAGCGGAACGCTGGCCCAGAGCACGCCGCCAGGCCACAGCAGCGAGGCCAGTTGGCGAACGGCGCGTCGGAATTTGGCCGGGTCGCGCTCCGGCTCGTCCCAGCCGACGTGTTCCAGGGTCGAGATCGCCACCACCAGCTGGAAGTGACGACCGGGCTGATAGTCGACCACATCGATCGCCAAGCTGGACGGCGACAGCTCGTATTTGTCGACGACTGTGTGCCCGGTCGAGCCGTAGTGGGCGAGAACGTTGCCCACCTCCAGCACCTCTTCGGGAGGCGTCGCGGCGATCAGTTCAAGGGCCGGTGGAATCTCCACCTGCCGCTCGTTGCGCCAGGTCTTGTTGTACCAGCCGACGTGGATCGGGTACGTCCTCCCCTGCAGGACGTAGCCGGGCGGGTTGAGCCGCAGCCGCAGGTAGTCCAGCCGCGCCTTGGCCGGCCAGAGGGCGCCGACGGCGAGGGTCCGTATCGAGTTGCTGGCGCTCACCCAGTGGCCGCCAGGAGCTGCTCGCGGACAAGGCTGGCCGCGGCGTCGAAGGAGAAGGTCCCGCTCCAGCGCTTGGCCTCGGTCGCCAGGCGGCCGCGCAGCTCGGGTTCGCGGACGACTCGGATCATCCCCTGCGCCAGGTTCGCGGGCCGTGGCGGAACGACGAGCCCGGTGGCCTCGTCGACGACGGAGTCACGCAACCCGGGAACGTCGTAGACCACCGCTGGCGTCCCGCAGGCGTTGGCTTCAGTCACCACCAGCCCCCAGCCCTCCCGGACCGACGTCATCAGGAGGGCAGTTGCCTCGGCCATGAGGCGGTGCTTCTCGGCCGCGGTCACCCGGCCCTCGAAGACAACGTGTTCGGCGATGCCGAGGCGCATCGCCAGATGGGTCAGCGACTTCCGGTAGCGCTCGGAGCCGGGGCCGACTAGCCGCAGCGTCCCCCGGCCGATCGT
>DATLQT010000062.1:0-90080 GCA_035535055.1 Candidatus Dormiibacterota bacterium | reverse complement strand
TCGATGAATGACATGCCCGCCACCGCGGCCTCCGGCATCACCAGCGACCAGGTGATGGTCCGCCCGGGCTCGGCGAGCATCGTGCCGCCGCCGGACAGCCGGCGCACCACGCCGAAGGCATGGCGCCCCGCCGCCTCGAGGTCCACCTCGTTGGCGACCGCCTGGTTGGAGCCGAGGACCAGGGTCGGCTCGGTCCAGCCCCAGAACCGAAGCAGGGGAGGCCGGCGGTCGCCCGCGACGGCGTCCAGCAAGACCTCGTCGAGAGCCATCTGGATCGGCGATGGGAGGGGAACCTCGCCGGCCAGCTGGAGTTCGGGGACCGGGATCGACTCCAATTCAGGCTTTCCGGCGCGTTGTTAGTGGGGGCATTTCACCAAGTGACGCCCAAACGACCGTCTTTACTGACTGCGGCGTTGTGTATGCTGACGCCCGGATGCGAGACGAAAGACCAATCGTCCTGCTCGTCGAGGACGACCTCAGCATCGCCCAGCTGTATTCGATCAAGCTGCGGATGGACGGCTACCGGGTCGACATCGCGAACGACGCCGCCACCGCCGGGCTGCTCTTCGACCGCTCCACGCCGCACGTGGTCTGCGTCGACTCCCGGCTTCCGGACGGGAGCGGCCGGGACGTCGTCTTCTCGCTCGTCGGCCGGGGCGCGGCCGTGATCCAACTGACCAACGACCAGGAGGCCCACGACCACCCGCCCCTGGGGGTGGCGGCTTCCCTGCTCAAATGGCGTACGACGCCCGCCGAGCTCTCCACGGCGATCTCCGGCCTGGTCGCGGCCCACAGGCCGCATTAGCCCCCGCTCGGACTAGGCGCCAAGACCGCTTCGGATCCTCGCCGCCGCGTCGTCGAGCACCGTCCTTTCGACCGGGTGGCCGTAGGCCTCCGGGAAGGAGAGGCTGAAGCCGTCCCCGGCGAAGCGCGGGATCACGTGGACGTGGAAGTGAGGAACGTCCTGGAAGGCCGCCTCGCCATCGGCGACGAAGATGTTGACGCCCTCGACCCGCAGCCCCGAACCGCGGACGGCCTGGGTCAGCATCTCCGCGATCACCCAGCAGGCAGCGCCTTCTCCCGCCTGCAACTCGCCCATCAGCTCGACGTGGCGCTTGGGGATCACCAGCAGGTGGCCCGGCACGATCGGCTGGATGTCCATGAAGGCGAGCACGGTGGAATCGGAGTAGACGACGCTCGCGGGCGCGGAACCGTTGACGATCTGGCAGAAGACGCAGTCGCTCATTCCGGCAGCGAAAGGATAAGGCCGGCTCGAGGGCCGCTAGGAGCCGGTTTCGGGTTGTTCCGGCGACGCCTCGGCGCGCGGACGGCGCGCCCGTTTCGGCCTCGTCGCGCTCGCCGCGGCGACCTTGTCGGGCGGCGCACCGGGCGGCGTCTCGAGCGGCTCCGCATCCGGCCTGCGCGGCGCTCGCCGGCGCCGCGGCCGCTCGACCGCGCCGGTGGCGGGCTCGGCGGTCACCACCAACTGGTCGAGGTCGTGGTCGCCGTTCGGCGACATCCCGTTGGGGGCGGTCCCGTTCGGCTCGGCAGGCGCCGTCTCGGCGAACGGGAGACCCTGCTCGCGACCGCGCCGCCGGCGTCGGTTCTGTCGCCTCCGATCGCCGCGCTTGGGACGCGACAGGCGCTGGACCTGGGAGCGGACGCCGACCCTCTGGCAGGCGGTGACCACCGCCCCGACTCCGGCCACCAGGCCATCCGCCCTGGCGTGCTCGAAGAGGGGACCGAAGAGCTCAGGCGCGCCACCGATGACGGTCTTGGAGTCGCCCACGATCACCAGCAGCTTCTTGGCCCGGGAGATGGCGACGTTGACCCGGTTGGGGTCGTTCAGGAACCCGATCGCCGCCCGGTCGTTGGAGCGGACCAGGGACAGGATGACGGCGTCCGACTCGCGGCCTTCGAATGCGTCCACCGACTCGATGTCGTCGGGCGGGACGATGCCCTTGAGCGCGCTGGTCAGGCGGTTGACCTGCGAGTTGTACATCGCGATCACCGCCAGCTTGGCCTTCCGCACCCGCTTGCGCACGATGGTCGTGATGTCCTTGCAGAGCGCCACCTCGAACTCGTTGGCAACCGAGCGCTGGGCGTCGCGATACTCGTCCTGGGCGCCGGTGTCGACCCAGACCAGCTCGCGGTCGAAGGGCCAAGGCAGCGGCATCCGCGGGTGCGGCGATTCGTGGATCAGCTTGCCGTCGTAGAAGAGGTCGGAGACGACCTTCCCGATCGGTTCCCGCATCCGGTACTGGCGGGGCAGCATGATCTTCGACTGCGCCGGGACCTTGTCCCACATCCAGCCGTAGAAGCTGGCGTCGCGGACCATCTCGTCCAGCGGGCTCTTGATCTCGAAGCTCAGCGCGGCCTCCTCCATCACCGGCGGCAGCTGGTTCAGGTCGCCGATCATCACCCACCGCTTGGCCAGCGGCATCAGCGCCAG
This sequence comes from Candidatus Dormiibacterota bacterium, assembly GCA_035535055.1. Taxonomy (GTDB): domain Bacteria; phylum Chloroflexota; class Dormibacteria; order Dormibacterales; family Dormibacteraceae; genus UBA6019. Next base: position 87,628 of record DATLQT010000062.1, on the reverse strand, counting down.
CGCCTCGTTGGCGCGGACTTTGTTGGCCTCGTCGAGGATGAGCCAGTCGAAGACCATGAAGCGGAGGCGGGAGTCGATCGCCAACCGGTTGCAGGTGCCGGCGACGAGGTTGAACTGCTGCAGGTTCTCGCCCTCGAAGAGCGTCTGGCGGAGCCGGCGGGGAACCTTGCCCGGCTCGGCGATCCGGGCCTGGCGGACGTGGGAGAAGCCGAGCAGCCGCTCCTGGCCGGTGTCGACGGCGTCGTTGGAGTGTGAGCTGAGGAGTATGGTCCCGCCCTGGTGGCGGCCGAGGATCCGCCGGATCGACTCCACGATGGCGGTTGTCTTGCCGGTTCCCGGCGGGCCCTGGATGAGGTACATCTGGCCCGGCCTCATACCCATGACGCGAGCCACCGCCTCCGACTGCTCCTCGTTGGGCTGTGGGAGATGGTGGGCGGGCTTGCCCTCCAGGGGGAGGTAGGGCGGGCTCCCGAGCCAGCCGGGGTCGGCCAGCTCGGCCGCCAGCGCCCCGGTCCGCGGCGAACCGATCTGGAGCTGGCGGATCACCGAGCGCTGGGCCTCGAACATCTCGACGCTGGCGGTCGGCAGCACCACCCCCTCGTCGGGCAGCGGGTCGTAGCGGCGGAAGGAGACCCAGAGGTCGAAGCCGGCGATCTTGTCCAGCGACATTCCCCGGTACTCGGGGAAGCCGGCCGAACGCACCGTCAGCGAGTCGATGCCGCGGTAGACCCGGGCGTCCTGGTCGCCGATCAGGTGGAGGATCGCCCGTACGAACTCCCCACCCCGCATGTCCTCGCCGCAGTTCGGGCAGTGCATGCCGTTCGAGGTCGGCACGGTCTCCTCGCAGCGCGGGCACTCGACCCACTGCTCGGTCGCCTCGTAGCGGCGGACGGCGGCCTCGGCGAGGTCCTCCCGGAAGTCGCGCAGGTGCTCGACGAAACGCATCGTGGAATCGAGGATCGGCTCGGTCTTCGCCTTCTCTCGGAGCTCGATCGCGGTGAAGCCCTCGAGGTCGCCGTCCCACTCCTCGACGATCTGCAGCTCCTGGTACTTGAGGTGCACGCGCGACTTTTCGATCGGGTAGTCCGGCGACTCCAGCTCCTGGAAGTCGGTCATCTCGAAGGCGAGGCCCTTGGCCGTGCGGCCGAGCCGGCCCGTGAGAAGGGTGGAGTTGAAGAGCCCGATGCATTCGAGCGGCTTGTCGGACTTGGTGATCGTGTAGCCGATCTCGATCATCTTCTTCTCCTCGAGGACGTCGAGGATGGCCCGCGGGCCGCCCGGGACCAAGGCGATCTTGGCCGCCGCCGGGCTCCCGGGCCTGATGCGGATGCCGAGGCGGCCGGTGGAGACGACCTCGCCCGGGATGTCGGGATCCCAGAGCGGGAGAACGTCACCCGGATTGGGCGTGCTCATGCGCTCGGCACCAAAGGTGTGATGGGGAGAAAAGAGGAGGGGATCAAGTTGGATTCCGAAGGCCCCCGCGCGATTACCTGGGGCCTAGAGTGCGGCACTAAGTTAGCAGATCTGTTTCAGGTTGGAAGAGGTTGCCCCCGAGTTTCCGGAAAACGGAGCAGTACCAGCGCTCCCGCCAGCAGCCCGAGAGCTGAAGCCGCCAGCGCCGGGCCGAGGCCGAAACGGGGAGCCAGCAGCGCGACCAACTGGAGGCTCGCCACCGCGCCGATGGTGCCAGCCCCGAGCGCCAGGCTCTGCGAGGTGGCCCTGGCGCGGGTGGGAAAGAGCTCGCTGAACCAGGCCGCCGTCATCGGCCCCGCCAGTCCCGCGGCCAGGGGCGCGGCCACATAGCCGATCGCGTAGGCCGGCAGAGTGCCGGCAAACGCCAGCGCCGAGAGGACCGCGGTCAGGACCAGGAAGGTGACCCCCAGCCGGCGCCGGCCGAAGCGGTCGGAGAGCCAGCCGCCGGCCAGAAAACCGGCCGCGCCGACGACTCCGCTGACGACCAGGATGGCGCTGATCGCCGGCGGCTGCAGGTGGAGCGAACGGCTGGCATAGAGCACTCCGAAGAAGGAGGTGGCCTCGTAGGTCACCACCGACAGCAGGCTGAAGACGCCGAGCAGCAGCAGGCGGCCGCGCCAGCGCGGTTCCGCCAGCACCCGCAGCGGCCGTTCCTCGTGCCCGGCCGCGATCCAGCTTCGGCTCTCAGGAAGGCCGAACCAGATCAGGGCCGCGATCGGTATCCCCACCGCGCCGCAGAGGTAGAGCAGCCGCCAATGGGGCGCCAAGAACGGGTAGACGATGGTGGTCAGTCCGCCGCCCGCGGTGGCGATGAAGGTGAGCCCGGCGACGCCCAGCGCGCGGTGCTGGTCCGGCACCTCCTCGACCGCGAGAACCGGCGCAATGGTTGCGACGGCCGCCTCGCAGGCGACGGCGACGAATCGGAGCGCGCCCAGCATCGGTAACCCGGTCGAGAAGGCGCTGCCGAGGTCAGCGAGCGAGAAGCCGAGCACGCAGAGCGCCACCAGGCGCGTTCGGCCGGTGCGGTCGGCCACCGCGGCGATCGGGATCGAGAGGAGCCCGCCGAGGACGAGCAGCGAACCCAGGTTGGAGAGCTCGCCAAGGGGTGCTCGGAACTCGGCGCCGATCGCCGGCAGCGCCAGCGGCAGCGCGGCGCCGTCGAACTCCGCGAGGAAGGCGGCGAGGCCCGCCAGCAGGAGCAGCCGCCAGGCGCGGCAGCTCAAATCAGCCGGAGCCGGCGAAGCAGGTAGGGACCCGGTCCCAGGAAACCGCAGGTCGCGCCGACGTGGGCGAGCGAGACGCCCAGCAGCGAGGGCGGACCGGGCAGCAGCCAGAAGGCCAGGCCGAGCGAGATCCCGGCCAGCGCGGTGGCGGCGACGTCGGCCCAGGTCCAGCCACCCAGCCGGTGGTAGAGGACGTAGCCGGCGGTCCCGATGAGAAAGCCGGCCGGGGCGCCGAGAAGGAGGCCGAGCCCGCCCTGGACCAGGCCCCGGAAGAATCCCTCCTCGAGCGGCCCGTTGAGCAGGTAGAACCCGGCCTCGAGGACCACGTCGGGCCCGCTTCCCACGCGCAGCGCCCCGCGCCGGCGGCTGAGCGGGAGCTGGAGCAGGGTCGCCAGCACGAACATCAACGGCAGGCCGGCCAGCCCGAACCCGAGCTGCCAGCGCAGGTCACCTACTGAGATGCCCAGCCACGCCGGTCTCCAGATGAACCAGGCGGCGGCGACCACGATGGCGAAGGGGAGCAGTCGCGTCAGCAGGTCCGGCTTGACCCAGCGCAGGGTGTCGGCGGGACTGACGGCGATGACCTGGACTGGCGCCTCGGTCATCTCGGAGGTCATGAGAGCATCCTCAATGGCTTGAGTGAAGAACGGTACTTCGAGCGGCGCGCGGTGAAGGCGGCGATCGCCTGGGCCGAGGACGGCGGCATCGCCGTCCATCGCAATTTCGACCACTACCACGGCACCCGCTCGGCCCGCGGCTTCCTGATGACCCGCCCCTTCCTGCACGTGATCGGCCTGCGCCCGGTCCTCGAGCCATGGGCGCGAGCACAGGGCATACCCCTGCTGGCCATCCAGCCCGAAAAGCGAAGGCGGGTGGCTCACATCGACGTCTTCGGCGACTTCGCGCTCCAGCTGCTGACCCGGGTCGAGCCGCAGGTCGGGGCGATTGCCTCCTTCGAGCTCTTCACCCGGGTCACCTCGCCCCTCTACGCCGGCCTCAGCACCCGCATCCTCGAGGACCCCGAGCTCCTGGCGCTGGCCGTCGAGGGGCCCATCGGGCAGCCGCCTCCCAACCTGCTCTTCGGCGCCGTCCACTTTCTCCTCCTGAAGGGGGTGCAGCATCCGCTCGCCCGCCTCTACCCGAGCCTCAACGGCGGCCGCGACGTCGACGAGGACCCCTACCCCGCCTTCCGCGAGTTCTGCCTCGCCAACCGTGAGGCGGTCGCCGACCTGGTCCACACCCGCCGGGTCCAGACCAACGAGGTCGGCCGCAGCTCAGCCCTCCAGCCGGCCTTCGCGGTTATCGCCGCCCTGTCCGGGCTGCCGCTCGCCCTTCTCGAGGTGGGCAGCAGCGCGGGGCTCAACCTGCTGGGCGACCGCTACCGCTATTCCTACGGGGGCGAGGAGACCGGGGATCCGGCCTCGACGGTGCTGATCGAGTGCCGCCTCCGCGGAGAGCTCCGGCCGCCGACCGCGATCGCGCCGGTGGCCTGGCGGCTGGGCATCGACCGCGAGCCGGTGGACGTCTGCGATCCCGAGCAGGCGCTGTGGCTGCGGGCCCTCGTCTGGCCGGACCAGCCGTGGCGGGCAAAAGTCCTCCTCGAGGCCATCGAGGTCGCCCGCCAGCGCCCGCCGCGGCTGCTCCGCGGAGATGCCCTGGAGCTGCTGCCTGAGGCGATCGCCCAGGCGCCGGCCAACACCGCGCTCTGCCTCTTCTCCAGCTTCACGATCGGCCAGTTCCGGCCCGAGGAGCGGGATCGGCTGGAGGCCCAGGTGGCGATCGCTGCGCGCTCCCGGCCGATCGACCGGGTGAGCCTGGAGTGGTTCCCCGGCGAGAAGCCCTACCTCGAGCTGGACCACCTCGAGGGTGGGCGGAGGACGCACACCCGGCTGGCCGCGGCCCACGACCACGGGCAGTGGCTGGAATGGCTCGACGCCGATTCGGCTAGTGTCTAGCCCCGTGTCTGGTGGGGGGAAAGGGATGGTGCTGGCGACCGGGTCGGTCGCCTTCGACTACATCCTCACCTTCAACGGGCGCTTCCGCGACCACATCATGCTCGACCAGGTCCACATCCTGAACCTGAGCTTTTTGGTCGAGAAGTTCGAGAAGCGGCGAGGCGGCGTGGCCGCGAACTACGCCTACTCGCTCCGACTGCTCGGCCACCCCGCTGCCATTCTGGCGACGGCCGGGGCCGACGCGGACGGCTACCGGCGCTGGCTGGAGGAGCTCGGCATCGACTGCAGCGGCCTTCGCCTGCTGGCGGACGAGACCACCGCCACCGGCTTCACCACCACCGACCTCGACCACAACCAGATCACGGGCTACTACGGCGGCGCCATGAACCGGGCGGTGGAGTTCGGCCTCGCCGACTGCGGGGTGCGGCCGGCCGCCGTGATCGTCGGGCCCAACGGACCGTCGGGGATGACGCGGCTGGTCGCCGAGTGCCGGGCGGCGGGGATCCCTTTCGTCTTCGACCCCGCCCACCAGCTGCCCCACATGTCGAAGGAGGACCTCGAGGAGGGCTGCCGGGGCGCCTGGATCCTGATCGGCAACGACTACGAGCTGGAGCTGATCCGCCAGCGGACGGGCCGCGATGTGCCGGGACTGCTGGAGCTGACCGAGACGGTGGTGACCACGCTGGGCCGCCAGGGCTCGCGGATCGAATCCGCCACCGGCCGGGTCGACATCCCCGCCGCGTCGGCCCGGCAGGAGGTGGACCCGACCGGCGCCGGCGACGCCTACCGTTCGGGCCTGGTCGCAGGGCTGCTGCGCGGCCTGGGCCCGGCCGAGGCCGGGCGGGTGGCGTCGCTGGCCGCGGCCTACGTGGTCGAGCAGGCGGGTACCATCGAGCACTCCTACACCCTGGCCGACTTCGGCGAGCGCTACGCCTCGGCTTTCGGGGCTCCCTTGCCGGCCGCCTTCGCCGCCAGCTGAGGCAGCAGCCCCTCCGCCTCGCGGACGACCCGCTCCATGAGGGCCCGGGCGCTGGGCAGGTCGCCGATCAGCCCCACCACCTCGCCCGAGAGAAGGTTCATCTCGGCGGGGTCGTCGTCGGCGCGAGCCTGGGCCAGCTTCTCGCCGAGCTGCTTCCCCAGACGGCGAACCTCTTCCTCCCGGCCCAGCCAGCGGTCGAGGAAGGCGTTGCGGATGGCGCGCGCGGCGACCGGCGGGGGCCAGGCGGCCTCCTGCGCGTAGTCGGGGATCGAGGTCCGGACCGTGTCGTGGCCGGAAGCGTCGAGGATCGCCCGCTTCCAGCCGTCCGGGATCGGCGCCTCGCGGGTGGCAAGGAAGCGGGTGCCCATCAGCACCCCCTCCGCCCCGAGAGCCAGCGCGGCGGCCAGACCGCGACCGTCTCCGATCCCGCCCGCCGCCACCACCGGGACGTCGACCGCGTCTACGACCTGAGGGACGAGCGTGAAGGTCGACTGGAGGCCGACGTGGCCACCACCCTCCTGGCCCTGGGCGATGATGAGGTCTACCCCGGCAGTCGCGGCGGCGACCGCCTCGGGGACCGTGTTGACCATGTGGACGTGCAGGGCGCCGGCGTCGTGCGCCATCTCCACGAAGGGCGACGGGTCGCCAAAGGCGGTGGAGAGGACGGCCGGCTGCTGCTCGAGGATGAAGGGGACCCGGTCAGCCGAGCGCCAGAGTATTAGGTTCAGCCCGAATGGCATAGGGGTCAGCTCGCGGATCATCGCCACCTCGGCCTCCACCGCCTCCAGGCTCAGGGAGGAGGCTGCCAGCAGCCCCAACCCGCCGGCCTGGGACACAGCCGAGACGAGGCGGGCGTCCGTCCCGCCGCCCATCGGCCCGAGGAGGACTGGGTGGCGGATGCCGAGGAGGTCGGTGACCCTGGTCCTCAAGCCTCGACCAGCGCCAGCGGCCGGACCGGCGAGCCGGTGGCGCCAACCATCTTCAGCGGCGAGCACACGAAGAGGAATTCGCGCACCCCGTCGCGGGCCAGCTCCTCCAGGTCCATCACCTCGATGATGTGGATCCCCGACCCGACCAGCAGGATGACGTGGACCGGCAGGCGGGCATGTCCGGCGCCCGGCGCCAGCCACTCGAAGGCGATGGTGTCCGAGCCGGCGACGTGCACCTTGCGCTCCGCAAGCCAGCGGGCGGCGCTCTCATCCGGGCCGGGGACGCCGGTCGGCCAGCCCACGTAGGCCGCCTCGTCCTGGTACCGCCCCACCGGCCAGCCGGTCCGGAAGAGCACGGCGTCGCCGGCGCCGACCTCGACGCCATGGTGGCGGCAGGTCTTCTCGACGTCCTCGGCAGTGATCCGCCGCCCGGCCTCCAGCGCCTCGGCCCCCTCGGCGGCGGCCACGTCGAGGAGCACGCCGTGGGTGACGATGGGCGCGATGGTGTCGGCCCCGTGGACCTTGAAGCGCCCGCCCCGCGAGGCCTCCCCCGCGTCCTCGTCGCCGTGCAGGCGACCGTCCTGTGAGAAGTGGGCGAAGCCGTCGATGTGGGTGCCGGTGTGCCCGGAGGTGGAGATCAGCTCGTTGGCGCTCGACGATCCGTCGGGACGGAGCACGTCCCCGTGCCGGCGTAGGAGGGCCATCCGGAAGTTCGGATGACCGGGGGCGACCGGGGTGGTCGCCTCGAGCGGACAGCCGAGATCGTATACGCGGTACCGAGCCTGGCTCAACCGAGCGCCTTCGCGAGCTGCTCGACGTGCATCTCGAGATGGCCGATCAGCGCTTCCCGGGCCACATCTCCGGCGCGCATCACGGTCCGGCCCCCGTCGAGGACGCATTCCCGGCGCATCGAGGCCGCGTCGGCCGAGCGCAGGTACTCAATTGTCCGCCGGTGGTCCGCGACCGCCCGCTCGACCAGGATCGTGGGGTCCTCCTTCGACAGCTGCTCGCCGAGTACGTCGCGGAGCTGCACGCCCCCCAAGAGGTCGAGCTCGGTCATCTGCCCGCTCCCGATCTTGTAGGTCAGCATGCCGTAGAACTTGCTCAGGACCGAGATGTGGGCGAGCACCTCGCGGGCGTTCCAGCCCTCGGCCTCACCGGTCGACCCCTCGACCCTGGGCGCCAGCTCGAGGAGCCGCTCCGACGCCTTTTCGAGGCGTCTGGCCAGCACCAGGCGTTCGTGGTCGGCCAGCTCGTCGCTGTAATGCGCGAGGTCCGCGGCCGTGAAGCCCGTGCTCTCGATCTTCATTTCCTTCTCCTCTCCTCGGCTCGTTCCAATGCCTTCCAGTGCTCCTCGTCGACCCACGCCCGCGCGAAGTCCCTGCTGGCGGCCGACGCCAGCTCCGGGCGGGCGTAGGGCTGCGCAGCCTCGGCGGCTCGCTTCATGCCGGCGAGGGCCGCCACCGGCACCCGGGACAGCTCGGCCGCCAGCGAGGCCACGCGTTCTTCGAGGATGGCGCGCGGTGTGATTTCCTCGAAGAGCCCGATCCGCCAGGCCTCGCCGGCGTCGATGGTGCGGCCGGTGGTCAGGAGGTGGAGGGCGCGGCCGCGGCCGATCGCCTGCACCAGGCGCTCGATCCCGCCCCAGGCGGGCATCAGGCCCAGCGTCGCCTGGGTGAAGCCGATCCTCACGTCGTCGGCCGCCAGGCGGTAGTCGCAGCCGATCGCGACCTCCGCGCCGCCGCCGATGGCGTGTCCGTTGACGATCGCCACCACCGGCATCGGCAGCGCCGGAATCCGGTCCAGCGTGCGCCGCATCCGCTCCGCCAGCTCGAAGGCGAAGTCTTCCTCGCGGACGCTCTCCAGCTCCTTCAGGTCGCCACCGGAGACGAAGGCGCGGTCGCCGCGGCCCCGGATGAAGACGGCATGAACGTCCCAGCCGGCCACCTCGTCGAGAGCGCTGTCGAGGGCGTCCATGGCCTCCCGGTTGAGGGCGTTGCGCGCCTCCGGGCGGTCGATCCTGATGGTCGCCAGGCCCTCGGCGCGCTCGAGCGTTACGCCAGCCACGCCAGTGAAGATAACGTGGAAGCATGTGCTACACCGACGACGCCCGACCTCCCCTGCCACCGCTCATCGGGGGCGCCGCCTCCGACGAGACCGACCTGCGGCTCACCGCGGCCGACGGCAACCGGTTCATGGCCTACGCGGCCCGCGCCCAGGCCCCGACCGGCTCCGGGATCGTGATCCTGCCCGACGTCCGCGGCCTGCACCCCTTTTACAAGGAGCTGGCCACCCGCTTCGCCGAAGCAGGGATCGAGGCGATCGCCTTCGACTATTTCGGCCGAACGGCCCAGACCGAGGACCGGAGCGAAGCTTTCGACTGGAAGATCCACCGCGAGCAGACCACCCAAGAGGGCATCGCCGCCGACGTCCGGGCCTGCGTCGAGTACCTGGCGACGGCAGACGGCGGCCGCCCCCGCGCGGTCTTCACCGTCGGCTTCTGCTTCGGCGGCGGCAATTCCTGGTCGCAGCTGGCGAAGGGCCACGGCCTGGCCGGCGCGATCGGCTTCTACGGCGGGAGGCCAGAACAGATCCTGCCGCAGCTGACGGAGATGAAGGGCGAGATCCTGATGTTCATCGCGGGCGCCGACTTCACCCCGCCCGAGCAGTTCGAGAAGGTGGCCGCCGAGGTCCGCGCCGGCGGCATCCCGGTCGAGACCCACACCTACCCGGACGCGCCGCACAGCTTTTTCGACCGCACCTACACCGAGCACGCTGAGGCCTGCGACGCCGCCTGGCGGAGGATGCTGGCATTCATGGCGAGGCTGACGCCGGCCTAGCCGGCCGGGTATACGACCTCCTCGGCTCCGACGAAACGGCCCAGTTCGGTAACCGCCCTGCGGGCGGCATCGGTGAGGCGGACGCCCGGCTCCAGCGCTACCCGCTTGAGGGTCAGGACCCGGGACCTGCGGTCGAAGCTCGGATCGACGGTGCCGATGATCGTGTCCCCGGACAGGACCGGCATCGCGTAGTAGCCGCGCCTCCGTTTGGCGGGCGGCACGTAGATCTCGATGGTGTAGTCGAAACCGAAGAGCTGGCTCGTCCGCTGGCGGTCGGCGATGAGGTTGTCGAAGGGCGAGAGCAGCTCCGTCCGCGGCTGCCACGGCATCTCGACAAAGGCCAGCGAGTCGCGGTGAAGGTACCAATCGCCCTTCCAGCCCTCGATCGTCACCGGCAGCACCGCCCCGGAGCGCCCGAGGCGCGTCAGCGACCCCGCCAGGTCCGGATAGCCAGTGCGAAGAGACCTTCGCAGGAAGTAGTTCGACACCTGCCGCACGGTCGCGGCACCGAGGGCGCGGAGGGCGTGGCTGACGCCCCGATCGGAGCGCTCCTCGGGGGCCAGCCGCTCGCGTGGGGTCCAGGGAGGGAACCATCGCTCGGAGAGGTCCCAGAGGCGCTCTTGGCCGTTGCGGCCGGCGACCGTAAGCTCGCCCTCGACCCAGAGGAACTCGAGCATCCGGTTGACGCTCCGACCCTCGGTCCAGCCGCTCGACCGCCAGTCGGTGCGCGCGGTGTTCTCGAAGTCGCGCGAGCGTAGCGGGCCCCGGGCCGCGATCTGTTCCAGTACCTGGCGGCGGAGGGCCTGGTTCTCCGCCATCCACTCGTGGATCCGCGCGCCCCAGGTGTCCGGCCGCGCCGCGTACTTGCGCATCGATCCCCAGTGGATCGGGAAGTCCTCGGTCAGCACCAACGATGCCGCGTGCGCGAAGTAGTGGAACAGCGTCTTGTCCTCGAAGGCCAGCCGGTCTACCAGCGCCCGGTCGTAGGGCCCGACGCGGCTGAAGGGGACCAGCAGCTGGGTCGGCGCGCCGGCGATGCCGACGGCGTCGATCTGGATGCAACGAAGCGATCGGGCCACCTCGAGCAGCCCCTCGGCCGTGGCCGGGAGTCGCGGTCCCGCCAGGCGCTGGGCGTTGATCGCAAGGCGGCGGGCCTCCACCGGGGAGAGCTTCATGAATGCCGCGCCCGGGTCAGCGCGTCAGGTCGGGAGCCCGCCGGACGAGCCCCGCCGCCAGCCAGCGGACCAGCTGCCGGGCGGGCAGCGGGCGGGTGACCAGGAAGCCCTGCACGGCGTCGCAGCCGAGGTCGTTCAGGATGTCCCAGGCGGCCTGGGTCTCGACACCCTCGGCGATGACCCGGAGACCGAGGCTGTGGCCGAGGTCTATGGCCGAACGGACGATTGGCACCACGTCCGCCGCCGGCGTGATCCCGACCACGAAGGAGCGGTCGATCTTGAGCTCGTCGACCTGCAGCTGCTTCAGGTAGGCGAGCGAGGAGTAGCCGGCCCCAAAGTCGTCAATCGACGTTAAGACCCCCATCTCGCGGAGCCTGCCGATGATCTCGCCGGAGCGGCCTGGATCCGCCATCAGTGCGGTCTCGGCGATCTCGATCTTGAGCAGCTCGGGCGCCACCGCGTGGCGCTCCAGAAGACTCGCGACCAGGCCCGGGAAGTCGGGCTCCTGGAGGTTCTGCACGGAGATGTTGACGGCGACCGGGAGCGCCCGGCGGGAGCCCCAGGTCTTGAGCTGCCCCAAGGCTGCGTTGAGTGCCCATTCGCTGACGCCGACGATGAGCCCATTCTCCTCGGCCAGGCCGAGGAACTCCTCCGGGGGCATCAACCCGTGACGCGGGTGCTGCCAGCGGATCAGGGTCTCGACGCCGCTGACAGAGGAGGTGGCGAGGTCGACCTGGGGCTGGTAGTGGAGCACCAGGGCGCCGGTCTGGAGGGCGTCGCGGAGCTCGCCCATCAGGGTCAGCCGCCCCGGGCTGTGCTTGTCGTGCTCGGGCGAATAGATGGCGAAGCCGGACCTCGTCCGCTTCGCCACGTACATGGCGATGTCGGCGCGGCGCATCAGCGTGGCGGGGTCGGTTCCGTGCTGGGGCGTGATCGCGATGCCGATCGAGCCGCCCACCTCGAGCCGGCGCTCCTCGATCTCGAACGGCTCCTCCAGAGCCGTCAGGAGGCGCCTGGCGGCGAGGGTGGCGCCGGCCTCGTCATCGGCCGTGGGCAGCACCACCGCGAACTCGTCGCCGCCGAGCCGGGCGACGGTGTCCGACTCGCGAAGCACGCCCATGATCCGAGGGCCGACCTGCTGCAGGAGGACGTCGCCGAGGTGGTGTCCGAAGGTGTCGTTGACGTCCTTGAAACGGTTCAGGTCCATGATCAGGAGCGCCAGCTGGCGGTTCTCGCGCTGGGCGGTGAGGATCGCCTGCTGGAGGCGGTCGTTGAGCAGCGTCCGGTTGGGCAGGTCGGTCAGCGAATCGTGCAGCGCCTGGTACTCGAGCAGCTCGGTCTGCGCCCGCCGGTCGGTGATGTCCTCCAGCATGCCGATGAGGTAGAGCGGCTCCCGGAAAGAGCCTCGGACCAGCGAGAGGCTGACCGAGCCCCAGCGCTCCGTCCCGTCCTTGGGGCGGACCGCCAGCTCGGCCTGGAAGCGATCGCGGCCGCTCTTGAGGAAGTTCTCGACGAGGGCCGCGTCGCCGCTACCAGCGCTCCCCAGCACCAGCTCGAAGCGAAGCCCAACCAGCTGCTTCTCCGGGTAGCCGAGCATCGTCCGCAGGGCCAGGTTGGCCTCCTGGATGTGTCCCTCGAGGTCGATCCGGGCGAGTCCGATGGGAGCCCCCTCGAAGATGGTCCGGAGCTTCAGCTCGCTGTCGGCGAGCCGCTCCTCGGCCGCCTTCCGCTCGGTGATGTCGATGAAGCTGGAGACGACCTGGAGCGGACTGCCGTCCGCCTGGAAGACGGGGATGGTGTCGATCTGAAGCCACCGCGTCCCGCCGTCACGCCGCGTGATGCCGAGCAGCTGGCCCTTCATGACCCGCTTCGTCCGGAGCGCCAGCATCGTCGGCAGCTCCTCCAGCGAAACCGGCTTCAGGTCGCCACCCACCGCCTCCCAAAGACTGCCCGTCCTCCTGCCCCTCATCTCCTCCAGGGACCACCCGAGCATCTCCTGGGCGGGCCCGTTGGCGTCCAGCACCCGCCCCTCCGCGTCCTGGACCAGCACTCCGCAGGCGACCATCCCGTAGAGGGATCGGAAGCGCTCCTCGGAGGCGGCGAGGTCGCCCACCAGGCTTTTCTCCCGGGTGATGTCCGAGAAGATCACGAGGGCGCCGGAGACGGTCCCGGCGGCGTTGCGGAGCGGGACGGCCGACGACTCGAGATACCTCTGCGGCCCGTCGCGGAGCTGGACGATGGTCTCCTCCCGGTCCACCTGCTCGCCACGCAGAGCCCGCGACATGGCGAGCTCGCGCCCTTCCAGCGGCCGCCGCGTGACCGGGTCGAGGATGGTGAAGGCGTCGAGCCCGCCCAGGGCGTCGCCCTGGAACCCACCGTCGGGGGCCATCATCGCCACGCCAGCGGGGTTCATGAGCACGATCCGTCCCTCCAGGTCGGCGGCGTAGACGCCGGCAGGGATGTGGTCGATCACCGCCGCCAGCTCGGCGCTCCGGGCGGCGGCCTCAACCGCCAGGTGGCGCTCGCGCTCGTGGCCGCGGACGTTGTCGATGATGGTCGCCGCGTAGCCGGCGACCGCCTCCGCGAGCCGTACCGCCTCCGGGTCAGGGACCAGTGGCTGCCTCCAGCCGAGGATCATCACGCCGATCAGCCGGCCTGCCTCTCGCAGGGGCACCCCGATCGCGGCGCGGCCGCCCTCGGCGCGGTGGATCGGATGCTCGGCTGCCTCGATGTTCGGCAGGACCACGGTCGCGCCAGCGCCCAGGACCTGGGCCGGGTGGCCGGTGGCGGAGATCGCGACACCGCGCGCCCAGACCGCCGAGCGGGTGCCGTGGTGGCCCTTCACCTCCGTTCCGCCGTCGGGCGTCGTGAGGACCACCATGGCGTAATCGCAGCCGACCAGCCGGCTGGCCTGCTCGACGATCAGCGCGATCGCCTTGTCGGTGTCGTCCTGTCCGGCGCCGGCTCGGACCAGCTCCGCCAGCGCCTCGGCCTCGTGCCGCCGTCGCTCCGACTCCGCGTAGAGGCGGGCCGCCTCCAGCGCGGGCCCTACCTGCGCTGCCAGCATGGTCAGGAGCCAGATCTCCTCCCTCCCGAAGGTGCGCTCCGAGGTGGTGGCGACGCCAAGCGCCCCGAGCGGCTCCTCTCGGGCCATCACCGGCACCCCGAGCGCCGATCGGATGCCTTCCCCGACAGCCCACTCCAGGGTGTCGGACGCCTCAACGTAGTTGTCGATCACGGCCGGCTCCCGGCGCTCGAAGGCCTGTCCCAGCGAACCAACGCCGGGCGCGATCCGCTCCGTGGAGCCGGCGAGGGCCGGCACGCTGGCGAGGAGCCGAAGGCTGGAGGTCGAGGCGTCCCACCAGCGCAGGGTGGCACTCTCGGTCTTGAGCAGCTGACGAGCCCGGTCGACCACCAGCCGGCCAAGCTCGGCCAGGTCACGAAGGCCACCGGCCGCGATCGCGACCTCGTGGAGCGCCCGGAAGTTGTGCGCCTGCTCGATGGTCTCCTGGGTCAGTCGGGCAGCCTCGAGGGCGGGCGCGACCTGGGCCGCGAAGAGCATCAGTAACTGCTCCTCGTCCTCGGTCCAGCTCCGCGTCCGGCGGTTGAAGACGCCGAGGGCGCCGATCGCCCGGTGCGACGCCATGAGGGGAACCGCGAGCCCGCTCTCGATCCCCTTGCGCACCGAGGTGGGGACCGCCTCCGGCCACGATCGGTAGTCGTCGACCCGGACCGGGGCCGAGGAGGAGAAAGCCCTGCCCGCAGCTCCCTCGGTGGGCTTGAAGGGAGGCTCGGGGTCCTTTTCCCGGGGATCGTTGTGGGCCAGCGTGCGAAGCAGCCCAACCTCCGGGTACCACCAGTAGAGGGCCGCCGCGTCGGCCTCCAGGAGATCCCGTGCGCGATCGACGAGGAGCTCGGCAAGCGTTTTCGGATCGCGAAGCCCAGCCGCGGCGACCGCGACCTCGTGCAGGGCTTGGAATGCTCTATTGGGAGTCTGCATCAATTCCCTGCGGGGCCAGCGGCAGTATACGCATGCGCGTTCGAAGGAGCCAACCCGGCAGGGGGTCCGGGGCGGTGGGACGCCGGGTCCAACGGCGGCGACCGAGCCTATATTGCGGCTGATGGCGAGGCGGGACATCGCGGCCAAACCGGGCCCACTGCTCCCGGAGTCGCTGATGGCGCTCATCGACGGCCGCCGGGTGGGGCTGGCCCGGCACATGGCGCGGGCCGTGGTGAGCGAGATCAGCTGGGATGCGTCCGCCGGCGCACCACCCTCCGCCGCGGCCATCGCAAGGGCCTGCGAGGCGGGCCTCGACCTCTTCCTGGCGACGGCCCGGGAGGCGCGCGCGCCGACCGCGGAGGAGCTCCGCCGGGTCGCCCAGCTGGGCGTCCACCAAGCCCGCGGGTCGCAGTCGGTGGAACCGGTCCTGGCCGCTTACCGGGTCGCCGCCAAGGTCGCCTGGGCCGCCATCCTCGCCGCCTGGCGGGAAACGCGGGAGGCGGACCCTGAGGCGATGGTGGTGACCGCCAACTACGTCTTCACCGCCCTCGACCAGGTTGCCACCGAGGTGACCAAGACCTACCTCGCAGCCCGCGAGCAGCACCTCCATCGCGGCACCCGCGCGCGAACCCGCTTCTTCCACGCGCTGGTCAGCGACACCTTCGATTCGGAGCTGGCGCTCCAAAAGCAGGCGCTGGCACTGAACCTCCAGCTCGCGCCCGGCTACCGCGCGGTGGTAATGAAGCTGCTCCAGGGCAAGGCGGAGGCGGAGCGGGGGGCCGAGATGCTGCTCGAGGCGACCAGCGCGCTGGAGCTGCCGGACCGGGCTTTGACGCACGTTGCCGACCCGACCACGCTGATGCTGCTCTGGCCGGAGGGCGGCAGGACCGCTGCAGAGTTGGTGCGCCAGCTACAGGCGGAGACCGAGCTCCGCTGGAGCGGTCGCCTGAAGCCGGTGGTACGAGCGGGGCTGGGCAGCTTCCACCCCGGGCTGCATGGGGTGAGCCGCTCCTACCTGGAGGCGCAGCAGGCGATCGACATCGGCCGCAGGCTGCGACCGGAGGGCGGCGCCCACGACTACGAGGAGGTGCTGCCCTACATCGTCCTGACGCAGAACCCGCTTCTCGCCGAGCGCTACGTGCGCCATCACCTGGGGCCGATCATCGACGCCGACATCAGGGGCGGCGGCCAGTTGCTGCCGACGCTCGAGGCGTTCTTGGCGAAGGGTTCGGTGAAAGAGGCCGCAGAGTCGCTTCACCTCCATCGCCACACCGTGATCTACCGGCTGGACAAGCTTCGCGACGCGCTGGGTAACGACCTCGAGGACCCCTTCCTGCGGCACCGCCTGCAGCTGGCGCTCGACCTCCGCAAACTGCTGTAGCCGGCGCCGGGTCCCCGTGAAAGGGCCCCGGTGCGGGGCGCGGATCCCCCAAGAGACCCAAGAATCGTTTGGACACCAGGGCCCAAGGTGGCCGCCTTTTTTCTGGCATGGCAGAGGTGCGATCGCAACCTTCCGCGCCTACGCTGTTGGACGATGAGCACAAGTAACGGGGTGCGCGTGGCGGTCACCGGGATGGGTTTTGTGACACCCGTCGGCCACGACACCGAGACCGTCTGGTCCAACCTGGTCGAGGGCGTCTCCGGTGTCGGCCCGATCACCCGCTTCGACACCTCCCAGCACAGCGCCAAGATCGCGGCGGAGGTGAAGAACTTCGACGCGGCCGACTACATGGACAGGAAGACGGCCCGCAACATCGGCCGCTTCTGCCAGTTCGCGCTGGCCGCGTCGAAGATGGCTGTCGAGCAGTCGGGGCTGGTGCCCGCCGACATGAATCCAGACGACGTCGGCGTCATAGTCTCCACCGCCATCGGCGGCATGGAGGAGATCGAGCGCAACCAGACCATCCTGCTACAGCGCGGCGTGCGCAGGGTGAGCCCCTTCACCGTCCCGATGATGATCCCCGACATGGGGTCGGGCATCGTCGCCATGCACCTTAAGGCGGGCGGCCCGAACTATTCGGTCGTCAGCGCCTGCGCCAGCAGCGCGCACGGAATCGGGGAGGCCGCAGAGATCATCAAGCGCGGCGACGCGATCGCCATGATCGCGGGCGGCACCGAGGCGACCATCACCCCGCTGACGCTGGGCGCCTTCTGCCAGATCAAGGCGGTCAGCGAGCGCAACGACGAGCCCGAGCGCGCCTGCCGGCCGTTCGACCTCGAACGCGACGGCTTCGTCATGGGCGAGGGCGCCGTGATGCTGGTGCTCGAGGATTACGACCACGCGCGTAAGCGCGGGGCCCGCATCCTCGGGGAGATCGTCGGCTACGGCGCCAGCGCTGACATGTACCACTACGTCGCGCCGCACCCCGAGGGCGCCGGCGCTGCCCGGGCGATGCGCAAGGCGCTGAAGCGGGCCGGCATCGAGCCCGAGCAGGTCGGCTACATCAACGCCCACGGCACCTCCACCAAGGTCGGGGACATCGCCGAGACCAGGGCGATCAAGGAGGTCTTCGGCGACCACGCGAGGAAGCTGGCGGTGAGCTCGACCAAGTCCGTGCATGCCCACCTGCTCGGCGGCGCGGGCGCGCTCGAGGCCGCAGCGACCATCCTCGCCATTGACCGAGGCATGCTGCCGCCGACCATCAACCTCGAGAACCCCGATCCCGAGTGCGACCTCGATTACGTGCCGAACAAGGCCCGCAAGGCCGAGGTCGAGTACGCGATGTCCAACTCCTTCGGCTTCGGCGGCCACAACGCGACGCTGGTCATCCGGCGTCCCGATCCCAATTAGGAAGGACTCCGAAAAGCAATGAGCGACAAACCCGATTTCACCGAGCTGCAAAACCTCGCCGCCGAGATCCTCGGCGTCAATGCCGATGACGTGCAGATGAACAAGAGCTTCGCCAAGGACCTGGCGGCCGACTCCCTCGACCTGGTCGAACTGATCGCCGCGGTCGAGGACAAGTACGGCGTCGAGCTCTCCGAGGAGCGGCTGGACGGGATGAAGGACATCGGCGCGCTCTGGGTCTTCCTCGAGGAAGAGCACGCCAAGAGGCAGGAGGTCTAGATGGCGATCACCAGCGCGCCCCGCGTACGCTCGGACGCCCTCCCGCTGCGCACCTTCAAGGCGCAGGGGCGGCCGAGCGCCATCTACGGCGTCGGCGCCTACGCGCCGGACGCCGTGCTCTCCAACTTCGACCTCGAGAAGATGTTCGACACCTCCGACCAGTGGATCACCGAGCGGACGGGCATCCGCACCCGCCACATCGCCGAGGCGGGCACGCGGACCCTCGACCTCGCCCGGGAGGCAGGAAGCAGGGCGCTCGCCGCGGCCGGGATCGGCGCCCAGGACCTGGACATGATCATCGTCGGCACCTCCACGCCGGACGGGCCGTTCCCCAGCATCGCCTGCCGGCTGCAGGACGAATGGGACGCGCCGGGTGCCTACTCCTATGACATCCTGGCCGCCTGCACGAGCTTCGTGTACGGGCTCGCCAACGCCGACGCAGCGATCGCAACCGGCCGCGCCGAGAACGTCCTCGTGATCGGCGCCGAGGTGCTCTCGCGCAACCTCGACTACACCCAGCGCGGCACCGGGACCGCGGTTATCTTCGGTGACGGCGCCGGCGCCGCCGTGGTCAGGCCCGCGGAGGGCTCTGCCGGCTTCAAGGCGTGGTGCCTTGGCGGCGACGGCCGCGGCTACGAGCAGGTGACCTGCGGCAACATTCCGCAGGGCGCCTACGCGGCCAAGGACCCCAACCCGATCATCAACATGAAGGGCCCGGAGGTCTTCAAGTTCGCCGTCGACATCTTCCTCCGGCAGGCCTACGAGGTCTGCCAGACGGCTGGCATCTCGCTCGACGAGATCGACCTTTTCGTTCCCCACCAGGCCAACTTCCGGATCATCGACGCCGCAGCCCGCCGGCTCGGCCTGCCGATGGAGAAGGTCGTCCACAACATCGACGAGTTCGGAAACACCTCCTCCGCCTCGATCCCGCTGGCCCTGGACGAGGCCATCCGGGCCGGCCGCGTCAAGAGCGGCGACAAAGTCCTGCTGGCCGGCTTCGGCGCCGGGCTCACCTGGGGGGCGACCCTGCTCGAATGGGCGTGAGCCTGGCAGGGCCGATCGCCCTGCTCTTCCCCGGCCAGGGCGTCCAGCGCCCGGGCATGGGACGCAAGCTCTACGACCGTTACCCGGCCGCGCGCGCCGCGTTCGAGCGTGCCGAGGCGGTGCTCGAGATGCCCGTCCGCCGGCTCTGCTTCGACGGCCCGGAGGAGGAGCTGAACCGCACTGACGTGCTTCAGCCCTGCGTCATGACCTGCTGCTGGGCCGCCTACGAGGTCTGGCGCCAGTCATACGGGATGGAACAGGTGAAGCTGATGGCCGGCCACTCGCTGGGCGAATTCACCGCGTTGGCGGCCAGCGGAGCCATCAGCTGGGAGACCGCGCTCCTGCTGGTCAAAGAGCGCGGCCAGATCATGAGCCGAGCGGCCCAGGAGCAGCCGGGTGCGATGATCGCCATCGTCGGCCTGGCGCAGCCGGAGGTGGAGGAGATCCTCGCCTCCGCGGGGAGCTTCGGCAAGCTGTTCATGGCCAATCGCAACGCCGACGTTCAGTTCGTGCTCTCGGGGGAGGTCCCGGCGGTAGAGGAGGCCGAGCGGCTTGCGCTCGCGGCTGGCGCTCGGCGGGCTTTGATCCTCACCATCCCGCTGGCCGCCCATTCGCCGCTGATGGCGAAGGCGGGCGCGGCCTTCCGAAAGGTGGTCGACCGCCTGCACATCTCAGCGCCCGCCTTCCCGGTCCTGGCCAACGCGACCGGCAGCCCGATGCGCACCGTCTCCGCACTCCGGGCCGAACTCGGCACCCACCTTTTGCGACCGGTCGACTGGATGCGGACCATGCTCTCGATGCGGAGGATGAAGGTGAAGACTGTGGTTGAGTTGGGCCCGGGCCGGGTCCTCGCGTCACTGGCGGCCAAGCACATCCCTGGCGTCGACACCTGGAACGCGGAGGAGCTGTTCATCGACTTCGTCGACACGCCCCGCGAGGTGCCGGCTTGAGTGGCGAGCTGAGCGACCGCGTCGCGCTGGTCACCGGCGGCGGCAAGGGAATCGGCGCCGCCATCTGCCGCGCCCTGGCGGCGATGGGCGCCAAGGTGCACCTCAACTACCGCTCGGACGCGGCTTCGGCCGAACAGCTCGCCGGCGAGATCGGCGGCGCGGCGGTCCGCTGCGACGTGACCGACGGTGCGGCGGTGGAATCGATGATCAAGGGCATCGGCCGGGTCGACATCCTGGTCAACAATGCGGGCGCGGTCCGCGACAAGCTGCTGCTGCGGATGACGGACGCGGACTGGAATGACATCATCGCCACCGACCTGACCGCCGCCTTCCACACGACCAAGGCGACGCTCGCCGGCGGCATGCTCCGCAATCGCTGGGGCCGGATCGTCAACATCGCCTCGATCGTCGGCATCACCGGCAACCCGGGCCAGGCGAACTACGCCGCCGCCAAGGCGGGGCTGATCGGCTTCACCAAGGCGATCGCCAAGGAGGTCGGCTCCCGGGGGATCACGGCCAATGCGGTGGCGCCCGGCTACGTGCGGACCGAGCTGACCTCCGGCTCGCTGACCGATGAGATGGTTGCCGAGCTGGTGAAGTTCACCCCGCTCCAGCGGGAGGGCACCCCCGAGGACGTCGCCGCCGCGGTCGCCTTCCTCTGCTCGCCGGCGGCCGGCTTCATCACCGCCCACACCCTGGTCGTGGACGGGGGACTCTCGGTCTAAAAGATGATCGCGCTGACACCGCCCTGGCAGGACGTCCCCTTGGCCGGCGGCCCGCTGCCCGAGATCGAGCTGCCGAGCAACTGCCCGGGCTGCGGCGTCGGGCTCGACCGGGAGGAGCTCGCGGCGCACGTCTACGTCTGCGAGTGCGGGCACCACTTCCAGCTCCGCGCCGACTCCTGGATCGCGCTGCTCGCGGACGGGGACACCTGGAACGAGCGCTGGTCCGATGTCCGACCGCACGACCTCCTCGACTGGAAGATGCCCAAGCCCTACCACCTGACGATCGAGCAGGCCCGCGAGGACGGCCTCAACGAGGCGGTCCGGACCGGCACGGCGCTGCTCGGCGGGCGCGCCTGCTGGCTGGGCGTCTTCGACTTCCGCTTCGTCGGCGGAACGCTCAGCATCGTCGCCGGCGAGCGCCTCGCCCGAGGCCTGGAGGCGGCCACCTCCGAGCGGCTGCCCTATATCCTGGTCGCGGCCTCGGGTGGCGCCCGGATGCAGGAGGGCGTGTTGGCCCTGATGCAGATGGCCAAGGCGAACGGCGCCGTCGGCCGTCTCCACGCCGCCGGCCTGCCCTTCTTCTCGGTCCTGACCGATCCGACCTACGGCGGCACCGCGGCCTCGCTCGCCCTGCTCGGCGACGTCAACATCGCCGAGCCCGAGGCCAAGATCGGCTTCACCGGTCCGCGGGTGATCAAGCAGGCGACCTACGCCGACCTTCCGGCGGACTTCCAGACCGCCGACTTCCAGCTCCAGCACGGCCAGGTGGACATGGTCGTCCCGCGGGTCGAGCTCCGGCCGCTGCTCGCCCACCTGGTGGACCTCTACACGTGACCCAAAGGCACCCGGGGACGCTGAGCGTGTGGCAGGTGGTCGAGCTGGCGCGCCACGCCGACCGCCCCTACTCGCTGGATTACATCAGGCGGCTGGCGCCCGACTTCGTCGAGTACCACGGCGACCGGTTGGGCGCGGACGACCAGGCGCTGGTCGGCGGCGTAGGGACCTGGAACGGGCGCACGACGATGTTCCTCGGTCAGCAGAAGGGCCGCAACTTCCCGGAGAGGGTGCGCCGCAACTTCGGGATGATGCACCCCGAGGGCTACCGCAAGGCGATGCGCCTGGCCCGGCAGGCGGCGAAGTTCGGTTTCCCGATCATCTGCCTGGTCGACACCCCCGGTGCCTACCCGGGCGCCGGCGCCGAGGAGCGGGGCATCGCGGCCGCGATCGCGGCCGCGATCATGGAGTGGTTCTGGATCCCGGTCCCGGTGATCACGGCCATCATCGGCGAGGGCGGCAGCGGCGGGGCGCTCGGGATGGCGGTCGCCGACCGGGTGCTGATGCTGGAGAACTCGATCTACTCGGTGGCGATGCCAGAGGCGGCCGCCTCGATCGTCTGGCGCGACAACTCGCGCAAGGTCGAGGTCGCCGAGCAGCTGCAGATCACCTCTCGCGACCTGCTCGCGATGGGTGTCGTGGAAGAGGTGATCGCCGAGCCCAAGGGCGGCGCCCAGCTGGACTTCGACGCGGCCGCCCGCGCCCTCGACCAGGCGCTCACCCGACACCTTGAGCCGCTCCTGCGAACACCGGTCGACGAGCTGCTCCAGCATCGCTACGAGCGCTTCCGTTACATCGACTCGTTGATCCGGGCCGACGCCGACTTCGGGCCCAAGGTCGGCACCTCGCCCGCCTAAAGGCGCCCTCACCCAACTAGACTCCAACTCGCCTTGAGGTTCATTCGCGGCTCCCTGGCGGGCGCCATAGCTCTCTGCCTGGCCTGCCTGCTGGTGCTCACCATCTCGCCCGACCGTCCCGCGGCCGTCGGCTTCCGGGGCGAGCCTCCGCCCGATGGTGGCAGCGCGGCCTCGGGCGCCCCGGCCCTCTCGGCGGGGGTGGGAACCCTCGCGCCGAACACTGTCTCCCGCCGCCGGGCATTGCATCCTCTCCTGGACGAGGATCCGGTCATCCCGGCCCCCTACAACGTCTACGCCAACACCATCTCCGGCTTGGTGGATCCCAAGCTCGCCTCGATCAAGCCTTATGTCTACGTCCCCAACAGCCTCGCCAATACCGTCGACGTGATCGACCCGGCCACCATGAAGGTGGTCAAGCAATTCGCGGTCGGCGCAATCCCACACCACATCACGCCGTCATGGGACATGAAGAGGCTCTACATCGACGAGGAGGGCGCCAGCCAGCTCGGGGTCATCGACCCCGCTACCGCCACGCTGGTCGGCAACATCTCGGTTCCCTACCCCTACAACCTCTACTTCACTCCTGACGGCAAGAAGGCGATCGTCGTCGTCGAGCGCCTGGCGCGGATCGACTTCCGGGATCCCAACACCTGGCAGCTCATCAAGTCCGTCCCGATTCCCTATCCCGGGGTGGACCACCTCGACTTCTCGGCCGACGGCAGCTACTTCATCGCCAGCACCGAGTGGAGCGGAATCCTGGTCAAGGTCGATACCCGCTCGATGGCGATCACCGGCTATCTCAACGTCGGCGGCCTGCCCATCGACGTGCGGCTGGCCCCTGCGGGTGACGTCTTCTACGTCGCCAACCAGGGCTACCGTGCGGGGGTCTCGATCGTCAACGGGAACACCATGCAGGAGGTCGGCTTCATCAAGACCGGCCGCGGCGCCCACGGCCTCCAGGTCTCGCGTAACACACATTTCATGTACGTCAGCAACCGGGACGCGGGGACCATCTCCGAAATCGACGTGGCCCAGCGCACGGTGGTCGCGACCTGGAGGGTCGGCGGCAGCCCGGACATGTTCCAGCTCTCACCCGATGGCAGCCAGCTCTGGGTCTCCAGCCGCTACAACGCCACCGTGCTGGTGATCGACCCCGAGTCCGGCCGGGTGCTGGACTCGATCCACGCCGGCGCGGGCGACCACGGGCTCACCTACTTCCCCAACACCGGGAGCTACAGCATCGGTCATAACGGCGTCTACCGCTAGCCTGCGAGGGTGGACTCGCAACCCGTCTACCTCGCGTTCCAGCTCGAGCCCGGAGGCGTCCTCGCCTGGCTCCTGATCGGCCTGATCGCCGGCGCCGTAGCCGGTCGGGTCGTTCGCGGTCGCGGCTACGGCTGCGTGGTGGACATCCTGGTCGGGATCGCCGGCGCCTTCATCGGCGGCGCGCTGCTGGGCGGCTTCATCCAGGGCACGGCCGGCTTCTGGGAGAGCCTGGTGGTGGCGCTGATAGGCGCCATCGCGCTGCTGGCGGTTCTCAGGCTGGTCACCGGCAGCCGGCGGTAGCCAGCGAAAGTCCCCGGCGGATGGTGGCCCTAGGAGGCCACCGCCGACCGCTCTCGCTCCTCCTCCGCCCGGCGGGCGGCGACCGCCCGCCGTTCGATCAGGAAGCAACTGAGAGCGCCCACCAGGAGCACCGCCACTGAGATCGCCAGCGTCGGCCGCATCGCGGTGAGGTAGGCGTTGACGAAGACGTCGTGGAAGTAGGCCGTGATCTGCACCTGCATCTGGTGCACCACCGCAGCCGGGACGTTGGGCGGGGCCTGGAAGGAACCTCCGGACGACCCGGTCTGGCCACGGCCCACCTCGAGCCCGCCGCTGCTGTTGAACGAGTCGACCAGCTGCTGGCGGGTTGACGGCGGAAGCTGGCTGGGCAGCTGGCCGGAGCGGCTCGCCGCCTCGCTCTTCAGCGCCTCGCTGAGCCGGTTTTGAAGCACGGCCCCAACGATCGAGGAGCCGACCGCCCCGCCGAGCTGGCGGGTGGTGTTGAAGACCCCCGAGGCGGCGCCGACCCGGTGTTGGGGGATGTTCCGCATCGCGACCGTGGTCGCCGGCGCGAAGATGCAGCCCATCCCGAAACCGCCCACGATCAGCCAGGGCAGGAAGGTCAGCCAGGTCGAGTCGACCCGCGCGGTGAAGATGATCCCGCCCATCCCGACGGCGAAGAGCGCCATGCCCGCCATGAGGATGTACTTGCCGCCGATCCGGTCGGTCAACCGCCCGGCGTTGGGCGCGATCACCATCGAGGTGAGCGACATCGGGGCAATTGCGAGCCCGGCCTGGAGCGCGGTCAGCCCGAGCACGCTCTGCAGGTAGATGGTCAGGGGCAGGAAGAGCCCGAGCATGCCGAACGACATCGCCGCGGTGACCCAGTTGAGGATCGCGAAGTTGCGGTTTCGGAAGAGGTCGAGGGGGACCAGTGGCTCGGTCGTCCTGCGCTCGAGGAATAAGAAGGCCACCAGGAGGACGCAGCCCACGACCAGGATCATCGGGATTGTCAGGAAACCGGCTACGGTGCCCCAGTTGTAGCGCTGGCCCTCGATCAAGCCGAAGACGATCAGGAACAGCGCCGCAGTGGAGGTCAGGATGCCGGGCAGGTCCCAGCCGTGCTGGCGCCCCGGGCGGACGTCGGGGATGTACACGAAGGAGAGGATGATCGCGGCCACCCCGACCGGCAGGTTGACGTAGAAGATCCAGCGCCAGTCGACGTCCGTGACCAGGAAACCGCCCAGGGTCGGCCCGGCGATGGCCGCAACCCCGGCGACTGCGCCCCAGACGCCCATCGCGGCACCACGCCGCTGGGGCGGGAACATGACGCTGATGATGGCCAGCGTCTGGGGGGTCAGCAGCGCGCCGCCGACGCCCTGGACGACGCGGCCCGCGATCAGCTGGTTGCTGTCCTGGGCCAGGCCGCAGAGGGCCGAGGCGGCGGTGAAGATGAAGAGCCCGACGACGAAGAGGCTGCGCTGTCCGTAGCGGTCGCCGAGCCGGCTGGCGGTGATCAGCAGCACCGCGTAGACCAGGATGTAGGCGTTCAGGACCCAGAGGATCTGGTCGAGGGTCGCGTGGAGCTTGTCGATGATGCTCGGGATCGCGATGTTCACGATCGTGGTGTCGAGCAGGATCATGAAGAAGCCCATGCAGAGCACCAGCAGGGCGGGCCAGGGGCTGCGCCCGGCCATCTTGGCCGCGTTCGCCGCCTGGCGGTCCTCGTGGGACGGTTGCACCGAGTCTCTGCTCAACGACAAAACCCCATTGCTACCGGTTCGAGACCGGTCCTGATTCCCCATCATCGGCGAGGCGGGCGCCCGGGTGTCGGCTCGGAGCCACCGATAATCTGCCGGTGGACCGGATCCTGATGGAGGGCATGGGCTTTTTCGGCCGCCACGGCGTCTTCCCGGCCGAGCGCGAGCTGGGGGCCCGCTTCAGCGTGGACGTCCTTCTCGAGGGCGACCTGCGCGCACCCGGCCGTTCGGACCGGCTGGAGGAGACGATCGACTATGCGCGGGCCTACGAGGTGGTCCGCGAGGTGGTCGAGGGCGAGCCCCGCCATCTCCTCGAAGCTGTGGCCGAGAGCGTCGCCGGGCGCCTCCTCGCCCTGCCCCGGGTGGAGCGGGTGACGGTCCGGGTGCACAAGAAGCCTCCGCTCCCGGGCGAGTTCCGCTCGGTGTCGGTTG
Source organism: Candidatus Dormiibacterota bacterium (assembly GCA_035535055.1). Classification (GTDB taxonomy): domain Bacteria; phylum Chloroflexota; class Dormibacteria; order Dormibacterales; family Dormibacteraceae; genus UBA6019. The sequence continues at coordinate 61,840 of DATLQT010000062.1, read as the reverse complement.
AGATCACCCGGCCATGACCCGGGCGGCCTACTTCGACTGCTTTTCGGGTATCTCGGGCGACATGGTCCTGGGGGCGCTGATCGACCTCACCGGCGAGGAGGCCGGGCTGTCGCTGCTGACCCGGCTGGTGAGGGCGCTGGATCTCGAGGAGGAGGTCTCCATCGACCTCGGGCGGGTGAGCCGAGGCCACGTTCGCGGGCTGCGAGCGGAGGTGAGGGCAGGCGACGGCTCGGTCCGCTCGCTTCCCGAGCTGAAACGGCTGGTCGGCGAGGCGGTCGGGCTGCCGGATCGCACGCGGGGCCGGGCGCTCGAAGCTTTGGACCGCCTGGGCCGGGTCGAAGCGGGTCTCCACTCTGTTCCCATCGACGAAGTCCACCTCCACGAGCTCGGCGGAGCCGACACGCTGGTCGACCTGGTCGGCAGTTTCTGGCTCCTCGACGAGTTGGAGGTCGCGGACGTGTATGCCTCGCCGCTTCCCGCCGAGCGCGGGTTGCGCGGCGACCTCCCGCTGCCGGCGCCGGCCGCCCTCCAGCTCCTGGCGGAGGCCGGGGCCACCCTCGAGCCGTCCGACTCGACGGTCGAGCTGGTGACCCCCACCGGAGCTGCGATCCTGGCCGTCTGTGCCAGCTTTTCGCGGCCTGTGATCCGGCCGTCGCGGATCGGCTACGGCGCCGGCGGACGCGACCTGCCCGGCAACCTGCTCCGCGTCTGGCTGGGCGAGGTCGGCGCCCGACCCGAGGACACCGTCACAGTCCTCGAGACCAACCTGGACGACCTTCCCGGCAACTTGGTCGCCGCGCTGGTGGAGGACCTGATGCAGGCGGGCGCGCTCGACGTCTCGGTCGCCCCGGCTCTGATGAAGAAGGGCCGCCCTGGGCAGTTGCTGACGGTGATGACCGGGGCCGACCGCGCCCCCGCCCTCACCGACCTCCTTCTCCGGTCCAGTTCGACCCTCGGCGTGAGGGTGACCGAGACTCGCCGGGTGCTCGCCGAGCGCGAGGTGGTCGAGGTGGAGACGGAGCTGGGCATCGCCCGAGTCAAGGTCAAGTACCTGGATGGGCGGGCCGTCGAATGGGCGCCCGAGTACGAGGACGCGCGCCGCCTGGCCCGGGAGAGCGGCCGCGAGCTCCGGGAGGTCATGCGGATGGTGGCCGAGGCGGCGCGGCGCCCGTGACGGCCCAGCTCCTGGATGGCAATGCCCTGGCGGAGACCGTCTATGCGGAGATCGAGGCGGCTGTCCAGGCCCGGGTGGCGGGCGGAGGCACCAGGCCGCACCTGGCGACCCTGCTGGTGGGCGACGACCCGGCCTCCGCGATCTACGTGCGGATGAAGCAGCGCAACTGCCTGCGGGCGGGGATCAGCACCTCCGACCACCGCCTGCCGGCGACGGCGACCACCGCCGAGGTGATCGAGCTGATCAGTCGGCTCGACGCCGACCCCGAGGTGAGCGCCATCCTGCCCCAGATGCCGATGCCGCCGCAGGTGGACGCCGAGGCGGTGATCGAGGCGATCTCCCCGGCCAAGGACGTCGACGGCCTTCACCCCTACAACGCGGGTCGGCTCGCCCTCGGCGCGCCGGTGGTCAAGCCCTGCACGCCGGCGGGAATCATCGAGCTGCTCCGCGCCAACGAGGTGCCGGTGGCCGGCCGGCGGGCTGTGGTGGTCGGCCGCAGCAACCTGGTCGGGAAGCCGGTGGCGCTGCTGCTGCTGCAGGAGCAGGCGACGGTGACGATCTGCCACAGCCGTACCGTCGACCTTCGCGAGGCGTGCCGCCAAGCGGACGTGCTGGTGTCGGCGGTCGGTAAAGCGTTTTACATCCAGGCGGACTGGGTCAAGCCCGGCGCGGCGGTGGTCGACGTCGGCGTCAGCCGCTTGGACGGCAGGGTGGTCGGCGACGTCGACCCCGGCGTCGAGCAGGTGGCGGGCTGGCTCACTCCCAACCCCGGTGGCGTCGGTCCCATGACGCGCGCGATGCTGGTCCGCAACACGTATGACGCGGAGGCGCGGCGGCGCTGACCTACGCGGAGGCGATCGCCTATGTGACCGGCCTCGGTCGCTTCGGCGTCAAGCTCGGCCTCGAGCGGACCCGCGCCATCCTCCAGCGCGCGGGAAACCCCGAGGCGAGTCTGCGCGGCGCGCTGATCGCCGGCACCAACGGCAAGGGATCGACCGCCGCGATGCTGGCGGCGATCCTGCGTCGGCACGGGCACCGCGTCGGCACCATGCCGAGTCCCCATCTCGTCTCCTACCGGGAGCGGATCCAGGTGGACGGCGTGCCGATCTCGGAGGCCGAATTCGCTGCCGCGGTGGAGTGGCTGCAGCCGCGGCTGGAGGGGATCAGCCCCGAGCTCGGCGCGCCGACGGAGTTCGAGATATTGACCACGGTCGCCCTGACCTACCTTGCCCGCCGGTGCGACCGGCTGGTGATCGAGGTGGGCATGGGAGGCCGGCTGGACGCAACCAACGTGCTCGACCTCGGTGTCTCCGTGATAACCAACGTTGCCCTCGACCACCAGCAGTATCTGGGAGACAGCGTCGAGAAGATCGCCGCCGAGAAGGCGGGCATCATCAAGCCCGGGGACGCGGTCGTCACCGGCGCCGAGGGCGCCGCCCTTACCGTGGTCGAGTCCGCGGCCTCCAACGCCGGAGCGGAGGTCTGGCGACTCGGCCGGGAGCTCCGCCTGACGTCACGCTGGCGTGGTTGGGAGGGGTCGGAGATCGACCTCTCCGGCCCTGGCTTCGAGTACCACGGCTTGAAAGTGCCGCTGCTGGGCACGCACCAGGCGGCCAACGCGGCGCTGGCCGTGGCAGCCGCGAACCGGCTCGGCGAGGTGCCAGACGGGCTGGATGCGGTGCGCTGGCCGGGTCGCCTGGAGCCAATCGGTCGCCGGCCGACCGTGCTCCTCGACGGCGGCCACAACCCCGCCGCGCTGGCCGCCTTAGCCGAGGACGTACCACGGCTGGCGGAGGGTAGACCCGTCACCGTGGTGTTCGGAATGATGGCCGACAAGGACATCCCGGCGAGCCTCGCCGAGCTTCGTCGTCTGGCTCCCGCCGGGGTCATTTTCACCGCCGCCGACAGCCCCAGGGCGGCAAAACCACTCGAGCTGGCTGCACTCTGGGCCGGTGGCGAGGCCGTCGAGAACGCGATCCTCGCGGCGAGGCGCGGCCTGGAGCTGACGGGCCCGGACGGGCTGCTGCTCGTCTGCGGCAGTCTCTACCTGGTCGGAGCGGTCCGGGACTTCCTCATCGAGGACGCGGCACGTCGATGATCCCGCTCGTCCGCACGCATTCCAGGCCGCGGTCCTCGAGGCCCCAGATGAGGCGGTTGATCCCGATCGAGTCCGAGGGCATGTGCCCGGTGACGATGAAGTTGCGGTCCTCGCCCAACTCGCCGCGCAGCCGGTTGAAGTCGCCCTCATCGATGTGCATGGCGAGGATGGTCTGGACGCCGGCGGCGTAGTAGGCGCTGAAGACCGGGTGGCCGCCGTTGGTACCCCCCGCCATCGCGACGACGCAGCGCCCGGCCAGGTTGTCGGGATCCCCGATCCAGGCCTCGGGTTTGACAAGCGACCGCTCCATCTCCGGCACCGCGTTGAGCGCCGTCAGCAGTTCGGTCACCGTCGTTTCCGGGCCCACCGTCCGGCGGACGAGGTCCTGCACCAAACGCCGGCTCACAATGTCGGGCGGGAGGTGGATGTTCAAGAGCGGCATCCCGATGAGCCGCGCCGTGTCGAGCACCCGGTTGTGGTTCGCCATGTGGCGGCGGCGGTGGACTGTGGCGACCCGCTCTGCCACCGCGGCGCGGGCCACCGGCTCACTGATCCCCTCCTCCCGCATCTGAGCCACCTGCCGCCACATCACCTCGGTGAAGTCGACGCTGGCGCCACCGTCGCCCACCGGGTGATGAGCCACCACCACGTCGAACCCGGCCTCCCGAGCCCAGAGCAGCTCACCGACCTCGAGGTCGATCCCGAAGAGCGCGCGCTTGAACCCCTCGCCCGGGATGTGAATCCCCGAGTCGGCCGGGATGGCATCCAGTCCCGCCTGCTCGAGGGCCACGGCCATCAGCTCCGTGCTGTTCACTCCCGTCGAGGTTAATGGATCGGGTCGCCGGCTCCTTCGGATTCCCCTTCCGGCCGGGCTCCGCTCGAGCCTGGTTGATCGGGATCCCGCTGCTGGTGGTGCTTCCCATCGGTGCCATCCCGCTGCTCGGCTACTCCGTCGCGATCATCCGATCGGCTGCGGACGATCCCGAAGCGGGCCCGCCGGCCTGGCGGCCCCTGGGCCGGGTGATCCGCGACGGACTCTGGCTGGCGCTCGTGCTGGCCGGGCTGAGCGCGCCCTTCGCTCTCCTGGCGATCCTCCTTGCCGGCGTCGCCGCCCGGATTCTCCAGCCGCCGGTGACCGATCCCTTCCTCGCCGGAGCCCTCCTCTGGGTGACCGCTGCGGCGGTCGCGGCGCTCCCGTGGGGGATACTCCTGCTGGTGCTGATGCCCGCCGCCATCGTCCGCTTCGCGCGCAGCGGCTCGCCCCGCGACCTGGTCGACCTTCCCGCCGCCCTGGGACTCGTCCGGAGCCGTTTTGGGGATTGGAACCTGGTGGTCGTCGCCATCGTCACCGCCTGGGCGCTCGGTCTCTGTGGCCTCGGCCTGGTCTGCCTCGGCATCTTCCCCGGCGTCTTGTATGCGCTCTTGGTCTCGTCCCACGCGACGAGCGATCTCGCCGAATGACGGAGAGGACGTGGCCCCTGGGCGACGCCGCCATGCTGGTCGAGCTCGGCTCCCGCATCGACACCGCGCTCAACGCTCGCTGCCACGCGCTGGCGGCCGCGCTCGAAAAACGCTCCGGAGTGAGAGAGGCGTTTGCCGGCTACTCGACGGTCACGGTGCACTACGACCCCGAGAGGACCAGCTACTCGGCGCTCCGGGCGGCCATCGGAAAGCTGCTCCAGACCAAGCCGAGGGTGGGGCCGAGCGGGCGCCTGCACCGGATCCCGGTCACCTACGACGGCCCGGACCTGGCGGAGTCAGCGCAGCTCCTCGGGATGACCATCGCTGAGCTTGTCGCCCTCCACGCCAAACCCATCTACCGCGTCTTCATGGTCGGCTTCGTGCCGGGCTTCGCCTACCTGGGCCCGCTGCCGGCCGCGCTCAACCTGCCGCGGCGACGGGTGCCCCGCACCCACGTCCCGGCGGGCTCGGTGGCGATCGCCGGTGAGCAGACCGGCATCTACCCGCTGCCCACGCCTGGCGGCTGGCACCTGCTCGGCCGGACCTCGATGCCGATGTTCCTGCCCGACAACGACCCGCCCAGCCTGCTCCAGCCCGGAGACCGCGTGAAGTTCCACCCGATCGGCACCCCGTGAGCCCGACGCGCGCCGGGCTGGTCGAGTCGGTCCTCCGAGTCGAGAAGCCGGGACTACTGACGACGATCCAAGACCTCGGGCGGCCCGGTCACCGCAAGTTCGGCGTACCGCCATCGGGCGCCATGGACCGCTTCGCGCTCGCGGCAGCCAACCGGCTGGTGGGCAACCCCGAGGGGGCGGCGGCGCTCGAATGCGCGCTCACCGGCCCCACCCTCCTGGCGCTGCAGCCGTGCCTGGTGGCGGTCACCGGCGCCGACTTCACTCCCACCGTCAACGGCGCCAAGATCCCGCTCTGGACGGGTGTCTATCTGCCCGCCGGTGGGCGCCTCTCCTTCGCCGGACGCCGCTCGGGCGCCCGCTGCTACATCTCCGTGGCCGGCGGCCTTGCCGCATCTCGCTGGCTCGCTTCGGCCTCCACCTACCTCCTGGTCGAGAAGGGAGGCTTCGAGGGTCGCACGCTGGAGGCCGGGGACTCGCTGGGGCTGGGCGCCCCGGCGCCGAGGCCGCTGATCGCCGGCCGTCACCTCGCGCGCCGGCTGCGGCCCGACTACAGCCGGGAGCCAGCGCTCGACGCCATCGTGGGGCCGCACCACGCGCGCCTCTCAAGGGCCTCGCGATCGGTGGCCTGGAAGGCGTCCTTCGAGGTCAGCCGCGACGCGGACCGGATGGGCTTCCGGCTCGAGGGACCGCAGCTCGAGGTGACCGGCAGTGAGCTCTTATCCATCGGCCTCACGGCCGGCGCCGTGCAGCTGCCGATCGGCGGCCAGCCGATCCTGCTGATGGCCGACCACCAGACCGCCGGAGGCTACCCGGTCATCCTCGCGGTCACCCGCGCCGCCCTGCCACTGGCGGCCCAGCTGCTGCCCGGGGACCGCCTGAGCTTCCGGGAGGTGTCGGTGACCGATGCCCAGCAGCGGTGGCGGGCGCAGTGGCTCGGACTGGACGAGATCGCCTAGCCTTTTGCGGGCTTTTTGGGCGCGGCCTTGTTGAGCTTCGAGGTGGCTTTGCCCTTCGTCTCGCCGGCTACCCTCTTGCCCTCGGCCAGGATCTCCTCGGTGTCCGGCAGGCGCTGCTCGGGGCTGGTGACCCAGCGCCAGCGCACCTTCATCTCCGGGTCAAGGATGAAGACGGTGCGCCGAGGGACGCCGTCATAGCCCTCGAGGTCGGTGCGCCGGACCCCCCAGGCGTCGACCGTCTTGCGCTCGAAGTCGGCGATCAGCTCGTAGGGGAGCCCGCCCAGCTCTCGGGCGAAGGCGCCGTGGGAGTAGACGCTGTCGACGCTGACGCCGAAGATGCCGATCCCGGCCTTCTGGAACGTGTCGTAGTGGTTCCGAAACTCGGAAAGCTCGTTCCTTCAACCGGGCGTGAAGTCGAGGACGTAGAAGGCGATGACGGTGGCGCGGTTGCGCTTCACGGCCTCCGAGAGCCGCACCGGCGCACCTGCCGTCCCGGGCAGCTCGAAATCAGGTGCGACGTCTCCTACGTCCAGCATTCCAGCCAAAAGGTTAGCGGCGCAGGTGGCCGGTGGTGAGCCCAGCCTTCGCGAGGCCCGCGCGGACCGCCTCCGCGACCGTCTCCGAGCCCGGCGAGTCGCCGTGCAGGCAGATGGTGTCGAAGTCGCCCGACCGGGCCAGCCGGATGGCCTGCTCGACCGCCTCGGCGGGGCTCAATACCGCGCCCGGTTGGGAGCGCGGCTTGAGACTGCCGTCGGCGAGGTAGGCGCGATCCGCGTAGCCCTCGCGGTAGCCGGGCACACCGGCGTTGGCGGCGGCCGCCAGGATCCCGAAGCCTGGCTGGCCGACCAATCCCACGCCGTGACGGGCGGCGATCCGCGCCAGCGCGGCGGCGGCGTCCGGATCGCCCTGCGCTCGGTGATAAAGCGCCCCGTGGGCCTTGATGTAGGCGATCGGAGCGACCGCAGCGAGCGCGGCGACCTGGGCCGACACCAGCGCCTCGTAGTCGTCGAGGCCGATGCGGGTCTCGACGCGGCCGTAGTTGGCGCGGTCGTCGTAGCCCGGATGGGCGCCCAACTCGACGCCCAGCGCGGCGCAGCGCCGCGCGATTCGGATCGTCTCGCTGATCGAGCCGGCGTGGACTCCGCAGCAGACATTGGCGCTGTCGATGGACGCCAGGATCTCCTCGTCGTGACCCGCGCCCTCGGCAAGGTCGGAGTTAAGGTTGATCACGCCGCCATTCCCGGCCTTCAGTGCTCGGTGCGCCCGGCGAGCTGCTGGAGAGCGTGCCCGAGCACCGGTAGCACGGCCGCCAGGGACTCGGTGGCGCCGCGCTCGCTGCCCGGCAGGTTGAGAACGAGGCTCCGGCCGCGGACCGCCGCCAGTCCCCGCGACAGAACCGCCATCGGGGTGGAGGCGACGCCGACCCGGCGTATCTCCTCCGCCAGCCCGGGCACCTCGTAGTCGATCTCCATCGAGGTGGCCTGGGGTGTGACGTCGCGGGCGGCGAGGCCGGTGCCCCCGGTGCTCACGACGAGGTCGGCCCCCGCCTCGCGGAGCGCGGCCCGGATCTCGGCCACCTCGTCGGGGACCAGGGAGCGGCCGACGACCGGAAAGCCGGCCTCTTCAAGCATGTGCGCCAGCGCCGGCCCGCTCCGGTCCTCCGCCTGGCCGGCGGAGCAGCGATCGCTGACGGTGATCACCCAGGCGGTTGGCGTTTCCAGGTCCCGCTCTTGCCGCCGCTTTTCTCGAGCAGGCGGATGCTCTCCAGCCAGACGCCCGGCTCGAGCCCCTTCACCATGTCGATCACGGTAAGGCCCGCGACCGATGCTGCCGTGAGGGCCTCCATCTCGACTCCGGTCCGTCCGGTAACCCGCGCCGTCGCGAGGATCCGGACCGAGTCGTCGCGCGGCTCGAAGTCGATCCGTACAGAGGTGATCGGCAGCGGGTGGCAGAGCGGTATCAACTCGGAGGTCCGCTTGGCGGCCATGATGCCGGCCACCCGCGCCACGCCGAGCGCGTCACCCTTGGCGAGCTCGGATTCTCGCAGGGCCCGCAGGGTGGCCGGGGCCATCCTCACCAGACACTCGGCGGTGGCTTCCCGGCGCGTCTCCGGTTTGGCTCCGACGTCGACCATCCGGGCGGCTCCCGACTCGTCGAGGTGGGTCAGGCGCGAGGACACGACACTGTAGTACCACAGATGCGAACCGAAGCAGTCCTCTTCGACTACGGCCTGACCCTGGTGACATTCGAGTATCCGACCGAGGCGCTGATGGGCGTCCTCGAAGGCGTCCGGCCGTGGCTGGGCGACGACCCACCGACCGCCGAGTGGTTGATGTTCCACGTTCTACATCCGCTCGAAGAGGACCTGGACGGGCTCGCCTCAGAGGACGAGGTGGACTACCTCGCCTTTTACCGGAGGGCCTGGCTGCGGGCCGGTCTAGACCTGCCCGACGAGGTCCTCTACCGCATTCTCGATCTCGAACAGAGCTGCTGGGACGCCAGCGTCACCGTCGCTCCGGGCGCGCTGGACCTGCTCGATCGTCTCCGCAGCCGAAGGCTCTTGACCGGCATCTGCTCCAACGCGCCCTTCCCGCCGGAGATGATGGCGCGCCAGCTGAAAGGCAACGGAATCGGGGAGCGGATGGATGCGATCGTCTTCTCGTCGGCAATCGGCCGCCGCAAGCCGACGCCCGAGCCCTACCTGGCGGCCGCCGCCGAACTGGGAGTCGAACCGGGGTCGGTCCTCTTCGTCGGAGACCGGCCTCGTGAGGATTACGAGGGGCCGCTCGCGGTCGGGATGCGGGCGGTCGTCTGCACGGAGCTCAGCCGGGCGCAGCCGGCGCCGGGCGTGCCGACCATCGGGTGGCTGGTCGAGCTGGAGGACCTGCTCTGAAGGAGAAGCGGCGGCCGAGCCGCCTCTGGCTGTTCTTCTGGGGTCGCCAGCGGCGGGGATTCCCGGGCCTGCTGGTGGCCGTGCTGCTGCTGGCCCTGGTCCTCGGCCTGACCTTCGCGAGCCGGACCGGCGCGGCCCTCAGCTACCTGCTCGGGCTCGGCCTCCTGGCCCTGATCGCGCTCCTCGCCGTGCTCGCGCTGGTGGTGGCGGTGGTCGCCTTGCTGCGGCGGCCCGGCGGGCGATGAGCGCCGCGGCGGTTCCGGCGCCGATGCCGTTGCCGATGTTGACCACGGTGAGGCCGGTGGAGCAGGACTGGAGCATCGTCAGCAGGGCTGCCTCGCCCTCGCCGCCCGCTCCGTAGCCCGTCGCAATCGGCAACCCGATCACCGGGGCGTCGACAAGGCCGGCGACCACGCCCGGGAGGACGCCGTCCATCCCCGCCGCCACCACCAGCACATCGGCCCTCCAGCCGACCAGCTCGCCCAGCGGCTCGAGCAGGCGGTGGAGGCCTGCCACGCCGACGTCGAACACGGTTTTGACCTCGACCCCGGCCGCCTCCATCACCATCCGGGCCTCCTCGGCGGCACCCAGGTCGGAGGTGCCGGCGGTGACGATCCCCGCCCGTCCGCCGGTCGGCTCAGCCTCCCAGCGAGGAGACCTGACCAACGCGGAGGTGGGCCCGTAGCGCAAGAGTGTCAGCTCCCCGACGCGACCCTCCAGCTCTGCCCAGTGGTCCGGTGAAAGACGGCTGCCCAGGCCCTGACCCTGCTCCCGGGCCAGTGCCAAGATCAGCCCGGCCGCCTCGGCGGGCGCCTTGCCGGCCGCGAGGACAACCTCCGGTATCCCTCTCCGCGCGCTCCGGCCGAGGTCGAGCCGCGCGTGCCCCGCCAGCTCCACCAGCTGTGTGCGACGGATCTCCTCCAGCGCCTCGTCAACGCTGAGCTCGCCCGCTCGTAGCCGGGCCAGCATCCGCCTCATCGCCACCTCCAGGTGGCATCTACGGGCATCATCTCGACGGACTTGATGATCGACGAAAGCGAGATCCGACGGCGGCTTGAGGCCGAAGCGCACTCCTGCTATTCGTGGTCGGACGGCCCCGGCCGCGTCTATGACGCCCATAGCCACCCCTACCGCAAGATCCTCTATTGCCTCAGAGGTTCCATCGGGTTCGACCTCCTGCCATCCGGGGAGCGTCTCGAGCTAGGCCCCGGGGACCGCCTCGAACTTCCGCCCGGAACCTCCCATTCGGCGCAGGTCGGCGCCGCGGGCGTTTCCTGCATCGAGGGGCAGGCGAAGGCTAAGAGGGGGGCATAATGGGCTCAAGGATGAGCATGATCGAATACATCCGAGACCGAGCGCGCTACTACAACTGCCCGGTCTGTGGCCGCAACCTGCGGGCCTGCGAGGTCCGGATGCTCAACCACCAGGAAGACCGGTTCACAGTCCAGGTCACCTGTGCGGCCTGCAAGGTCAGCTTCGTGGTCGTACTCGCGATCCAGGGCAGCGGCGTCAACGCGCTACTGGAGGAGGACGACGAGCTCGTCATCCACGACGTACTCTCCTCACCCTCCCCCAGCACTGGAGCCGGGCCCATCGAGCCGGATGAGATCCTCGATCTCCACCTCCTCCTCAAGGACTTCGAGGGCTCGCTCGACGAACTTCTCAAGGCTCCCCACCGAAGCCGCTAGCCAGGCGGACCGGGTCTACCTGGACCACGCCGCCGGCACCTGGGTGCTCCCCGAGGTGGTGCAAGCCCTCGAGGCGGTCCCCCGCGGTAACGCCTCCAGCCCCCACGCCGAGGGCCAGAGGGCGCTGGCCGCACTCGACGCGGCGCGCGACGACGCCGCCCGGGCGCTGGGCGTGGAGCCGGCGGAGATCGTCTTCACCTCCTCCGGCACCGAGGCGGTCAACCTCGCCCTCCTCGGCGCCGGCCGACGGCTTCCACCGGGGGCCTCCGTCGTCACCTGGGCCGCGGAACACCAGGCGGTGCTGGGAGCCGTCCGGCGACTGCAGCTGGAGGGGAGGCGGACCGAGATCCTCCCGGTCGGGCAGGACGGCCTCAATTCGGAAGCCCACCTGCCAAACGCCGGGCTGGTGTCGACCTCGCTCGCCAACAACGAGGTCGGCACCATCCAACCTCGCATCCACGCCCCCGGAGCCCTGGTCCACCTCGACGCCTGCCAGGGAGCGCAGTGGCTCGACCTCGACCTGCGTGGCATCGACCTCGCCTCACTTTCCGGCCACAAGCTCGGCGCCGGCCAGGGCGGGCTGCTCTTCGTGCGCTCCGGGACCCGACTCGAACCGCTGATGTACGGCGGGCCCCAAGAGCGAGGCAGGCGAGCCGGGTGGGAGGATGTCCGGTCCGCCGTCGCGATGGCGACCGCACTGACGATCTGCGCCGAGCGCCGGGAGGGCTGGAGCGCCGTCGTCCGGCCTCTCGGCCAGCGTCTTCGGCGCGCCCTTGCCGCGGCCGGCGGCCGCCTCACGGGCGCCGAGCGCTCGCTTCCCGGCCACGCCTCCGCCACCTTCAGCGGGACGCGGGGGGAGGACCTGCTGCTGGCGCTCGACCTCGCCGGCCTGGCCGCCTCCAGCGGCTCCGCCTGCGCCAGCGGGTCGCTGGACCCCTCACACGTGCTGCTGGCGATGGGCTTCTCGCTCGAGGACTCCCTCTCCAGCCTGCGGCTGACCGCCAGCTGGAGCACGACCGAGGTTGACGTGGTGCGCGCCGAGACGGTGCTCAGGTCGATCCTGGCCCCGCTGGTGCGCGCTTGAGCGACGTCGAATCGGAGCTGGTCGACCGGCGCCGCCAGGGCTTCGAGTCGGTGCTGGCGACGGTCGTGAGGACCGACGGCCGTCCGCCCAGCCGACCCGGCGAGAAGATCCTCCTCGACCGTTCCGGAGCGATCGCCGGCACCCTCGGCTGCTCCGAATTCGACGCCGCCGCGCGGGACGACGCCGGGGGCTTCCTCGACACCGGCAGCCCCGGCCTGCGCACCTACCGACACGAGCTGGGCAGCATCGAGGTCTACCTGGAGCCGTACCCGGCGGAGCCGGTTCTGCTCGTCCTCGGAGACACGCCGGTCGGCCGGGAGCTGCTGGCGCTCGCTACGCGGGTGGGGTTCCGTCCCGTCACCGATGCGGCCGCGGCCGGGCCGGGCTCCTACGCCGTCGCCACCGACCACGACGACCCGAACCTGGCAGCCGTCCTCGAGCAGGTGCTGGGAAGAGGACCTCGATTCGTGGGTGTGATGGGCAGCCGGCGCCACACGGGCCATCACCTCGAGGACCTGCGCCGGCGCGGCGTGCCCGAGGAGGCGGTCGCCTCCATTCAGTCGCCGGTCGGCCTCGATCTCGGCGCCCGGAGCGCGCCCGAGATCGCGGTCTCGATCCTGGCCGGCCTGCTCGCGGTCCGCAACGGTGCCCCCGGAGGTTGGAAGGCCTAACCGCCCGGCTTGCCTGAGCAGGGCCCGCACGGCTAACCTCCCTCGCGATGCCGATCGGCCCCGGGACCACCTTGGGCGCCTACGAGGTGCAGGAGATCCTCGGCCAGGGCGCGATGGGAACCGTCTACCGTGCCTACCACCCCGGCCTGGCGCGGACGGCCGCGGTCAAGGTGCTGTCGGCCCTGACGCCGGATCCTGACGCGGTCGCGCGCTTCCGGCGGGAGGCGCAGGCGATCGCGCGGATGCGTCATCCCAACGTGCTCAACGTCTACGACTTCGGCGAGCACGACGGAATCCCGTACATGATCGTCGAGTACGTCGCCGGCGGTTCGCTCAACGACCGCATGAAAAGTGGCGAGCGGTACCCCCGTCCGGAATCCATAAAGCTGCTCGACGGGATCGGGGCCGCGCTCGACTACGCGCACGGGCTGGACATCATCCACCGCGACGTCAAGCCGGCCAACGTGCTCCTCGACCAGCACGGCAACCCGATTCTGGCCGACTTCGGGCTTGCCAAGCTGCTGCAGCAGTCGTCGCTGAAGACCGTCAGCGGCGTCACCACCGGCACCCCGGCCTACATGTCGCCAGAGCAGGTGATGGGGGCCGCCGTCGGTCCGGCGGCGGACACCTACGCGTTGACCACCATGGCCTACGAGCTGCTGGCGGGGGCGATCCCATTCGAGGGCGAAGGCGTCCTCGAGCTGCTCTACGCCCACGTCCACCGCGAGCCACCGCCGGCGTCAAGCCGGAACCCCGACCTCAACCCAGCGGTGGACGCAGTGCTCGCCCGCGGGCTGGCCAAGGACCCCGCCCAGCGCTGGGAGAGCGGAGCGACCCTGGTGGCCGCGCTCCGGCAGGCGTTCGATGAGACGCGCCCCGAGCCGGCCCGACTTGTCGAGGCGACGATGCCGGTGGCCGCCGCTCCGCTGCCGGTCCCTATGCCCGCGGCGCCCGGGCCGAAGTCGACACCGCTCCCCTGGCCTCCTGCCGGCGGGCGCCGGGGACGAGCGGTCCCGATCGCCCTCGGAGCCGTGGTTGTGCTGCTGTTGGTCGCCGGCGTGCTGCTCATCCTGAGGGGCGCCCACCCGACCGGCCCCCGGCTGGCCGCAATCCCCGGCACCGTCCGCCGTGGCGGCTCGGTTCGGGTTGATGCGACCGGCTTCGCCTCCGGCCGCGCCTTCGTGGGGATCGGGAACGGGGGCGGGTCGGGGGCCGTGCTCGCCAGCGGCCTCGCCACCGAGAGCGGCAGCTGGAGCACCAGCGTCAGCATCCCCGCGACCCTCCCTCCCGGCCGCTACACCCTGCGGGCCTGCAACGCACCGGAGCCGGGTAGCGGCTGCGCCACGACGGCGATCAGCGTGACGCGCTGAGCGGGCTGGGCCTCTAGAAGACCTCGGTCCGGACCAGGTCCTCCAGCGTCTCCCGGCGTCTCATGACGCGCGCCGCGCCGTCCCGCACCATGACCACCTCCGGCCTCGTCATGCCGTTGTAGTTGCTGGCCATCGCCAGGCAGTAGGCGCCCGTAGCGGGCAGGCAGAGGATGTCGCCGGGCGCCACCGGCGGCAGCTCGGCGTCGGTGATGAGGATGTCGGTCGACTCGCAGTACTTACCGGCGATGGTCACCTTCCCGGCCGGCGCCGCCTCCGGGTCGGCCGCCTTGAGCACCTCGTAGCGGGCACCGTAGAGCTTGGGACGGATGTTGTCGCCCATGCCGCCGTCCACCGCCACGTAGCGGCGGACGCCGGGGATGTCCTTGATCGAGCCGGCCGTGTAGAGGGTCACCCCCGCGGGACCGGCGATGGAGCGACCGGGCTCGACCACCAGCCGCGGCGTCGCCAGGCCTCGACGCGCGGTCCCGGTGTCGAGTGCGCCGCGCAGCGTCTCCACGAAGTCGCGCGGCGTCGGTGGATCGTCGGAACGGGTGTAGGCGATGCCCAGGCCGCCGCCGGCGCCGAGCGTCCCGGGCTGATAGCCGAGGTCACGCTTGAGCTCGACGAGAAAGTCGAGCATCACCTCCATCGCCGCCCGGTGGCCACCGAGGTCGAAGATCTGGGACCCGATGTGGGAGTGGAGGCCGACCAGCTCCAGCCGGGGATGGCGAAGCGCCTCCTCGACGGCCGACCGCGCCTGGCCGCTCTCGATCGAGAAGCCGAACTTGGAGTCGAGCTGACCGGTCGAAATGAAGTCGTGGGTGTCCGGCTTTACGCCGGGCGAGATCCGGAGCTCGGCGCGCACCCGCCGGCCCTCGGGGACGACGCGGCCCAGGAGCTCGAACTCGTAGCCGCCGTCGATGACGATCGTGCAGCCGGCGCCGACCGCCATCTCCAGTTCCGCGGCCGACTTGTTGTTGCCGAGGAAGTAGATGCGGTCGCCGGGGAAGCCGGAGCGCAGAGCGAGGTCGAGCTCGCCGGCGGAGACCACGTCGAGGCCCAGGCCCTCCTCGGCGATCACGCGGAGGAAGGCCGGGCTGGCAAAGGCCTTGGCGGAGTAGAGGACATCGCCGGCGTCCCCCATGGCGCTCACGAATTCGGCAGCGCGCTGGCGGACGGTGTCCTCGTCATAGACATAGAGGGGGGTGCCGTGCTTGGCGGCGAGGTCCAGGAGGTCGCAGCCGCCGACCTCCATGTGCCCGCGCTGGTTGACCCGATAGGTGATCGGGAAGAGCATTTCCCTGGGTTATCTTTCCTGCGGGTGGGGAGCGGTCGGGTGGCCTAGTTCGCGGAGCAGGCGCCGCCGCAGCAACCAGGTCCGCAGCCACCGCCACCGCCGAGGCTGACCGGCTGCTGGCCCGACTCCGAGGAGCCGAATGCCGCGAAGCTGGAGATCAGGACCTTGGTGTCGGTCGACTCGCAGGTCGGACAGACCTGCTTGCGGTCACGGTTGGCGAAGGAGGTAAGCACCTCGAACTTGTCCGAGCAGCCGTCGCATGAATACTCGTAGAGCGGCATGAACGAGATTCTATTCAACCTGATCTCCTCGTGGCCCGGCCTGGTCGCGCGTCCCGACCGTGCCCTCATCGACGACTCGCTGGTCCTGCTCGATTTCCTGCCACCGGGCCCGCTTCGGGTGATCGATGTTGGCAGTGGCGGTGGCCTCCCCGGTCTGCCGCTCAAGATCGCCCGCCCCGAGCTGCGACTGACCCTGCTCGAGGCCAACCGGCGCAAGGCGGCCTTCCTGGTCCAGGCCGCCGCCCGCCTGGGCCTGGACGGCGTGGAGGTGGTGGCCGAGCGAGCGGAGACGGCCGGCCACGATCCGCGCTACCGGGAGGCCTTCGACTTCGCGCTCGCCCGGGCCGTGGCCGCGATGCCGGTGCTCGCCGAGCTCTGCCTGCCGCTGGTGGCGGTCGGCGGCCGCCTGCTGGCGATGAAGACAGCCGCCACCGCCGAGGCAGCCGCGGCCGAAGCCGCGATCCGGCGCCTGGGCGGCGAGCTGTTGGGTGTAGGCGCCGCCGCCTCCGAGGCGCGCTCGTTGGGCGAGGTGGTGGTGGTGGCGAAGGTGGCGCCGACCCCGACCGAATTCCCTCGCCGGCCAGGCCTGCCCGGCAGGCGGCCGCTGGCTGGCTAAGCTTTGGTCGTGCAGACGGTGGCCAGCGATGCGCTCGTGATCGCCGGCGTCGAGCTGCGCTCACGGCTCTTCCTGGGCACCGGCAAGTACCGCTCCGACGACGAGATGGTCGCCTCCCTGGAGGCCTCCGGCTGCGAGCTCGTCACCGTCGCCCTCCGCCGGCTCGACCTCGACCACCCGAACCAGAAGACGATCCTCGACGTGATCGACTGGAAGCGCTATCGAATCCTGCCCAACACCGCCGGCTGCCAGAACGCCGAGGAGGCGGTCCGCGTAGCGCGTTTGGCACGGTCGATGGGCCTTTCGGACTGGATCAAGCTGGAGGTGATCCCCGACCCCAGGTACCTGCTCCCGGACCCGGAGGAGACCCTGAAGGCGGCGCGCACCCTGGTCGCCGAGAACTTCGCCGTGCTGCCCTACATCAACGCCGATCCCATCCTCGCCCGCAAGCTGGAGGAGATCGGCACTGTGACCGTGATGCCGCTCGGCTCGCCGATCGGCTCGGGACAGGGCCTGCAGACGCTGTCCCAGATACGCCTGATCATCGAGAACGCTCGCATCCCGGTGGTGGTCGACGCCGGCATCGGCGTGCCTTCCGACGCCGCCCAGGCGATGGAGCTGGGCGCCGACGCGGTGCTCGTCAACACCGCGGTGGCGGCGGCGACTCAGCCGGCGCTGATGGCGGAGGCGATCCGGCTCGGCGTCGACGCCGGACGCAAGGCCTTCATCGCCGGCCGGATGCCGCGCCGCTCCGAGGCCGTCGCCAGCTCCCCCACCGAGGGCATATCGCGCCGCGGCTGACGCCTCCGGTCGCGATGGCCGTGGTCGACGGGTCGAGCGCGGGTGAGAGGGCGGTCGGCAACGGTGCCACCCACCTCCTGCTCAGGATGCCGCAAGCCAGCGTCCGCTCCTTTCACCGGGCGCTGGTCGAGCTTCTCCAAACGGCGGGGGTGCCGGTGCTGGTGAGTGACCGGGTGGACCTCGCTCTCGCGGTCGGAGCGGCCGGGGTGAACCTCCCCGAGGCCGGCCTTGGCGCTCGCGAGGCACGGGTGCTGCTCGGCCCGGGGCCGCTGCTCGGCCGCTCGGTTCACTCCGTGGAGGGCGTCGCGAGCGCCGCCGCCCAGGGTGCCGACTTCGTGCTCCTGGGTCCGATCTTTCCGACCCCGACCCATCCCGCCACGCCCGGCCTCGGTCTGCAGCTGCTTCAGCGCGCGGTAGCCGCGGCGCCGATCCCGGTGCTTGCGATCGGCGGTGTCGACCGGGAGCGTGCGGCGCGGTGCCTGGCGGCGGGCGCCGCCGGCTATGCCGGGATTCGGATCTTCGAGTCCGGTGACCTTCGGTGATCCGGTTGCGGATCAACGGCCGCGACGTCGAGCTGCCCAGCCCTACTCCGCTGGCCGAATACCTCGCCGGCCTGGACATCGACCCGCGGGGTGTCGCTGTCGAGATCGATGAGCGCATCCTGGACCGCTCCGAGTTCGGCGCGGCGGTGCTCGAGGAGGGCCAGGTGGTCGAGATAGTGAAGATGGTCGGCGGCGGCTCCGGGGCGCCGTGCGACACACTCATGAAGGCATGAACGACAAGCAGGAGGCGGCTCTCGACCAGGTGGAGGAGGGGCGCCTGCTGCCGGGCGAGCGCCCTGACAGCCAGCATCCGGATGACGCGCTCCACTGGGCGGAGGTCTACCGCGAGCTGCGCACCTTCAAGGAAGAGACGATCGACCGGGTCCTCCAGGAGCTGGTCAAGCTCGGAGACGTCGCCCGGTACGAGATCGAAAGCACCGACCTGGTCGTGCTGCGCTCGGAGCGGGACCGCTTCCAGCGCCGGGCCGAGTTCTGGCGGAATCGCTACCGGACGCTGACCGGCAAGCCCTAGGAGTCCGCGCGACCTCGGGCCAGGTCGCGGATGGCGGCCTCGGCCTCGGCCCGCTCGTCCCACGGCTCGCGACCGGACGCTGTGAGCATCGAGCGCTCGTGTCCCTTGCCAGCGAGGAGGACCGTGTCGCCGGGGAGGGCCATCTCGACCGCCCGTCGGATGGCCGACCGGCGGTCGAGGATGATGTCGAAGTCCCGGCCGGCGACCTTGCCCTCCGCGCCGGCGGCCACCTCGCGAGCGATCTCGGCGGGGTCCTCGTTGACCGGGTCGTCGGTGGTGATGATGAAGTAGTCGGCGCCCTCTGCGGCAGCCGCGCCCATGCCGGGCCGGTCGTGGTCGCTGCGAGCGGTGCTGCCGAAGACCGCCAGCAGGCGCCCGGGTGTGAGCGAGCGCAGCTCGGCGAGTGTGCCGCGGAGCGCCCCCGCGGAGTGGGCGAAGTCGACGAATACCTCGAAGGGCTGGCCCAGGTCCACCCGCTCCAGGCGGCCGGGCACGCCCCGGAAGGTGTTGAGGCCCTTGCCGACCTGCTCCAGCGTCAGGCCCAGCGCCAGCCCGAGGCCGGCGGCGGCAAGCGCGTTGTAGACGTTGAACCTGGCCGGCAGAGCCAGCTCGACCGGGACTTCCCCCTCGGCGGTGGCGAGGCGGAAGCTGCAGCCGGCCGCGCAGCGCAGGCCGAGGGCCCGGATGTCGGCATCGCGCTTGAGCGAGTAGGTCCAGGCCCGTTCGATCTGGTGGCGATTGAGGATCGGGTAGCTGGCGTCATCCAGGTTCAGGACCGCCGTCTTGGGGACGCCCTTGCCGGCGCCGGCCGCGCAGAGGTCGATGAGCCTTGCCTTGGCGGCCACATATTCATCCCAGGTGGTGTGGTAGTCGAGGTGGTCGCGCCCGACGTAGGTGACGGCGACGGCGTCGAAGTCGCAGGCGCCGACGCGTTCTTGGACGAGGGCGTGGGAGGTGACCTCGAGGATCACCTGCTCGACTCCCGCGGCGACCGTCCTGGCCAACCACGCCTGGAGGTCCGGTGCCTCGACCGTGGTCTGGCCCGACTCGTTGTGGTCGCTGGCGCCGCCGAACTGGAAGGCGACCGTGCTCATCGCCCCGGTCCTGATCCCGGCTGACTCGAACAGATGGGCGGCCATGTGGGTGGTGGTGGTCTTGCCGTCGGTGCCGGTCACCCCGGCCACCCGTAGGCGCCGGGCCGGGCGGCCCAGGAGCGTCGCCGCGAGCTCAGCCAGAGCCGTCCGGGTGCTCGGGACCCTGAGCACCGCGGAGCCCGCCGGAAGGGTCAGGTTGCGCTGCACGGCGACCGCGGCGCCGCGCGCGGCGGCATCGACGGCAAAGGAGTGGCCGTCCACGGTTAACCCTGGCACGGCCACGAAGAGGTCTCCAGGCCCGGCCCGGCGAGAGTCCTGCAGCACCCGGGAGACCTCGGTTTGCGCCCCGGCCTCGACCCTGGCGCCGGGGACGCCCTCGGCAAGCTCGGCGAGCCTCATCGAGGCCAGCATAATTCCGCAAGGTGACCACCCTTCTCGGCGGCCATCCCGTCAGGTGGGGAAGCCGCGTCTACGTGATGGGTATCGTCAACGTGTCGGCCGACTCCTTCAGCGGCGACGGGGTGCCCGATCCGGGTGCCGCCGTGGAGCGGGGACTGCGGATGGTGATGGAGGGGGCCGAGATCCTGGACGTCGGCGGGGAGTCGACGCGTCCGGGCCATCAGCCGGTCAGCCCCGAGGTCGAGCTGGGGCGCGTCCTGCCGGTCGTGTCGCGGCTCGCCGCAAAGGCCGGGGTGCCGGTCTCGATCGACACCTGGAAGCTGGAGGTGGCGGAAGCCTGCGTGGCGGCCGGCGCGGCCATCATCAACGACGTCTGGGGCCTGCAGCGATCGCCCGGCCTCGCCTCGCTGGCCGCAAGAGAAGACCTCGGCCTTGTCGTCATGCACAACCAGGACGGAACCAGCTATGCCGACCTCGTCCCCGACGTGATGAAGTCGCTCCGCCACTCACTGGAGGTCGCCGAGGCGGCCGGCGTGCCTGCCGACAGGGTCATCGTCGATCCCGGCATCGGCTTCGGGAAGACCGGCGAGCAGAACCTGGTCGTCCTCCGCCGGCTCGCCGAGCTGAGCACGCTGGAACGTCCGCTGCTGGTCGGCACCTCGCGCAAGTCGTTCATCGGCAAGATCCTCGACCGCCCTGTCGACGACCGCGTGGAGGGGACTGCGGCCACCGTCGCCGCCGCGGTCTTGCGCGGCGCCGACATCGTCAGGGTGCATGACGTTAAGGCGATGACCCGGGTCGTCCGGGTCGCGGAGCAACTCCGCTGACGCTCTGTTACCTGGCTCTCGGCTCCAACCTGGGCGACCGCGCGGGTTACCTGCGCCGCGCCCGAGCCGGTTTGGAGCAGCGTGGCGTCCGGATCCTTCGCCAGTCCAGCGTGAACGAGACCGAACCCTTCGGCGTCCGCGACCAGCCCGCCTTCTTTAACCAGGTCCTGGAGGTGGAATGGTCGGGGACACCCCGGCAGCTGCTGGAAACGGCCAAGGCTGTCGAGGCGGCCCTCGGCCGCACCCCCAGCTACCGCTGGGGCCCGCGGGAGATCGACCTGGACATCCTCCTCTTCGGTGACCTCACGGTGAGCGAGGAGGGGCTGACCATTCCCCATCCCGGCCTCGCCGAGCGGGAGTTCATGCGCGCACCGCTGGCCGAGCTCCGTCCCGACATACTGGCTGGATGAGGCGCCTCCGGATCGCCTGGCTCGGCCATCAGTCCGCCAGCGTCGGCGGTGGGATGGCGACCTACTCGAATGAGGTGGTCGCCGGCCTTCGCCGGATGGGCCACCAGGTGACCTTCTTCCACCACGGTGACCGGACCGGCGAGGGCCCCGAGGAGAGCCTCGAATCGGTCCCCCTGGCATCCATGAAGGTGCCCTTGGTGAAGCCGTTGGTGCTCTCCCCCGGACGCGCGAAAAGGAAGCTCACCGACCGTCTCCGCCAGCGGGAGTTCGACATCGTCCACGCCTCCTTCTGGTTCTCGAGCATGGACTTCGACCTTCCCAAGCTCACCCGCGAACTGGGCATCCCGCTGGTGGCGACCTTCCACGTCGCTTTCGACAACCGGCTGAGCCTGTGGGGAGGCATCACTAGCGGCACCTACCGCCTCTACGCGCCGACCCTTGCCAAGTGCGACCGGGTGATCGTGTTCGGCCCCGCGCAGCGCGACATCCTGTCCGGCCTCGGCGTGCCGGAGCCGATCATCAGGATCCTTCCCAACGGCGTCGACGTGGAGAAGTACAAGCCGGGCCCGTCCGACCGCCGGGAGCGATTCGGGGCCGAACGCCTCTTCCTCTACATGGGGCGTGTCGACTCCGAAAAGAACGTCGACGTGCTGCTCGAGGCCTTCCTCGACTGCGCTCCGCCCAACCGACACAAGCTCCTGATCATGGGCACCGGGACCGAGAAGCGGCGGCTGGAACGCTTCTATCGCGACCCGCGCGTCGTCTTCTCCGGCCACATCTCCGAGCAGGAGGAGCGGATCGCCATCCTGCGGGCGGCGAACGGGTTCTTCCTTCCCTCGACGGTGGAGGGGCTTTCGCTCTCGATGCTGGAGGCCATGGCCTGCGGGGTGGCGACGGTGGCGACCGACGTGGGAACCGACGGCGAGGCGCTGCGGGGTGCCGGAATCGTGCTCGACCCGCGCAACCTGGCGGTCGAGTTGGGGATGGCTTTTCGGGAGTTGGTCGAGCTGCCGTTTCTGTCCGTCGAACTGGGCGCTCTGGCGCGTCAGCGGGTCCTCGAGCGCTACTCGCTGGAGCACAACCTCGAATCCCTCTCCAAGCTTTACGAGGAGCTGGTCCAAGACCCTGCTATGAGTCGTTTCTAATCGTTTTTACAGCGCAGGGCTCCGGCGACTGACCGGGGCGGCTCAGGTCCGGGCGCTGGTGAACCGGTAGCCGATCCCGGGCACGGCCAGGATGTAGTACGGCCGCGACGAGTTAGCCTCGATCTTCCGCCGCAGGTTGCGGATGTGGACGTCGATGAGCCGGGTCTCGATCGGGTACTCGTAGCCCCAGACGTGGTTCAGGATCTTCTCCCGGCTCATCACCTTGCCAGCGTGGCCGGCCAAGTAGGCGAGGAGGTCGAACTCGGTGTGCGTCAGGTCGACCTCGACTCCGTCCCGGAAGATGCGCCGCTCATTGATGTCGATCACCAGGTCTTTGAACTCGAGCCGACCCGCGGTGGTCTCTGTGGTCTCGAGTCTCGCCTTCCGGAGATGGGCGGTTATCCGGGCCAGCAGCTCGCGCATCCGGGCCGGCTTGACGATGTAATCGTCCGCGCCGATCTCCAGGCCGACCACGACGTCGATCTCCTCTCCCCGAGCGCTGACCATCAGGATCGGCACCTTGGCATCGGCACGCCGGAGGCTGCGGCAGACATCGAGGCCGGAGCCGTCGGGCAGGGTGGCCTCGAGCAGGACCAGGCTCGGCGGCTGGCCTTCGAAGGCCAGCAGTCCGGCCGCAGCGGTGTCGGCCTCAATCACCTGGTATCCAAACTGCTCGCAGTTGGCGCGCAGCTCGCGCCGGAAGGATTGATCACCGTCGATGATCAGCACCCGCGGCGACTTGCCCTCCTTGCTCTCAGACTCCGCTTCCAAACCCATCTTCCTTTTCTGGGGAGCGCGTCCCCGGTCGCAATCTAGTCCACCGGTTGGAAGGCAATCAAGCACCCCTGCGAAGAAGCCGGCCGAGACTGCGGCGCGCCTTCTCGGAGGCCTCCGTGAGCCCGTGGCGAACCTCACCCAGCACGAGGTCCCAACAGCCGGCGTACTCGACCAGCTCGCCGTTGAAGCCTGACTTGAACTCCCACAGGCCGTACCACGGATGCGTGCGATCCGGGCCTGGCGGCACACCCCAGAGGTCGTAATCGCGGCATCGATCCCTTATGGCGGCGCGGATCGCCGCCCACTTGGCGGCGTAGACCGGCTTCAGCTCGCGGTGGCGGCCGTTGGCGCCCGAGAACATGTAATAGCCGCGACCGTCGTGGTGGATGACAACCATCGCCGCCACCGCCTCACCGTCGACGCGGGCGACGTAGGTACGGCACCACGGAAGCAGGTCGAGCAAGAGGCCGTAGTAGGCGGCGGCCGGCAGCCGGATGCCCTGCCGTGAGGCGCTGGCGGCTGCCTGCCGCGCCATCTCGGCCCCGTCGGTGCCCTCCTCGACCGTCACGCCGCGCTTGGCCGCGAGCCGGATGTTGTAGCGCGTCCCTCGGTTGAAGGAGGCCAACGTCTCGTCCTCGTCCCCCAGCTTGACGATCATCGTGTACTTCGGCTGAACCTGCGGCGAGGGGCGGAAGCCAAGTCCGCGGAGCACCGGCACCAACTCCGCGCCGGCGTCCGGCTCCACCCGAAGCCGGGCAAGTCCACGCTCCGCCGACCACCGCGCGAGGTCAGTCAATGCCGCCTCCCCGGCAGGGACCGGTCCGCGGGGAACGTAGGCCCTCTCCAGTGGAGCCCGCCCCCGCAACTGGACGCTGGCGAGTGCTCCGCTCGGCAGCTCGAGCCGCTCGACCCGCCACCCCGAGCGCGCTTGGACCTCACCCCAGGCCCAGCTCTGGAGCAGCGGAGCAAGCCCTGGTCGAGCCGCCTCGGCGAGCCGCCGGTCCCACTCCTCGGCCGTCAGTAGAGGTGACACGTGTCGTTGACCCGGCCCACCACGAACCGATCGGGGCTGCCTTCCAGCACCGTCAGGGAGGTGTTGCCGATGGTGAACGGGAAGAGTCCGTTGGAGGACCTGCCGACGACGCGGAGCAGGGCGACCTGGATGACGCCAGCGTGGGTGACGACGATCACCCGCCCCTGTGAATGGCGGGCCGTCAACTCGTCGATGACACCGGCCACCCGGCGCTCGAACGCCTCGGCGCCCTCGCCCCCGGGGACGATGTCCCACAACGGCTGCTGGCGCCACCTCTCCCACTGCTCGGGGTACCGGGCGACGACCTCGTCCCGGTTGAGCCCCTCCCATTCGCCGAGGGCCACCTCCCGCAGGGCCGGCAGCAGTTCCGGCTCCCGGCCCAGCTCCTCGGCGATGGCGGCCGCGGTGGCGACCGCGCGCTGCAGGTCGCTGCTGTAGAAGCCGACCACGTCCACGCCCCGAAAGCGCGCCCCGAGCCTGTGGGCCTGGTCTCGTCCCTTCTCCGAAAGCGGCGGATCAAGCTGGCCCTGGATCCGCCGCTCGTCGTTCCAGGTGGAGCTGCCGTGGCGCACCAGGATCAACTGGAGAGGTCGGGAATGGGTGGTTTCGGGCAGGTCGGGCGGCGTCGCCCCTTCGCCCGAATTCGACATTTGTGTGTCTATACTAGCCGTGATTCGGCTGCGGTCCGGGATCGTGGCTTGCCCCGATGTGGGTGGGAGTATATGCACGCGAAGGGCTCACTTAAAGAGACAGCACTACGCTCATTGCTGGAGGGAGCGCAGGCCGAGAGGGCGACGGGCACCCTCACCGTCAGAAATGACGGCGAGGCGTACACGCTGTACTTCCTGTTCGGCCATCTCTTCCACGCAACCGGCGAGGGCGCGGCGGGGGACGATGCAGTCCTCGGAGCGCTGCGCTGGCACGACGGGGACTTCGCGTTCGACGCCAAGGCTAAGCTGCCCGCCGACGAGACGGTGAAGTCCTCCATCCCGGAGCTGGTCAACTCGGCCAGCGACAACGGGACCGGGCCGTCAACGGCCCCCGAAAGCCACCAGACGGCTGCGCCCGCCGAAGTACCCGCTGCCGATTCCCGGCCGGCCCCGGCCGATCATGACGAGCCGGAGGAGGCTCCGGTCCGCAAGGGTGTAAAGCACCGGCCCCAGCCGAAGCACGGCAAGGAGCCAATCCCGGTTCCCGCCGGCGAGGTCGTCTACGACTCGCTGAAGACCTCTTTCGTCGACTTCCCGCGCTTGATCACCACCCTCGAGAACGAGGGCTACACGGGCTACGTCAGGCTCCTCACCGAATCGGCCAGCGGCCTGATCCTCTTCCGCGAAGGCGCGGCCCAAGAGTGCATGTTCGACCCGGGCGACGAGCTGCAGCGCGGCAGCGAGGCGCTTCGTTCCTTCAATGACGAGGTCACCCGCGGGCACGGCGTGCTGGACGTGGTTGGGCTGCCGGAGGAGATCGTGGACGGCCTCTACGACCTGGTCGTTGCGCGGCCCGTCTACACGGAGCTGTACGCAGCCTGGGTCGACATGCCGGCGCTGCTCGATTATCTCCACGATCAAAAGCTGACCGGCAGCGTGATGGTCCGCGGCGAGGGAGGCACCGGGATCATCATCCTCACCGACGGCAAGGCCACCGGTGCCTACACCAGTGAGTCGCGCACCATCGACGAGGACCCCAAGGTCGTCCTCGAGCTCTGCTCCGACAAGAACGCAATGATCGAGGTGAAGTCCGCCGACGGCGCGGCTGGTCGGCCGCCGCTCGACGTCGACGTCGTGGTGGGGTCACGCTCCAAGGATTCGCGTGCGGCAGCCCCCTCACCGCTGGCGGAGGCCGCGCCTGCCCCGGCGGCTGCCCCGGAGCCTCCGCCGGCGCCGTTCGGGAACCAGACTGAGTCGCTGCCGGCGTTCCCCGATCCCGCCCCCGCGGTGGCGGTCGGCGACACGGCCCAGATCCCGAGCATCACCGACGAGTCACTGCCAGAGCCCTCGGCCTTTGCGCCCGAGTCCAGCGCAGCCCCGGCGGCAAAAGCCCCGCCCAACTGGGACGCAGTCGTCGAGGACCTACAGGGAATGGCGGACCGTGCCCTCGGAGCCCGCTCCCGCAAGGTGAAAGACCTCCTGGGGTCGGCCGAGCGTTCCCAGGTCGGCGTCGAGGCGGCGGTTGCGCAGGTGAGCCAGATCTCCCTTCTGTTCGTCGACTCCGCCCTGCTCGTGAAGCTAGAGCAGGACATGAGGGCCCAGCTGCAGACCTACCTCTAGCCGGTATGTCTGGCCCTGCCGGACTCACCGCCGGGATACCGATCGCGCGGGTGATGCTGCTCGTGATGGCCATTCCGCTCCTGCTGGTCGGCTGCCAGAGCCCGCCCCAGATCCTCGAGATCAGCCCCGCCAAGGGAGCCCTCGACGTCCCCACCGACGCACCGGTGGAGATCCACTTCGACCGCCCCGTCGATCGATCTTCGGTGGCGGCGCGCTTCAGCCTCGTGCCGGCCGTGGCGGGCCAGGTGTCCTGGGCGGCGCAGAACACGCTGGTGTTCCACCACGACACCCTCGATCCGAGCACGCAGTACACGGTCCGGCTGCTTTCGGGCTATCGCGACACGCAAGGCAACGTCAATGGTTTCACCCACAGTTGGGTCTTTCAGACCGAAGGCCCGCCAGACGTCCGGACCATTTCGCCCGGAAACGGCGAGACGGGTGTTGACCCGGCCACCTACCTGACGCTGGGCTTCAGCCGGGACATGAATGCCGGTAGCTTCTCAGCGGCGGTCACCTTCTCGCCCCCGCTCTCCTTCTCGGTCCAGGCCGATCCCTCCGATGCCCGGAGCGTCCTGATCGCGCCCAACAGCCTCTTGGCAGCCCATACGGACTACCAGATGACGATCTCCAGCAACGCCACCGACGCCGATGGCAACCACCTGCCCCCGGTGAAGATGCACTTCTCCACCGGGCCGGTACGGTCACTGACGCGGTGGATCACCTTCATCGCCACCGGATCCGGTTCCACGCCGGGATCAGGAGTGTGGATGGTCGATGACTCCGGCTTCCCGCGCAGCCTGGAAAAGACGTCGGTCGATGCCTTCTCCTGGTCGCCGGATGGATCCAACCTGCTGGTCCGCCATCCCAACCGAAGCTGGACCGACTATCCATTCGATGCGCCCTCCGTCGACCTCCCCTTTCAGGCCGAATGGGCAGTCTTCCTGGGACCTGCGGCCGGCTACCTTTACCTCGACCGGGACAACCTCAGCAGGCTGCTTCCGAATGGTGACGTCCTGCCCATTGCGACGGGGGTTGACGCCGCCGCGGTTTCTCGCGACCTCAACCGGGTCGCGTTCAGCCAGACCGGTCCCGACGGGTCTGACCTGCGCGCATACGACGTCGCTCTGCGCTCCCAGTACCGGCTCCAGCACGAGGTCGGAGTGGTGACCGCGCTGGCCTGGGCGCCGGATGGGACCAGGCTCGCCTACCTGCTGGGCGGCGGGCAGCCGTCCGCTTCGGTGCTGCGAGTGAAGTCGTTGACAGGGTCGGCGAGCGTGGAAACCGTCGCCACCGGCATCATCAGCGACCCCGCCTGGCTGGCCGACTCCAGTGACCTGGTGTTCGCCGCCCGGGTAGAGGTTTCCGGGCGGCTCCAGAGCAGGATTTTCCGGATCAACACCGCACTCCCACCTTCAACGCTCGCCGCGGCGACCGCGCTGGGCCCGGTCAGCGAGCAGGACGCCTTCCTGCCCCAGCCGTCTCCTGACGGCCACCAGATCGCCTTTTTGATGGGACCCCCGGAAAGCGCCCAGGTGTGGTTGATGAACGCCGACGGGACCGGGGCCTCTCGGCTCACTGCCTTCGATGCCTCGGCCTTCCCGTTCAGTTGCCTGGACCTGCACTGGGCAAGCTCTTGAAAGGTGACGACCGAACGGGATGTAAAACGTTTTACATCGGGGCGAAATCGCTTCCGGCCCCCGGGCGCGCCGACGAGTTGCTAGCTCGGGTGGGCGACCTGCTGGGTCGACGTCGTCAGGATCGGTTCCAGCGTCGCCCAGATCCTGTCGGCGGCGAGGCCCCAGGGAAAGCGCTGGGCGAGCAGGACTCCACGGCGACCCATCTGCTCGGCGAGCTCCGGGTCGTCAAGGATCCGACCCAGCCGATCCGCCCACTCGGCCGCCTCGTGGCCGTCGACCAAGTAGCCGGTGACCCCGTCGCGGACCACCGAAGCCAGCCCGGCGACGTTGGAGGCGACCACGGCGCAGCCGCAGGCCTGCGCTTCCAGCCCTACCAGCCCGAAAGACTCTGTGTACGAGGGCATCAGGCACGCCTCGGCGGCCCCGTAGAAGTAGGGAAGTTCGTGGTGGGCGACCGATCCCAGGAAGTCGACCTGGGCGGCGATGCCCAACTCGCCGGCCAATTCGCGAAGCCGCTCCTTCTCGCTCTCGCCACCTTCGTGGCTGTCTTCGCCGAGGATCAGCAGGCGAACATCCTGGTGGCGGCGATCGGCGGCGAGCGGGAAAGCCCGCAGGATCGTCTCGACGCCCTTCAAGCGCTCGAGACGGCCGACGAACAGGAGCAGGCGCTCACCCGGATAGCCGACCTTGCGCTTGGCGTCGGCCTTGCGCATCGGGGAGAAGGTACCGAGATCAATGCCGGGTGCCACCACCGCTATCCGGTCCGGATCGGTGCCGTAAAGGCGGGCAAGGTCGTCGGCCTCCGCGGAGGTGCTTGCGATAAGAAGGTTGGCGCTCTGTGCGATCGCGCGCTCGGCCAGAACCCTGGCCGCGGGTTCTGGTGTTGCACCAGGCGCCAGATGCCGGTTCTTGACCAGCGCCAGGGTGTGAGCCGTGTGGGCCCATGGCGCGCAGAGGCGCTCTCGCAACACGCCTGCCACCATGCCCGAAAGCCAGTAGTGCGAGTAGACCAGCTGATAGTCGACCTGGTCAGCCTCCTGGAAGGCGAGGATCAGCTGGGCGAACTCCTCCACGTGGTGCTCGAGCTCGTACTTGTCGGCGTGGTCGTGGCCGACCGGGAGGTAGATGACCCGGCTCAGCGGGGCGAAGCGCTCGATCTCGGGGTCGTCGGCGCCCGCTCGGAGGGTGAACACGTCGGTGGCGATCCCGCAGCGGCTGAAGGCGGCCGCGATCTCCCGGATGTAGACGTTCATACCCCCGTTGGCGTTCTGACCGAGCGACGCGGTCGGGGACGTGTGCATGGAGATAACGGCGATCCGAGCTCGAGGCGTGTTGATCAAAGGCCTGACCTCATGCAGCCGGGGCCTGTTGCCGTGGGCAGGCACACTTGCGAATACCGTAGGCCGGGGGGAGGTATTCCCGCCCGGGGAATCAACCCGCGATCGAGGACGCGGCGCGGCCGCCATATGATTGTCGGCGCCCCCATGCATCCAAGGCCCGCCCGGCCGGCGCCGTTGGCCAGGAGGGGCGGGTGACGGCCGAGGTTGCGAAGGTCCCTACCGCCGACACCGGCACCTCGATCCTCATTCTCTTTTCCGATACAGGCGGGGGACACCGGGCGGCGGCCAAGGCGCTTGAGCAGGCGATCCTGCAGCTCGACCCGTCCGCATCGGTGACCAAGCTGGACCCGTTGATGGGCGCCGATAGCTCACCGGCGCTCGTGCGCCGGCTTGCTGGTCTTTACTCTCCCATCATTCAGCGCTCGCCCGCACTCTGGGGTGCGCTGTACCACGGACTCAACAACCGTCCCGCCTTCGCCGCCGTAAGGGGCGTATTCGGCGGCCGGATCCGGAGGATCCTGACCAGGGCCCTTCAAAAGGTCGATCCCGACCTCGTCCTCTCCGTCCATCCGCTGTTGAACCATGTGTCCTGGCAAGCGATCCGCCGCGGCGGCAGGCCTCGCGGCCTGGTCACCGTGATCACCGACCTGGTCGAGTTCCATCTCGGATGGATGTTCCGCAACGCCGACCTGACGGTGGTGCCGACCGATGGCGCCCGTGAGGAATGTCTTGCGGCCGGGCTGCCGGAGGCCAGGGTGCAGCTGCTGGGACTGCCTGTCGACCTTCGCTTTCGCCCCCCAGCTCCGGGCGAGAAGGCGGCGCTGCGGCGACGCTTCGGGCTGGACCAGAACCGTTTCACGATCCTCGTCTCGGGTGGAGGCGAGGGCTCCGGCAAGCTCCTGACCCAGGTCCGCGCCCTCGGCCGTCGAGGTGGCGACTGGCAGTTGATAGTCGTCTGCGGCCGCAACGAGAAGCTCCGCCGGCGGCTCGCGCGGGTCGACTTCCAGCCGCCGGCGCTGGTCCTCGGATTTGTGGACAACGTGCCGGATCTGATGCGCGCCGCCGATCTGCTGGTGAGCAAGGCGGGCCCGGGAGCGATCGGGGAAGCGCTCGCGACCGAGGTGCCGATTCTGCTGACGAGCTACTTGCCCGGCCAGGAGACGCCGAACGTCACCTTCGTGACCGAGACCGGCCTCGGTCTCTACGCGCCGAAGCCGGACCAGCTGCTCTCGGCGGTGCGCGAGCTCGCCCGGCCGGGTAGCGAGCGCTGGCGGGATATGGCCGAGCGCGCGGCCGAGATCTCGCGGCCCTACGCGAGCCTCGACATCGCGCACGAGTGCCTTCGGGTGGCCGCCCGCTACAGGGCGGCCGGGCAGGCGAGACGGTAGGGACAGAGGGCGCAGCGCCGCCGGTCCGGTCGCGGTTCGAAGTTGCCAGCAGCAACCCCCGCGGCCACCTCGGCGCCGACCACTTCCGCCTCCCTTAGGAGCTCGGGACTCGCAGGGAGGACGACCCGGCTCGAGTCCTTGAGGTAGACGATCTCCAGCTCGACGTCTTGCATCCCGAGCGTCTGCCGCGCCCCGAGGGCATAGAGCGCCAGCTGGAGGTCCCGGCGCAACCGGCTGGCCGGGATCGGGTCTCCGGTCTTGTAGTCGATGATTCGCGCACGTCCGACGGCCGGGTCCGAACCAACCTCGTCTGATCCGCCATCGCGGACAGCCGCGGAGCCGCCATCTTGACCGGCAGAGGGTTCCCACCCCCCACCCCCAAGGGAGGGGGGTGGGTCCACCCGGTCGATGATTCCTCGCAGCCGCCAGGTGTCAAGGTCGGCGGTAAAGGAGCTCTCGACGAGGAGCGGACGGACGTCGAATCCGCCCGCCTTTCGGTAACCCTCCAACTGCGAGAGCGCGAGGGCGCGCATGGTTGGCAACCGGCGGGGGTCGGGGAAGGGTGCGTCCAGCCAGGTCGCGTCATGAACCTCGAGCAACCCGGAAGCGGTGATGGGCTGGCCTTCCATTCGCCGCTTTCCAAGCCTCATCAGCGTCTCGTGGACGATGCTGCCGTAGGTCGCCTCGACGGTTGGCGCCACCGGTAGCTGATAGACGTACCGGTACTGGTAGCGACGTGGACACTCCCGGTAGACGCTGATGCCGCTGAACGACAGCCGGGGGGCGCCGCCGTACGCCGGCTGCGATGCCGGCCCGACCGGCGCCACTTTGGGTTGAACGCGCACCTCGCCCTCCGATGACGCGGCCAGGCCGCCGGCCAGGGGCGACACCTCCAGTCTCCGGAAATGACCGAGCCCCGCGCCCTCGACCTCTGTCAGGAACCGCGACGGTCGCCAGGCGCGACTTCCCTCGTAGCTGTCCGCCCAGCTCAACTGGAGACGATCCCGTGCCCGGGTCATCGCCACGTAGAGGAGACGCCGCTCCTCGGCGACCTGGTCCTCGCGCGCGGCCGCCTCGCTCGCCAGCTCGGCCGGAATCCGAAAGCGGTCCCGGCGGTGCGGTTGCGGCAGCCGGCCCTCGACCAGGGCCGGCACAAAGACGGCGTCGAACTCGAGGCCTTTTGCCTGGTGGATGGTCATCACCTGGACGGCCTCCTCGACCTCCTCGACCTGGGCCACCTCCTCCTCCGCCTCCGAGAGCAGAACCAGTTCCAGGTAGGCCATGAAGGCGCCCAGTGAGTGGTCGCGGGAACGATCGCGGAAACCGTCGATGAGCTCGCCGAACTTGGCGACGTTGGCGGCGACCTGGCGCTGCCCCGCGTGGTCCTCCTGATGCGCGAGTTCGAGGTATCCGGTGGAGGCCATGAGCTCGAAGAAGAGCTCATCGACGCCCAGGCGGTTGGAGAGCCCGACGAGGCGTCGGACGGTCCCCACCCACTCCCGCGCCGGAGCCCACTCCTCGAGCCCGCTCAACGGCGCAACGCCTGCCGCACGCGCCAGCGACAGACGTCCCAGCACCTCGAGAGGGTCGAGGCCGGCTCCCGGCCGCACCGCCAGGCGGCTGATGGCTATCTCATCTGCCGGGTCGTTGAGCAGCCTGAGGTAGGCGATCAGGTCGAGGATCTCGGGCCGGCTGTAGAAGCCGCGAGCTCCCCAGAGTTGATGCGGGATCCCGCGGCTGCGGAGGGCCAGGACCACCGGCCGAGCGAGCGCGTTGGTGCGCACCAGAAGGGCGATCCGCCGCAGGGATGTGCCCGCCGAGGCCAGCTCGGCGACACGGTCAGCAACCTGCAGCGACTCGTCGAGGCCGGTCGCGGCGTGAGCTAGGTCCACCCTGAACCCGAGTCGCCGATGGGCGGCAAGGGCCTTGGGGAGCCGGGCCGGGTTGTTGCCGATGAGGGCCGCCGCAGCGGACACGATATGCGCGGAGCTGCGGCGATTGCGGCCGAGGGAACGGGTGACGGCACCCTGGAAGACGCGTCCAAAGCGTTCCATGCTGGCAAGGGAGGCGCCGCGGAAGCGATAGATG
Organism: Candidatus Dormiibacterota bacterium; assembly: GCA_035535055.1. Classification (GTDB taxonomy): domain Bacteria; phylum Chloroflexota; class Dormibacteria; order Dormibacterales; family Dormibacteraceae; genus UBA6019. The sequence continues at coordinate 29,333 of DATLQT010000062.1, read as the reverse complement.
CTCTGGTCGTCGTCGCCGACCACCGCCACATTGCCCCCGCCGGCGAGCAGCTCCACCATCCGCTCCTGCGCCAGGTTGGAGTCCTGGTACTCGTCGACGAGCACCGATGTAAAACGTTTTACATTCCGCTCCCGGGCCTCCGGCCTCTGATCGAGCAGGCGAACCAGGTGCAGGATCAGGTCGTCGAAGTCGAGCAGCTTCTCCATATCCGAACGGCGCTGGTTGGCCCGGAACAGCCGGACGGCGGCCAGCAACTGCTCGCCAAGCTCATGGTCGGCCGTGGTCCGGGCCCAATCCTCGAGCCGAGCCAGCGGGATGAGCTCCTGCTTCAGTCGTTCCAGCAGCCGGAGCAGCGGGTTGACGAGGTCGTCCGGACGCTCGACCCCGACCAAGGCCGGGTCCCCGAGCTCCCAGAGCAGTTGGCGGAGCTGGATCCAGCGGTCGGCCCCGGCGAGGACTCGAAAGCTGGGCGGCACACCTATCCGCCAGCCGTCCTCGCGCAAGAGGGTCTGGGCGACTGAGTGGAAGGTGCCGACCGAGAGGTCGCCCGCGTAACTGCCCAGGCCGGCCTCGATCCGCGTCCGCATCTCGGCGGCCGCACGCTCGGTGAAGGTCATGACCAGGATCGCATCCGGCGCCGAGCCAGCCGCGACCAGGCGCCGGAAGCGCTCGGCGATGACCTCTGTCTTACCGGTCCCAGCACCGGCCACGACCCGAACCGGGCCATTCAGCTCGGCGACGGCAAGCAGCTGGTCGCGGTTGAGTCGCAGTCTGCCCGACGGCACCGGCCCGCCCCTCAGGCGGGGACGCCGCGGCGGCCGGTGCGAACCTTCAGGATGCGGATCGTCCGTCCCGGCGAAGCCTGATTCAGCCGCTCAAGCAACTGGTCGCAATCCAGGCGGAGCTGGTGAGCGAGAGCCGGGTTTGGCGTCGTGATCGTCAGCGCCGACCCGTGCAGCTCGATCGACTCGCAGTCCGCGGCGAGGGCCGATCCCAATATCTCGGCGACTGCGAGCCGGGCGCGCATCTCGACCACTCGCCCGGAGCTGGGCTGTTTGGCCAGGACCCTTGGCAGCAGCTTCCCGATCCTATCCACAGGCTTCTACTCGGCCTCCGCTGATGCAGCGCACACGCGCCCGCGCCATCAGGCCGGGAGGGAAGGGACCGGCCTCGACCGAGGTGACGATGACCTGGCCTCCCTCGCCAACCCGTGCCAGCAGCTCCTCGCGGCGGCTGGGATCCAACTCGCTGAGGACGTCGTCGAGGAGAAGAATCGGGCGCTCACCGGTACGCGCTTCGATCAGGTCCGACTCGGCCAGCTTGAGGCTCACGACAGCCGTTCGTTGCTGACCCTGCGAGGCGAAGCTTCGTGCCTCGGTTCCCGAGATACTCACGGTCAGGTCGTCGCGGTGTGGGCCGACGCTGGTCGTGCCGCGGCGGAGGTCCTGGTCGAGGACGGCGGCCAGAGCTCCGGCGAGATCGTCCGGCGGACCGGAGTAACCGATCGCCAGCTCTTCGCCCCCCGAGATCGCGGCGTGGCCGGAAGCCGCTAGCGGTGCGAGCTCGGCGACCGCCCTGAAGCGAGCCTGCACCAACATGGTTCCGAGGCTGGCCAACTCGGAGTCCCATACCTCAAGGCGGCTCCTCGGATGCTGGCCGGTGGCCACCTGGCGAAGCAGATGGTTGCGTTGGTCGAGCACCCTTCGGTACCGCGCCAGGGCCCGGCCATAACCCTTGACGACCTGCACCAGCATTTCGTTCAGGAACCTGCGACGGTGCTCGGGACCGCCCTTGACGAGGCTCAGGTCTTCGGGCCAGAAGAGAGTCGCGTGGACCTCTCCGGGGAGGTCCACCGCCCGCCGAGCAACGCCGTCGACGCGGATCGTCTTGGACGTCCGCTCGCCCTCACGGGCCACCCGGAAGGAGAGTTCAACCCGCCTTCCCGAGGCGTCGGCGACGGCCTCCACGGTCGCCTCGGAGCCGAGCGGTCCCACCAGGTCCGACTCCCTGCGGGCACGTGGCGAGGAGCTCAGAGCCAGGATGGCGACGGCTTCCAGGAGGTTGGTCTTGCCCTGTGCGTTCTGACCCAGGAAGACGTTGAGGCTCGGTCCCAGCTCGAGCTGTAGTCGCGCGTAGTTGCGGTAGTTGCGAAGGGTGAGCGAGACCAGCCTCAAGTTGGCGAGGCTTCTACATCGCCACCCGGACCGGCATGATCACGTACACGTAGTCGTCCTTGCCTGGCAGCCGGATCACTCCTGGGCTGAGCGGGCCATTGAACTGCAGTTCGACCTTGTCCTCCCCGATGACACTCAGCGCATCGAGGACATAGCGGGCGTTGAAGGCGATCTGGATCTCGGCGCCGTCGATCGATGCCTCGATCTCCGCCTGGCTGTCACCCACCTCGTTGGTGGTGGCGGAGAGGTTCAGGCCGGTGCCCGTCGCCCGGAACCGGATCACGTTGGCGGAGTCCTTGGCGAACAGCGACACGGCCCGGACGGTCTGGATGAGGTCGGCGGTTGAAGCCAGCACCACGGTCGAGCTCTTGGTGGGGACAACCTGTGAATAGTTCGGGTAGTTCCCGTCGATCAGGCGGGAGTTGACCTCAGAGCTGCCGGCCCGGAAGAACACCTGGTTGCCGGCCTTGGAGACGATCACCTCGAGGTCCTGGCCCTCGCCCTTCAGCGCCCGCGCCAGCTCGCCAAGGGCACGGGCCGGCACGATCAGACTGGCGTCCAGCTCGTCCGCCTTGCTCGCGTTCAGCTTGCGCACCGCCAGCCGGTGGCCGTCGGTGGCGGCCAGCGTCAGCTCGGTTCCTTTGACCTGGAAGAGGACTCCGGTCAGGACCGGCCGCGCCTCGTCGGTGGAGGCAGCCATCTGGGTCTGCTCCACCGCCCTCAGCATGTCCTCCAGCGGCACCTGGAGGCGGTCTCCCTCCTCGGGCCTCGGGCTGGGTGGGAACTCCTCCGCCTCGATGCACTTGATGTGGGTGTCGAAACGGCCACAGCGGAGGCTCAAGGTCTGGGTCTGAAGGTCCAGTTCGAGGGAGAGCTCCTGGTCGGGAAGCGTGGTGACGAAGTCGGTGATGAGGCGCGCTGGGACCGTCGTGGCGCCCTCCTCGGAGACCTCCGCCGGCACCATCTTGCGGATGCCGATCTCGAGGTTGGTCGCGGTTAGAGAAAGGCCTTGGTCGGTCGCCTGGACCAGGATGTTGTTGAGGATCGGCAAAGTTGTCCGGGCCGAGATCGCCCTTGACACGGCCTGCAGGGATTGGCCGAGCGGACCCGGCATGCAGCTGACTTTCAACCTTCGCTCCTTGTCCCCACGACTTGGTTACTGAACTGATTTAAATAATCAGACGTCGTAGCAGTAGGCCCTGTGGACGCTGTGTACGTTGAGTTCGGGCTGAACTCGGCGTCGGGGCGCAAAGTGTATAGGAAAAGCCGGCGCCTACTGCCCTGGACGGCGAGGTAAGCGGTGGAAAGAAAACCCAGCCGACGGTTCTTAACCAGCAGTCCCTGCCGGTTCCACCGAGCGCTGTGCAGAGGGCTTCGGGTCATCGCGCCGAGTAGAGCCGGTCGCGGATGGATTGGATCTCAAACCGGAGCCGCTCGTCCTCCTTCATCTCGTTGGCGATCTTCTCGATCGAGTGAAGAGCGGTGGTGTGGTCCCGGCCGCCGAATGCCTGCCCGATCACCGGAAGCGACGAAGGTGTCTCCTCGCGGACGATGTACATGGCGACCTGGCGCGGGAAGACGATGTGCTTGTCGCGGCGCTTGCCGGTCAGCTCCTCGAGCGGGATTCCGTAGTGGTCGGAAACCGCCTGCTTGATGGCGTCGATGGAGATCGGCCGGCGTGAGGCCGCCGGGATGATGTCGCTCAGCAGGACCGCCGCCGTCTCGGTGTCCATCTCCCGCTGATGGATGGACGCGAAGGCGATGACCCTGGTCAGGGCGCCCTCAAGCTCCCGGATGTTCTTTTGGACTTTGTGGGCGATGAAGGTGAGGACGTCCTCGGAGACGTAGCCGCCGGCAGAGCCGAGCTTGGACTTGAGAATGGCCAGCCGGGTCTCGAAGTCAGGCGGCTGGATGTCGGCGATGAGTCCCCACTCGAACCTCGAGCGAAGCCGATCCTCAAGGGTCGGGATCTCCTTGGGCGGCCGGTCGGACGAGATCACTATCTGCTTGTTGATCTCGTGGAGGGCGTTGAAGGTGTGGAAGAACTCCTCCTTGGTCCGGTCCTTCCCGGCCAGGAACTGCACGTCGTCGATGAGCAGCACGTCGACGGTCCGATACTTATGCCGGAACTCGCTCATCTGGGCGGTCTGGATGGAAGCGATCACCTCGTTCATGAACTGTTCGGAGGTCAGGTAGGCGACTCGCTTCTTGGGGAAGCGCCGGCGCACCTCGTGGCCGATGGCGTGCATCAGGTGGGTCTTGCCGAGGCCGACGCCTCCATAAAGGAAGAGCGGGTTGTAGGCCTGCCCCGGCGAGTCCGAGACGGCCATCGCCGCGGCGTGGGCGAAGCGTGAATTGTTGCCGACCACAAAGGCGCTGAACTTGAACTTCTCATTCAGCTCGGCGTTGGCGACCACCCCCACCTCTCCCTGGTCGTCATCGAGGTTGAGGCGAGGCTGGGCGTCGTCATCGTCCTGATGCCTGGACTGCTTCTTGGACGTCGAGGCAGCGACCACGAAGTCAACCTCAGCCTCGGTCCCGGTGACCGCCTGGAGCGTTTCCTGGATGAGGCTGGCAAAGCGATCCTCGAGCCAGTCCTTGGCGAGCTTGCTGGGCACCGCGATCCGGAAGGTGTTGCCTTCCAGCGACTGCAGGGACGTGTTCTTCACCCAGGTCTCGTAGCTGGGCTTGGCGAGCTGGTAGCGGAGTTCCTCTTGGACCGCGGTCCAGATCTGCTCTTGGTTCATCGAGCTCATTCCACGAAGATCCCGTCGAGGTAGCCGAGGCCGGCCGGCGTCAGGACGACGTGGAAGCGATCTGTCTGGTCGAGGAGTCCCAGCCGGCGGAGCGAGTCGAGCTCGGAACCGGCCGCCGGCCCGGAGATGCGCAGCTCATCGCAGATGGTCTCGACAGCGGCGCCGCCCAATTCGGCGAGGAGGAGCAGGACACGCTTGCCGTTGTCGCTCAGCTCGGATGGCCGGTCGGAGTTTGCGGGCCGGGATTCGACGAGCGTGGCCAGCAGGGGCACCGCCCGCTCCACCACCGCGTCACCGACAGCGCCTGCGAATGTAAGTGTCACCACTGTCCCTCCCCCCAAGTTGTCGGTGATCTCGAGCTTGCCGCCCCGCCGCTCAGCCTGCCACGCGGCGATGGCAAGACCCGATCCCACCCCGGCGATGACCCGCCGCTCAGCGGCTCCCGCGCTCGAATAGCCTGCCTCCAGCGCCCGGCGCTTATCAGCGATGCCGGGTCCGCGATCTGCCACCCGCAGGGTCCGCCCGCCGTCAAGAATCGAGATCGACGGGCTTTCGAACCCGGCGTGGACCAGGTTCTCGATCAGGGCCCCGAGCGCGGGCTGGGGACTGTCTGCTCCAAGGTCGCGGATAACCGCCTCCGTGGCGGTGCAAAGCTTGTGGATAAGTTCTTTCGGACCCGTTCCCTGCACTTCTTCGACCTTCGGTCCCGGCTCGCCATCCCGATATATGGCCAACCGGGCCGACAGGCAGGTTTCCGGCCCGACCTGCAAGCCTGGCTTCTCCTTGATGCCGCGTGTGGAAAACGAAACCGAAACGAAAGGAAACGAATACTCCGCAGCCGTTCAAAAGCGATCGCCGTATCGGCGAACGCCTCGGACACTGGAACCCCCCGGACCCGAATCAGATGGAAGCCGACTTATCCACAAAAAGACCACAGCCCGTGGATAGAATGCTTGCTGGAACTCGAAACTCCGACGCGGGATGGAGGCTGTGGCCGCGGTTCCCCAAGACCGCTTCCGGGCCGGGATTCTAGCAAAGGGTCCGGGCGGTCGCAAGGCTTCACGAGAGGGTAATAGGGGGCCTGCGGCGGCGGTCAACGAATACGAATTCGTATACTTCCGAAGTTCCAGATCGGCTTGGAAAAGAATTTTCCAGCGGGTGCCTGGCTACTAATAAGAAGAGAGGTCGCTTTTCACCATCAAGAGGACATACCAACCCAAGAAGCGTTACCGCCGGCGGGTGCACGGCTTCATGAAGCGGATGAGCACCGTCGGAGGCGCTCGTGTGATCCAGAACCGGAGGCGCAAGGGCCGGGCCCGGCTCGGCGCCAGCTGACCCGCCTGCCTCGCCGACCGGCCAGATCCCCCTCCAGGACTTGAAGAAGCGTTACCGCCTGACGCGCCGATCTGACTTCCAGCGGCTGCTCAGCGCTCGCCGCCTTTACTCCGGGCACAACCTGGTGGGCTTCGCAGCCGCCGGGCGCAGCGCGCTCGGCCGGGTCGGCGTCACCACCAGCCGCCAGATCCGGGGAGCGGTTGCGAGGAATCGAGCCCGCCGCCGCCTCCGGGAGGCGGTGCGCCTCACCCTCCTACGGGAAGGTTCGATCGCGCCCGAGCCGGGAATAAGCTTCGACGTCGTGTTGATCGCGCGACCGCCCGCGCTGACCGCTCCCTTTTCCGAGATCGAGATTGAGGTCGGTCGCTTTGGGGCGCGGCTGGCGAGCAAGGAATGAAGGGGAGAAGAGGTGAAGCAGTTCGTCCTCGGATCGATCCGCCTCTACCAGCGGACGCTCTCCCACGCCTTCACCGGCTCCTGCCGCTACTACCCGTCCTGCTCCCAATACACTTACGAGGCTGTCGAGCGCTATGGGTGGGCTCGTGGGTCATGGATGGGGATGCTTCGGATTCTTCGCTGCCATCCCTTCGCCAAGGGAGGCTACGATCCCGTTCCCTGAACCGCTCGTTGCGCCCCCTGGCTGCGGCCGCCTGAACATGGGAGCTGCCTCATCGACCTGACCCACGTCCTCGATTTCCTGGGTCCGATCAAGACCTTCTGGGCGGCCACCTTCCTGGCCGGCGTCAAGTGGGGCCTGGCCGGTCTCTACCACACCTTCTCGGGCGTACCCGGGCTCGAGTGGGTCGGCGCCTATGGGTTGGCGATCATCGCACTCACCGTGATCATCAAGCTTTTGCTGTCGCCGCTCTACCAGCTGCAGCTATCGATGAGCAGGAAGAGCATGCTCGAGCAGCGAAAGCTGGCGCCGGAGATCGCCAAGCTCAAGAAGAAGTTCAAGGGCGACGCGGCCAAGCTGAACCAGGCGACGATGGAGCTCTACAAAGAGCACGGCGTCAATCCGCTCGGTGGCCTGGCTGGTTGTCTACCCGCAGTCGCGCAGTTTCCGATCCTCACCGCGCTCTACTGGGCGTTCTTGAAATTCCGTGTTTCCGACGCGCATTTCCTGTTCATCCCAAGCCTCATCGATGCGCCCAACAAACATCCACTGATCCCTGGCCTCCCGTTCATTCCGACCGTGGTGTTCGCAGTCATCCCGCTGCTCGCCGCGCTGTCCACTTACGTACAGGCGAAGATGATGCAGCAGCCGCCCAATCCTCTCGCTTCGGAGCAGGAACTTCAGGCGCAGCAGATGACGAAAAGCATGTCGATGATGATGCCTTTGATGATCGCGTTCTTCGCCATCACGACACCGGCTGGACTCGGGCTTTATTGGTTCGTATCCAACTGCGTGGCTATAATCCAGCAGTACTTCGTGACCGGGTGGGGGCAACTGGGGAAATGAGATCAGCCGAGGGCCGCGGCAGGACCCTCGATGAAGCCGTCGACGCCGCCCTGATCGAGCTCGGTGAAAGCCGTCGCAACGTCGACGTCAAGGTCGTCTCCGAATCCAGCGAGGAGACGGTGGTCGAGGTCGCCGTGCTTGACCCCGACCAGCCGGCGCGCCCGAATGCATCCGCCGCCGCGACGCCTGCCGATCCGACCGCCGAACGCGGTCGCGAACTGGTCGGAGAGCTGATCGAGCGCATGGGCATCCAGGGACAGGTCAGCATCCGGCAGGCGGGTGACCCGATCGTGCTCGACATTTCCGGCCGCGAGCTCGGACCCCTGATCGGCTGGCGGGGCGAGAACCTGCGGGCCCTCCAAACAGTGGTCAACATGCTGATGAGCAAGATCGGCGCGGACCGACGGGTCATCATCGACGTCGAGCGCTACCGGCAGCGCCGCGAGCACACCGTCCGCGAGATCGCCTTGAGGGCGGCTCGCCAGGTGAAGGTGACGGGCGATCCGATCACATTGGATGCGATGCAGCCGTTCGAACGGCGTGCCATCCACCTCGCCCTCGAGGACGACCCCGAGGTGACCACGGTCAGCGTCGGTGAGGAGCCCAACCGACGACTGGTGGTCGAACCGCGCCGGGCCGCGCCTTAAGCTGCCGGTCCGGTGGCCGGGGTACACGAAGCAGCCGACCACATCCGCCAGGCGATCGCGCTTGTCAACGCTGTCTCGGACGGGCCGACTGACGAAGAGATCACGCCGACCGAGATAGCGGAGGCGGTTCGTGACGCGATCGAATCGGCGGAAGGGGAGTTGCCGCCGCCGGCCCACCGTTACCTGGTCGAGGCTCTCGATGCGGTGTCAGATGGGATGCCCGCAGACTATGTGGCCATGAGCCTTTATGCAGCCCTGGGAGTGCTCGGCGAGGGCTGATCGGCCGACATTCGACCGGCATCCGGCAAGGTCGAAATGTTCCGCGTTTTACATTCAGCCGGCCGGACGCCTAGAGGGCACGATCGGCGCCCGAGGCGACCCGGCTGACCCGATCGGGCTGGCTATACTGGCCGTCGAATGAGCGTCGGCCAATTCGAAGTCCGGCCACTCGACGGCGGCGCTCGCCTGGTCACCGCACCCATGTCGGATCGCGCCTCGGTGAGCCTGGTCCTGATGTTCGCCGTGGGCTCGAGGTACGAGGATGACCGGCTCGGGGGCGTGTCGCACTTCATCGAGCATCTTTTCTTCAAGGGCACCCGCAAGCGCCCGACGTCGAAGGAGATTGCCGAGGCCATCGAGGGAGTCGGCGGCGTCATCAACGCCTCCACCGACAAAGAGGTGACCACCTACTGGACCAGAGTGCCCGCCGAGCACCTCGAGCTAGCGGTGGACGTCCTCTTCGACATCGTCTCCGACTCAAAGCTCAACGCGGACGACATCGACCGCGAGCGCATGGTGATCCTCGAAGAACTGAAGATGTACCAGGATCTGCCCCAGGACTTTGTCCACAACCTCTTTGAAGAGGTCATGTGGCCCGGTCACCCGCTGGGACGCGACATCGGCGGCACCCTGGCATCCGTCTCGGCGCTGTCAAGGGATGACCTGGTCGATTTCATCACCCACCACTACAGCCGGCCCCATCTCGTGGTCAGCCTCTCGGGAGGGATCAACCCCGACCGGGCCGCCGAAATGGTCTCGGACCGGGTCGGCGGTCTCGCCCTCAAGAACGGCAGCGGCTACCTGCCCGCTCCTGCCGGCCTGGACAAGCCCGGACTCGCGTTCTTGAACAAGAAGACCGAGCAGGCCCACCTGTGCCTCGGCACCAGGGCAATCAGCTACCTCGACGACGACCGCTACGCGCTCGACCTCGTCAACACCATCCTCGGCGAGGGGATGAGCTCACGCCTCTTCCTCGAGATCCGCGAGAAGCGCGGGTTGGCCTACGACGTCCACAGCTTCACCAGCAAGCACCACGACGGCGGCTACTTCGCGGTCTATGCTGGTGTTGATCCAAGCAAGGCGGAGGAGACCGTCAAGGCGATCCTCGCCGAACTGCGCAAGATGGTCGAGCAGCCAGTGCCCGAAACCGAGCTGACCAAGGCTCGCGAGTACACCAAGGGCCGGCTCAAGCTGGGCCTCGAGAGCACCAACGCGATGGCCAGCTGGCTCGGCCAGCAGCAGCTGCTGGCGGGCCGGATCCGTCCCATGGCGGAAGTGGTCGCTTCGATCGACGCAGTTGACCAGGCGACCATCCAGCGGGTGGCCTCTCGGATCCTCGACCAACCGATCCAACTGTCCGTCATCGGGCCCTTTGCTTCCGATGCCGGGTTCCGAGCGGCAATCGGTCTCTAGCCGCCGATCCGGGAGCTCAGTGGCTCCTTCGCCAAGGTCGGTTTCACGTCCAGGAGCTCAATCCCACTGACGGGCCAGAAGCGGACGATCGCCCTTCCCTCGAGCTGACTTTGCGCGATGTAGCCGAACAGGCGTGAATCGCTCGAGTGGTCGCGGTTGTCGCCGAGGACGAAGTAGTTGCCAGGCGGGACGACCTCGCCGTCCGGCTGATCCGGGAGAGCCGGCCAGTTGGTGGTCGTCCGCCAATCAGCGGAGATGTAGGGCTCCTTCAGCCTCAGGCCGTTCAGGTAGACGTGGCCGGCGCGGATGAGGACCTGGTCGCCGGGAAGTCCGATAACGCGCTTGATGAAGTTCTGGGAGGGGTCGTAGGGATCCCGGACGATCACTATGTCGCCGCGCTCGGGGCTGTGGAGGCGGTAGTCGATCCGCGAGGCGATGACCAGGTCGTTGTTCTGCAGAGAAGGGTTCATCGACGATCCCACGACGTGGACGGCCTCGATCGTGACCGACGCGATGAGGTAGAGCCCAACCGCGACTACGAGGATCTCGAGGAGGTCACCGAGGACGGCCCGTGAGAGTCCCATCGTTTCAGTCGCTCGGCTGCAAGGCGAGGATGATTGGAGCCGGCGAAGGGTCTGCCGGCCGAATGCTCAGGCCGCGCGCCGGAGGTCGGTCGGCTCGGCGGCTGCAACCAGGCGGGGCCGCTCCACGACCGGCCCGAAATGATCGAGCGGCAGCAGCCGAAACCAGGCTCTGGACTCGATCTGGTTGAGACCGATCGGGCCGAATACGCGCGAGTCGCTGGAATGGTTGCGGTTGTCGCCCATCACGAAGTAATGGCCGGGAGGGATCACCGCGCCGTCGCTGTTGGCGACGTCGGTCGGCCAATTGTTCGAGGTGACCCAGGGGTCGTTCTTCGGCAGGTAGGGCTCGTCGAGCAGCTGGCCGTTTATGTAGACGTGTCCGTCAGTGATCTTCAGTCGCTCGCCCGGAAGGGCGATCACTCTTTTGACGAAGTCCTGGGAGCTGTCGAAGGGATCCTTGAGAATGACGATGTCACCCCTGGACGGCGTGGTGAATCGCAGGTCGACCTTGGTGGCGATGAGGTAATCGTTGTTGTTCAGGGTCGGAAGCATCGAGTATCCGATTACGTGGACGGTCTGGATCGCAAAGGTGATGACGAGGTAGAGACCGACCGCAAGAAGCAGGATCTCCGCTAACTCGGTGAAGAAGGACCGGGCAGGCTGCATCCGGCCGACGTTATCGGTTGGGGCGGGTGCCTGAGCTTGTCTCACCGGTTCGATTCTGTCAGCCGGCAGCCAGAGCAGCGCAACCCGAGGCCATGTAAAACGTGGAACAAGCCTAGCTGGTCAGCTTCCCGTAAAGCCTCTGGAGATCCTCTTGGGAGCCGTAGGCGATGGCGACCTTTCCCCTTCTTGGACTGCCCGTCAGCTTCACCGAAAGTCCGATGGCCGCCTCCAGCTCCGCCGCCAGCCGGGCCAGCGCCGTTCGGGAGGAGTCGGTTATGAGCCTGGGCCTGGGCGGCAGGTAGCGCTTGACCCATGCCTCGGTCTGACGGACTGAGAGTCGCCGGCCCAATACCACCTTGAGCCCGTGCTCCTGTTCGTCAAAGCCGGGGAGGCCGACCAGCGCCCTGGCGTGTCCGGCCGTGAGGGCACCGGCAGCCACTGCCGACTGAACGGCCGGGCAGGCGGTGAGCAGCCGCAATGCCTGGGCGATCGAGACGCGGTTTCTACCGAGGCGTGCGGCGATCTCCTCCTGGGTGAGCCGGAACTGGTCGCTGAGCGCGCGGATGCCGTGCGCCTCCTCGATCGGGTTCAGGTCCTGGCGCTGTAGGTTCTCGATCAATCCGAGCACCAGGCGCTCGGCCTCCCCGGGCTCGTCCCGCACCAGGGCCGGTACCCGGTCCACGCCGGCCAGGCGGGCGGCCCGCCAACGGCGCTCGCCGGCCAGAAGCTGGTAGCCGTCCGCCAGGCGGCGCAGGAGCAGCGGCTGGAGGAGGCCGTGACTGCGGATCGATTCGGCCAGTTCGCGCAGTGCCTCAGGATCGAAGCTGCGTCGAACCTGCTGGTCAGAGGGCCGGATCTGGTCGATGGCGACCAGCTGAGGTACACCCGACTCGTGCCGATCGGTCGGCAGGGGGATCAGGGACTCGAGGCCTCGCCCCAGCCCGCGGCGCTTGGTTTCCATCATCTTGCCAGTACCTCCTTGGCCAGCTCGCGATAAGCGGTGGCACCCTTGCAGGTGGGGTCGTAGGTGGTTATCGGGCGACCATGGCTGGGCGCTTCGCTCAGCCGCACGTTGCGGGGGATCAGGGTCTTGAACGCTTCGGCCGGATAGGCGCGGCGGACCTGCTCGAGCACCTCCCAGCTGACCGTGGTCCGGGCGTCGAACTGGGTCATGAGGATGCCGCTCACCCGCAGCTCGGGGTTCAGGCGCTCGCGGATCAGCGCGATCGTGTAGATGAGGTTGCCGAGGCCCTCGAGGGCGAAGAACTCCGCCTGCATCGGGACCAGCACCTCGTGGGCCGCCGCCAGTGCGTTGAGCGTCAGTAACCCCAGTGAGGGAGGGCAGTCGATGATCACGTGGCCGAAGCCGCCCCGCAGCTCGCCCAGCGCGCGGCGGAGTCGGAACTCGCGTTCCGGCTGGGTGGCGAGCTCGATCTCGGCCCCGGCGAGAGAGAGGTCGGAAGGCACCAGGTGCAGGCCCGGCACCGAGGTCGCGACCGCAACGTCGTCGATGACGGCCTCGCCGCTCAGCAGCTGGTAGACGGTGAGCCGGCGGCGGCGGACGTCGAAGCCGAGGCCGCTGCTGCTGTTGCCCTGCGGATCGAGGTCGACGATCACCACCTGGCGGCCCAGCTCCGCCATCGCCGCGCCGAGGTTGATGGCGGTCGTGGTCTTGCCGACCCCTCCCTTCTGGTTGACGATGGCGACGATCCGCGTCGCGGACGTGGGCAACAAGATATTGGGCTCCATGACGACTGCGTCCCTTAGATCTTGTGGAGTGGTGGTCGTCGTCGGCATCTTTTGGCCGAATTCTACCGCCGCCGGCGGCGGGTGACTACAGGCGGGGTTGAGGGCGGTCGGCGATCCTTTCGAGGCCGCGTGACCCCCACCAGAGGGCGATGGCGACCAGCACCAGCAACACCTCGGCCGGGATTGCCCACGGCAGCAGGGCCGTCGGGATGCCGACGCCGGCGAGCGCGTTGTAGGCCGCGTGTGCAGTCATCGCGGAGGTGGTGTTGAGGCGGCGGCGGACCAGGCCCAGACCTGCACCGAGAGCGAAGACCAGGAGGGTGTCGACGGTCAGGGCGTACTGGGTGTGCACCGCCGCGAAGGCCAGGGCGGCGACCCAGATCCCCAGCCGGGGCTGCAACGCGCCCCGGAAGAAGGCCTCCTCGGCGATGCCCGGTCCGAGCGCGATGACCGCGATCCCGAACCAGCCGTTGATGCTTCCGTAGTAGTGCGAGGTCGCCTGCCCGAGGCGGTCGGCGAGGGCGGGGTCGAGCACCCGCTGGAGCTCCTGGGCTCCCTGGCTGACGGCCAGGAAGAGCCCGGCGACGGCAAGCGCAGCCGCCACCTGCCAGGCGGCCGGCTTCACCACGCCCAGCCGGTCGAGGACGGCGGGCAGGGAGCGGCGGGTGAAAAGCCCGACCCCGAGCAGCGCCATGAGCAGGAGCGGGAGTTCTTGCCCGACAACGTCGATCGGCTGCAGCTGGCTCGAGGCGCTCACCGCCGCCAGCGCGTCGTGGCCGGCCTGGTAGTTGGCCTGGAGGCCGACCACGAGGATCACCGCGACCAGGGCGAGCAGCGCCACCGGGCTCTCGGCATCGAAGGGAAGTAGTCGGGCCAGCCGGGCGCGAACCGGCACCCGGAGGACCGGTGCGGCCAGCGCCGCGGCGCCGATCAGGATGGCCGGCGCGAGCAGGTTGGGTTCGCGGCCCGAGAGGGCCACGATGAGGTTGATAAGGCCCGAGGCACCGGTCAAAAAGATCGCAACGGCGCAGATCGCGAGGTTCAGCGGCCTCGCCCACTCCCTGTCGACGGCCAGGTTCGCAATGACCACAGCGGGCAGGGGGGCGAGGACCAGGAGCTCGTCCTGCCAGGCGAGAGGGAAGGCCACGTGAAGCAGTGGCCGCGAGTATATGCGCCGCCTCTCGACGGCTGTTTCTCGGCCGTCGGTCCGGTCTCGGGCGGTCGATACAATTAGCCGGCGATGTCGCCCGAGCCCGCCTTCCAGCGGCCGGGAGAGCCGCGGCGGGCCGATCCCGGCCAGGAGACTTCTGCATCCGAGCTCGAAGCGCTGGCCGTCGAAGTTGAGCAGGTCCCGCCGCTGCGTCCCGGTGAACAGCCGGCCCTCCTCGAGCGGATCCGGCGTGGACCCGACGAATCCGCCGTGGCGCGCCTCCTGGAGACGCATCTTCGAATGGTCCTCGACCTCGCTCGCGCCCGTAAGGGCCGCGGCCTGCCCATCGGTGACCTCTTCCAGGAGGGATCGGTAGGCCTGCTCGCGGCGATCCGCGCCTTTCCTGCCGCCGACGCCGACGACTTCGAGCGCTTCGGCGCCGCCCAGGTGGCGCTCGCGATGGAGGACGCGCTCGTGGCGGAGGCTGAGGCGGTTCGCCAGGAGCAGCTCCTGATCCAGGCCCTGGCCGATTACGACCGGGTGGAGATGGCCCTGGCCACCGAGCTTCGCCGAGCGCCGACGGTCACCGAGATAGGGACCAAGCTGGAGTGGTCGGCTGAGCGCACCGAACATGTCCGGGCCCTGATCGAGGAGGCCCGCCGGCGGCACGACGAGGAGATCGCGCAGTACGTCGAGGCCGAGGAGCTCAGCGAACTGCTCGGCGGGGATGAATTTGGCTCCAACTGAGCGCACCGCTCTCCACGCTGAGCACCTTGCGCTCGGTGGACGGATGGTCGACTTTGGCGGCTGGGACCTTCCTCAGCAGTACTCCTCGATCCGCGACGAGCACTTGGCCGTCCGCAACGTCGCCGGCGTCTTTGACCTCAGCCACATGGGGCGGCTGGACGTGCGCGGCGCCGGCGCCTTCGACTACCTCCAGGGTCTCCTGACCAACGATGTCAGCGTCGTCGAGCCCGGCCGCGCGCAGTACAACCTGCTCTGCCGGGAGGACGGCGGGATCCTGGATGATCTGGTCATCTATCGCCGCGCTGCGGACGACTTCCTGGTCGTGGTCAATGCTTCCAACCGCGTCAAGGACGTTGCCTGGATGCGCGCTCATCTTCCCGCCGGGGTGGTGCTCGACGACCGGACCCACGACGTGAGCCTGATCGCCCTCCAGGGTCCGCGAGCTGAGGAGCTCCTGCCCGCGAGCGGCATGGACGTAGCGTCGCTTCCCTACTTCGGGTTCGGTGAGGGAGACGTGGATGGCGTGCGCACCCTGATCTCCCGCACCGGCTACACCGGCGAGGACGGCTTCGAGCTGTTCGTCCCGGCCGAGCACGCGGTCCAGGTCTGGCGCGCGGTCCTCGCGGCCGGAAAAGGCGCCGATGTGCTGCCCTGCGGGCTGGGCGCTCGCGATGCCTGCCGCCTGGAGGCGGGCCTTCGGCTCTACGGCAACGACATGGATGAGTCAACCAACCCTTACGACGCCGGTCTCGGCTGGACGGTGAAGCTCGCCAAGGGCGAGTTCATGGGCTCCAAGGCCCTCGCCGAGATCCGGTCCGAGGGCGCCCGGCGCAAGGTGCTCGGGCTCAAGACGAGCGACCGCAGCATTCCTCGCCACGGGACCCCGGTGCTCCGTTCGGGGCGCGTCATCGGCCAGGCGACCAGTGGCACCTGGTCCTTCTTTTTGGACCAGGGCGTCGCCTTGGTGTCGGTCGAGACGGGCTCCGCCGCCGCCGGAGACCAGGTCGAGCTCGACCTCCGGGGACGTCAGGCGGTGGCCGACGTCGTCGACCTACCCATCTACCGTGGCTCGGTCCGTTCGCCGGCCGCTAGCAAGCACTGAATTCAAAGATGGAGGGAATGCAGCAGTGACGGAAAGGAAGTACACGGCGAGCCACGAGTGGATCGCGGTCGAGGACGGCACGGCCACGATCGGGATCACCGACTTCGCCCAGGCCCAGCTCGGGGACGTGGTCTTCCTCGAGCTGCCGAAGGCGGGAGCCAAGGTGACCGCCGGCGAATCGTTCGGCGTGATCGAATCGGTGAAGGCTGCCTCCGACCTCTACTGCCCTGCCTCCGGGGACGTCCTGGAGGTCAATCCCAAGCTCGAAAAAAGCCCCGACCTGGTCAACTCCGACCCCTATGGCGAGGGCTGGCTGATCAAGGTCCGAGTCGACGGCGCGCCGGAAGGTCTGCTCAGCGAGTCCGAATACGCGGCGACGGCAGCGGCGGGACACTAGATGCCCTACCTGGTCCATTCGCCCGAGGACCGCGTCGCGATGCTGGACGCCATCGGAGCAGATTCGATGGCGCCGCTCCTGGCCGACATCCCGGCCACGCTGCGACTGCCGAAGCTGAACCTGCCCCAAGGGCTCAGCGAGCCCGAGGCGATGGCCAGGATTCGCAGCCTCGCCGGCCGTAACCGCGTCTTCGAGGACCGGCTCACCTTCCGGGGTGGCGGCGTCTATCGGCGGTTCATCCCGGCCGCCGTGCCCGCCGTGACCTCAAAGGGGGAGTTCTATACGGCCTACACGCCCTACCAGCCGGAAGCGAGCCAGGGCTGGCTGCAGGCGATCTTCGAGTTCCAGACCATGATCGCCCAGCTCACCGCGATGGACGTCGCCAACGCGTCCCTGTACGACGGGGCGACCGCTGTCGCGGAGGCGGCCATGATGGCCGTCGTCCACACCGGACGCGACAAGGTGTTGGTGGCCGGGTACCTGCACCCGGAATACGAAGAGACGCTGCGCGGCTTCGCCAAGGGACGAAGGTTCCACGTTTTACATCACTCGCCCGGGGATGGTGTGATGACCGCCCAGGAACTCGAAAAGGAGCTCCACGACGGCGTCGCGGCGGTGATCTTCCAGCAGCCCAACTTCCTGGGGCTGGTCGAGGACGCGGCCGCGCTGACCGAAGCGGCGCACGCTCACGGCGCGCTGGCGATAGCCGCCGTCGACCCGATCAGCCTGGCCCTGCTCGCGGCGCCCGGTGATTACGGCGCCGACATCGCCGTCGGCGAGGGCCAGCAGCTCGGCCTGGCGCCCAGTTACGGCGGTCCCCACGTGGGGTTCATGGCCTGCCGCACAGAGCTCGTCCGCCGGCTGCCCGGCCGCCTCGTCGGGCAGGCCTTCGACGACCGCGGCCGGCGCGGCTTCGTGCTGACCCTGCAGGCACGTGAGCAGCACATCCGCCGTGAGAAGGCGACCTCCAACATCTGCACCAACCACGCGCTCTGCGCCCTGGCGGCCACGGTCTACCTCGGCTACATGGGTCCGGACGGCCTCCGGTCGATCGCCCGGACCAGCCTCAGCCGCGCCCACCACCTGGCCGGCCGGTTGGCGGAGCTTCCCGGCTTCGAGCCCGTCTTCCCTGACGCTTCCTACCTCAGCGAGTTTCCGATCCGGGTGAGTGAGCCCGACGCGCTGCTCGGCCGGCTGGCGTCGAAGGGGATCCTCGGCGGTCTGGACGCCGGGCGCTGGTTCCCGGAGTTGGCGGGGGTGGTCCTCTTCTGCTGCACCGAGCTGAACGATCCGGCTGCCATCGACCAGCTGGTGGAGGCCTGCCGGTGACCGAGTCTCTCGCCTTCGAGAAGAGCCGCGATTCGCTCCCCGGGCCCCGCCTGCCGGCGGCCGGCGTCCCCGAGCTCGACCCCGCGTCGGTTCTACCGACCGGCTCCCTCAGGTCCGCGGCGCCACCTCTTCCAAGGCTCAGCGAGCCCGAGTTAATGCGCCACTTCAGCCGCCTCGGCGCGATGAACTACTCGATTTCCCAGAATTTCTATCCGCTGGGCAGCTGCACCATGAAGTACAACCCGGTCGTCAACGAGGTCGCCGCCTCGCTGCCTGGTTTCGCCCTCCTGCACCCGTACCAGCCCGAGGAGACCGCCCAGGGCGCGCTCGAGCTGATGTGGGACCTCGAACGGGCACTCTGCGAGATCGTTGGCATGGACCGGATGAGCCTGCAGCCCGCCGCCGGCGCCCATGGCGAATGGGCCGGTCTGCGGATGATCCAGGCTTTCCATGAGAGCCGCGGCGACCTGCGCACCGAAGTGCTGGTTCCCGACAGCGCCCATGGCACCAACCCCGCCAGCGCCGCGCTCTGCGGGTTCCGGGTGGTCGAGGTGAAGTCGGCCCCCGACGGTCGGGTCAGCCTCACCGACCTGGAGGCCAAGCTGGGGCCCCAGACGGCGGCCCTGATGCTGACCAACCCGAACACCGTGGGGACCTTCGAGAAGGACATCCTCGAGATCGCGCGGATGGTCCACGCGGTCGGAGCCAAGCTCTACTACGACGGCGCCAACCTCAACGCCCTGATGGGCATCTGCCGCCCCGGCGACATGGGCTTCGACGTCGTCCACCTGAACCTCCACAAGACCTTCACCACGCCCCACGGCGGCGGCGGGCCGGGAGCGGGCCCGGTGGGGGTGCGCAGCGAGATGGAGCCGTTCCTGCCGACGCCGACGGTGGAGAGCTCGAATGGAAGCTTCCGCCTCGACTACGACCGGCCGCAGTCGATCGGCCGCGTGCGCAGCTTCTATGGCAACTTCGGGATGCTGGTTCGCGCCCTCACCTACATCCTGGCGATGGGCGGTGACGGGCTAAAGCAGGCCTCCCTCGACGCGGTCCTGGCGGCCAACTACGTCCGCCACGGCCTGGACGGGGTCCTTGAATTTCCGCAGCCACCGCCCTGCAAGCACGAATTCGTGGCCTCGGCTCGCAACCTGCCCAACGGGATGCGCGCCCTGGACCTTGCCAAGGGACTGCTGGAGAGGGGTTTCTACGCGCCCACCATCTACTTCCCGTTGATCGTGCCCGAGGCCGTGATGGTGGAGCCGACCGAAACCGAGTCGAAGGCCACGCTGGACGCCTTTATAGCGGCAGTCAGAGAAATCGCCCAACTCGCGCAGGATGACCCGGATCGCCTCCATCGGGAGCCGACCAGCCTGCCGGTGGGGAGGCTCGACGAGGTCGCCGCGGCCCGTAACCCGGTGCTGCGCTGGACCCTGGCGGCCCCTGATTAGCCGCCGGTCCGTGGCCCCCCTACGGGGGGCCAAGAGCGCCCGGTATGGTAGAATCTGAACTTGTCAAACCCCACGTCTTGCTACGACACGCCCTTTCGGCTGTCGGCCGAAGGAGGCGTCGATGAATAATCCCGCGACGAACGATCCGGGGAGCCGGCCGCTCCCACGGGGAGGTCATTCCACCCGCCCCCGGCCGTTGGGCGCCGACGTCGCCTACACCGCGGAGCAGATCCAGGTCCTGGAGGGCCTGGAGCCGGTCCGCCGGCGCCCCGGCATGTACATCGGTTCGACCGACAACCGCGGGCTGCATCACCTTGTCTGGGAGATCGTCGACAACTCGGTCGACGAGGCTCTCGCCGGCTACTGCAACGAGATCCTGGTCACGATGCACAGCGATGGCAGCGTCTCGGTGCGAGACGACGGCCGCGGCATCCCGGTCGACAAGAAGGAAGACGGGCGCAGCGCGCTCGAGATCGTCCTCACCGTCCTCCACGCGGGTGGCAAGTTCGGCGGCGGCGGATACAAAGTGTCCGGCGGCCTTCACGGCGTCGGTCTCTCGGTCGTCAACGCCCTCAGCGAGAGGCTGGAGGCCTACGTTCACCGGGACGGCAAGGAGTATCACCAGAGCTACGTCCGCGGCGTGCCGCAGACTCCCGTCCAGACCGTCGGCAAGAGCTCCTTCCAAGGCACGATCATCCGTTTCTGGCCGGACGCCCAGATGTTCCCCGACACGAGCTTCGACCGCGAGCTGATCGTCCATCGACTGCGGGAGATGGCCTTCCTCAACAAGGGGCTCAAGATCATCCTCGACGACGAGCAGCTGGGCTACCCGTACACCTTCTACTTCGAGGGCGGCATCGTCGCCTTCGTGAAGCACCTGAACCACGGCAAGGGGACGGTCAATTCGCAGCCGATCTACGTCGAGCGCGAGGTCGAGAGCACGGTGATCGAGGTCGCGCTGCAGTACAACCAGACCTTCGTCGAGAACGTCCTCAGCTTCGCCAACAACATCAACACCGCAGAGGGCGGCTCGCACATGACCGGTTTCAGGACCGCGATCACCTTCGCCCTCAACCGCTACGCGCGGAAGGCGGGCATCCTCAAAGAGCAGGACCCGAACCTCACAGGCGAGGACGTCCGCGAGGGGCTGACCGCGGTCATCAGCGTCAAGCTGCTGGAGCCCCAGTTCGAGGGCCAGACCAAAACCAAGCTCGGCAACGCCGAGGTCCAGGGCCAGGTCTCCAACGTGCTCACCGAAGGTCTCTCCCAGTTCCTCGACGAGAACCCGGCCGAGGGGCGGCGGATCATCGAGAAGACGCTCACTGCCGCTCGCGCCCGGGAGGCGGCACGGCGCGCCCGCGACCTGGTCCAGCGAAAGTCGCTGCTGGAGTCGACCACCCTCCCCGGCAAGCTGGCCGACTGCTCCGAGCGCGACCCAGCGCTGTGCGAGCTCTACATCGTCGAGGGTGACTCCGCCGGCGGCTCGGCCAAGGCCGGCCGTGACCGCCGCTTCCAGGCCATCCTGCCGCTCCGGGGCAAGATCCTCAACGTCGAGAAGGCACGCATCGACAAGGTGCTGGTGTCGGAGGAGATCCGCAACCTGATCACCGCGATGGGCACCGGCATCGGCGAGCGCTTCGACATCGAGAAGGCGCGCTACCACCGGGTCATCACCATGACCGACGCGGACGTCGACGGAAGCCACATCCGGACCCTGCTGCTGACCTTCTTCTTTCGCTACATGCCGGAGGTGATAGAGCGCGGTTACCTCTACATGGCCCAGCCCCCGCTCTTCAAGCTGACCAAGGGCAAGACCAGCCAGTGGGTCTACAACGACGGCGAGCGCGACCGCGAGGTGAAGCGGATGGGTGGCAAGGTCGAGGTGAGCCGCTTCAAGGGACTCGGCGAGATGAATGCCGACCAGCTCTGGGACACCACCATGAACCCCGGCAACAGGGTTCTCCTGCAGGTCAGGATCGACGACGCGGCCGCCGTGAGCGACATCTTCGAGAAGCTGATGGGCAGCGAGGTCGAGCCCCGCAAGAAGTTCATCCAGGCGCACGCCAAGAGCGTCCGCAACCTCGACATCTAGCCTCGTCCCTGCCAGTGCCGATTCGGATCGCGGTGGACGGGATGGGGGGCGACCACGCGCCTGCGGAGATTGTCTCCGGCGCGGCTTTGGCCGCCGCCGAGTATGGCTGTGAGGTGACCGTGGTCGGTGCGGAGGCGGACCTGCGACCGCTGCTGGCGCCGCACCCGGCACTCAAGTTCCTGCCCGCGACGGAGGTGATCGCGATGGACGATCACCCCGCCCAGGCGGTGCGCCAGAAGCGGGACAACTCGATGAGCGTCTGCGCCCGCCTCTGCAAGGCCGGCGATGCCGACGGCTGGTGCTCGGCCGGCAATTCCGGTGCGATCCTGGCCGCCGCGCTCTTCGGCCAGGGGCGAATCAAGGGAGTGGAGCGGCCCGCGCTGGGGACGATCGTGCCCACCGCGTCCGGTTTCACCTACTTCCTTGACGTGGGCGCAAACGTCGACAGCCGGCCTGAGTTCCTGGTTCAGCAGGCCCAGATGGGAACCGTCTACGCCCGCTCGATGCTGGGCCGCGCGCAGCCTCGGGTCGGGCTTCTCTCCAATGGCGAGGAGGCGTCCAAGGGCGATGCTTTGATTCGCGAGGTCTACCCGAGGCTCGAGCGGACCGAGGGCATCAACTTCATCGGCAATGTGGAGGGAAAGGACCTGCTGGCCGGAAAGGCCGACGTGGTGGTCGCCGACGGCTTCGTGGGCAACGTCGCCATCAAGATGATGGAGGCGACCGCCGACTTCCTCTTCCGCACCCTCCGGGACGAGCTGCCGAAGTCGCCGCTGGGCCTCTTGGGCGGTCTCCTCATCCGCGGACGGGTCCGGAGCATACGGGCTAGGATCGATTGGCGGGAGTTCGGCGGGGCGCCGCTTCTGGGCATCGACGGTGTTGCCGTCGTCGCCCACGGCCGGTCCGACGCTCGGGCGATGAAGAACGCCATCCGCGTCACCCGGGAGGCCGCCGAGCAGGATCTCGTCGGCAAGATCAAAGAGGCGGTTGGGCAGGGATGAGAGACGGCACTCGACGGCGGGTGGTGGTCACCGGGATGGGTACCGTCAACCCGCTCGGCTCCACCCTCGAGGACTACTGGCACGGCCTGATCGAAGGCCGCTCGACGGCCAGGACGGTCGACCGCTACCCGACCGAACGGCTGGGCACCAAGTTCGCCTGCCTCATCGAGGGGTTCGACCCTTCCGCCTACATGGATCGGCGCGTCGCCCAGCGCAACGCGCGCTTCACCCAGATCGCGGTCGCTTCGGCCAAGCTCGCCCTCGAGGACTCGGGGCTCGACCTCGGCGCCGAGGACGCCTTCCGGGTCGGAGTCGAGATGGGGACCGGCATCGGGGGCTTCACCGAGATGGCGGAAGGGGCCCACAACTTCTACGCGGGCGGCCGCAACAACCCGCTGCTCGCGCCGATGATCATCCCCAACATGGCCGCCGGGCAGATCGCAATGAGCTTTGGACTGAAGGGTCCCAACTCGACCATCACGACCGCCTGCGCGGCCTCAACCCAGAGCATCGGCACCGCGGCTCGCACGATCGAATTCGGCGACGCCGACGTGATGCTGGCGGGCGGGACTGAGGCGAGCCTGAACCCCTTCGGGATCGGCGCCTTCAACGCCATCCGGGCGCTCAGTACACGTAACGACGACCCCGAGCATGCCTCGCGTCCCTTCGACAAGGACCGGGACGGGTTCGTGCCCGGCGAGGGCGCCGGCGTCCTCGTCCTGGAATCACTGGAGCACGCCAGTGGGCGCGGGGCGCGAATCTACGGCGAGGTGGTCGGGTTCGGGGTGACGGACGACGCCTTCCACGCCGTGGCCCCCGACGAGACCGGCCAGGGGCCTGCGCGATGCATGACGAATGCGTTCAATGACGCCGGCATCCAACCGGAAGAGGTTGACTACGTCAACGCTCACGGCACCTCGACGCCGCTCAACGATGCCGCCGAGACGAAAGCGCTGAAGATGGCCCTCGGCAAGCACGCCTACAAGGTCGCGATCAGCTCCACCAAGTCCATGATCGGCCATCTGCTCGGCGCCGCCGGTGCCGTGGAGGCGATCGCCGTGCTCCTGACCATCACCCGCGGCATCATCCACCCGACCATCAACTACCAGACGCCCGACCCCAACTGCGACCTCGACTACGTGCCCAACCAGGCGCGCAGGCACGAGGTGCGGATTGCTATTTCGAACGGATTCGGATTCGGCGGCCAGAACGCGACCGCCGTCTTCAGGAAGTTCGAAGGCTAGAAGCCGAGTTCAGAAACAGGGAATGTAAAACGTGGAACAAGACAACATCGGGACCATCCTTCCAAAGCAGCTCCTGGAGGAGATGCAGACCTCCTACATGGAGTACGCGATGTCGGTCATCATCGCACGCGCACTACCCGACGTCCGCGACGGGTTGAAGCCCGTCCAGCGCCGGATCCTCTACGCGATGTTCGGCGAGGGCGCCACGGCCGGCTCCCGCTACAAGAAGTGCGCCGCCTTCGTCGGCCAGGTCATGAAGCTCTACCACCCCCACGGCGACGCCTCCATCTATGACGCGATGGTGCGCATGGCCCAGCCCTTCTCACTCCGCTACCCGCTGGTCGACGGCCAGGGCAACTTCGGCTCGGTCGATGGCGACCCGCCGGCCGCGATGCGTTACACCGAGGCGAGGCTGGCACGGATCTCGGACGAGATGCTCGCCGACATCAATAAGAACACCGTCGACTTCGGTGAGAACTACGACGGCACCGAGACCGAGCCCCTGGTCCTTCCGGCGCGGCTCCCCAACCTGCTGGTCAACGGCGCCACCGGCATCGCGGTTGGCATGACCACCAACATCCCGCCCCACAACCTGCGCGAGGTGACAGCCGGGGTCAACCACCTGATCGACAATCCCGATGCGACCTCGGAGGACCTGAACAGCTTCATCACGGGCCCCGACTTCCCGACCGGCGGCGTGATCATGGGCACCGAAGGGATCAAGTCCGCCTACGCCACCGGCCACGGGCGGATCATCGTCCGCGCCCGCCACCGCTTCGAGGAGGCCGCCAACGGCCGCGAGCGGATCATCATCTACGAGCTGCCCTACGCGGTGAACAAGGCCAACCTCGTGGCCAAGATCGCCGAGCTAGTCTCCGACCGCAAGCTCGACGGGATCGCCGACCTGACCGACGAATCGGACCGCGACGGCATGCGCATCGTGATCGAGCTCAAGCGCGACGCGCGCCCGTTCACCGTCCTCAACAACCTCTACAAGCACACGTCGCTGCAGCAAACGTTCGGGGTCATCATGCTGGCGCTGGTCGACAACCGGCCCGTCGTCCTGGGCCTGAAGCAAGTCCTCCAGCACTTCATCGACCACCGCCGCAACGTGATCCTCCGGCGGACGCGCTACGACCTCGAGCAGGCCCAGGAGCGCGCTCACATCCTGGAGGGCTTCAAGATCGCCCTCGATCACCTCGACGAGGTAATCGCGACGATCCGCGCCGCCGCCGACGGCGAGGCTGCGAGCACCGCCCTGCAGGAGAAGTTCGGCCTCAGCGAGAGGCAGGCCAAGGCGATCCTCGACATGACGCTGCGCCGCCTCACCCAGCTCGAACGCAACAAGGTCGAGACCGAATACGAGGAAATCATCAAGCTGATCGCCTACCTGGAATCGATCCTGGCCTCCGACCAGAAGGTCCGGATGCTCATCCAGGAGGAGATGAACGACCTCGCCAAGAAGTACGGCGACGATCGCAGGTCAGAAATCTCGCCCGAGTCGCCGACCGACCTGACCGCCGAGGACCTCATCCCCAAAGAGGAGGTGGTCGTCACCCTGACCCACCGCGGCTATATCAAGCGCCAGCCCTCGCGGACCTTCCGGTCGCAGAAGCGGGGCGGCGTGGGCCTTCGGGGCGCCAAGCCGCAGGCGGCCGGCGACGCTCCGACCGGCACCCGCGAGTCGGACTACGCGGAACACCTCCTGATCACCCACACGCACGCCTCGATGCTCTTCTTCACGCAGTCCGGGCGGGTGTTCCAGCTCCGGGTGCACGAGATCCCGGACCGCGAGCGGCAGGCCAAGGGCATCCCGATCAACAACCTGATCGACATCGCGACGGGAGAGCGGATCAGCGCCGTCTTCGTCCGCCCCGAGGAGGAGACCGACGCCCGCTTCATGCTCATGGTCACGAGCGAGGGACAGATCAAGAAGACGGCGATGAAGGAGTACGCGAACGTCCGCCGCAACGGGCTGATCGCGATCAACCTGCAAAAGGAAGACGAGCTCAACTGGGTGGCGCCGACCACGGGCGGCGATGACGTGATCATCGCGACGCGGCTGGGTAAGGCGATCCGCTTCGGCGAGGCCGAGGTGCGCGCGACGGGTCGAGACACCCAGGGCGTCATCGGGATCCGGCTGGGCAAGGCCGATCGGGTCGCCGGCATGGCAGCCGTAAACGGTGAAGACGGCGACCTCCTCGTGGTCACCGAGCGCGGCTACGGCAAGCGGACACCGGTGTCCGAGTATCCCAAGCATCACCGCAGCGGCCAGGGCGTCTACACGCTCCAGGTGACGACCAAGGTGGGCCAACTGTCGGCCCTCCGGTTGGTGACCGACCCCGAGGAGGAGGTCCTGCTCATCACCGCGAGCGGCATGGTTCTGCGAACCATGGTGCAGGACATCCGGCAGATCGGCCGTCAGACCCAGGGAGTCATCGTGATGCGGCTGCAGCCCGATGACCAGGTGGTGGCGATAGCCCCGGTCGGCCTCGACGACGAATCCGAATAGGTCGACTTGAGCTGGCTCGACTGGCTCGGACTCGACATGGTCGCCGTCGGGCTGGCAGCGATGTTGGTAGCCTTGCTGCTGCTGTTGCCGCGTTTTTTGTGCTTGACAAAGCGCCTTGACGATCTGACGCTCCTCTACGACGAGTACTCACGTCTTACACGCGATGATCTACGGACCCTCTCACTGGCCCTCGCCGAGACCCATGCGCTTTTGCGTCCGTACCGACGGCTGCAAAGATGGCTCGGGCATCCGGTCTCGCTGGCCCTCCTTGCCTCTTATCGCCGCCGGCGAAGGCTTCGCCGGGGCTGACCTCGAGCTGTTCGGATGATCGAGTCGCGACCCGACGAGGGCCAGCTCGACGAGTCGATCCGGGCCACCATCGACGCTCTGCCCGAGCCGCAGCGCACCCAGCTACTGGTCTGGGCGAGCAGGCTGGTCCGAGATCTCGAGGCGCTCAGAGAGGAGGGCGCCGGCAATCCCGGCCGCCACCTGGAATCCGGTTCCGACCTTGAACGTGAGCGGACCCGTGTCGCCCGCGAGCTGCACGACAGCATCGGCGGGGACCTGGCGGCGTCGGTCGCCCTCTTCAAGTTCTACTTCGAAAACGAAGCGGAGCGCGGCCAGAGGGAGGAGGTCCTCCGCAACATCTACGAGGTCCTGGAGATGTCCCTCTCCAACCTGCGCGGGATGCTGCGCACGCTGCGGACGCGGGAGGTTGGGCCGGCCGGCCTGGCCGGAGACCTCAACGACATGGCCAACGCCTACCAGCGGTTTCATGGCCTCGACGTGCTTCTCAAGGTGCGAGGCGACGAGAAGGAGCTCACCCGCGTCCAGCAGGAGGTCGTCTTCCAGGTCGTTCGGGAAGCCCTCAGCAATGTCCGCCGGCACTCCCAATCCGGCACCTGCCTGGTGACCTGCAATTTCGCCGAGCAGCCCTTCATCGTCGAGATTCGTGATTGGGGGATGGGGATGGCCGACCAGAACGGCGATGGGTTCGGACTCGTCGGGATGCGTGAGCGGGCGGCCGGGATTGGCGGTCGGATCGAACTGGTCAGCAGCCCGGGTCGCGGAACCTCGGTGGTCCTGATCGGACCCAGCCCAGGGCCCTAAACCTAAACCGCCTACGGCTTGAGGGCGAGGCTGATCGGAGCCGACGCCTCGCGGCGGTCCTCGAGTACATCGGCAACCTCACCGGCGGAGCGAAGCTTGAGCTTGCGTAGGACGGTGCCTATAGCATCCATCGCCTCGGATCTGTCCATACGCAGCGCCCGGCTCACCTCGATGCTCGAGAGTCCCTCGCTGAGGAGGTAGGCGACCATCCGCTCATTTCGGGTGAGCGGCCGGAGCGGGTCGGTGGCGGCGGTCACGAAGCCGGTCAGGGTCGCCGCCAGCGCCGCGATGTAGTTGACGTCTTCCTCCTCGTACCAATGCGGCTCGCGAACGCCGAGAATCAGGAGGCCCACCGGCCGGAAGCCCGGATCTGCGACCGGTGCGTAGAGAATCGTGGGCCAATCCAGCTCCCAGTCCTCGACGCCACCGACCGGGCTGGTCTGGATGGTCGAGATGGAGACCGCGCGACGCTCGTAAAGAGCACGTCGTGCCAATGGAGTGAGTTCTTGGATACGCCGCTCCGCCAGCTCCAGGGCACCCGGCTGGGGACTGTTTGCCTCCGCAAGTACCACCAGCCGGCCGGAGCGAAGCCCCGCCAGCTGCCAGCGGTCCTGGCGCACCATGGCGAGGGCGGAGTCGAGGCGCTTGATGGTATCCCGGACCCGCGGCTTGCTCTTCATGCCGTGAAGGTACGAGGAGGCTGGGACAGCGGTCCTCAGGGCAAGTTCAGACAGTTATCAAATCCGTTTGAAAGGTGATAGTTTCCGCGCAGTGGGGGAGGCGGCGGCGCGAATCCTGGTGGTCGAGGACGACCCGGAACTGGCTCGACTGTCATCGGGTCTGCTCGAGCGGGCCGGCTACCACGTGCTGCTCGCCCACACGGGCGCCGACGGCATCCGGATCACCCAGGAGGAGGTGCCCGACCTCACCATCCTCGACTTCGAGCTACCCGACATGGATGCCATCGAAATGCTGGACCAGCTTCGCGACGGCGGCGCCCGCACGCCCAATCCGGTCCTGATCCTGACCGGCGCCAGGCACGGGGCGAGCGACCAGGTGCGTGGCCTGGAACATGGCGCCTCGGACTATCTTGCCAAGGGCGTCGACCGCGCCGTCTTCCTCGCCCGGGTGCAGGCGACGCTCCGCGACCACCGAACCGACGACGCGGCCGTCCGGCAGGGCGCGCTGGTTATTGACGCGCGGCGG
Organism: Candidatus Dormiibacterota bacterium; assembly: GCA_035535055.1. GTDB lineage: Bacteria > Chloroflexota > Dormibacteria > Dormibacterales > Dormibacteraceae > UBA6019. Next base: position 927 of record DATLQT010000062.1, on the reverse strand, counting down.
GGGACGGTCTCCCTCCAGGGCAGGCCGATCCACATGGACCGCAAGCCCCTCCTGGTCCTCTACCAGCTGGCCAAGCGGGAAGGCGCCGTCATGACAAGGGAAGAGCTCCTGCGTACCGTTTGGAGCACCGACTACGAGGGCTTCGAGCGATCAGTCGACCAGGCCGTCTACTCAGCGCGAAAGGCGCTCGGCGAGCACCGCTGGATTCAGACCGTCTCCGGATACGGCTATCGGTTCCGGCGCCTCGTCTGAGGCGCCGACGGTCGGGATCAGGATGGTGAAGACCGCCCCCCGCTTCTGACCGCCCTCGTAGACCAGTTTCCCGTGGTGCTCGTGGACGACACCGAAGGCAGTGAAGAGCCCCATTCCAGTGCCCGCCGGCTTGGTGGTGAAGTGCGGCTCAAACAGGTGCTCCCTTTGCGCGGCACTGACGCCGGGTCCTGAGTCGGCCACCGAGAGAGCTCCCCAACCGCCTCGACGCTTACCCACCGTCAACCGGAGGCTGCCGGCCTTTTGAGTCGCGTCCAGAGCGTTGATGCAGAGCTCGGTGACGACGTCGCGAAGCAGCAACGGATCGGCGCTGACCCGGACCGGCCTCTGCTTGGCGGTCACCTCGATCCTTGTGCCCTGGGCATCTGCCCGTCCGCGGACAAGCTCCGCTGCGGCGGCCGCGATCTCTTTCAGCTCGAGCGGTTCGCGTGCTATTTCGACCTTGGGGCTGGCCCCGGCGGCGAGCCGATCGAGGATCTGCAGGGCGACATCCGTCGACGACTTGGCGGCCTGTGCGCGGCCCCGGGCCTGGGCGGTGATTGCCGACTCGAGGACGTCTTCGAGGTACCCCTTGGTGATCGCGAGCTGGTGCCGGAGACTGTGGGCGACACCCTCCATCGCACGGCTGTACCCCATGTGCCTCTGGCTGTCGGCGAC
>DATLQT010000061.1:0-2794 GCA_035535055.1 Candidatus Dormiibacterota bacterium | reverse complement strand
CGGCGCCCCCGCCGCTCGCAAGGAGATCGGCATGATCAAGTTCTGGGGCGGCAAGGTGCTCCACGACGTGATCGACCGGGCGATCCAGATCAACGGCTCGCTGGGCTACTCGTCCGACCTGCCGCTGGAGGAGATGTACCGTCACGCCCGCTCGGCCCGGATCTACGACGGCCCCGACGAGGTCCACCGCCAGACCGTGGCCCGCCTGGTGCTGAAGGACTACACCAAGCCCGCCGGCATCTGGCCGACCGAGCACGTGCCGACCCGGCGCGCGGCGGCCCAGAAAAAGTTCCAGGCCCTTCTAGAGGCGCAGACCGCCAACCTCTAACGCACGTGCTGATGGAGTTCAGCCGAGCTCAACGATCAAATCGGGGGCACCGGGGTCCGGCGGATCGAGAGGATGTGCCAAGACAAAATGGCCCGCACGGGCGGGAGCCACATTCTCACCGTCAGGGCTCTCGGACCCGAAAAGCTGACCTATGCCGAAGTGCTCGGCTAAACGCCCTTTCACCCGGACGTTGACGAGGCCCAGATGAGTCGGCGACGCTCCTGGCGTGACCCGAGGAAGCGGAGATGGCGCTGGCTGCGGCGGTGGTTTGGTAGCGCAAAAATCGAGCCTCTTAAAGCCTTTTCTGATTACCCTGGCCCTAAGGACGCCCCACTTCTACATCTTGTGGCTTGTTAGCCCCTTTCCTCCAACCCACGTCTAACTAAATTCGCGGCGGGGGCAAAGACTATCGCCCGGAGTCGCCCAGCCGTGGCCGTAGCATGGCGAGATGACCTGGCAGCCGGAGGTTGACGAGCTCCGGCGGCGCGAGGAGCTGGCGCGGCGGATGGGCGGCACCGAGCGCGTCCAGCGGCAGCGGGATGCCGGCCGGCTGACCGTACGGGAGCGGATCGACGCCCTCCTCGACCCCGACAGCTTCGAGGAATGGGGCACGCTGGCCGGCTTCGCAAAGTACGGCTCGGACGGCACGCTGGAGGAGTTCACGCCGGCCAACAACGTCGTCGGCACCGGCCGGGTCGAGGGCCGCAAGGTGGTGGTCAGCGGCGACGACTTTACGGTTCGCGGCGGCGCCGCGGACGCGTCGATCCACGGCAAGCAGGTCTACGCCGAGAGGATGGCCAACGAGCTCCGCCTGCCCATCGTCCGCCTCGTCGACGGCACCGGCGGCGGGGGCAGCGTCAAGATGCTGGAGACGATGGGCCGGACCTACGTCCCGGCCAACCCGGCCTGGGACCTGGTGGTGGACAACTACTCCAAGGTGCCGGTGGCGGCGGCCTGCCTGGGCCCGGTCGCCGGGCTGGGCGCGGCGCGGGTCGCCCACGCCCATTTCAGCGTCATGGTCAAGGGAGTCTCCCAGCTCTTCGTCGCCGGGCCGCCGGTGGTGAAGGCGGGCATGGGCCAGGAGGTGACCAAAGAGGAGCTGGGCGGCTGGGAGATCCACGCCCGGGAGTCGGGCGCGGTCGACAACGTGGTGGAGACCGAGGTCGAGGCGCTGGCCGAGGTGCGCCGTTTCCTCTCCTACCTGCCGGCCAGCGTCTGGGAGGCGCCTCCCCGCTGCGACCCCGCCGACGACCCCAAGCGCCGCGACCAATGGCTGCTCAGCGCGGTGCCCCGCAACCGCCGCCACGCCTACGACATGCGGCGCATCCTGGCGGCGGTCTTCGATGTCGGGTCCGTCTTCGAGATCGGGCGCCAGTACGGGGCGAGCCTCATCACCGCCCTCGCCCGGCTCGACGGCCACCCGCTCGCGGTGCTGGCCGCCGACCCCCGCATCTACGGCGGCGGGTTGACGGCAGCGGCCTCCGACAAGCTGGCCCGCTTCGTCGACTTCGCGGACACCTTCCACCTGCCGATCGTTCACCTGGTGGACCAGCCCGGCTTCGTGGTCGGGGTCGACGCCGAGCGTTCCGGCACCATCCGCCGGGGCGTGAGGGCGCTGGCCGCCATCTACCAGGCGCGCACCCCCTTCGTCTCGGTCATCGTGCGGCGCGTGTTCGGGGTCGCCGGCGCGGGCCACGGCAACGCCCAGGGCCTGAATCTCCGCTTCGCCTGGCCGAGCGGCGACTGGGGCAGCCTTCCCGTCGAGGGCGGCCTCGAGGCCGCCTACCGGCGGGAGCTGGAAGCGGCGGCCGACCCCGCGGCCCTGAAGGCGGAGATCGCCGGGCGCCTGGAGGCGGTGCGTTCGCCCTTCCGGACCGCCGAGAGCTTCGGCGTCGAAAAGCTGATCGATCCCCGCGACACCCGGGCCCTGCTGACCGAGTGGGTGGCGGACGCCTACCGGCTGCTGGCGAGCGGGCTCGGGCCCAGCTCCCGCCCGGCACGGCCCTGACCGAGTACCACCGCTTCGTCCGCATCGGCGGGCGGCGGGTCCGCTACGAGGACCAGGGGCAGGGGCCGGCGGTGCTGCTGCTGCACGGCATCGGCCACTCGCTCCGGAACTGGTTTCGGACCGTGCCCGCGCTCACCCAGGCCGGCTTCCGGGCGATCGCCATCGACACCCCGGGCTTCGGTTACAGCGAGGCGCCCGACACCATCCTCGACGAGGACGGGACGACCGCCTTCCTCACCGACTTTTTGGACACCTTCTACCTCGACAAAGTCCACCTCGTCGGCCACTCGCTGGGCGGCGCTTTGGCGACCGTCCTCGCGCTCCACCGGCCGGAGAGGGTCGCCCGCCTGGCGCTGGTCGCGCCGGCGGTGGGGCCCGACGTCAACCCCGCTCTCAGGATCCTCGGCCTCCAGGTCGCGCGGCCCCTGCTGCGGCCGCTCGCCCTGCGGCGCGTCTTC
>DATLQT010000060.1:0-15017 GCA_035535055.1 Candidatus Dormiibacterota bacterium | reverse complement strand
CTCGTTGATGAGCCGCAGGTGCCCGTAGGCGTCCTTTTCGGGAACCGTCAGCTGGCCGAGCGCGTCGTGGGCGCCGCCCGCCTCGATCGCCTTGGCCAGCTCGACCTCGTCGGCGGCGGTGAGAAGGGAGACGCGCCCGATTTCCTTCAGGTACATCCGGACCGGGTCGTCGAGCGAGACCGAGTCCATCATCTCGATGTCCATCAAGAGCTCGTCGTCGATCTGCTCGACCTCTTCGAAGTCCTTCTCGCCGTCGGTGACCTCGATCCCGATCTCCTTGAAGGCGTTGAAGACCCGGAAGACCTGCTCGGGCTCCGCCTCCATCTCGGGGTAGGCGCCCATGACGTCGTCGGGGGTCAAATAGCCCTGCTCTTTGCCCTTGACGATCAGCTGCTCGGCGACCTGGATCAGCTCGTCCTCGAGCTTGGTCTCCGGCCTCTCCTGGATCTTCGCCAACTTGGTTTTAGTGGCCTCCCGTCCGCCGGGTCCACCAAACCCGGCGAAGGCGTTTCAAATCGATCAAGTCTGTTTTTTCCCCTTGTGCTGCTCGACCGCCATCACGAGGCGGCGGTCCTCGGTCACCAACAGCGCGACCTGGTCGCGATCGCCGCGCTGCTCCGCTTCCCCCAATCTCCGCTTGACCGCGCTCAGCTCGGCTCGCAGTGCCTCCAGTCGCAGCTTCCAGACCAGCCCATCGACGTACTCGTCGTCAACCCTGGGGGGCGGGCTTGCCCACGCTCTCCGGATCAGTTCCTGTTCGTGCTCCTCGTAGGTTCCAAGCTGTGCCCGAAGCTGCTCCAGGCCACCGGCCGTGAAAGTTTCCACGATTCGCCCATACGTTCGCCGGTCGTCGTCGTTGAAGTCCTCCGGCGCGACCTGGGCGCGAAGCCGTTCCAGGGCCTCGGGGCGGACCACCAGCAGGCTCAGGATGTGCTGCCCGACGTTCAGCTTGGCGCCCAGCGCCGGCCGCGCCGGACGCGGCTCGTCGGGCTCGGCGGCCCGTTCGTCGGGCTTTTTCGCGGTTCCCTTGACCGGCCTGTTCATGAGCCGCGCCTCGATGCCCAGCCACTCGGCCGCCTTCAGCCGGTAGGCCTCGCGCACGGCCGGGTCGGCGATCTTGCCGAGGACGCTGTAGACGCGCTCGAGCGCCAGCTCGAGGTCGCGGGGACGGGTCGGGTTCAGCTCTTTGACCGAGTCGCGGATCCAGAACTCCCACTGCGGCGGGGCTTCGCGCAGTGCCTTCTCCCAGTCCCCGCCGCCGCGCAAGAACTCGTCGGGGTCCTTGGCGGCGCCGAGGCTCAGGACCCGGGTGTGGAGGCCGGCGCCGCTGAACTGCTCGATGGCGCGGAAGGCCGCCTGCTTGCCGGCCGAGTCGCCGTCGAAGGCGAGCACCACCTCGCTGGTGAAGCGCTTCAAGAGCCGCACCTGGTCCTCGGTCAGGGCGGTGCCGGAGGTCGCGATGGCGTTGGTCACGCCGAACTGGTGGGCGACGATGACGTCGAACTGGCCCTCGACCAGCACCGCGTGACCCCTGGTCCCGATCCCCTCCTTGGCGAGGTCGAGCGCGAACAGCACCCGTCCCTTGGAGTAGGCCGGCGTGTCGGGGCTGTTGACGTACTTTCGGGGGTCGTCGGCGACGGTCCGGCCGACGAAGGCGACCTCGTTGCCGCGCTCGTCGCGGAGGGGGACGATGAGCCGGTTGCGGAAGAAGTCCTGGCCGTTGCGGACCAGGCGCGCCGCGGTGGCGTCGGCGATCGACTTGTCACGGCTGCGCAAGAACTGGGCCAGGCTGGTGCCGCCGGCGGGCGCGAAGCCGAGCCCGAAGCGCTCGGCGGTCTCGGTCGAGACGCCGCGTCTGGCGAGCAGCGCGCGGCCCACCTCGCCGGTCGGGGTCGATTGGAGGACGTACTGGTAGAACTTGGCCGCGAAGCGGTTGATCTCGATGATCCGCTTGCGGAGCTGGGAGCGCTCGCGCTCGGCGCCCGACTGCTGGGCGAGCTCGACGCCGGTCCGCTCCGCCAGCAGCGCGAGCGCGCCGCGGAAGTCGGTGCGGTCGATCAGCTCCACGAACTTGAAGACGTCGCCGCCGCGGTCGCAGCCGAAGCAGTGCCAGGTCTGGCTGGCGGGGGTGACCCGAAAGCTGGGCGTGTTCTCCTGGTGGAAGGGGCAGAGCCCGGTGAACTGCTGGCCCACCTGGCGGAGCCGGACGTGCTCGCGCACGATCTCGACCAGGTCGGCCCGGGAGCGGATCTGCTCTTTGGCGTCGTCCGGGGTGGCCACCGCAGGCATTCCGAAGGACTCTAGCGACGCCGCCCGGAGACTGCCGGTAAAGGCCGGCGGTCTTAGGCGGAGCCTTCTTTTAGACGGTGCTGGCGCCCTTTTCGGACATCGCCGCCTGGGCCGCTGCGAGCCGCGCCACCGGCACCCGGTAGGGGCTGCAGGAGACGTAGTCGAGGCCCAGGTCGTGGCAGATCTTGATCGACTCGGGGTCGCCGCCGTGCTCACCGCAGATCCCCACCTCGAGGTTCTTGCGGGTCGCCCGGCCCTCCTTCACGGCCATCCCCATGAGCCGCGCCACGCCCCCCGAGTCGATGGTCTCGAAGGGGTTGCGGGGCAGGATCTTCTGCTCCAGGTAGCGGCCGATGAACTTGCCCTCGGCGTCATCGCGGGAGAAGCCGAAGGTGGTCTGGGTCAGGTCGTTGGTGCCGAAGCTGAAGAACTCGGCGTGCTCGGCGATCTCGCCGGCGGTCAGGGCCGCTCGGGGAATCTCGATCATGGTCCCGAACTTGTAGTGGACCTTGACGCCCTTCTCCTCCTGGACCTTTTGGGCGACCGGCTCCAGCTCTGCCTTCACCGAGCGCAGCTCGTTGACGTGGCCGACCAGCGGGATCATGATCTCGGGCCGCGCGTCGACCCCCTTCTTCTTGAGGTCGCAGGCGGCCTCCATGATCGCCCGCACCTGCATCCGGGTGATCTCGGGGTAGAGGATCGACAGCCGCACGCCCCGCAGGCCGAGCATCGGGTTCGCCTCTGACAGCTGCTCGACGCGGGCGAGGAGCTTCTCCAGCTTCTTGAGCTTCTTGGGCTTCTTCTTGGTGATCCGCAGCTCCGTGGTCTGGCGGACCAAGTCCTCTTTGTTGGGCAAGAACTCGTGCAGCGGCGGGTCGATGAGCCGGATCACGACCGGCAGCCCCTTCATCGCGCGAAGGATCCCCTCGAAGTCGGAGCGCTGCAGCGGCAGCAGCTCGGCCAGGTACTTCTCGCGCTCCTCCGTGGTCTCGGAAAGGATCATCGCCTGCACGATCGGCAGCCGCTCCTCCTCCATGAACATGTGCTCGGTGCGGCAGAGCCCGATGCCCTGGGCGCCCAGCTCGCGCGCCTTCTCGGCGTCGCGCGGGTAGTCGCCGTTGGCCCAGACCTCGAGCCGGCGGATCTCGTCCGCCCAGCCCAGCAGCAGCTTGAACTCGGCCGAGGGCTTGGGCTCGATGGTGGTCACCAGGCCCTTGAAGACGTTGCCGGTGGTGCCGTCGATGGTGATCTCCTCGCCCTGCTTGATGGTCGTCCCGTTGGAGCTAAAGGTTCGCTCGCGGAGGTCGACCTCGATCTCGTTGGCGCCGACGATGCAGGGCCGGCCCATGCCCCGGGCGACCAGCGCCGCGTGTGACGCGGTGCCGCCGGTGGAGGTGAGGATGCCCCGGGCGGCGATCATGCCGTGGACGTCTGAGGGGTTGGTCTCGACCCGGACCAGGATCACCGCCTTGCCGTCCTTGCCCCACTCCTCGGCGGTGTCGGCGTCGAAGACGGCCAGCCCGGTGGCGGCGCCGGGCGAGGCGGGCACGCCCTTGCCGATCGGCTTCTCCTTGGCGTTGGGGTCCACCCGCGGGTGCAGCAGCTGCTCCAGCTGGCGCGGCTCGACGCGGGCCACCGCCTCCCGCTTGGAGATGACGCCCTCCTTCTCCATCGCGATGGCCAGCTTCACGGCCGCCTCGCCGGTCCGCTTGGCGTTCCGGGTCTGGAGCATGTAGAGCTTGCCCCGCTCGATGGTGAACTCGAGGTCCTGGACGTCTTTGTAATGCGCCTCGAGCTTTTCGGCGTACTCGGTGAACTGCTTGTAGACGTCGGGCATCCGCCTCTTGAGGCCCGAGATCCGCTCGGTCTGCCGGATGCCGGCGACGACGTCCTCGCCCTGGGCGTTGGCCAAATAGTCGCCGTAGAGCTCTTTGGTCCCGTTGATGGGGTTGCGGGTGAAGGCGACGCCGGTGCCGGAGTCGTCGCCCATGTTGCCGAAGACCATGGTCTGGACGTTGACCGCGGTGCCGAGGTCGTCGGGGATCTTCTCGGCGCGCCGGTAGGCGACGGCGCGGTCGGTGTTCCAGGAGCTGAAGACAGCCTCGATGGCTGCGCGCAGCTGGATCATCGGGTCGTCGGGGAAGGCCTCGCCGGTGTGCTTGCGGTAGATCTCCTTGAAGACCTCGACCACCTGGCGCAGGTGGGCGGGATCGAGCTCGGCGTCGGTCTTCACCCCGGCCAGCTTGCGGGCGCCGCTCAGGGCCTCCTCGAAGAGGTCCCCGTTGATCCCCTTGACGATCTTGCCGAACATCTGGACGAAGCGGCGATAGGAGTCGAGGGCGAAGCGCTCGTCGCCGGTCAGGCGCTGGAGGCCTCCCAGGGTGTCGGGGTTGAGGCCGAGGTTCAGGACGGTGTCCATCATCCCGGGCATCGAGAACTTGGCGCCCGAGCGGACGCTGACCAGGAGCGGGTGGTCGGGGTCGCCAAAGCCCTTGCCGGTCGCCTTCTCGACGTCCTTGAGGGCGGCCTGCGCCTGTTCCCACAGGCCCTCGGGAAACTTCTTGGCGTCCGCGTAGTACTGCCGGCAGGCCTCGGTGCTGATGGTGAAGCCGGGGGGCACCGGCATGCCCGCCCGCGTCATCTCGGCGACCCCTGCGCCCTTGCCGCCGAGGAGGTCCTTCTGGTCGCCGGACCCTTCCCGGAAGAGGTAAACCCACTTTGTTGCGGTTGTCTGCGCCATTTCAGTGCCTAGTTTGGACCCCCCTTGCGGTAGGGTGCGGTGAATGCCGCTGTTCGGCCGCGGGGAGTCGGGGCCCGAGGTGCTCCCCGTACCCAGGGGCGAGTGGACGCCGCTCAACGCGCCCGGTTGCCGCAACGTCGAGGGCAGGGTTTTCGTCGCCGAATCCGAACTGTCGGTGGCCATGCTCCGCTTCGGACCCGACGCGACCATCAATGAACACCAGGCCGACCACGAGACCGAGGTCGTCTGCCTGGAGGGCAGCGGCTTCACCTCGGTGGCTGGGCGGGAGGCGGAGATCCGCGCCGGGCAGCGGGTCAACTGGCCGGCGCAGCGGCCGCACCGGCTCTGGACCGCGGGGTCGCCGATGGTCACGCTGATGGTTGAGCACCCCCGGCAATACCGGCCATGACCAACAGCGCCCTTCGCACCCGCTGGGAGACCGGGCAGGGACGGCGAACCGTCGCCGCGATCATGGCCGCCCTGCTCTCCGGCCACCGGCCGGTCGAGGTCGGCTTTCCCAACTTGGACCGGCGGGTGGACCTGCGGGGCATCGTGGTGCCCGAGCCGGAGGCGCTCCGCCACTGGGCCGGGATGGGTATGGGGCGGGTGCTCGAACGCGTCGGCGAATCCCTGAACCTGGGGGCCATCCGCCTCTCCTGGGTGCACCTTGGCGACTCCTACCTCCCCCACCTCCGCTTGGCGTCGGCGGTGGTCGCCGACTGCCGCTTCGACCAGGCCACCCTGCCGGACCTGCGCAGCACCGAGACCCGGTTCGAGCGCTGCGCCTTCAACGGCGCCGACCTCGGCGACGCGGTCTTCGGGCCCGGCACCCGCTTTGTGGGTTGCGACTTCAGCGGAGCCCGCCTGCGCAAGGTGAGCGCCGACTGCGCCGCCTTTTCGGGGTGCGAGTTCGGCGACGCGACCATCGCCGACTGCGACTTCAACCACACCGTCTTCGACCGCTGCCATTTCGCCGGGGCGCTCTCCGACGTCCGCTTCCGGGCCGAGTCCATGGCCGTCGATCCGGCCCTGGGCCGGACCGCCCGCCCCGACCCCGACTGCCTTCGCGACTGCGACCTCGGCGCCGCGCGCCTGGAGGAGGTCTCCTTCGACCAGCTCTTGCTGAAACGGGTCCGTCTGCCGTCCGCCGGCGCCCAGCTGCTGCTGCCCGACCTGCGCTGCGTTCTCCTGGCGGTCCGCCAAGACGCCGCCTCGGCGGGCGGCCGGATCGGCGCCCAGCGGCTCGCCACCCGCGCCGAGCACGAGCTGCGCTGGCTTCCCCGGGGCCGGGACTGGGGGCACCTGAACCTCGACGACATCCGCCGCGGCCTGCCCGCAGCGGAGGGCGAATTCGCGGTCGAGATGGTCGAGCGCGCGCTGGCCACCTGCGCCGAGCGCCCGCCGGGCCTATTGGGACGGCTCTTCGGCCGGCACCCGGCCTAGGAGAGAGGGACCGCCACCTCGCTGAAGAGGATGCCGAGGTCGGGCGCCCAGATCAGCTGCGCGCCGGCGGCCGTGCCCGCCCTGAAGCAGAGGTTCAGGGGACCGGCCGTCGAGCCTCGGACCACGTGGATCTCGCCCCAATCGGTGCAGCCCCCGCCGAAGCTGGGCCGGACCCGACCGCCGGCGGCCGTCTGCAGCTGGAAGTCAGAGGGCAGCGTCGGGCGGTAGTTGCCGGCGCCAAAGCCCTCGGGGGTGTGGTTCTTGAAGCCGACCTGGACCTCCACCACGCCGCCGGCGACCTTGACGCCCACAACGTCCACCTCGAACCCGTGGGGCGCCGCGCAGGGCGCCGGCGAGCAGGGCTCGGGGCTCGCCCCCAGCGAGGCGCCCGCCAAGAGCCCGTGGGGACCGAAGGCGATGCCGACACCGGCCAGGACGGCGAGCGCGACCAGGCCCACCCACCAAAAGCGGAGGAGTCTAGTCACCTAAGACTCCCGCGACCTCGGCCGGGGGATCTGGGCGACCAGGCCGGCGGCCGCGGTCAGGACCGTCAGAGCGAAGATCAGGGGACCGAGCAGGGGGAGTCCCAAGCGCTGCATCGCCAGGCCGACTCCCGCCGGTGCGAGGGCGGAGCCGAGGCCGCCGCTCGCCGTCTGGAGGCCGACCGCCAGGCCCACCGTCGCCTCCGGCACCCGCTGCAGGGTCAGCTTCATGAGGGCCGGGTAGATGGGCGCCAGGCCGAGCCCCAGGAGCGGCAGTTCGAGGGCGGACCAGGCGGGATAGAGCCAGAAGCCGGCGGCGGCCGCCATCGCCAGCGCGACACCGGCGGCCAGCAGCCGCTCGGTCGTGAAGCGCAGGCCGGCCACGCCCGAGAGCAAGCGCCCGGCGGTGAGACCGGTCCAGTAGGAGCTGACGACCAGCCCCGCCGCGGCGGTCGAAAAACCCCGGCTCTCGGTCAGGACGGTGAAGGACCACTGACCGCCGGTCCACTCAGCAGCCGTGTAGAGGAAGAAGGCGGCCAGGCCCAAGACCAGCGGCGCGCTGAGCCGGAAGGGCGGCGCGCCGAGCCGGTTGCGCCGCGGATCGGGCCAGGCCGGGCCGGCCAGCACCCACGCCAGCAGGACCAGCTCGCCGCCGGCGGCGAGCACGATCGGTGGGCGCCAGCTGTGCCCGCTGACAAGCGAGGCCGTCACCAGCAGCGGCCCCAACAGCGTCCCCACGCCCCAGAGCCCGTGCAGCACCTGCATCGCCGCGCCGCTCATCCGGACCGTCGAGTAGACGTTGATGGCGGCGTTGACGAGCCCCGAGGCGACGCCCCAGATCACCGCCCCGAGGACGACCCCCGGCCAGGGGCCGAGCCCGATCAGCAGCTGCGCCACCACGAAGAGCCCGCTGCCGGCGGTGAGCGCGCCCCTGACGCCGAGCCGGTCGATGACCGGGTTCAGCAGGAGGTTGACCAGCAGGAAGCCCGCCGTGGAGTAGATCAGCAGCAGGCCGAGCGCGTCCAGCGGCTGGTGCAGCTCGACCCGCATCGAGGGCCAGGCGACGCCCAGCGTCCCGTCGAAGACGCCCATGACCAGGAAGGCGGAGAAGGCGAAGGCCGGCCGCGCCCGCTCGCGGCCCGCCGCGCTAGAAGCGCGCCCGAAGGGTGTCGACAAGCTCGGCGAGCGGCACCCGCACCTGCTCCATCGAGTCCCGCTCCCGGATGGTGACGGAGTGGTCGGTGCCGGTCTCGAAGTCGATGGTGACGCAGAAGGGGGTGCCGATCTCGTCCTGCCGCCGGTAGCGCTTGCCGATGTTGCCCCCGGTCTGGTCGTATTCGACCCGGAAGTGCGGACGCAGCTGCGCCAGCACCTCGCGCGCCGGCCCGATCAGCTCCTCCTTCTTGCTGAGCGGCATCACGGCGACCTGGACCGGCGCCGTGTTCCGGTGCAGCCGGAGGACCACCCGGGTCTCGCCCTTCACCTGGTCCTCGTCGTAGGCGTCGAGGAGGGTCGTGATGAGGATCCGGTCGGCGCCGACGGCGGGCTCGATGACCCATGGCAGGTAGCGCTCGTTGGTCTCCGGGTCGAGGTAGCTCAGGTCCTGGCCGGAGTGCTCCTGGTGGGTCTTGAGGTCGAAGTCGGTGCGGTCGGCGATGCCCTCCAGCTCGCCCCAGCCGAAGGGGAACAGGTACTCGATGTCGGTCGTCTGCTTGGAGTAGTGGGAGAGCGACTCGGGGGGATGGTCGTGGAAGCGCAGGCGGCCGGCGGCGATGCCCAGCTCCTCGACGTACCAGCGCATCCGCTCGGTCCGCCAGTACTCGAACCAGCGGTCGTCGTCGCCCGGCTTGACGAAGAACTCCACCTCCATCAGCTCGAACTCGCGCAGGCGGAAGATGAAGTTGCCGGGGGTGATCTCGTTTCTGAAGGCCCGGCCCTGCTGGGCGATCCCGAAGGGCACCCGCACCCGCATCGAGTTGAGGACCGACTTGAAGTCGACGAACATCCCCTGCGCGGTCTCCGGCCGCAGGTAGGCGACCGAGCTGTCGTCGGCCACCGGGCCGAGGTGGGTCTTGAACATCAAGTTGAACTGGCGAGTGGCGCCCAGCGGGCCGCCGCACTGCGGGCAGCGCTCGCCCTCGACCTGGTCGGCCCGCCAGCGCTTCTTGCAGGTGCCCTCGCACTGGCGGAGGGGGTCGACGAAGTTGTCGACGTGGCCGGAGGCGACCCAGGTCTGCGGGTGCATGACGATGGTCGACTCGAGCCCCACCACGTCGTCGCGCAATTCGACCATGTGCCGCCACCAGAGGTCGCGCAGGTTGCGCTTGAGCTGGACGCCATAGGGCCCGTAGTCGTAGAGCCCGGCCACGCCGCCGTAGATCTCGCCGGCCGGGAAGATGAAGCCGCGGCGCTTGCAGAGCGCCACGACCTTTTCCATCAGCTGGTCTTGGGGAACGCTCAGAGGGCGGTCCTCATGCGCCGCAGGAAGCGGAGCGACTTGAGCTGCTTGTCGAGGTGGTACTCGAGCTGGTCTTGGAGGACGTCATCAACCTCGTCCATGATCGCGGACGACAGCTTCAGCCGTCGGTAGAGCTCGACCTCGCGACCGAACATCACCCGCAGCACCTTGATCGCGGCGGGCGAGACGGCCCGCTCGGCGGGGTCGGCGCACTCGGGGCCGATAAAGCCGCCGGACGCCGCCGAGAAGGGGTGGGCGGTCTCCGCCAGCGGCCTGGCGCAGGCGGCGCAGGTGGTGAGCTGGGGCGCGTACCCCATCAGCTCCAGCGCCGCGGAGAGGAAGAAGGCCGCCGCCCGGCGGGGCTCGCTCTCGGCCGCCAGCTCGTCGAGCGCCCAGCAGGTCAGCTCGAAGAGGCCCTCGACCGGGTGGCGGTCCTCGGTCATCCGCTCGGCCAGCTCGGCGATCAGCGCCGCCCGCGCGGTCCGCTCGATGTCGGCGTCGACGCGCGGCTTGCGCTTGCGCTCGACCTGGGCGATCACGTCGAGGTTGCGCCCTTGGGCCAGCTGGACATCGATCTGGCTGTAGACCTCGAGGGCCGACGCGAGCTTGCTGGTGCTCTTCCGAACCCCGCGGGCGATGGCGCCGACCTTGCCGTGCTCTTTGGTGAGCAGGGTGTAGATGCGGTCCGACTCGCCGTAGTCGAGCTTGCGGAGCACGACCGCCTCCTCCCGGTAAGAGCTAGGCGTATTCGTCCTCGACCGCCGGCCCGCGGGCGTGCTCGTCGTCGGGCGGCTTGATGCCGGCATCGAGCAGCGCGTCGTGCGGCCAGTGGAGGTCGGTTCCGACCCGGACCTGGACCACCCGGTTGCCGTTCATCGTCTCCACCTTCCAGTGGATCGGGGGCTGGTCGAAGACCGCGCCCGCCTTGGGGATGGCGCCCAGCACCGAGTTGAGGTAGCCGCCGACCGAGTCGTACTCGTCGCTCTCGGCGACGCCGAGGTCGAGCCTGTCGTTGAGCTCGTCCATCGAGTAGCCGCCGTCGACCAGCGCCTCGTTGGTGGAGAGCACCTCGAGGGGCTCCTTCTCGGCGAGGTCGTACTCGTCGCGGATCTCGCCGACGATCTCCTCCAGCACGTCCTCCAGGGTCACGATCCCGGCGGTGCCGCCGTACTCGTCGATGACGACCATCATGTGGGCCTTCTTCTGCCGCATGTCGTGGAGCAGCTCGTCGACCTTCTTTTGCTCCGGCGTCGAGTTGATGGGCCGCAGGAACCGCTCCAGCTTGAAGTCGCCGGCGCCCTTGGCGAAGTGCTTCAGCAGGTCCTTGGCGTGGATCATCCCGATGATGTGGTCGTAGTCGGCGGCGTAGACCGGGAGCCGCGTGTGGCCCTGCTTTTCCATCAGGTCGGCGATCTGCTCCAGGGTCGCGTCCTTGGGCACCGCGACCATGTCGGTGCGGGGGACCATCACCTCGCGGACCAGCTTGTCGCCGATCTCGACGATGCCCTGGATCATGTCCCGCTCCTCCTCCTCGATCAGCCCCTGCTCCTCGGAGACGTTGAGCAGGGTCATCAGCTCGGCCTCGGTGACGAAGGCCCGGATGCCGCCGCGGCCGGGGACCATCGCCCGGGCGACCAGGGTGACGAACCAGAGCACCGGGCTCAAAAAGGTGGCCAGGCCATCCACCACCGGGGCCATCTGGAGCGCGACCCGGTCGGCGTGGCGGACGGCGAGGCTCTTGGGCGTGATCTCGGCGAAGATCAACAAGAAGAGCGAGAGCACAAAGCTGACCACGAAGTCGGCGGCCGTTCCAAAGCCCCTCGGCAGGTAGGGATCGAGCAGGTTCAGGCCGAGCAGGGTCGCCGCCGCCGAGGCGATGATCAGAGCGAAGGTGTTGACGATCAGCACCGTCCCCAAGAACCGCTGCGGGTCCTGCTGGAGGTGCTGGAGGATGGCGGCGCGGGGGCTGCCGTCCTCGGCCAGGTGGCGGACCCGGAGCCGGTTGACGGAGGTGAGGGCGGTCTCGGTCCCCGAGGCCAGCGTCGCCAGGACGACGCAGACGACGAGGACTGTCAGCTCCGCCCAGTTCTGGGCGCTCAAGTGGCTACACCCCTATCGAAACAGCTCGGAGACGCTCCGGTTCTCGTGGACTCGGATGATCGCCTCGGCCAGCAGCGGCGCCACCGAGAGCACGGTGATCGGCGGCCCCTGCTTCTCGGGCGGGATGGGGATCGAGTCGGTGACGATGACCTCGTCGATCAGCGCCTTGCGGAGCCGGTCCGGCGCGCCGCCGGTGAGGACCCCGTGGGTGGCCGCGAACACCACCTTGTGGGCGCCGTGGTCGCGCAGCATGTGCGCGATGGCCGCGGCGGTGCCGCCGGTCGTGATCATGTCCTCCACCACCACGCAGTCGCGCCCGCTGACGTCACCGGCGACGGCCAGAGCCTCCGACTGGTCGGCGCTGTCGCGCCGCTTGTAGCCGAACACGATCGGAGCCTCGAGGAGGCTGGCCACGGCCTCGGCCCGCTTGGCGCCGCCGGCGTCGGGAGCCACCACGGTCAGCTGCTGGAGGCCGCGCGAGCGGATGTGGGCGGCCAGGATGTGCTGCGCGGTCAAATGGTCGGTGGGGACGTCGAAAAAGCCCTCGATGGCCGCCGCGTGGAGGTCCAGCAGGAGCAGCCGGTCGGCGCCGGCGAGGGTGATGACGTTGGCGATCAGCTTGGCGGTGATCGGCTCGCGCGGCTGCGACTTGCGCTCCTTGCGGGCGTAGCCGTAGTAGGGGACCACCGCCGTCACCCGCCCGGCCGAGGCCCGGCGGAGGGCGTCGAGGATGATGAAGAGCTCCATCAGGTTCTCGTTCACCGGGTTGCAGGTGGGCTGGACGACGAAGACGTCGTGGCCGCGCATCGAGCCCTCGATCTTGACGTCGATCTCCCCGTCCGAGTAGCGGGTGAGCCGGGGGTCGGTCAGGGGCACGCCGATCTCCTCCGAGATCCGCTGCGCCAGCTCGCGGTTGGCGTTGCCGGCGATCAGCTTCAGCGCCCCCCAGGGGGACGATTCCTCGCTGGAGTACTCGACGGCGGTGGATATCCGGCCGATCATCCCTTCCTCCGTATCTCCTTGGCGGGTGAGCCGGCGACCGTCACGCCGGGCGGCACGTCATGCAGCACGATCGAGCCGGCCCCGGTCCTGCTCCCCCGGCCAACTCTGACCGGCGCTCTGAGCATGGTCGCGACGCCGACGAAGGCGCCGTCCTCGATCGAGGTGGCGTTCTTCGCGCTCCCATCGTAATTGGCGGTGATGGTTCCGGCCCCGATGTTGACGTTCTCGCCGATCACCGCATCGCCGAGGTAGGAGAGGTGCGGCACCTTGCTGCCGGTCCCGATCCGGGTCCGGTTGATCTCGGCAAAGCTGCCGACGTGGACGTCGGCGGCGATAAAGGTGCCGGGCCGGAGGCGGACGAAGGGCCCGCAGTCGGTCCGATCGCCGAGCTTCACGCCGCGCAGCCAGGAGTGCTCGACCCGGCAGCCGTCGCCGATCTCGGAGTCGCCGATGTCGGCGTGGGGGCCGATCTGGCAGTCGGAGCCGATCCGGGTGCCAGGCAGCAGGATCGAGAAGGGCTCGATGACGGTGTCGGTCCCGACCTCGACGCCCGGCGCGACCCAGGTGCTCTGGGGATCGCGGACGGTGACGCCGGACAGCATGAGGCGCTCCAGGACCCGGCGCCGGAGCACCCTTTCGGCCCGCGCCAGCTCGATGCGGTCGTTGATCCCCAGCGCCTCGTCGGCGTCGTCGATGGCGAGGATCGCGATCGGACGCAGCCGGGCGACGGCGTCGGTTAAGTAGATCTCGCCCGCCCGGTTGAGGGGCTTCAGGCCCGCGAGCGCCCCTTGCAGGTCCTCGGAGCGGAAGCAGTAGAGGCCGACGTTGATCTCGCTCCCCCGCCGCTGCTCGGCCGTGGCGTCTTTGTCCTCGACGATCCTCAGGAACTCGCCGGCGTCGTCGCGAAGGATCCGGCCGTCGCGGCGCGAGGGGTCTTGGACCGAGGAGATGGTGACCTTGGCGCCGCTCTCGCGGTGGAGGTCCACCAGCGCGCGGATGGTCTCCGGCCGGATCAGCGCAGCGTCGGCGTTGATGACCACGACGTCGCCCAAGAGCAGGCTCTTGGGCACCATCGAGAGCGCGTGGCCGGTGCCCCTGGGCTGCTGCTGGAAGACGACCTGGCAGCGATCGCCGAGATGGCCGGCGACCTCCGGCTGGGAGGGGTTCAAAACCGCGACCGGCCGCTTCACGCCCGCCTCGAGGCAGGCGTCGAGGACTAAGTCGATCATGGGCCGGTAGGCGACCGGGTGGAGGACCTTGGGCCGACGCGAGCGGAGTCGGGTGCCGAGGCCGGCGGCTAGGATGACAGCCGTAAGTGGTCGCTGGCTCAAAGGCGTCCCAAAGGGGCCTCCAGTTTAAGCGATGCGGCCGAGCCCGCCCGGCGGCGGTCCTCCTGGTCGCGTTGGTGGCCGGGGCCTGCGGCTTCGGCAGCCCCGCCGCCAAGGCGCCTGCGCCCCACCACTCGCCCAGCCCGGCCATCTCGGTCAGCCCCTCGCCCGCCACCGCCTCCTCCTACTGGGTGCTGGCGACTTTGGGGCTGCGGCTTCACCAGGCGCCCGACCCGGCCGCCGCCGTCGTCACCATCCTGCGGCCCGGGGCGCAGCTCGACGTCTCCGCGACCCAGGTGATCAACGGGACCCGCTGGCTCCACGTCCACGCCCACAGCTCGCCCGACATCGACGGCTGGGTGGTCGGCGACCCGACGCTATTGACCGACATCCCGATGCAGCAACACGAGGACGCGACCCTCGGTTACTCGCTCCTTTACCCCGTCACCTGGACCTTCAAGGGCGGCGCCACGATCGGCGTCTTCGCCTCGGCCGACGCCACCCAGACGCTGACCGTGGAGACGGCCGGCGCCCTCGCCCAGCTGCCGCCGGTCCCGACCGCGCCCGGCCAGCTCGACCACCAGGAGGGCCCGCTCGACGTCTTCGGCCAGAGCCCGCTGCTGAGCTACTACAAGCTGACCGCCGGCGGCTGGGAGATGGACCTGAGCTTTCTGTGGGCGCCCGGCCGGGCCTACGGCTTCGTCTACCGGGCTCCGACCTCCGACGCCTCCCTCCTCAAGGTGATCCTCTCCAGCGTCATCCTCCGGTGAGGGGCCGGCGGCTCTTCGCCGTCGCGCTCCTGCTCTCAGCCTGCAGCGGCGGGGCGCCGGCGTCGACGGCCACGGTCCTGGGACCCGTCGCGCCGGCCTGGACCATGTTCCGCGGCGACCCGGCCCGTGACGGCCACCCCCTCGGCGTCACCCTGACCCCGGCCTCGGCGGCCCGGCTCCAGCTCGCCTGGACAGCTGACCTCGGGTCTCCCATCGTCGGGGGACCGGTCGTCGCCGACGGCATGGTGATCGCGGGCACCGAGGGCGGCACCCTGGAGGCGCTCAGCACCGAGCAGGGCGGCGTGGTCTGGAAGCAGACCGGGCTCGGCCCGCTGATCGGGCAACCGCTGATCTCGGGCGACAACCTCTTCATCGGCTCGGGCGACGGCCGCCTCTACGCCTTCG
>DATLQT010000059.1:0-4456 GCA_035535055.1 Candidatus Dormiibacterota bacterium | reverse complement strand
AAGTCGGTGGTAACCGCAGCCGCGATCGCGAAAGAGGGATCCGACTCCTTTAGATAGGGATCGGTGTGCCCCTCGCCCCTGAGGGTCAGGAAAGCCTTCGGCCAGGGGAAGGTGTGGCGATCGAGGGCGATCGGGGTCAGGTGGTCCTGGTCGCCGTGAGCGAAGAGCAGCGGCGCGGGCGGGCCTGACATCGCGGACTCGAACCCGACCGAGTCCCCCGACAGGATCACACCCGCCTTCAGACGGTCGTCGCGGCAGGTCGAAAAGAGCCCGACCGTCGTCAGGGCGCCCTCCAAGTGGCCAGCGGCTGCCAGCTTGCCACCGTCGAGATGTCCGGCCTGCGGTCCGTCGGTCGCCAGCACCTGGCTGAGGACGAAGTAGGCGTCCGCCCGCTGGTTCTTCAGGTCGCCGGGAACGATGGTCGCGGCGTCGCCGTTGGTGAGGGGCTGGCGGGCGCCGCGACGACGTAGCCGAAGGCCGCCCAGTGGCTCAGTAGCGAGGCGTAGTCGGCGGGGGTCCCGCCGAGCTCGTGGCTGAAGAGCACCACCGGGAAGACGCCGGCCGCGGGGGTGGCGTCTTCTCCCGCCTGGACCCCGGGCGAGCCCTGCGCCGGGTACCAGATGGTGTTCACCAGGGTGCGATCGGAAACCACGGAGCCGCCGCGCGAGGAGGCGTCGGCGGGGCGCGTGGTGTCGACGTAGCTCCACCGCGTGGTGCCGACGGCGAAGGTGGCGCCCACGACCGTGCCCGGCGTCGCACCCGGCAGCGGGCCGGACCCGGCGCCTCCTCGACCGCAGGCTGCGGCGAGGACCAACAGGAGCAGGATCGGTGACGCTGTTCTTGTCATCTCGGCCGGAAACCAGGAAGGTACCATCGCGGTGCGAAAACGACTGCTCGGCCTCGCGTCGGCCTGCCTGCTGCTGGCCGGCTGCACGTCGGGCCCGACCCAAAGGCCGGTCGCGAACCCAAGCCCGTCGCCGTCGCCGGCCAGGTCCCCCTTGGCCATCTCCCCTTCCTCGCCCACCGCGAGCTCGAGCTCCGGCTCGGCCGGCGTCGGGCTCCTCTACCTGCGCGAAACCTCCCTGGACGTGGTCTGGGCGCTTTCCGACGACCGGGTCGTGCGGAGCTCCGACGCCGGCAGGACCTGGCTCGACCGGTCGCCGGCGCTCCCGACCGGCAGCGATTGGTCGATGTTCGCCCTCGGCGACCAGGACGCCTGGGTGGCGGCCTCGGACCGCATGGCTCGAACCGTGAACGGAGGCGCGACCTGGGACCTCGGACCGACCCCGGGCGGAACTGTGGCCCCCTACTTCGCTGATGCGCTCCACGGCTGGATACTGGTCGGCCTCGGTGCGGCCGCCGGTTCGGAGGTGGCGGCGGTCTACAGGACGATCGACGGCGGCGCCAGCTGGACGAGCGTCGCCGACACCGGCGACCCATCCACCGGCCGCCCGAACACGAGTGGCCTCAGCTTCAGCTGCCACAAGGGGCCGATGGCCTTCCTGTCTACATCGGTCGGGCTGATCGGGCTCAACTGTAACGGGGGCACTCCCTTCGTCTACCGGAGCAGCGACGGCGGAGCGCACTGGCAGGAGCGCCCGCTGCCCGGTGGGGGCAGCGGCTTCGCGGAGGAAACGCTGGTGCCGATCGACGCCGGCCATTGCCTCCTCAGCGGGCGGCTCTTCTCCGCCACCGGGCCGAGTCTCTTCGCGACCCAGGACGGGGGCGCATCCTGGACGAGCCACCCGCTGCCGCGGACGGGATCGATCGACTTCGAGTCCTCGACCTCCGGCTGGTTGCTGGCGAATCCCCTCCAGGAGACCGCGGACGGAGGCTCCACCTGGTACCCGGGCCCCGACCCGCCCTTTGCCGCCTCCGACTTCACGCTCCAGCTGCTCGGGAAGGGGGTTGCCCTCGCCTACAACCAGGAGCACGCCTACCGGACCGTCGACGGCGGCATGCGCTGGTCGGAGATGACGCCGACCCAGGAATAGTCACGGTCACGCGAGCGATTCCAGTGGCCGATGTCTGAAAACCTGCCGATTCCCCCCACCGGCACCCGAGGCGCCGACAACCCGGTCATGGCGCTGCTGATGAGGGCTTTTCGCCCGTTGATGGCCCGCCAGGTGGCCGGCTACCGGAAGGCCACCAGCCCCGAGCCGAAGCTGATGATGGGCTTCCCGACCGTCCTCCTGACGACCGTGGGCGCCAGGACCGGCGCCGAGCGCACGCAGATCCTCGGCGGCTTCGCCGACGGCTCTGACGCCTGGCTGGTGATGGCATCGCTGGGAGGGTCCGCAAAGCATCCCGCCTGGTACATCAACCTCGCCAAGCATCCCGACCAGGTATGGCTCGAAGTCGGCAACCGCAAGCTGAGGGTGAAGCCCGAGCTGCTCGAGGGGGAGCGCCGCAGTGAGGCTTTGGAGCGGATCGCCGCGGTGGCGCCCCGCTACCGCGACTACGAGAGCAAGACCGACCGCCGGATCCCGATTCTTCGCCTGACGCCCGCCGCCTGAAAAGCGCTTCGCGCGGCATTCGCCTAATGATTGCGCACGGTCAAATGGTTAGGTATGCTCTAACCAAATGGCTGCCCCCGAGGACGTCCGATTGCTACTGGCAGCATGGGGCCGCCAGCAGGAGGCGGTTTTCGGCGACACCGCCCGCGCCTTCATGGACCTGGACCTCACCATGGGCCAGTTCCGCACGCTGGTCGCAGTTCGCCGGGCCGGCCGGCTGAGCGGGCGCGAGCTGGCCGCGAGGCTGCGCGTCACCCCAGCCTCGGTCATCCCCCACGTGGACCGCCTGGAGGAGCTCGGCTACCTGCGGCGGGTGCCCGACGTGGACGACCGGCGACTCACCTGGCTCGAACTCACGCCTCATGGCGACCAGCTCTTTGGCACCCTCTTCGCGGGCGGCGTCTCTCGCATGGCGCAGGTGTTGTCAAAACTCACCGAGTCGGACCGCGAGGCCTTCAAGAGGCTGCTGAACAAGGTCGCCGACCACCTCGAGGCGGAGTCAGCTAGTGACGATGCTTCGGAGCCTCACCCTTCGAGCCCCGACCGGGCTCCTCGTGGTGGAGCTGTCAACAACCCGGCTCGCCGGGGTGACCGCAGCAACCTCGCATCAGGCCCTGAGCGATGAAGCGGTTGCGCAGCGTCAGCGCCACCTTGAGCGGCAGCGGGCCGTCGAACTCTCTCCAGTTGGTGAAGAAGTCCTCGATCGGGTTGCCGCCGTGCCGGTGGCCCATTGATAACACGCTAGCGCCCGAAGCCGCCCGATGCTAATCCGTCTCCTCCGGACCGGCCTGCGTCCCTACCTGCGCCAGGTCGTCCTGGTGCTGGCAATCCTGCTCTCCGCGGCGGTCGCCAACCTCTACCTGCCGAACCTCAACGCGGACATCATCAACAACGGCGTCCTCAAGGGGGACCTCCCCTACATCTGGCGCACCGGCGGCCTGATGCTGGCCGTGACGGTCGCCCTCTCGGTCGTGATGGTGGTGGGGGTCTACTTCTCGTCGCGGGTCGCGATGTCCGTCGCGCGCGATCTTCGTTGGGCGATCTTCAACCGGGTCCAGAGCTTCTCCGCGCAGGAGATGAGCCATTTCGGCGCGCCCTCTCTCATCACCCGCAACACCAACGACGTGCAGCAGGTGCAGCTGTTCTTGGTGATGGGCCTGACAATCATGGCGTCGGCGCCGATCACCGCCGTCGGCGGCGTCATCATGGCCGTCTACGAGGACGCCCAGCTTTCGCTTCTGCTGGTCGTGATCATCCCGCTGATGATCCTGATCATCGGCGGCCTCCTCTTCTTCGCGGTGCCGCTCTTCCGATCGCTGCAGGCCAAGATCGACCGCATCAACCAGGTCTTGCGCGAGCAGATAACCGGCGTCCGGGTCGTCCGCGCTTTCGTCCGCGGCGAGCAGGAGCGGCAGCGCTTCGAGGTCGCCAACGAGGACCTGACCGACACCGCGCTTCGCGTCAACCGGATCTTCGTGGTCGCGATGCCGGCGATCATGGGCATCCTCAACCTTTCCAGCGTCGCCGTGATCTGGTTCGGCGGTCACCTGGTGAACAGCGGGTCGATGCCGATCGGCAACCTGACCGCCTTCCTCAGCTACCTGATGCAGGTCCTGATGTCGGTCCTGATGGCGGCGATGATGACGATCCTCATCCCTCGCGCCAGCGCCTGTGCCGAGCGGATCGTCGAGGTGCTCGACTCCCAGCCGACCGTGCTCGAGCCGGCGGAGCCGGCCGTGCCGGGCGCGCGCACCGGGGTGGTCGAGCTCCGCAACGTCACCTTCAAGTACCCGGGGGCCGAGCACCCGGTCCTGCGCAACGTTTCGCTCGTCATGCGGCCGGGGCAGACGACGGCGGTGATCGGGAGCACCGGCAGCGGGAAAAGCACGCTCGCCAACCTGGTGATGCGGTTCTTCGACGCCAGTGAGGGCTTAGTCCTC
>DATLQT010000058.1:0-71180 GCA_035535055.1 Candidatus Dormiibacterota bacterium | reverse complement strand
CCCGTGCTGGATGACGACGATCGGAATGCCTGCCTCCGCGGCCCCGTCCATGGCGTCGGTGATCTTCTTCAGCGAGCCCTCGGGGTGGGTCACCGGGAGAGCTCCACCGGGGAAGTACTCGTTCTGGACGTCGATCACCAGGAGGGCGCGCTTCACGCTTGCCTTTGTACCTCATGGTTGGATCTTTTGTGGGCGACCATCCGGAGATGTGAGAGCCTTTCGATTGCACCGCGCCGTCTGCAATAACCGAGCAGAAGGTCATGAAACTGGTCCTTTCTAAGCGCGAGCAGGTCCGTCCGGACCGCGGCCGTGACCGTGGCGGTCCTCGGCACATCCAGCAGCAGGGCCATCTCGCCGAAAGCGTCGCCTGGGCCCAGCTGAGCGACCTCCTTGCCCGACCTCGATACCCTCGCCCGGCCGGAAAGGATCACGTAGAAGCGATCGCCTTCCTCTCCTTCCCTGACGATCACCTCGCCCCGGGCGGCGGTCTCCGGTGTGAAGCTTTCGAGGAGCACGTCACGCTCGGCAGCAGGCAGGTGTCGGAAGAGCGGGATCCGAGCCACCTCCTGACGGTAGACGAGATTGGCCCGGAACCGCTCCCAGACCTCGACATCGCGTTCCAAAGAGACGTGAAAAGCGGCCCTGTCGATGGCGAAGAGCCTGCCTGACTCGGCCGCGATCACGTCCGCCTCGCGCGGGCCGGCGTGGAGCAGGGCCTGCTCGCCGAAATGGTCGCCTCTCTCCAGGCGCTGGCGGGGGCGGCCATCCACGTGCACCTCGAAGGCGCCGGAATCGACCAGGTAGAAGTCGGCGGGCTGATCGCCGGCCCGATACACGGCCTCTCCAGCGGGGACCCAGAGCGGCCTCAGGTGACGCGAGATCTCGACGATCCGTTCCTCGGGAAGCCCTTCGGCGAAGGGCACCCGGGCCAGCGCCTCGATCGCTTCCCGGTGAGCAAGCCGGGTAGCCCGTCCGCGGAGCCACCGGCTCTCGACGCGGACCTCGCGAAGGATCCTTCGTAGCAGGCTTCGCAGGCCGAGCAGAAGAGGCAGGACGATGACCATCAGGACCACCACCAGCGCGGTCCGCGCGTACGTATTGCCGGTACCCCAGACCTCGGAGATGATCCGGGCCCCCCGAACCTCGTAGATCCGCAGCGCGAGGAACAGCTCCAGCACCGACCAGGCGATGGAGGCGATGCCGAAAAAGACGAAGAAGCGCTCCTCGCCGGTCAGGCTCTCCTGCCTGGTGATGCGGCGCCATAGCTGCTCCCGCAGGAAGGCGAAGGAGCGGGCGCGCAACATCGGCTTTTCAAGCAGGTCGACCAAGAGGAAGTAACCATCCAGTTCCAGCAATGGACAGAAGTTGAGGAGGTTGTCCACCAGGGCCACGAAGGCCCAGGAGAAGAGGAACGCTCCCAGCGTCCCCAGTGGCACGAAGTAGGCGAGGGTGGCCGTGATGCCGCCAATCCAGACCCCGGTCCAGGGGCCGGCGAAGGACACCAGCAGGCGCATGCCTCGCGGCGCCATCCACGCGTCGGTGGTGTCGACGTAGGCGGCCGGCATGCCGTAGTACAGCATCACGCCGCTTTGCCGCACGAACCGTCCCGCGTACTTCATAGCCAGGGCGTGCCCGGCCTCGTGGATCGTGATGGTGACTAGGTCCAGGAGCAGGAGGAGGCCGAATCCCTCCAGGTAGGAGCCGCCGAACTTGAAGAGCGGATAGCGGCCGCTGGCAAGCTCGGCGAGGAAGAAGGCCGGGCCGATCACCAGCAGCGCCACGCCAACGACGGCGGCCGGCCGGGTGAAGAAGAAGCGGCCGCCCTTCCGGTAGAGAAGGTCGAAGAAGCGGTCGAGCCCGGGGATCGGGATCGAGGTCTGGAGGAAGCCTCGCCAGACGCGCGCGGCCAGCTCACCTGCCGATCGAGGCCGAAGCCGCGAGGTGAGTTCGTACCAGGCGTCGAGGTAACCTCCGACGAGGAATCCGCGAGTCTTCAGTAGGTGCACGAGTCCGGCGATGCGCGGGAGCGCGAGCACGTCGTGCCGCAGGTAGTACTCGACCACCAACTCCTTCACGGTGTGCTCGCCGTCCATCAGACTCAGCAGCTCGAACTCCTCCTCGTCGAGCTTGAGGTAGGCGTGGTTGGCGGGGTTTCGGATCACCACGTAAGCGAGTCCCGCCCTGGTTCGTTGATGAGCGGACTCTATGCCCTCGCACAGCCGTGGCCGCTCCTCGGTCGCCAACAGGGCCCGTTCTACGCCGTCCCAGATCGAGACGTGCCGGCTCCTCATGTGCAGTCAGGGTGGGCTTTGGATGCGATCATTCGCAACCGTGCGCTGTTGGGTGTGTGGGGCTGACGCTGAGGGCATCTGCCGCTTCTGCGGAAGGGCTGTTTGCAAGGCACACGCCAAGACGCGGGCGTTCCTCTTCGAGACCTGGGATGACCGGGGTCACCTGCGGGGGCTCGGCGTCGAGGACGCCCTTCACTGCGGTGTCTGCTCCCCCCGGCCTGACCCGATCGACGCTGACTTCCTGCGCCGTGAGAAAGGCGACTAGTCCCGCTTCGGACGACCCCGGACTCGTGGCCGCCACCGAGCCTCTCTCCCGGATTCGAATGGCGCTCGACGAGTTCGGCTACGACGCGCTCCTCCGAGCCGTCAGGGGCTCGTACCCGCTGACGCCCTTTCCGCCCCTGGATGAGTTCCGCCACCGCCTGACGGCGCTTCCCGAGCGAGAGCGAGCGTGGTACCAGGTGCTGCTGCTCGGCATGCCGATGAGGGCGGAAAGGATCAGGTCCGCCTTCGGCGAGGAGATGACGGACGACCTGGTGGCCACCGGTCTTCTCCGCCAGCGGGGATCGCGCCTCGGGACTTCCGGACTCGGCCTGGTGACGATGGAGGGAAACTATGCCGTTTCCTCGCTCGACCGAAGCTACGTCGGGGGCCTTCGGCAGCGACGGGCGTGGGTGGACGTCGAATCCTTTCTGTTGGCCCATTTTCTGCCCCGCACGCGGCGAGCCCGCTCGTCGCTCGACCTCGGTTGCGGCAGCGGACTCCTCTCGATCCTGCTCGCCTCCACCTCGAGGAGCGTGCTGGCCGTGGACGTCGACCCCTTCGCGACCTCGGTCGCGACCTTCAACGCTGCTCTCAACGATCTCGGGAACCTCGAGGTGCGGACGGGTGATCTCTTCGAGCCGGTCGGCTTGGAGGCGTTCGACCTGGTTGTGGTCAATCCGCCCATGGTGCCGACGATCCCCGAGCATGCCAGCTCGACGGCGGCCGACGGGGGGCCCGACGGACTGGCCCTGGTAAGGCGACTCCTCGATCAGCTCGGCGCGCACCTCACCGACGAAGGTCAGGCGATCATCTACCTTGAGGGGATCGGCGACCGGGACCGGCCCCTCGTAACTGAGGCGCTCGAGCGCGTGTCCAATCGGGACTCCTTTGCGACGGACGTCCTGATCCTCTCCCGGCTGCCGATCGGCAGGGCCGCGGCCGCACTGGCGCGCGGTCGTGGCAACCCGCTCGCGGCCTACCGCCGACTTTTCCGCGAACACGGCGCGGAGCGCTATTACAAGCTCATCCTCAGGGTTCGAAGGGGCCGCCCCGAGGTCAGGCTGCTGGACGCCGGCCGGTACGCCTAGCTTCCCTTCAGTTGAACTTCACGTAGGTCTTGCTGTTTCGGACGTCGAGGTCCCTGCCCGCGGGGGTCTTCTTGTCGGTCTTGACCCGGACCTTCTTGCCCTTGGCCTGGGCGTCAACCATCTTCCGATGTCGCTGCTCTGCTTCTTCTTGGAGATGCGGTGAGGCCTCCTTCAGCGGAGGTAGGTTTTCGCCGCGGCCGTTGACCAGCCGACCTTTTGACTTGAACCCTTCAGCTGGTCTTAAGGAAGCTGTAGGTCTTGCTGTTTCGGACGTCGAGGTCCCGCCCCGCTGGGGTCTTCTTATCGGTCTTGACCCGGACGTTCTTGCCCTTGGCCTGGGCGTCCACCAGCTTTCCGATGTCGCTGCTCCGCTTCTTCTTGGACATGTGGTGAGGCCTCCTTCAATACGGGCAACCGCGATACGGCTACCTGGCCGGAATTCTGACATGTCGCGGGCGGGTGTGCCAGCGGTCGGTCGATTCGGTCTACTCGGGGTCGAGGCCGAGAAGCTGGTCGAGGGCGCGGTAAAAGCGCGGCTCCGCCACGACCTGGCGGATCGCCAGCAGCACGCCGGGGAGGTAGGCCTCCCGCGAGGTGGTGCGGTGGGTGATCGTCAACGTCTGGCCGGGCAGCCCGAAGATGATCTCCTGGTCGGCCATCACGCCCGGCAGCCGGACCGAATGAACTCCGACGCCTCCCTCCTCCCCGCCGCGAACACCCTCCAAGGTGAACTTCTCGGTTCGCGCGTAGGAGAACTTCTGCCTCGCCGCCAGCCGTCGCGCCGTCGCCAGCGCGGTCCCGGAGGGAGCGTCGGCTTTGGCCGGGTGGTGCATCTCGATGACATCGGCGGCGCCGAAGAAGGGTGCGGCGACCTCGGCGATGTGAATCATCACCACCGCGCCGACCGAGAAGTTGGGCGCCACGATGCCCCCGAGGCCGGCCGCGGCGCAGGCGTCCTCCAACTGTTGCACTCCCTCGGACGGGATGCCCGTCGTCCCCACCACCGGGCTGCAGCCGGCGGCGACGGCCGCCAGCGCGTTGCCGAGCGCGGCCGAGGGGTGGGTAAAGTCGACCAGCGCTCGCGGTCGAGCGGCGGTGAGGAAGGCTCCGAGGTCGTCACCGACCTCGACGCCGCCCACGTACTCGATGCCGGCCGCGGCCTCGAGGCCGCGCGCCATCTCCGCCCCGACCTTGCCGCGGTGGCCCGCCACCGCGACCCGGATCGGACTGTCGGTGCTAGTCGCGGCGCCCGCCACCGCCGTCTCGGCGGCCGCCCCGGAAGCCGCCCGACCGCTCCCGACCTCCGCTGAAGCCACTCGCCTCGCGGGGCGGTGGCGGCCCGGACGCGATGGCCGCGGCGACCTTCTCGGCGTCGATCGACTCCTCGACCGGCTCGCCCTTCGACTTCAGCTCGTCGAGCGCGGCCTGCCGGCTCAAGTTGAGCCGGCCCTGCTTATCGATCTCGACGGCCTTGACCACGATGATGTCGTCGAGGTTGGTGATGTCCTCGACCTTCTCTACCCGATGGTCGGAGAGTTGGGAGATGTGAACCAGGCCGTCCTGGTTCGGCATCACCTCGACGAAGGCTCCGAAGGGCATGATCCGGACCACCTTGCCGCGGTAGATCCGACCCACCTCGACCTCGTCGGTAAGGCCCTTGATCCAGTCGATCGCCTTGCGGGCGCCCTCCTGGTCGGCCGAGGAGACGTACACGGTGCCGTCGTCCTCGACGTCGATCTGGGCCCCGGTCTCCTCGACGATCTTGCGGATGACCTTGCCACCCGGGCCGATGACGTCGCGGATCTTGTCGGGGTTGATGTGGATGGTGGTGATCCGGGGGGCGAACTGGCTCATCTCGGTCCGCGGCCGCGGCAGCACCGCCAGCATCCTGTCGAGGATGAAGAGCCGGGCCTCGCGAGCCTGCTCCAGCGCCTGTCCCATGATCTCCTGGGTCAGGCCCTTGACCTTGATGTCCATCTGGAGCGCGGTGATGCCCTCGCGGGTGCCGGCCACCTTGAAGTCCATGTCACCGAGCGCGTCCTCGACTCCCTGGATGTCGGTCAGCACGGCGTGCCTTCCCTCGCGGGTGACGAGTCCCATGGCGATGCCGGCGACCGGTGCCTTGAGGGGGACGCCGGCGTCCATCAGGCTGAGCGTCGAGCCGCAGACCGAGGCCATCGACGTCGAGCCGTTGGAGCTGAGGATCTCGCTGACGACCCGCATCGTGTAGGGCCACTCCTCCACCGTCGGCAGGACCGGGAGCAGCGCACGCTCGGCGAGCGCGCCGTGCCCGATCTCGCGCCGGCCGGGACCGCGGCTGGGCCGCGACTCGCCGACCGAGAAGCTCGGGAAGTTGTAGTGGTGCATGTACCTCTTCTTCTCGTCGTCGCCGAGCCCGTCGAGCTTCTGGGCGTCGGACATGTTGCCGAGGGTGGCGATGCTGAGCGCCTGGGTCTGGCCGCGGGTGAAGAGCGCCGAACCGTGGGTACGGGGCAGCATGCCGACCTCGACCGAGATCTGGCGGATGTCCTTGAGCCCGCGACCGTCGACGCGAACCCCCTCCTCGATGACCCGCTGCCGGACGCGGTCCTTGAGCTTCTTGTCGTAGAGGGTCTTGAGCACGTCCTGCTGCTCGGGGAAGCGCTCGCCGAGCTCGGCCAGGAGCCGGCTCCGAAGCTCGGACAGCTTGCCCTCACGGGTCTTCTTGTCCGGCTCGTAGGCGGCGTCGTCGATGTGCGCCGAGAGGAGATCGTTCACCGCCCGGGTGATGTCCTCGGGGTAGGTCGGCGAGCTGAACTCCAGCTTCGGCTTGCCCGCGGCCTCGCGCAGCTCGTTCTGGAGCGCGCAGAGCTCGCGGATCCGGTCGTGGGCCTTGGCCAGCGCCTCGACCACCACCTGCTCACTGACGCCCTTGGCGCCGGCCTCGACCATCAGGATCGCCTCGGCGCTGCCGGCTACGACCAGGTCGAGTTCCGACTCCGCCATCCTGGTCATCGATGGGTTGAGCACCAGCTCGCCGTCGAAGTAGCCGACCCGGACCGCCCCGATAGGACCCTGGAAGGGGATGTCGGAAACGGTCAGCGCGGCCGAGGCGCCGTTGATGGCGAGGATCACCGAATCGTTCTCCTGGTCGACGCTGAGCACCGTGCCGACTACCGAGATGTCCTGCTTGAACCCGTCCGGGAAGAGAGGGCGGATCGGGCGGTCGGTCAGCCGGCTGGCCAGGATCGCGCTCTCGGTGGGCCGCCCTTCGCGGCGGATGAAGCCGCCAGGGATCTTGCCCGCCGCGTACATCTTCTCCTCGTAGTCGCAGGTGAGGGGGAAGAAGTCGATGCCCTCGCGGGGCGCCGACATGACGCAGGTGCTGAGGACGATGCTGTCGCCCTGCCGAATCACGACCGCCCCGTTGGCCTGTTCAGCCACCCGGCCGGTCTCGATCGAGATGTGCTTGCCGTCGAAATCTCTTGACTTGGTGACTATTGCCACGCGCTTACCTCCATATGAGAAGCGCGAAGTCCTCTTGGGTTTCCCGCCGAGCCAAGTCTCCGGCAGCTACCGGCCAGCTGTTTCCGCTGGACAAGAGTTGCCAGGGGCTCGACCCTGAACCGGGAAGAACAAACGGCTCCGGCTTCTGAACCTATCTCCGAATCCCGAGCTTGGAGATCAGCGAGCGGTAGCGCCCGACGTCATTCCGGCTCAGGTAGTTCAGCAGCCGACGGCGCTTGCCCACTAGAAGGAGCAGACCACGACGCGAATGGTGGTCTTTAGGGTTGACCTTGAGGTGCTCTGTGAGCTGGGTGATCCTCTTGGAGAAGATCGCCACCTGTACCTCAGGGGATCCCGTATCCGATTCGTGGAGCCTGTGCTCCGCGATCAAGCTTCCCTTGACTTCCTGCTCGACTGCCAAATCAAGCGCAAATTATAGCGATCGGGCGAATTCCCCACCGATCGAGCCCGGTCGGCGGCGCCGGCCCGCCATCCGCGGTCCCGCATCCGCCTCGAACAGCATCCCGGCCGGAGAGCGCGCGATCAGGGCCAGCATCCAGATGTCCCCGGCCGCACCGCCCGTGTTGAGGGTGAAGACGAGCATCCCGCCGATCACGGTCGGTTGGTAGAACCCCATCGCCAGAGCCACGAGGTCGATGAGGATCAGCGGAAGGGCGCCCACAAGCAGCATTCGGCCCTTGGTCAGCCTGCGCCCGGGACTGGTCGTGAAGAGGAAGGGCATGCCGACTTT
This sequence comes from Candidatus Dormiibacterota bacterium, assembly GCA_035535055.1. GTDB lineage: Bacteria > Chloroflexota > Dormibacteria > Dormibacterales > Dormibacteraceae > UBA6019. The sequence goes on along the minus strand of DATLQT010000058.1, from coordinate 63,300 downwards.
GAAGCCGGCCGAGAACCGCGGTGCGGCGCCGACGAGGAGGAAGCCGAGGCCGTGGACCAGTTCGTGGACGACCAGGGTACCGACGACCACCAGGATGAAGAGCGGCGGCGAGGGGATCGGCATGGGCCGGCTCCAGAAGAGCGCGCCGTAGCCGAAGAGGCAGAGGATGGTCAGGCCAAGCCCCCCGATCGCGGTGCCGGCTGCCGACTTCGCCGTGAACCCGAAGACCCAGGCTTCCTCGTACCCGCCGTCCAAGCTGTGAGCACGGTAGCAGCCCCGGCTCGAGGAGAATTGGGTCAGCGTTTCCCATGTACCGCTCCCCGAAGTACCCGACTCCGTCCGACCTGGCCGAGGAGTTCGTCCAGTCGATGCGCCACGGCACCGTGATCGCGGTGCCGCCGGGCGGGTACCCGCAGGCGTCGATACTGCCCTTCGTCAAGACCGGCGAGGAGATCGAGCTCCACTTCGTCCAGCTGGACCCCACCTTCGCCGCGCTGCAGGCGAACCCCCGCTGCACGTTCTTCGTCAGCGACTTTCTGGCCTTCACGCCGCACGACTTCGTCGATCCCGATGACGCCGGCCGGGCCACACTCCACTTCCGCGCGGTCGCCTTCGAGTGCGAGGCCCGCTTCGCCTCGACCGAGCCCGCCGACGTGGCGGGAGCGCTGGGCCGGCTGCTGGCCCACCATGAGCCGGGCGCCCAATACGACGCGGTCGCGGTGAACGAGCGCTACGGGGCTCGGCTCAGGATGCTGGGCACGGTCCGCCTTTCCATCGTGAGCACCCACGCCAAGTTCAAGACCGGGCCGGCAGACACCCCGGCGGTCAAGCGGCAGGTCGCCGCCCGGCTCCGGTCACGGGACGAGCCCGGCGACCGGAGGGCCGCCGATGTGATCGAGAGCTACCTGAACCGAAGGCAGTAGTCGATCACGTCGAATGCTCGACCGAGCCGTCGGCGCGGGGGTCGGCGCCGGCGCGCCAGGCTCCGGGCCCGTCGATCAGCAGCGCCTGGGCATGGCCCATCCGCTGGTCGCGCGGCGGCACCAGCTCCACCCTCGGCAGCTCCCCCGAGCGGTTGAGCTCGGCAGCGCCCGGGTAGTCGGCCTCCACCCAGAACACGTCGGCCGCTGGGCTCACCCGGACCCGGGGCTCGGCGACCGCCTCGGCAGGCTCAAGGCCGCGATCGAAGAGGTTCACCGCCACCTGGACCTGGATCTGCGGCTGCCCCTCGCCGGCCATGTTGCCGAAGGCGGCCAGCGGCCGTCCGTCTCGTGCCGCCATCGCCGGGATCAGCGAATGCATCGTCCGCTTCCGCGGCTCCAGTCGGTTCACGTGCGAGGGGTCGAGGCTGAAGTAGCAGCCGCGGTTTTGGAGCAGGATCCCGGTCCCGTCGGCGACCACGCCCGAGCCAAACTCGAACGCCACGCTCTGGATGAGAGAGACCAGGTTGCCCTCCTCGTCGGCGGCGCAGAGGTAGACGGTGTCGCCATCCGGCAGCGTGTCCGACGGCGCGGGCGCGCCTGCAGAAGGGTCGAGGAAGGGTTCGGTCGGTATGGTCGCGAAATCTGGGTCGGTGATGTAGTGGGAGCGCAGCCCGTACGCCACGTCCCGCAGCGACGCCAGCCGGCGGGCGAAGCCGGGGCCCGGAAGCAGTGAGGTTGAAGGCGTGCCGGCCAGCCGCGCGAGCATCGCCATCGCCACCAGCCCCTGGGTGGGCGGGGGCATCTCGTAGATGGTCAGGTCGCGGTAGCTCATCGCCAGCGGTTCCACCCAGCCGGAGCGGAAGCCGGCCATGTCGGCGGCGGTCACGAAGCCGCCCCGACGGGTGACGGAGTCGGCGATGGCCCGGCCCAGCTCGCCGAAATAGAAGCCGCCGAACCCGTTGCGGCCGATGGTCTCCAGCGTCGTCGCGAGCTCGGACTGGCGCAGCTTCATCCCGGCCATCATCGGCGGCAGCACCCGCGCCGCCTCGGCGTCCTGGGAGAGCCACGGATGGTCTTCGTGGAGCCGGCGGGCCAGGTTCTCGGTCACCACGAAGCCGTCGCGGGCCAGGGCGGCCGCCGGCGCCAGGGCACGGCCGAGACCAACCGTGCCGAAGCGCTCGATCAACCGGCCCCAGGCCTGGACGGTCCCGGGGACCGTCACCGTCACCGCCCCCCGGACGGGCATGCTGGTGAAGCCGCGTTCGCGCATGGCCTCGATGGTCGCCCCCTCGCCCGACCGGCCCGCACCCTCGAGCCCAAGAGGACCAGGAGCGCCCGCCGGCCAGACGAGGGCGAAGAGGTCGCCCCCGATGGTCGTCATGTGGGGGTAGACGACGCAGAGGACGGCGTTGGCCGCGATCGCGGCGTCGATCGCGTTGCCCCCGTCGCGCAGCATCTCCGCCCCGGCCTCGGAGGCGAGGTGGTGGCTGGTGGCTACGACTCCCTTCAAGCCACGCGCGGAGTCATGATCCGGATCGCGCCCGGCACCACCTCGAAGGTCGCGGGCAGCTCGCCGACGATCTCGCCGTCGAGCTGGACCAGAACCGGGACCTGGGAATCCACTTCGACGCGCCGGGCGCGGAAGTGCTCGAACCAGCGCTTCAGCCGGGGATCGTCCACGTGGGCGCCGCTGTAGATCTTGCTCAGACCCGAGATCGACTCCAGCTTGCCGATGGCGCCCGTGATCAGCACGTCCAGAAGCCCGTCGTCCGGCACGGCCATCGGCGCGATCATCATCCCGCCGCCGTAGAAGCGGCAGTTGGCGACCGTCACCGCCTGGGCGGTCAGCTCCCGCGTCAGCCTGCCGTCGATCCTGACCCTGACCGGGACGTGCTTCCAGGTCGCGATCCCGCGGAGGCTGCCGATCTGGAAGCTGACCTTGCCGCCGAGGGTCTTGGGCGTCTGGTTGACCTTGTCGGCGACGAAGGCGCCCAGCCCGGCCTCCCCGATCGAGGTGTAGAAGAGCGTCTGGCCGCCGATCTGGACCCGCACGGCGTCGATCGTCCGCGGCCTGCCGTCGACCAGGACCCGGGCGGCCAGGATGCCGTCGGGGATCTCGAAGCTGCGCTGGTGGTCGCTGCCGGTGCCGAACGGGACCAGCCCGATGGCCGACTTCGTGGGTATCGGCTCCCCGCCTTCGAAAAAGCCGTTGGCGACCTCGTAGAAGGTGCCGTCGCCGCCGACCGCCGCGACCACCCCGACGTCGTCCTTGACCGCCCGGCGGGCGATCTCGGTCGCCTCGTGCGGCTTCGAGGTGAAGGCCTCCTCGAACGCGATCCCGGCACCCCGGATGTCGGCGGCCAGCCGCGGCCAATCCTTCCCGGCGCGCCCCCCGCGGGCAGCGGGGTTGACGATCAGGAGGATGCCCGGCCGCTCCGCCCCAGCGCGTTGGGGTTCATGACGCCCTTCGGATCGATGCCGGATCGCACCCTTTCCCATACCTGCCACCACTCCCCCATCTCCCGCCGGACCCAGGGCGCCCGGACCTGCCCTGCGCCGTGGTGATGACTCGATGTCGCCGAGTGCGCGAAGCAGGCCTCCATGGTCCCGCTCCAGCAGCGCTCGTAGGCTGCCTCCGCCGCCTCCTCGTCAGGAGCGGAGCCGGCGAAGGTGAAGTATGCGCAGCAGCCCTGCGGGTAGGCATGGCTGAAGTGGCAGAGGCCGATCCCCTCGGCGGCCAGCACCCCCTTCACCGCAGCGTGGAGGGCCGGCAGCCGGTCCCAGGCGGCCGCCACCTCGATGGTGTCCACGAAGGAGCCGGGCGCCTGCAGCGACTCGAGGAGCCGCTCCCGCGAGAGATGGAAGCGCCGCTCCCGCCAGCGCTCGAAGGGCTCCTGGCCGAGGTCGGTCGCGCCCGAGCAGCGGGCCGCGACGACCTCCAGCGCCGCCGCCGCCGGTCCGGGCTCGCCGGCGACTCCCACCACCAGCAGGCTGCCATCCGCCGCCGAGCCCTGGAAGGCGGTGTCCTCGCGGTCGTAGAGGCGCATCACCAGCGGCCGGATGCCGAGCTGGACGATCTCCCGCATCGCCTCCAGGCCCGCTTCGAGGGTGGCGAAGTCGTATCCCCGTCCCAGCGTCACGGCCGGCAGCCGGGAGATCCGCAGCACCGCCTCGAGCACCACCCCGAGCCCACCCTCGGCGCCGATGAAGAGCTCGTGGAGCGCGGGACCGACCGCCGAGCGGGGCCCCGGGCGCGCCTCGGCGATGGTTCCGTCGGGAAGGCACACGGTCAGGCCCTGGACGAGATCCTCGATGCTGCCGTAGAAGGTGGACTCCTGGCCCGACGAGCGGGTCGAGACGAGACCGCCGACAGTGGCGACCGGCAGCGAGCTGGGGAAGTGGCCGAGCGTCAGGCCGCGGCGGTTGAGCTCCTCCTCCAGCTTCAGGCCGTTGCATCCAGCCTGCACCCGCGCCAGCAGGTTGTGCTCGTCGATCTCGACGATCCCATCCAGCCGGCCGAGGTCGAGCGCGACCTGGCCTGGTTTCACCTCCACCGCACCGGTGACGGCCGACAGGCCGCCGACCGGCACCACCGCGGTACCGGCCGCGCTGGATTCGCGTAACAGCAGCGCAACCTCCTCGTAAGAGCTCGGTCGGGCGGCGTCGACCGCCTCGGCCCGGCTGGCCCGGCCGCGCATGATCCCGAGCGGCCAACTGTCCCTCACGACGCGGCCCGACGGCCGGCCAGCCAGCCGGTCAGGAGCGGCACGCCGAACCCGCAGCCACCGCCGCCGTAGTCGTAGCCACCAAGCACCGACCCGGCCGCCCAGAGATTGCTGAAGGCACGCTTGCCATCCTCCCCGACCGGCATCAGGTCGGGATCGGTCAGGAGGCCGGTCCTGAAGGCCGGCGACGGGTCCAGGTACTCGAGGTGTCGCAGCCGCGGATAGGCGGCCGCGACCGGCTCACCCTGGTAGTACACCGCGAGGTCGAGGAGCGGCTCCCGCACCAGGCGCGACTTGACCAAGCCGCCCCCGATGAAGCGCCCGGTCGCGAGCACGAAGGCATCGGCGGTGAGCTCGCGCTCCTCGATCTGCGCTGCGAGGAGCCGCGTCCCCCGACGGTGGAAGCCGGTGACCTCGGCGACGACGACGTCCACCCGCGCCCGGCGCAGAACCGCCTCAAGGGCCTTCTGCAGTCGCCAGCCGTGCGGCGACGGGATCGCCGCCAGCAGCTCGAACCCGTTGGGCGGCAGCTTCACGAAGCCGGGCGGGAAGGCGACAAGGTCGGCGCCGGTGCGCACCGCGGGCGCCGGGCGCCCGAAGAGGTCGCCGAGGGCTCCTCCGCGAGGCAGGTCCTTGACCACGGCGCGGGCCGGAGACGCCTTCACGCCCAGCTCACCCAACGCTTCGGCGGTGGCGGCGGCGTCGTAGTCGCCTACCCCCTCGATAGCGGCGACCGCCAGCGTGCGCCCGCGCAGCCCCCCCAGCTCGCCGGGCGCCACCGTCGCCGGCACCAGTTGGGCCGGCCGGGCCTGCCCGTGGAGGTCCGGGTAGCGACCGGAGTGCCTGACGTCGCCTTGGAGGGGCAGGCCGGCGCGGCCCAGCTCGGCCACCAGCGAGCTGGAGACGTGCTCGAGGTCGGCGGCCAGCTTCAGGTGGTCGCGATAGAGGCGAGTGAAGGGATGGAAGGGCTCGCCGGCCAGGACCGCCTCGAGGTCCGGGGCGATCTCGACGCCGCCGGCGTAGAGGGCGGTGGCGCCGGGCGCGCGGCTGACCAGGGTGACGCTGGCGCCCTCCTGGGCGGCTGTGATCGCCGCCCAAACCCCGGCGAGGCCTCCACCGACGACCACGACGGCACCCATCAGCCGAGCAGCCTCCGGGTCTCCGCGACGTCCCGGGCGATCGCGGTTGCGAGCTCCTCGGCGCTCTCGTATCGCTCCTCGTCGCGGAGGCGGACCGCGAACGCGACCTCCAGCTGGGCGCCGTAGAGGTCGCCTTCGAAATCGAGCAGGAACACCTCTATGGTCAGCCGGTCCCCGCCGAAGGTGGGCCGGTAGCCCGCGCTGAGCGCGCCCAGGTGGCGGCCGAAGTTGCTGTTGACCCTCACCGCGTAGATGCCCGGCGCCGGCACAAGCTTGTTCAGCTGGACGGCCAGGTTGGCGGTCGGGAAGCCGAGCCCCCTCCCCACCTCGGCGCCGTGCTCGACGGTGCCCCGGAGCACGAAGGGGCGACCCAGGAGGCGGTTGGCGGCGGGCACTTCGCCCTCGCCGAGAAGCCGGCGGATCTCGGAGGAATGAAGCTCGCGACCCTCGAAGAGGAAGGGATCGACCACCGCGACGGGGAAGCCGTGCTCCCGGAGCCAGTCCGGGTTGCCCTGGCGACCGCGGCCGAAGGCGAAGTCGGGACCGCAGACGACCCCGCGGACCTCCATCGCCTTCGACAACGAGGCCATGAACTCCTCCGCCGACAGCTGCGATACCTGGGGCGTGAACTTCATCACCACCCCGTCGTCGACGCCCTCCTGATGCAGGAGGCCGAGCTTCTCCTCGATCGTCGTGAGCGATTTCGGACACTTGGCGGGTTCGATGACGCAGCGCGGGTGGGGTTCGAAGGTGATCACCACCGAGCGGCAATCCTGCCGCCCGGCCTCCTCCTTGAGCCGCCTCAGCAGGTGCTGGTGGCCGAGGTGCACGCCGTCGAAGCTGCCCACCGCCAGCACCGCCCGGCCGATGGGCTTCTCGGAGAGTCCCTGGTGGACTATCACACCAGTACTTTTTCAGGGACGAAGGTGCGCCGCAGCGGGTCCGCGTGGCCGAGCGCGACCAGGCGCCCATCCTCGGCGTGGGCGCGCAGCGGCCCCTCTCCCGGCTCCGGGAACACGCGGACGGCACGGCCCTGGCGGACCAGCGCCTCCTGGTCGAGGCTCAGGCGGACCCTCTCCATCTCGGGCAGGATGGACTCCGGCGCCAGCAGCCTTTCCTCGACTGCGGCCGCGTCGGTCAGCTCCGAGAGGGAGACGGCCCCCGCCAGCGACAGCGGGCCGTAAGCGGAGCGGACCAGGCGTCCGAGGTAGCCGCCCACCGCCAGCCTCTCGCCGAGGTCGCGAGCGAGCGCGCGCAGGTAGGTGCCGCTCCCGCACACGACCTCGACCTGCGCGACCGCTCGCCCACCCGGCTCGAAGTCGAGCAGCCGCGCCGACTCGATCACGACCTCGCGGGCCTCGGGCGCCACGTCCTCGCCGGCGCGGGCCAGCTTGTACGAACGCTGGCCGTCGATCTTCACGGCCGAGAACGCGGGCGGCCGCTGCTCGATCCGCCCGACGAACCCCGCCAGCCCCGAGGCGACCGCATCGCGGTCGAGGCTCGAGGGATCAGCCACCGGCTCCAGCGCCCCCTCGGCGTCGTCGGTGTTGGTGCGCGCGCCGAATCGGATCTCCGCCAGGTAGGTCTTGGGCAGCAGGTGGGCGAAGTCGGCGAGGCGGGTTGCGGATTCGAAGAGGATCGGCAGCACGCCGGTGGCCAGCGGGTCGAGGGTCCCGGCATGTCCGACCTTGTGAGCTCCGGTCAAAGACCTGAGCCTGCGGACCATCGCAAAGGAGGTCTCACCCGCCGGCTTGTCGAGATTGAGGACCCCGGCTCTAATCGCGGGTGTCGCCCTCGAGCGCCGCCTTCGCCGCCTTCAACACCATCTTCACGGCGGATGGCATCGGCTCGGAGATCTCGGCTCCGGCGGCCCGCAGATGCCCGCCGCCGCCGAACTCCGCGGCGAGGGCGGCGGCGTCGACACGGCCGCGGCTGCGGACCGAGATCTTGGTCATCCTCTCGCCCACCTCCTTGAAAAGGATGGCGAGCTCCAGCCCCTCGATCGAGTTGAGGTTGTCGATGATGCCCTCCGATTCGGCCATCACCGCGTCGGCGTCCTTGAGCATCGCCCGCGTGACCGCCGACCAGATCAGCCTCCCGCTGCACTCGACCTTCATCTCGGCGAGGCTCAGCGCGTCGAGCCTGAGCGTGGTCAGCGGTCGCGACTTGTAGATGTTGCCGGCGATCTCGCCCGGGTTGGCGCCGAGGCGGGCGAGCCGGGCGGCGTACTCGAGCGCGTGGGCGGTCGTGTTCTCGTGCCGGAAGCCGCCGGTGTCGGTCATGATCGCCGTGTAGAGGTTGGTCGCGATCGTCGGCGTGATCGGGTAGCCGTAGGCGTCGAGCATGTCCACCACCATCTCCCCCACCGCCGCCGCGTCGGGGTCGATCACGTTGAGATCTCCGAACATCGCGTTGGTCAGGTGGTGGTCGACGTTGACGATCGTCGCGTGGCTCGCGATGTGGCGCACGGACGTCCCCGAGCGCTCCATGTTGCCCGCGTCGAAGAAGAAGACCAGCTGCGGGTCGGCGCCCGGCGGAGGCCGGTCGACGATCTGGTTGTAACCCGGGAGCCAGTCGTACATCTGGGGGACCGGTGGCGGGATGATCACCCAGGCTTGCTTGCCGAGCGCGCGAACCGCCTCGGCGAAGGCCAGCGAGCAGCCGAGCGTGTCCCCGTCGGCGTCCTTGTGGCCGAAGACCAGGATCTGGTCATGGCCGTCGAGCAGGCCGCCCACCTGGTGATAGAGCTCCTTCAGGCCGTCCGCGGTCAGGGCTTGGCCTCCTCGTCGGGCGGCAGGATCTCACGTAGCCGCTTCGAGATGTGGACGCTGTACTCGATCGAGGGATCGAGCTCGAAGTGTATGTCAGGGGCGAACTTGAGATTGCTGAGCCGGCGCCCGAGATCGTGGCGGATGAGACCCTTGGCGCTGATCAGTCCCTTCAGCGTGGCCCGCTGCTCCTCGGGGCTGCCGAGCACGCTGACCATCACCCGGGCGGACCTGAAGTCGGGGGACATCGCCACGTCGGTGATGCTTACGAACCCGATCCGCGGGTCCTTGAGCTCGTGCTGGATGATCTCCATGAGCTCCTGGCGGACCTGCCCGGCCACCTGGGTCTGGCGGTAGCCCATGGAGCCCTAGATTTCTTCGCGCTCTAGGCGGAAGGTCTCCATGGTGTCGCCCGGTTCGAAGGTGTCGAAACCGTCCAGCCCGATGCCGCACTCCTGGCCGGCCGTCATCTCGCGGACGTCCTCTTTGAAGTGCTTGAGGGAGGTGATCCGGCCCTCGAAGATCTGGTTGCCGCCGCGAGTCAGCTTCACCCAGCCGCCGCGGCTGACCTTGCCGTCGATGACCCGGGAGCCGGCGATCAGGCCCATCCGCGGAATCTTGATCGGGATCAGCACCTCGACCTGGCCCTCGTGGACCTGGCGATAGGTGGGCTCGCGAAGGCCCTTGGCGGCGCGTTCGACATCCTCGGTCAGCTTGTAGATGACGTCGTAGTAGCGGACCTCGACCTTCTCCTTCTCGGCGGCCCTTTCGGCGGCCGGGGTCGACTTCAAGTTGAAGCAGACGATGATGGCGCTGGAGACGCTGGCCAGCAGCACGTCGGAGTCAGTGACGGCGCCAACCCCCTCGCCGACGATCTTGATCGCGACCACCGGGTCCTCGATCTTCTGGAGCGCTCCACGGAGGGCCTCGAGCGAACCCTGGGCGTCGGCCTTGATGACCAGGTTGAGCTCTTTGACCTCGCCCTCCTTGGCGCGCCGGGCGAGCTCCTCGAGGGTGAGGCGGGGCGCGGAGCTGACGGCGGCCTCGTTCATCCGCTTCTCTTGCAGCTTGGCGAGAGCGATGCCCCTGGCGGACTTCTCGGAGTTGACGACCTGGAAGATGTCGCCGGCAGTGGCGACCTCCTCGAGGCCCGAGACGACCACCGGCGTCGCCGGCCCAGCTTCCGTGACCGATTGGCCGCGGTCGTCGGCGAGGGCGCGGACGCGACCGTAGATGTGGCCGACCACGAAGTAGTCGCCGACCCGGAGGGTGCCCGACTGGACGAGCACGGTGGCGACAGGACCACGGCCGCGCTCGAGGTGGGCATCGACGATGGTCCCGATCGCATTCCGGTCCGGATTGGCCTTCAGGTCCTCGATCTCGGTCGTCAGCACGATGGTGGTGAGGAGGTCGTCCAGGTGCTCGCCGGTGCGGGCCGACACGTGGACGCACTCGAACTCGCCGCCGTAGTGGGTGGTGACGATGCCCTGCTCGGCCAGCTCAGCGTGAACCCGGTCCACATTGGCGTTGTCCTTGTCGATCTTGTTGATGGCGACGATGATCGGGACTTTGGCGGCGCGCGCGTGCTGGATCGCCTCAATCGTCTGCGGCATCACGCCGTCGTCAGCGGCGACCACCAGCACCACCACGTCGGTGACCTGGGCGCCGCGGGCACGCATGGCGGTGAACGCTTCGTGGCCGGGGGTGTCGATGAATACGATCGGCTTCCCTTCGGCGGTCTGGATCTTATAGGCGCCGATCCGCTGGGTGATCCCACCCGCCTCGCCAGCGGCCACCCGCGTCTGCCGGATCGCGTCGAGGATGGAGGTCTTGCCGTGGTCGACGTGGCCGAGCACGGTGACGATCGGCGGCCTCTCGATGAGCTTGGTCGCGTCCTCCCGGCCGAGAGAGCTGAAGAACTCCTCGCGGCTGGTCACGGTGACCTTGCCGTCGCCGGCGCCTCCCTGCTGCTCGACCGCCACCGTCTCGCCCGCGGCGATCGGCTCGACGGTGACTCCGAACTCGTCGGCGACGATGGAGGCGGTGTCGAAGTCGATGACCTGGTTGATGGTCGCCATCAGCCCGTTCTGCATCAGCTTCTTGATGACCTCGACCGCGCCCACGCCGAGCTGGTCGCTCAGGTCCTTGACCGAGACGTTGGGCGGCAGGTTGATCTTCTTGTCGCCGGTCGGAGCGATCTTGGTCGCGACCGCCGTGCTGCTGAGGGCATGCCTCGCCGCCTCGATGGCCGCCGGGGTCAGCGGCGCCGAGGGGTTGCGGGTGAGCCTCCTCTGCTGGAGGAAGTTCACCAGCTCCTTTTGGCTGATGTTCAGCTCGCGTGCGAGTTCGTGCGCTCTCATATGGTTGGGACCTCAGGCCGTCGGCGCATGGCCCGAATTACGGATTATCCCCTTTCCGACGATTTCTAAGCCGCGGGCCGGGCTTTCAACGCCCGCTCCAGGCTCCGCCGCCTGAGAGCCAGCTCCCGGCAGGCGGGATCGTCGTGGAGGTAGGCGCCGCGGCCCGGCGCCCGGCCGCTGAGGTCCTCCACGATGGTTCCCCCTCTGTCGCGGACGAAGCGGACGAGGCCCGTCTTTCCCGCCTCCTGCCGGCAGGCGACGCAGGTCCGGACCGGTTCATGTCGGGTCTTCGGCACCGGCTTGCTCCGAGGCGGGCTTGATGTCTATCCGCCATCCCGTTAGCTTGGCCGCGAGGCGGGCGTTCTGGCCATCCTTGCCGATCGCGAGAGAGAGCTGGCCAGGAGGGACGTGGAGCAGGGCCGTGTTGGTCGAGCGATCGAGGACGACGTCGACGACGCTGGCCGGCCCGACCGCGGCCGCCGCAAAGGTGGCCGGGTCGTCGGACCAGGGAACGAAATCGATGTGCTCGCGGCCGAGCTCTGCCAGCAGCGACCGGTGCCGGACGCCCTTGGGTCCGACGCAGGCGCCGACGGCGTCGACCGAGGGATCGTCGGAGTGGACAGCGACCTTGCTCCTGAGCCCCGGCTCGCGGGCGATCGCCTTGATCGCCACGGCGCCATTCTTGATCTCCGGAACCTCGGCCTCCAGCAGCCGCCTGACGAAGAGCCGGCTGGCCCGGGAGACCTGGACCTGGGGATCGCGGGCGCCTCTTCGGGTGTCGAGGATGACCACCGTTAGCGGCTTGCCAGGGCGCATCTCCTCACCCGGGATCTGCTCTTCCGGCGGCATCACGCCCTCGGCACGGCCGCCCATGTCGAGGTGGACGGTGCCGTTCTCCACCCGGTCGATCACTCCCGTCGCCAACTCCCCCCGGTGTTCGGCAGCCTCGGTGACGGCCTTCTCTCGCTCCAGGCTTCGGATGTGCCGGGTCACCGCCTGCTTGGCGGTCTGGGCGGCCATGCGGGCGAAGTCCTCGGTCGGCAGCGGGTTGAGAACCTCCTCCCCATCGGGCCCATAGGTGCGACTGGTCACCTGCATGGCGGCGGTCGCCGGGTCGATGTGGACCGTCACGTAGCCGGGCGGGTCGAATGCCCGCCGGTAGGCGTCGGCGAGCGCCTGCTCGACGGTCCGGATCAGTTCCTCCAGAGGAATGCCGAGCTCGCTGTTGAGCTGCTCCAGCGCGGCCACGAACTCGCTATTCACAGGCTCACCGTGAGCCGAGCGGCGAGCACGTCGTCCCACCCGATGTCGAGCAGGCCGGTCTTCGGGTTGTCGACGGCGATCCCCCGATCCTCGACGGCGGCAAGCACGCCCTCGACCACTCCCTCGCTGCCCTCGCCATAGCGGTAGCGGACATTCACCTTACGGCCGGTGAAGCGCTCGTACTCCCTGCGCTCGCGCAGCGGCCGCTCGGCGCCCGGCGAGCTCACCTCGAGGATGTAGTTCCCGTCCAGTAGCTCGGATTGGTCGAGAATCGGCCCGGCCAGTTGGCTCACCCGCTCGCAGTCGGCGATCGAGACCCCGAGTGGCTTGTCGATCGAGATCCGGAGCGTGCGCCCGCCCTGTCCGGTCTGCTCGATCGAGTACAGCTCGTACCCCATGTGCGCGAGGGTCGGCTCGAGCAGTTCGCGGATCTCATTTATGGGCCAGGACGGCATTTTGTGGCTATGCGCTCAGGTCTAGCGGACCGGCTGCAGCCTCCGCCAGACGACCAGCAGCGGCGAGGCGTTGAAGATCGAGCTGTAGGTCCCCGAGACGATGCCGATCAGCAGCGCGAGGACGAAGCCCCGGAGGGTGTCACCGCCGAAGAAGAAGAGCGAGAGGAGCACCAGCACCACCGTGAAGCTGGTGATGATCGACCGCGCCGCCGACTGCATGATTGAGAGGTTCACCACCTGCTCAAAGCTGAGCCGCTGCGCGACGATCATGTTCTCCCGGATCCGGTCGAAGATGACGATGGTGTCGTGGACGGAGAAGCCGATCACGGTCAATACCGCCGTGAGGAAGAGGCTGTCCACCTGCCCCAGCTGGTTGCCGTGCCAGCCCAGGAAGGGAATCCCCTTGCCAAGGATCGAGAAGATGCCGGTGAGCAGGAAGACGTCGTGGAGCAGGGCGAGGAGCGCTGAGCCGCCGAACTGGACACCGGAGCGGAAGCCTCCCTGCACCCGGCGAAATCGGAAGGCCAGGTAGAGAAGGATCAGGGCGGATGCGCTGACGATGGCGATGATCGCCTTTTGGACGATCTCGGCGGCGATCGTCGGACCGACGTCGGCGACCTGCGTGTGGCCCTGGTCGATAGGACCCAGCTTGTTGGTCAGGGCGGTCTCGAACTGGGCCTGGTGGCTCGGGTCGAGGGCGCCGGTGCGGATCAGGAAGGAGCCCGCTCCCGTCTGCTGCACGACTCCGCTGACGCCCTGGGCCGTGACCGCCGTCTGCACCGCCCCCAACGACGGGCTCTGGGTGAACCTGATCTGAAACTCGGTGCCGCCCTGGAAATCGATGCCGAGCAGGAACCCCTGGCTCGCCATCGAGATGATGCCCGGGATGATGATGACCAGCGAGGCGAGGAAGAACCAGTTCCGGGCGCCGATCACGTCGAGGGTGCGCGGGGGCCGCGGCTCGCTGGCGATCGCGCCGGGCGAGGGCTCCGGCTCCAGCGCGCGGACCGGACGGGCCTCGTCCTTCAGGGTTTCCTCAGGCTGCACGAGTGACACCGAGGACGCGCGGCGAGCGGAAGCCGCCGCCGAAGTTGAGCACGATCGCGAGCAGGTTGTGGGTCACGATGATCGACGAGACGAGGCTCGTGACGACGCCGATTCCGAGGGTGATCGCGAAACCCTCGATCGAGGTGCCGGAGGCCGTGAAGGCGAGCACGGTGCAGGTGATGAGGGTGCTGATGTTCGAGTCCCGGATCGCCGGCCAGGCACGGCGCACCCCAGCGTCCACCGCGGCGCCGACCGTCCGGCCCGCGCGCATCTCCTCTTTGAAGCGTTCGAAGATCAGCACGTTGGCGTCCACGGCCATGCCGACGCTGAGGATGAACCCCGCCAGTCCGGCCAGGGTCAGCGTCACCGGGATGGTCTTGAAGAGCGCCAGCACGATCCCGCCATAGACGAGTAGGGCAAGGCTGGCGAGCAAACCGGGCAGCCGGTAGTAGCTGATCATGAAGATGACCACGATGGCGAGCCCGACCAGACCGGCCGCGACCGATCGCGTGACCGAATCGGAGCCGAGGCTGGCGCCGACGTCGCTCGAGGAGAGCACCACGACGTTGGCCGGCAGGGCGCCAGAGTTGATCTCGGTGGCGAGGTCGCGAGCCGAGGTGGCGTCGAAGTTGCCCGTGATACTGGCCTGGCCGCCCGGGATCGGGTTCAGGATGTTGGGGTTGGTGAGCAGCTTGCCGCCCTGTGAGGGGGGAAGGGCGATCGTGGACTCGACGCTGTCCCAGTTGGCGAGGTCCGCCTGGGTCAGATTCTCGAAGATCGCGATGTTGCGCGTCGCACAGGTGACGCCGGCGCCCGGACAGCTGTTCACCGCGTTGTTGGTTAGAGTGCTGAACTGCGACGCGCCGTCGCTGTTGAAGTTCAGCAGCACCTGGTAGTTGAGGCCCTGGGAGTCGAGGCCCGAGCTGGCGCTCACGATCTGCGCGCTGCCGAGCCCGGTGAGCTTCGGCTTGTAGCCGGCCGGCGCCTCACCCACCGCCTGCGCGTTGGGGTCTGGGACCCAGGTGGTGAAGTCGAGGTGGGCGGTCTGGGTGAGGATGGTCTGGGCTCGAGCGGCCGAAACCCCGGCAAGCTCGACGATGATCCGGTCCTGGCCCTCGGGTTGGACCAGCGGCTCGCTGACGCCGAACGCGTTTAAACGGTTCTGGAACACCTGAACGGCTACCGCCTGGACGTCGCTCTTGGCGCGGCCCGCCGGGATGTCCACCAACTGCAGCTCGAGGTGGCTGCCACCCTGGAGGTCGAGGCCGCGGTGGATGTAGATGCTGCCGTTGTTGAAGGGCCACCAGCCGAAGTTGGGAGGCATCAGACTGGCATCGACGGTCCCGCTGAGCGGCAGGTGGTTAACGGCTCGATAGACGTACCCGGCCGAGTCCACGAAGAGCGAGATGACCACGAGCGCGATCAGCAGGACGCGGACGGGCCAGCCGAGGACGAGTTGCACGGCCGAGAAGTCTACCGACTACCCCGAGGGGCATAGACCAGGGTTCGGTTCAGATGAGGCTCTGTTGCTCGGCGCCCCGGGCTGGGGGTTGGAGGCCGAGGTGCCGGTAGGCGAGCGTGGTCGCCATCCGGCCGCGTGAGGTGCGCTGGATGTAGCCCTGCTGCATCAGGAAGGGCTCGTAGACGTCCTCGATCGTCTCCGGCTCCTCGCTGAGCGAGGTCGCGATGGTGTCAAGGCCTACCGGGCCGCCAGCGAACTTGAGGATGATCGTCTCCAGGATCTGCCGGTCCAGCGGGTCGAGCCCCTCGGCGTCCACACTCAGCATGCTCAGCGCCCGCGCTGCCACGTCGGCGGTAGCCCGGCCGTCGGCGCGGACCTGGGCGTAATCGCGCACCCTGCGAAGCAACCGGTTGGCGATCCGGGGCGTGCCCCGCGACCGACGGGCGATCTCAGCCACGGCCTCCTCCTCGACCTCCAGGGCAAGGATGCGCGCGGATCGGCGAACGATCCGCTCCAGCTCCGGCCGGCTGTAGAAGTCGAGGCGGTAGATGGCGCCGAAGCGGTCCCGGAGGGGGGCGCTGAGCAGCCCCTGGCGGGTGGTGGCGCCGACGCAGGTAAAGCTCTGCAGGGGCAGGCGCACGGCGCTGGCCCCGACGCCCTTGCCGAGAACGGTGTCGAAGGTGAAGTCCTCCAGTGCCGGGTAGAGCGACTCCTCCACCACCCGGTTGAGCCGGTGGATCTCGTCGATGAAGAAGACGTCCCGGTCGGCCATCTGCATGAGGATCGAGCCGAGTGCGCCGGCGTGGTCGATGGCCGGGCCTGAGGTGGTGCGGACCGCAACGCCGAGCTCGTTGGCGATGATGTAGGCAAGGGTCGTCTTGCCGAGGCCGGGCGGGCCGGCGAGGAGGACGTGCTCTACCGGCTCCCCTCGCCGCTTGGCGGCCTCTACCTGGATGCCTAGCTGCTCGCGGATCGCCTCCTGGCCGACGTACTCGTCGAGACTCTTTGGGCGCAGGGACTGGTCGAGCTGGTCGTCCTCGACGAGCGCCTCGCTGCCGACCAGGCGGGCCTCGTCGCTCACCGGCCGAGCGCCTTCAACGCCGTCGCCAGTGCCTCCTGCGGAGTGGGTTCGGCGGCCCAGTCGACCGAGTCGATGGCGGAGCGTGCCTCGGCGGCGCTGAAGCCGAGGTTGCGAAGCGTCGCCTCCACCTGGCGTGTCGCCCCCCCACCTCGCGCACCCGCTGTGACCGGCACCCGCGCGATCGCGGCCAGCGCGGCGTCAGCCTCCAGCTTCGGCTTGAGGTCGATGATCACCTTTTGGGCGGTCCGCGGCCCGACGCCAGGCGCTCGCCGGATCGGCCCGACATCCTCGTTGAGGATCGCTTCCTTGAGGAGATCGAGGTTGGCGGAGCTGAGGATCGCGACGCCGACCTTCGGACCGACGCCGTCCACCTCGATCAGGAGCCTGAACATCTCGAGCTCTTCGACCGACGAGAAGCCGAAGAGGGCCAGGGCGTCCTCGCGCACGTGGGTGTGCACCCAGAGCTCGGTCTCGCCGCCGACGGTCGGCATCCGGTCACGCGCCGAGCCGGTCATCGCCAGCTGGTAGCCGACGCCGTTGACGTCGAGGAGCACCGTCTCCGGCGTCAGCCGCAGGACCCGGCCCCGGAGAAACGCGATCAACGCGCCACCGCCAGGTTGATCCGCCGCGAGCGGGCGTGGCAGATCGCGATCGCGATGGCGTCGAAGGCGTGGGCCGAACCCGCCGGCAGACCGCGCACCTGCGCGGTCAGCATCCGTCCCAGCTGGGCCTTGTCGGCGTTGCCATAGCCGCTGACGACGAGCTTCACCTGCGACGGCTTGTATTCGGCCGCCGCGATACCGCGCTCCTCGAGCAGGGCGAGCACCACGCCACGCGCCTGGGCGACGCCGATGGCGCTGGTCCGGTTGCTGCCCATGAACAGCTCCTCGAGCGCAGCCTCGTCGACGGTGGCCGCGTCGAGCACGACCTCCAGCTCCCGTTTCAGATGGAGAAGGCGGGCGCCGGGGCGACCGCCGGCAGCGGTGCGGATGGTGCCGCACCGGAGCACCTCGGCCGGCTCTCGGACGAGCGCCCAGCCGGTGGAGGCGAGGCCGGGATCGATCCCTAGGAGGAGCCGGGAGGCCACGTTGCCAGCAGGTTAGACATTGGCTGAGACGCGTTCAAGGACATCTGCGGGAATGTCGAAGTTGGCATAGACCTGCTGGACGTCGTCGTCCTCCTCCAGCGCCTCCATCAGGCGCAGAACGGAGGGAGCCTTGTCCTCCCCGACCGGGACGGAGGACTTGGGATGCATGGTGATCTCGGCGTTCTCGATCCGCGCGCCGGCCGCCTCGAGGGCCGCCCGGACCGCTTCGAACTCCGAGGGACCGGTCGTCACCTCCACGGAGTCGCCCTCGACGGAGACGTCCTCGGCGCCCACCTCGATGGCGGCGAGGCCAAGCTCGTCCGGATCCTTACCGGCGGCGTCGACCTCGATGACCCCCTTTCGCTCGAAGAGATAGGCGACCGAGTTGGTCTCACCGAGGTTGCCGCCGTTCTTGGCGAAGAGGTGCTTTAGCGAGGCCGAGGTGCGGTTGCGGTTGTCGGTGACTGCATCGACGAGCACCGCCACGCCGGAAGGGCCGTAACCCTCGTAGCGGAGCTCCTCGAGTGAGTCGCCGGCAGCGGCGCCGGTGCCGCGGTCGATGGCGCCCTTGATCTTGTCCGCGGGCATGTTGACCTCGCGCGCTTTCTGGATCGCCAGCCGCAGCCGGAAGTTGCCGTCCGGGCTGCCGCCGCCCTCCTTGGCCGCGATCGTCACCTCCCGGGCAACCTTGGTGAAGGAGACCGCGCGCTTGGCGTCGACGATCGCCTTCTTGTGCTTGATCCCGGCCCACTTGGAATGACCGGACACGTCAAATACACCTCGGGGCGAACATGCTTTCGACCATTTTAAGACCCCCAGCCGGCGGGCGGAGGCCCCGCGCCCGCCGGAAGAGGCCGCAACGCGCCGTCCTGCCAGGCGTAGGCCCAGACGTCGATCTCCGGGGCCTCCAGGCCCTGGCGCAGGAGCGCGGTGCCGACGTTGGTCCGGTGGTCGTTGCCGTGGTGGATTGCCTGGAGCACGATCACCCAGACCGGGATCAGGACGCCCTCGCGGTCGATCCGCGACTCGAAGTCCGGCTTCGAGGCCAGGTAGGCCTCCCACCCCTGGCGCTGGCGGGCGAAGTGCTCCAGCAGGGGACCCGGGCCTCCGGCGTCGAGAGCCGGCTGCCGCCCGCCGCCGGTGGCCCGCGAGAAGATCGTGCGGTCGGCCGACACCAGGTGATCGAGCGTCGCCTCGATCGACCCGTACGTGCCCGGCGCGGAGAACGCGAGCTGCTCCGGGGAGAGATCACGGCAACGCTCGAGAAGCTGCTCGGTGGCCCAGAAGTGGTGGCGGAAGAAGCGCCCCAGCAGCGCGTCCCACCAGGCGTGGGGAGCGGCATCGCCGGTACCCACCTCGCCATAAGACCAGCCGTCGAGGTCGGGCGGCTCGATGCCGTGGCGGCTGAGCAGCGTCCCGATCTGGGCCCGGTGGTCGTCGCCGTGGTGGACGCACTGCACCAGCGGCAGCCAGTCGGACATCACCTCCGGGTCGCGACCTCGCTGGAAGGGCAGCACCACCTCGAGATCGCGCTCGGTGGACAGCACCTCAAGCCACCCTTCGGCAATTAGGCGGCCCGGCTCGAGCAGCTCGACTGCCGCGCGGGACTCCCTGACCCTGACCGGCAGGTGCCCGGTGATGAGCCGCGCATAGCCCGCCTCCGCACCCACGATGTGGTTGAAGGTCGCCTCGATCGTCCCGTAGACGTCGTCCTCGGCCGGTGCGGTCAGCTCCGGCCGGCCGGCGCAGAACTCGAGCAGCTGCTCGGTCGCCCAGGCGTTGCGCTTGAAAAGAGCGAGGACGGGGTGCACGAAGGCCGAGCCTACCGCTCGAAGGTCAGCCGGATGGTCTTTCGACGCTTCCCGACCTCGATCGTCGAGTCCTCGTGGATCTCACGGTTCTGCAGCACCTTCTCCCCGTTGATCCGCACCCCACCCTGGGAGAGCAGCCGCTTCGCCTCACTGGCGCTGCCCACGAGCCCGTTCTCGAGAAGCGCCGAGATGACGTTCGTCGGCTGTTTCAGGGCCAGGTCACGGAGGACCTCGACCGACTCGCGCTGCCGGAACCGGAGGTCGAAGTCCCTCTCCGCCGCCGCCGCCGCCGCCGGACCGTGCAGGCGCTCGACCAGCTTGCGGGCGACGAGGGCCTTGGCGTCGCGCGGATGGGCGGGCAGGCCTGCAGGATCGAGCTCGAGCAGCAGCTTCGCGTAGCGCGCCGTCATGGGATCGGGGATCGACATTACCTTGCCGTAGGCCTCGGCCGGCGGCTCCGTGATGCCGATGTAATTGCCGAGCGACTTGCTCATCTTCTGGACCCCGTCGAGGCCCTCCAGGAGCGGGAAGACGGCGACGTCCTGGGGCGTCTTGCCATAGGCGCGCATGATGTCCCGGCCGAACAGAAGGTTGAAGAGCTGGTCGGTGCCGCCGATCTCCAGGTCGGCGTCGACGGCGACCGAGTCATATGCCTGGCTGAACGGATAGAGGATCTCGTGGGCCCCGATCGGCGCGCCCTCCTTCAAACGCTTGGCGAAGTCCTCGCGCTGGAGGACGGACTGCAGTGTCTGCCTGCCGAGCAGGCGGAGGATGTCGGCGGCGGTCATCTCACCGAGCCATTCGGCGTTGCCGTGGACCTCGGTCCGCTCCCGGTCGAGCACGCGGAAGGCCTGGTCGAAGTAGGTCCGCGCATTGGCGTCGACCTGCTCGCGGCTGAGCACCGGGCGCGTCTCCGAGCGACCGCTCGGGTCTCCGATCAGCGCCGTGTAGTCGCCGACGATGAGGACCGCCGTGTGACCGGCGTCCTGGAACATCCGGAGCACGTCCAGGACGACCAGGTGGCCGACGTGGATGTCGGGAGCGGTCGGGTCCATGCCGAGCTTGACGCGGAGCTTCTCCCCCGCCTCCACCCGGCGCCGCAGGTTGGCCTCGTCATGGACCTCGACGGCGCGATCGCGCAGCCGCCGCCAGAGGTCGTGTGGATGTCCGGCTACTGCGGTCGCGGTCCCTGGCCGTTGAAGTAGGTGTTCGGGTCGATCGGGATGACCGGGTAGAAGAGCAGCACGGCTGGCCGGCCGATCCCCCGCAGCAGGGCGGGCGCCAGGACCGACGTGCGGATGGAGTCCTGGGTCTGGATCTGGGCGCCGTCCGGCGAGCCAGAGGGCGGCTGGGTGCCTCCCAGCAGCAGGTAGAGGGCGACGGTCACGCCGAAGAGCGCCGTGAGGCCGCCCACGATGGCGCCGGTGAGTCGGTCGAAGAGGATCGCGGCGATCTGGAGTCGGTTGTGGACGAAGGCGGCCATCACCTCGATGACGACGATGATGATCACCACCAGGGCGAAGTAACCCGCGGCAAGGGCGTCGGGGACGGCCCAGCCGGGGAACACCTGGAGGACCACGTTGGCCGCCGTCGGCGCGGCGTTAGTGGCGCCCAGAAAGGCGACGTAGACCGCGACCAGACCGACCAGGCGGCGGATGACGCCGGTCCCATAGCCGAGCGCCGCGTAGGCGGCGATGAGCACCAGGATGGCGAGGTCGATCACCGCGGTCGCGCCGCGTGTGCCGTTTCCAGCCGAGCCCTCATCAACGCCATCAGCGAATCCACCTCCGAGTCCGTGAGGGTGCGCTCGGGGGAGCGGAAAGTCAAGGCGAAGGCGAGGCTCCTGACTCCCTCGCCGAGCTGCTCCGACCGGTACTCGTCGAACGCGCTGGCAGACTCGAGCAGGTCCCCCCCGGCGGCTCGGATGGTGGCCACCAGATCGGATGCGGAGACCGCATCCGGAACCAACAGGGCGAGGTCGCGGTCCACCGACGGGAACCGTGGCAGCCCGGTCGCCTTGCGCGCGCCGGAGGCCGCCAGCAGGGCGTCGGCGTCGAGGTCGAAGGCCACCGCTCTGCCGTCCAGGTCGAACACCGCAAGTGTCCTCGGGTGGAGCTCGCCCACGCTCCCGATCTCCGCACCCGCCAGCCGGATCGACGCGCTACGGCCGGGGTGGAAGAGGTCGGGCGCGGCGACCGCGTACTCGAAGGGGCCGGTGGCGAGCTCCCCAGCGATCCTGTCGAGTGCCGACTTGAGACGCAGGACGCCATCGCGGCCGGCCTCGTGGCCGCCGCCGACGCGCGCCACCGCCGCCAGGCGGTTGGGCTCCTCGGCGCGGCCGTCCTTCAGCGTGCCCCGGTAGACGCGGGACAGCTCGAAGAGGTCGGCACGGGTGCCGGAGCGGTTCTGGTTGAGTACCTCGGCCAGCAGGAGCGAGGGCAGCAGTGAGGTCCGCATCGTGTCCATCTCGTCGCTCATCGGGTTAATGACCGTCCGGGCGCCCTCGGCGAGGCCCAGGCGCTCGAGCACGCGGCGCGACACCAGGGCCGGCGAGACCGCCTCGTCGAAGCCGGCGCCGAGGAGCACCTCGCGTACCCGCGTGGGCAAATGCGCGGCGCTCGAGGGGACCCAGCGCGAGCGGCGGCGGCCCGGGAGCGTGGCGGGGATCCTGTCGATGCCGTGGATCCTCCCCACCTCCTCGATGATGTCCTCGGGCAGCGAGACGTCGAGCCGGAAGACCGGCGGCAGCACGTCCCAGGCGCCGTCCTCGAGCACCCGGAGGTGGAAGCCGAGCCGGCCGAGGATCGCCTGCGACTCGTCGCGGGGCACGTGCACGCCGAGGAGCCCGTCCACCTTCTGCGGCTCGACCCGGATGCGCACCGGCTGCTGAGGGCGCGGGTACTGGTCGGGCCAGTCGCGGTGGACCTGGCCGCCGGCCAGCTCGACGATCAGGGTCGCGGCGCGGCGGGCGCCTGCCAGCGCCAGCTCGGGCGCAATGCCCTTCTCAAAGCGCGAGGAGGCCTCGGTTCGGAGGGAGAAGGCGCGCGAGGTGGCGCGGATGTTGACCCCATCGAAGTTGGCCGATTCCAGCAGCACGCTGGTTGTCCCCTCGCCAACCCCCGACTCCTCGCCGCCGATCAGCCCGGCGATGGCCATTGGCCGCTGCCGGTCGGCGATCACCAGCATGCGCTGGTCGAGGTTGCGCACCTGGCCGTCGAGGCAGAGCAGCCGCTCGCCGGCCCGCGCCCGGCGGACTCGCATCTCCGGCCCCTCCACCCGGGCGAGGTCGAAAACATGGAGCGGCTGGCCGTACTCCAGCATCACGTAGGCGGTGATGTCCACCAGGTTGCTGATCGGCCTCACGCCGGCGGCGCGCAGACGCCGCTGCATCCAGTCCGGGCTGGGCCGCACCGTGACCCCGGTGATCGGAGCGCCAATGTAGCGGGCGCAGAGGTCGGGCTCCTCGATGGTCACCTCCACAAGGCCGGTACCGGGCGGGTCGATGCCGCCCGTGAAGGAGGGCATGAAGTCCATCTTCAGTTCGCGCCCGGTGGCCGCCGCCAGCTCGCGCGCCACGCCAAAGTGCCCGAGACAATCGGGCCGGTTGGGCGTGATCTCCGTCTCGAAGACGGCTTCGACCGGGAACTGGAGGGTCAATGACTCACCTGGCTCGCCGCGGTCGAGCAGCATGATCCTCGGCTCGCGCTCCTCGGCCAGCAGCAGCTCGTCGGCCGAGCACAGCATCCCCTGGGCCGCCTCGCCCGCGATCCTGCCATCCCGGACCAGCGTCCCGCTCGGCACCCTGGTGCCGGGCAGCGCGACCGGGACCAGCGTCCCGGCCACCGCGTTGGGCGCGCCGGCCACGATCTGGCGGGTTTGACCGCCACCGACGTCCACCTGATGGATCCAGAGCGGCTTGTTGGAGCGGGGATGCTCCCGCTGCTCGAGGACGCGGCCGACGATGATCGCGGAGAGGTCGACGACAGTGATCGACTCGACCTTGGTCCCGGTCATGGTCAGCAGCTCGGCCGCCTCCGCCGGGGCGAGCCCGGAGGTGTCCACGTACTCGCCCAGCCACTCGTAGGAGATGCGCATCAGAACTGGTGATTGAAGCGCAGGTCGTTCTCGTAGAAGAGGCGGAGGTCCTCCACGTCGTACTCCAGCATCGCGATCCGCTCGATCCCGAAGCCCCACGCATAACCCGAATAGCGGTCGGGGTCGACGCCGCCGTTGCGCAGGACCTGGGGGTGGACCATGCCACATCCCCCGGTCTCCAGCCAGCCCTGGCCGCCGCAGCTCCGGCAGCCCTTCCCCAGGCAGCGGCCGCAGACCGTGTCGAACTCGAAGCTGGGCTCGGTGTACCCGAAGTGATGAGGCCGCATCCGGACCCGCCGCTCGGGCCCGAAGAGCGACTGCACCATGTAGAGCAGCGTGCCCTTGAGGTCGCCCACCGTCAGCCCCTCGTCGACGGCGAGGCCCTCCAGCTGCATGAAGCAGGCGAGGTGCGTCGCATCCAGGTTCTCCCGCCGGTAGACGCGGCCGGGCGCGACAATGTAGATCGGAGGCTCCCCCATCCGCTCCATGCCACGGATCTGGACGTTGGAGGTGTGGGTCCGAAGCACCGTCTCCTCCGCCTCGTCCAGGAAGAAGGTGTCCTGGACGTCCCGGGAGGCGTGGCCCTTGGGGAGGTTCAGGGCCTCGAAGTTGTACCAGTCGGTCTCGATCTCCGGCCCCTCCTCGACGGAGTAGCCGATGCGCTCGAAGATCACCTCCAGCTGGCGGCGGACCTGGGTCAGCACGTGCGCCCGGCCGCGATTGAGCGGGCGCGCCGGGAAGGTGACGTCGATCGCCTCCGACCGAGCCAGGGCGTCCAGGCGGCGGAGGTCGAAGGAGCTGGTCCGCTCCTCGAGCGCGGCCGAGATCTCGGCCTTGGCACGGTTGCCGGCCTGGCCGATTCCGGGCCGTTCGTCGGCCGAGACCTGGCCGAGGTTGGAGAGGACCTCTGTGAGGACGCCCCGGCGCCCGAGGTACTCGATCCTGACCCGCTCCAGCTCCTCGCCGTCGGGTGCGGCGGCGATCGCCTCCAGCGCCGCCCTCTTCAGCTGGTCGATGCGGCCGATCATTGGGAGATTCTCGCCTGAAGCTCGTAGAGGAGGATCGCGGCGGCCGCCGCCACGTTCAGGGACTCCACTCCGGGGGCCATCGGCAGCGCGACCAAGTCCATCGGCCGGCTGATCCCGTGGGCCTCGCTGCCGAGCACGATCGCGCCGGCCGCGGCAAGGTCGACCTCCTTCAGCGGGCGGCCGGCCGAGTCGGCGCCCACGCAGGCGATCCCGGCCAGCTCGTCCCAGGTCGCCCGCGCCAGCTTGAGGTTGAAGACGTGGCCGGCGCTGGCACGGATCGCCTTCGCCCCCAGCGGGTCCGCGGTGCCGGGAAGGACCACGAGGGCGGGCGCTCCGGCGGCCGCCGCAGTCCGGGCGATGGCGCCGACGTTCCCGGGGTCTTGGACCCCGTCCAGCACGACCAGCGGCCAGCCGGCCCTCACGGCTGCGGCCCGAGCGTCGTCAAAGCTGACCAGTTTCGCGTGGCCAAGGGCGAGAACGCCCTGGGGCGTGGTGGTCGCGCTCAGCTCGTGCAACAGCCCGCGGCCGAGGACGACACGCCGTTGCGCCGGCGCGTCGAAGTCCTCACCCTCGCGCACCGCCAGGACCTCCAACCGGATACCGGCGGCCAGCGCCTGCAGGATGACCCGCGGACCCTCGAGAAGCACCTCGTCGCCGCCACGCCCGGCAGCCAGGCGTCGGATCCGCTTGACGAGCTCATTGTCCGGCGACGTCAGCGGATGCGTGTCAGAGACTGCTCTTGGCAACCTCCACCAGCCGGGCGAAGGAGCCGCTGTCCTTGACAGCGAGGTCCGCGAGGACCTTGCGATCGATCTCCACCCCGGCCTGGCGCAGGCCGTGCATGAACTTGTTGTAGGGAAGCCCGCCCTGCCGCGAGGCGGCGTTGATCCGGGCGATCCATAAGCGGCGGAAGTCGCGCTTGCGCGCCCGCCGGTCGCGGAAGGCGTAGGCCAGGGCGTGCAGGACCGCCTCGTTGGCAGGTCGGAAGAGCAGCTTCTTGGAGAGCCGGAAGCCCTTGGCGCGGTCGAGGATCTTCTTGTGACGAGCGTGCGCGGTGACACCGCGCTTGACCCTGGCCATCTAGATCGCCAGCGCTCGGCGCACCTGCTTGACGTCGGTGGGGCTTACCGCCATCAGCTGCCGGGCCGTGCGCTTGTTCTTCTGCTTTTTGTGCTCGAACATGTGGCTCTTCCAGGCATGGGCCCGGACGAGCTTGCCGGTCGAGGTGACGCGAATCCGCTTCGCGATGCCCTTGCGAGTCTTGATCTTAGGCACTGGTTGATGCTCCTTCTGGCTCCGGCTCGGGCTCCTTGGCTGCCGGCTTGGCGGTCGGCGCGAGGATCAGGAACAGGTTGCGGCCCTCCATGATCGGGGCACGCTCGACGACTGCGATCTCCTTGGCCGCGTCTGCCACCCGATCGAGAATCCTTCTCCCGATCTCCTGGTGGACCATCTCGCGGCCCCTGAACATGATCGTCACCTTTACCTTCTCGCCCTGCTCCAAGAACTGCCTGACGCCCTTGAACTTGGTCTGGAAGTCGTGCTCGGCCACCTTGGGCCGGAGCTTCATCTCCTTCAGCTTTATGACGTTCTGGCGCCGGCGCTGGTCCTTTTCTTTCTTGATCGTCTCGAACTTGTATTTGCCGTAGTCGATCAAGCGGCAGACCGGCGGCTGGGCCTGGGGCGCGAACTCAACGAGGTCCAACCCCTTCTCAGCCGCGATACGCTTCGCGGTATCCAGCCCGAGGACTCCCAACTGATTGCCTATGTCGTCGATCAGGCGCACCTCTTGCGAGCGGATCTGATCGTTGATCCGTAGTTCCTTGAAGGCTATCGGTCGCTACCCCAGTTAACGCTCAGCTTCGTGAGATCTCCTCCAGAAAAATAAAAACGCGGACGGCAAAGCCCGTCCGCCTCGAGACATGAACCTTTTCGGCGCGAGCGCCTGGAGGTGAGGGACGGGCCCTGCTTCAACGTTTGGAATGGTATCAGACCGTCGTAACAATTCCCCTCGGAGGCCGGTTATTCACGCCGAAGCCTTGAAGATGCGGCCCACGATCCTCGCCGCGCTCGTGCTCCTGGTCTCCGCCTGCGCCGGCCAGGGTACCCCGGCGCCTACGGCCTCCCCCACGGTGGTGCCGCCGACCGCAGCGACCCCGGCCACACCGACGCCTTCCCCCGTGGCCACCGCCGCTCCGACGCCGACGCCGCTCACCGCCTCCTTCGCGGTCCTGGCAACCCCGGCCAATGGACTGCCCACCTACACCGTGAGCCTTCTCGGCACTGACGGACGGGTTGCCGCCAGCGCTGTCTCCGCCACCCGGTCCGGCCTCACCTGCACCTTCGGCCAGGGAGCCGGGACCGTCCTTCCGAGCGAGACCGTGAGCGCCACCAACGACCGTGTCTACTACCTCGACGGCAACACGACGGTGCGCTGGCTAGGACCGGACGGCAGCAAGGGCCAGGCCGACAGCGTCCCTGGCGGCGGCTCGGTTGGCAGCACCTTCGCGGTCAGCCCCGACGACCAGCGGATGGCGGTGGTCACCGCCGACTACAGCCAGAGCCCCATCCCCTTCCGGATCTACATCGAAGACGCCGGCGGCGGCAACCGAACCCAGATCTTCAGCGCCTCTTCCAGTGCCAAGATCCCCTGGGCTGTCGGCTGGCACGGTGGCCACCTCGTCCTCGGTTACGTGCCCGCCTGCACCCAGGGAGGCGGTCCGTTCTCAGCCTTCCCGACCGAGATCCACGTAATCGACGAAGCGACCGCCGTCCGCTCCGCAACACTCGGGAGCTCGACCTGCCCAGTCGAGAGCCTGCCCGGTCCCTATGGGGCGCTTTGCGCGCAGGCCTCGGGCGCTTTCACGGTCCTCGGCTGGGACGGCGGATCTAGGGCAACGATCACCTTCGGGCCGGACCAGTACTTCTCGCTGGCCCTCTCGCCGGGTGGCGGCGCGGCCGCTTGCTGCGCCACCTCGGGCGAAGTGCTCTACGTCGGCCAGGGCACCACCGCCAGGGTGCCGGGAGGCGCGAGGAGTCTCGGCTTCATCGACGACGGGCACCTCCTGATCGGCGGCGACACGCCGCAGGACCAGCCCCGGATCTACAACCTGGGCCCTGGCACCACAACGCCGGTCAACGCCCTCGGCGACTTCCTGGCGCGGATCCCGGGCGGCCTCTAGGATCTAGGTCTTCGTCACCCGCCAAATTTCCTCGGCGGGCCACCTGCTCGCCCACTCCGCAGGCACGTAGTCGTAGTAACCGGGTCGCCATCGGAGGGCGCGAAGAGCTCCACCAGGTCGAGGATCTCGAACCCGCTCCGGTGCAGGACCCGGACCAAGTCGCCGTGGCCGAGGTGGAACTCCACCCCGGGGTCGTCGTCGGTCGATTCCATCCGGTGCATGCCCCCGCTGCGGACGTTGCAGCGCGTCCACCACTGTGCCGGTGTCAGGCGTGCAGAGCATCGAGAGGGGCGTGTTCTGCAGGAAGACGAGCTCACCACCCGGGCGCAGCAGCCGAGCCGCCTCGGGGATCCACAGATGGGGGTCGCACCAGATCAAGGCGCCGTACTCCGAGAGCGCGAGGTCGAACGAACCGCCGGGCAGCGGCACAGCCTCGGCGTTGGCCTCGATGAACTCGAGCCCCAGGCCGGTCTCATCGTTGACGCGGCGCGCGGTCGCCAGCTGGTTCGGCGTGATGTCCACTCCGACGACGCTTGAGGCTCCATGGCGCCTGAGCCAGGCGCCGAAGTAGGCGGTTCCATAGCCGAGCCCGATCACCTCCAGTCCCGGCGGGTCGGGCAGCATCCCGACATCCGATTCCGGCGTCCGCCAGACGCCCCAGGTGATCTCCGGCTGGTCCCAGCGGGCCTGGGCGCGGCCGTCGGTGTGCTCGGCGTTCTTGCGCGCCTAGGCGGCCCGGTTGACGGCCAGGTAAGGCGGCTCTCCGCCGCCGGTCATCGGTCCGGGCGCCTCTTCTCGGTGATCTCCAGTGTCAGCCGAGCGGCGAAGTCCTCCAGCGCCTCCGGGGTCTCGTTGCCGACACGGTTGCGGACGTTGACCTGGCCCGACTCGACCTCGCGGCCGCCGACGATCGCCATGTAGGGAACCTTCATCCGCTGGGCGTCGCGGATCTTGCGCTGCATCCGGTCCGAGGAGGCGTCCACCAGGACCCGGACGTTGGCGCGGCGCAGCCGCTCGGCCACCGAGGCCGCGTAGGCGTTCTGCTCGTCGGTGATCGGGATGACCACCACCTGGGTGGGCGCCATCCAGGTCGGAAACGCTCCGGCCCAGCGCTCGATCAGGTAAGCGAAGAGGCGCTCCATGGACCCGGCCGCGCCGCGATGGACCATTACCGGCCGCTTCCTCGAGCCGTCCTCGGCCACGTACTCGAGGTCGAACAGCTGCGGCAGCTCGAAGTCCACCTGGACCGTCGAGTTGGTGAACTCGCGGCGCAGGGCATCGCGGACCTGGAAGTCGATCTTGGGGCCATAGAAGGCGGCTTCACCCGGGCCCAGCCGGTACTGAAGGCTCAGCGATTCGAGGGCGCCGCTGAGAGCTGCCTGCGCCGTCTCCCACTCGGCCGCCGTACCGATCCATTTGTCCTTGACGTCGTCCCGGGTGGAGAGCCGATACCAGAAGTCGTCGATCCCCAGCACCTCGGAGAAGTGGAGCGACAACTCGATCGCGCCCTTCACCTCCTGCTCCACCTGCTCGGGCGTGCAGAAGATGTGCGCGTCATTGAGGGCGAAGGCGCGCACGCGGTTCATCCCCTGCAGCGTCCCCGATCGCTCGTAGCGGTAGTTCATGCCGACCTCGGCGATCCGCAGCGGCAGGTCGCGGTAGGAGCGCATCTCCGACTCGTAGACGAGGATGTGGTGCGGGCAGTTCATCGGGCGCAGCTCGAGCACCTCGCCCGACTCCTCGAACCGCATCGGCGGGTACATCGAGTCGTGGTACTTCTGCCAGTGCCCGCTCCGCTCGTAGAGCTCCAGCCGGGCGAGGTTGGGCGTCAGGACGTGCTGGTAGCCCCGCTTCAACTCCTCGTCGACGACCCACCGCTCGATCTCGCGCCGCACGGTGGCGCCGTTGGGCAGCCAGAGCGGCAGCCCCGCCCCGCTCCGCTCGTCGCTGTGGAAGAGCTTCAGCTCGCGACCCAGCTTTTTGTGGTCGCGTCGTTCCGCCTCGGCGAGCATCTCCAGGTACTCGTCCTGTTCCTTCTGCGAGGGCCAGGCGGTGCCATAGATCCGCTGCAGCTGGCGGTTGTGCTCGTCGCCCTTCCAGTAGGCGCCGGCGACGCGGAGCAGCTTGAAGGCCCTGATCGCGCCGGCGCCGGGCACGTGCGGCCCGCGGCAGAGGTCGAGGAAGTCCTCGCCAGTCCGATAGAGCGAGACCTGCTCGTCGTCCGCGATCCGGTCCTCGATCAGCTCCACCTTGTAGTCCTGGCCGAGAGCGCGGAAGGTGGCGATCGCCTCCGGCTTTGACTGCCATTCATGCGCGAAGGGAAGGTCGCGGCCGACGATCGACCGCATCTTCTTCTCGATCTCCTTGAAGTCCTCGGGCGTGAACTGGTGGTCGGACTCGAAGTCGTAGTAGAAGCCGTTCTCGACCGGCGGACCGATCGCGTACTTAGTGCCGGGCCATAGCTCGGTGACGGCCGCGGCCAGGACGTGCGCGGTCGAGTGGCGGAGCTGGTCGAGCTCGTCCTTCGACTCGTGGTCGTCGATGTGGCTCATCAGGAACGCTCAGGATATCGACCTGCAATGGACGTCAGAAGCATCGCCGACGCGATCGGCTATCCCGCCGCCGCGCTCGGGATACTGATCGAGAGTTCGGGCGTGCCCTTCCCCGGCGAGCTGACCTTGGTCGCGGTGGCGGCCTACGCCGGCGCCGGCCACCTCAATATCGTGGTGGTCATCGCGCTAGGCGCCCTCGGCGCCATCGCGGGCGGGGACGTCGGCTACTTCATCGGGCTGCGGGGCGGCCGGCCCTTCCTCGAGAAGGCGCTCTCCGTCTTCCGGCTGGAGGTCGGCCACCTCGCCCAGGTCGAGATGTTCTTCGCCCACCACGGCGACAAGACGATCCTCGTCGGTCGCTTCGTCCTGGGGCTACGGACCTGGGCGAGCATCTTTGCCGGGGTCGCGCACATGCCCTTCTGGCGCTTCCAGGCCTACAGCGTGCTGGGCGCGATGCCGTGGGCGATCCTGTGGGGGCTGGTCGGCTATCTGCTCGGCAACAACTGGCCGCTCCTAACGACCATCCTCAAGGCGGCGGGCTACGGCGGGCTGGCGGCGGTTGCCGGCGTCGCGGTCATCTATCTGCTCTTCCGTACACGCGCGATCCGGCTCTAGAAGCGACCAGACCCGCGATGGCGAGCAGCACCCCAAGACCGCCGATGACGCGGGCGGTGCCGACCAGGTCGGCGAGGTAGGCGGCGACCAGGATCGGGATCGCGGTTGCCCCGTTGTAGGCGAGGAAGAAGAGCGAGAAGATCCGGCCCCGCACCTCGTCGGTCGTCTGCTCCTGGAGGACGGTCAGCGAGGGGATCAAGAGCGCGCCGAACTCGAGCCCGAGCAGCAGGCCGAAGACAACCGCGAAGTAGCGAGTGAACGGAATCAGCTGCGGTACGTGCCTCATCCCGTAGGGCACGCTGGCCAGCAGGAGCAGCGTGAACCCGGTCGCCAACAGGCTGACCACTAGCAGCCTGGAGCGGGACATCGATCGCCCGAACTGGCCGACGACGAAGGCGCTGGTGACAGCGCCGACGGTCGCCGGAAGAAGGATCACGTAGCTGTCGCGCGGCTGGATGCCGATCACCGTGGTCACGTAGGCGGGAGCCAGCGTGAACATCATGAAGAGCACCAGCACGGTCAGGGTCAACTGCGCGAAGGCGATCATCAGCAGGCTCGATCCGCGCAGAAAGTCGAGCGCCTCGCGCACCTCGAGCACGAGCTGATGGAACGCGCCGCGGGTGCTCTGGTCGTGCCTCGGCTTGTTGCGGGGGATGTTGGCCAGCGCGATCAGGCCGCCTCCGGCAGCGAAGCCGCCGGCCGCGATCCAGTAGGGCAGGTAGGCGTCGATGCGGGAGAAGACCGGCGCCAGCGCACCACCCAGCAGAAGCGTCAGCACCATCGAGAGAAGAACCATCGAGTTGGCCGTGAGAAGCGCCTTTCTGGGCAGCAGGGTCGGGATCACCGCCGCCTCCGCGGGGCTGAAGAACTGCCCCAGGGCGCTGAAGGCGAAGGTGATCAGGAGCAGGTGGTAGACGTCGCCGCGCAGACTCGGCAGCAGCGACGTGAGCGGAATCAGGGTGACGATACCGGCGCGGCCGAGGTTGGCCCAGACCATCGTCTGCTTACGGTTGTGGCGATCGGCGAAGACGCCGGCGAAGGGCGGCAGGAAGAGCGCCGGTAGGGTGTAGGCGAGCAGGGTCACCGCCACCCGGGTGTTCGCGCCCGACAGGTTGTAGGCAAGGATGATCAGCGAGAACATCACGAACTTGTCCGCCGACTGGGAGGCGAGCTGGGCGAACCAGACGAGCCGGAAGTCGGTCCGGGCGAGGACGTAACGGAAGCCCTGTCCGCCCTCCGGGCCGGTTAGGGATTCCATGGGCGACAGCTACTTTAGCGGCGAGTTTGCGAAGACCCCGTGGAGCGCTTCCCACTCGGCCAGCGTCAGCGTCTGCGGCCGGCGGTGATCGTCGATGCCGAGCTCCTCTAGGCGCCTGGCCGCCTCCGGTCCGAACAGTCGGGCGAGGATCCCTCCGAGCTGTTTGCGGCGGAACTGGAAGACGCGTTCGGCGAAGTCGAAGAAGGCGCCCAGGTCGGCGACCGTGACCGCCGGTCGCTCCCGCACCGCCATCACGGCTAGCGCGGAATCGACCCCGGGAACAGGCCAGAACGCCTCGCGGGGCAGGTCCAGCCGTAGTTCGGGCACCGCGAAGACCTGCACCGCGAGGCTGGCGAGGCTCCAATCGCCGGGCTCGGTCCAGCGCTCGGCGACCTCGCGCTGCACCACCAGCGAGACCGTCCGCGGCGGGTCGGGCCGCTCCAGCAGCCGTGGCAGGAGGGCGCCCGTCAGGTAGTAGGGAATGTTGCCGGCGACCACGTCCACTGCGGGCAGCGGTAACTTGAGGACGTCGCCCTCGAGGACTTCGACCCGCGCGTCGCCGGCCACTACCTCGCGCAGCACGCCGGCGAGTCGGTGGTCGAGCTCGACTGCGACCAGCCGGGCCGCACGCTCGGCGAGCGCAACTGTCAGCGCCCCGGGACCGGCGCCGACCTCGAGCACGTTGTCGGCGGGCCGGATGCCCGCCTCCTGGGCCACCCGGTCCCGCAGGCCCGGGTCGACCAGGAAGTTCTGGCCCAGACGGTGGACGGGACGGAAGCGGTGTCGGGCGAGAAGGCCCTCCAGCGTTGCGCGGTCGGCGGGATCGGGCCGGCTCAGCTCGCCAGCACGTAGATCGTCAGCTGGCGCCGGCCCCACTGAATGGCGGCCGGGCAGGTCATCCAGACGTCGACGATGGTGCCCTTGATGGCCCCGCCGGTGTCGACCGCCCAGCCATAGCCGTAGCCGGGCACGTAGAGGTGGCTGCCGAGCGGGATGACGGTTGGGTCGACCGCGATCGAACCGGGGCCGGCCATGGTGCCGGTCGCGGTGTGGCCGCGGTCACAGTATGCGGTCGAGCTGCCGGCGATGGCGCGCGCGTAGTTCGCCGGCGCGCCGCTCAGATCCGGGGCCGGCGCGGCCGCCGGCGCCCCCGTTCCCACCCGCACGACCCGGTCGATGGGAGCCGTCTGCACCTCTGACAGCTTGGCGCTGCTGAGCACCTCCCCATTGACCATGTCATCCGCGAAGACCTGTGTCAGGGCTCCGTAGGCGCCCGGCTCGGCGACCAGCGTGGTCCCGGCGGCCAGACCCGGGTCGGGTACCTGCCGGGTTGCGAACGGGATCGGGGTCTGAACGATGCGCTGCACCTCGGCGAAGGTGGCTTGGCGCGCATCGTGGACGCGTCCATCCTCCCAGTAGATCGGCCGCGGCTTCAGGACCACCGGCGGTGCGTCGAGGCGTGCGGAGATCGTAGCGGCGACCGGTATCGTCACCGGGCCCGACGCCACGCCAACCGTGGGAACGACATAACCGAGGGCCAGCACCAGCAGCCCAAAGGCGAACAAGCCCTTGAGGCGGATGCGCCCCTGCGCTACCCCCAAAACCCCGCGCGGACGTTATCACCTCAGGCGGGTGAAGAGCGAGTGCGCGTTTTTCGACTCGATTTCGGCCAGTTCCTCGACGGAGATCCCGCGCACCTGCGCAACCACCCCGGCGGTGTCGACCAGAAAGGCCGGCCGGTTCTGCGGCTCGCGCTTGCGTGACGCTGGCTGGCCGAAGGGCGAGTCGGTCTCCAAGAGCAGCCGGTCCGCCGGGCAGCGACGCATAACCTCGCGCAGCTCGGCGCGGGTGGCGCGCGTCACCAGCCCGGCGAAGGAGAGGTGGAATCCGAGCTCGAGGAAGCGGTCGGCCCACGCCTGGTCGAGGGCGAAGTAGTGCATGACGCCGGTGAGCCCGGGCCGCGCCTTCAACGCCCGATGGACGAGGTCGGCCGAGTCGCGGACGTGGATCGAGAGCGGTAGGCCGAACTCGAGAGCGAGGTCGCAGAAGGTGCCGAACCAGCCCAGCTGCCGCTCCATGAGCGCGTATCCCTCCCCGGCGGTCCCGTCCAAGCCGACCTCGCCGACGGCCACCACCCGGGGATCGGCGAGGAGCTCGCGAAAGGCGGTGGGGTCAGGATCTGATTCGTTGAGGGCGTGGTGGCCGGCGGCGGCGAAAACTCCCTCGAGGCGGTGGGCCATCTCGACTGCCCCCCGGCTGCTGGCGAGGTCGGTGCCCATGGTGATGAGCCGGGTTACGCCTTCCCGCCGCGCCTCCGCGACAGCGGCCTCGGGTTCGTTCACCTCCTCCAGGTGGAGGTGAGTGTCTACGAAGGGCAACCGGCGATCACCAGGGTGAACTCGCCGCGGGCCCTACCGGCGAGGGTTGCCAGGCACTCGTCCGCGGTGCCGCGGATGAGCTCCTCGTGCAGCTTGGTCAGCTCGCGCCCGACCAGCAGCTGACGATCGGGCAGTGCCTCGGCGATCACCCTCAGCGACTTCAGCACCCGGTAGGGGGAGTCGAAAGCTACCGCGGGCCGTGCCTCGGCTTCCAGCGACGCCAGCAGCCGCCTGAGCTCACCCGGCTTTCGCGGCAGGTAGCCGAAGAAGAGGTAGCCGTCGCCGCTGAATCCGCTCACGGAGAGCGCCGCGGCGACCGCGCTCGGACCGGGGATCGGCACCACCGCGTGGCCCTCCGCGACCGCCGCCGCGACCAGCCGCTGGCCGGGGTCGTTAACGCCGGGAGTTCCGGCGTCGGTGACCAGGGCGACGTCGCCCTCGTCGAGGGCCCGCAGCACCGCCGGCAGGCCGCGTCGCTCGACGGGAGCCCGGTAGCTCAGCATCGGCTTGCGAACGCCAATCCGCGCCAGCAGGCGGGCTGTGACGCGGGTGTCCTCGGCCGCGATCGCCCCCACCTCGCCCAACACTCGCGCGGCGCGCGCGGTCAGATCTTCGAGGTTCCCGATCGGAGTTCCGACCACATACAGGGTGCCCAAACTAGGCGCGAGACAGCGTGCGCTCGCCCAACCATGCTTCGATCCTCTCGCCCACCTCGAGGGCCGAGCCGGTGTACATTGCCGCCTTTGGCAGGACCTCGATGAAGGCGCGGCCGTAGTCCCGGCTGGAGATCCGGTTGTCGAGGATTACCACCGCGCCGCGGTCGCTGTTGCGCCGGATCAAACGGCCGAAGCCCTGCTTCAGCTTCAGCGCCGCCATCGGCAGGGCGTACGTCGCGAAGGAGTCGGAGACCTGCTCGGCGCGGGCGGCGAAGACCGGCTCGGTCGGTACCGGGAAGGGCAGGCGGACCATCACCACGCAGGAGAGCTGGTCGCCGGGGATGTCGATGCCCTCCCAGAAGCTGGCGGTGCCGAGCAGCAGTGCTCGGTCGGAGTCCTGGAAGGCGCGCAGCGCCTGCCGCCGCTGGCCGTCCAGCCCCTGGCCGAGGATCAGGATGTCGTCGAGGTCGTGGCGCTGCTTCAGCTCGAAGTAGGTGTCGCGCAACTGCCGGTGAGAGGTGAAGAGGGCCAGCGTCCGGCCTCCGATCCGGCGGGCGATGTCAGCGATGACCCGGACCACGGCGTCCCCGAACTCGTCGGATTGGGGATCGGGCAACCCGCTCGGCAGGCAGACGAGGGCCTGGTTCAGGTAGTCGAACGGCGAGGGCAGGATCAGCATCTCGGGCTCGCGGTCGAGGCCCACCCGGGAGCGGAAGTAGTCGAAGCTGCCACCGACCGCTAGCGAGGCCGAGGTGAAGATGACCGACTGCCGGGGGTCGAAGACGTGCTCGCGAAGCAGGCCGCCCACGTTGAGCGGGGCGGAGCGGAGCACCGCCTCCGCCGAGCGCATGACCTGGCTGAACCAGTAGACCTGGTTGGCGTCCGGTTCGAGCAGCGCCTCCACCACCAGCTGGCGCGCCTCGAAGACCCGCGACCGGATGATCTCCAGCTCCCTCAGGTCGGCGTCGGGCTCGTCGCCGCCGAGCCACTCCCGCGCGCCTGACGCGGCGCGGCGCAGCTGGGAGTCGAGCCCGGCGAGGGCGGTGCCCGTGTCCCCGGCGAGGTCGGCGAGCCGCCGCCAGCCCGGCGCCTCTCGGACCACCGGTCCAAGCCGGACCGCGTCGTCGCGCCGCCCGGCGTCTGGCAGCAGCCCGCGCACGAACCCCGCCGCGTACTCGAAGAGAGCCCCGACCCTTTGGCGGGCGTCGGCGGCCGCCTCGGGCGCGCCGGCAAGCTCGGAACCGGCGCCCAGCCGCGGTTGGGCGGCCACGGCCGCGATCAGCACCCCGAGTCGTTCCAACAGGGCGACCAGGGCGGGTCCGTCCGCCTCGCGCCTGAGGCCCTGGGTGGCGGCGTCCTCGAGGTGGTGGGCCTCGTCGACGACCAGGTGCTCGAAGGCGGGCAGCACGCCGCCGCCAGCCGTCGCGTCGGCCAACAGGAGCGCGTGGTTGACCACCACCAGGTCGGCGCGCTCGGCCTCCGCCCGCGCCCGGTGGACGTAACAGTCGTCGGCCGTGCAGAAGACCCCGACGCAGTCCATGGGGTCGGACGCGACCCGCGCCCAGAAGACCTCCTCACGGCCCTGCAGGCGCAACTCGGAGCGGTCGCCGCTGACGGTCTGGTCGAGCCAGGTCAACAATTTGAGCTTGAACCGGAGCTCATCCGCGTCGTGGCAGGGCTCGGCGAGGTACCGGCGCCAGCGGCGCGGGGAGAGGTAGTTCGAGCGCCCTTTGAGGAGCACCGCCTCGAACTCCCATGGCAGCCACTCGCGGAGGAAGGGCAGGTCCTTGGTCAGGAGCTGCTCCTGCAGCGTGTGGGTCGCGGTGGACACGATCACCTTCTCGCCGCGCGCCAGCGCCCGCCCGATCGCGGGGACCAAGTAGGCGAGGCTTTTACCGGTGCCGGTGCCGGCCTCGACCACCAGCCGGCCGCCGCGCTCCATCGTCTGGGCGACGGCGAGCAGCATCTGGAGCTGGGAGTCACGGTGCTCGTACTCCGGGAAGGCGGCTGCCAGAGGACCCTCGGGTAGCAGCAACCCGGCCAGGACCTGCGGGTCCCAGGGGATCTGCGGCCGGCCGGCCGCCGCTCTCCGGTCGGGACGTTGCCGGAGGTGCGGCTCGGTCGCCGGGACGGCGGTCAGAGCGTCGGCGAAGAAGCGCGCGACCGGCCAGCCATAGGGCGCGACCAGCGCCAGCATCAACTCCTTGAGCGGCTCGCTGAGTGCGGCAGCCGCCTCACGGAGGCG
Organism: Candidatus Dormiibacterota bacterium; assembly: GCA_035535055.1. GTDB lineage: Bacteria > Chloroflexota > Dormibacteria > Dormibacterales > Dormibacteraceae > UBA6019. Next base: position 26,170 of record DATLQT010000058.1, on the reverse strand, counting down.
GAGCAGCAGCTGGCGGGTCGCATCGGCGTCGTCGAGCGCCCGGTGCGGGCGGGGCTGGTCGAGTCCCAGTTCCACCGCCAGGGCAGGGAGGCTGTGGCTGGGCGAGGCCGGGAGCAGGATGCGGGCGAGGTCGAGGGTGTCGAGCATCTCGGCCCCCTCGGGCCAGATGCCGCCCGCGACCATGAACTCGATGTCGAGCCGCGCACCGTGGCCCACCGCCTCCCGGCCTCGAAGCAGGCCGGCCAGCGCGGCCAGCGCAGGACCCTGGGCGCCGGCGCCGCGGAGCTGGGCGGGGTCGATCCCGGTCAGCCGGCGAACGGCCTCCGGCACCGAGCGGCCGGGATCCACCAGCCGTTCCATCTGTTCAAGCACCCGGTCGGGGGTGAAAGCGACGGCGCCCACCTCGATGACGCGGTCGTGGAGCGGATCGAGTCCGGTCGTTTCAAGGTCGAGTGCGACGTATTCGGGCACCGGCTTCTAGTTCCGCGGCGAGATTCTACGCCCGCTTCCGGCTGCCTTTGGCAGCACTCAAATTCACGACCTCGCACGTTATAGTTCCCGATGCCTATGCAGGCGGGAACCTTGACCAAACCGACGACCCTGGAGGAGCTCAACCTCAAGCGAGACCTGGTCTCGAGCCTGGTTCTCCGCACCCTCGCCTTCTCCGACCGGATGAGCGGCGCCGCCCTCGAAAAGCGCCTCGGGCTGCCGTTCGAGACCATCAAGCCCCTCATCCAGGAGTTCGACAAGGCCCAGTTGGTGTCATCGCCGGGCTTCTCGACCGAACCCGGCCTCGACGGCCTCTCGATCGACGAGCGCACCGCCTACGAATGCAGCTCCGCCGGCCGCGCGCGGGCCGCCGAGATGTCCTCGGTGCAGACCCGGTACCTGGGCCCCTGCCCGGTTGCCTATGACGACTACGTCGAGTTGGTGCACACCCAGGTCTCGGCCAAGGCGAACATCACCGACGTGATGCTGAAGGAGGCGCTCGGCAACCTCGAGCTCGAGCAGCACGTCATCGATTGCATCGGCGGCGCCATGGTCTCCCGTTCGTCCCTCTTCATCTTCGGCGCCCCTGGCAACGGCAAGTCGACGATCACCGAACGGATGGCGCTACTGATGGGCGCCCCGATCGAGATCCCCCATGCGATCGCCGTCGGCGAGGAGATCATCCGGCTGATCGACCCGGTCTACCACAAGCAGGCTACGGGCGAGCAGCCGCCCGACCATCGCTTCCTCCGCTGTGAGCGGCCGGTGGTGACCGCCGGCGGCGAGCTCCAGCTTCACCAGCTCGACCTCGCCTATGACGGCCAGAACCGGTACTACGAGGCGCCCCTCCAGTGGAAGGCCAACGCCGGCGTCTTCGTGATCGACGACTTCGGCCGCCAGGAGGTGCCGCCGATGCGGCTCCTGAACCGGTTCATCGTCCCCATGGAGAAGCGCTATGACTACCAGGACCTCTCCGCCTCGGGACGCAAGATCCAGGTGCCCTTTCTGGCCCAGGTGGTCTTCTCGACCAACCTCTCGCCGGCCTCTTTGGTGGACGAGGCCTTCCTCCGCCGGATGGCCTACAAGATCGGCGTCGGCAACCCGACCCCCGAGGCCTACGCCCGGATCCTCAAGTACGAATGTGAGAAGAACGGCGTCATCTTCGACGAGCGAGCGGTCCCCTATCTCCTCCAGCTGTACGGGAAGAAGCCGCTCCGGGGCTCCCACCCGCGATCGCTGGTGGCCCGCTTGGTCGATCTCGCCGCCTACCGGCAGGAGGCACAGCCGCGCCTCACCCCCCAGTCCCTGAAGGAGGCCTACGACGCCTGCTTCAACCCCGCTCTCGGCGGACTGACCGAGGACGACTGGGCCCAGCCTCCAGCCGGCTGAGTTTCCGGTCGTCCGTCCACTCCGCTGCGCGGCATACCGAGGCCGCCTTCGCGGACGGCTGGCTGCACACCGGGGATATCGGTGTACGGGACGAGGACGGGTTCTTCTATATCGTCGACCGGATCAAGGACATGATCGTCTCGGGCGGCTTCAACGTCTTCCCACGCGAGATCGAGGACGTCCTCAGTCAGCACCTGGCGGTGTCCTCGGCGGCAGTTGTCGGCGTGCCCGACGACCGTTGGGGTGAGGCCGTGAAGGCGCTGGTCGTGCTCCGCCCCGGCTTCCAGGTCGAGGCTCAGGAGTTGATCGAGCTGGTGAAGGACCGCAAGGGCCACGTCTACGCCGCCAAGACGGTCGAGTTCGTCGACGGTCTGCCCCTGACCGCGGTCGGGAAGGCCGACAAGAGGGTACTGCGAGCCCGCTACTGGCAGGGCCGCGAGCGCCAGGTCGGCTAGGCCCGCACCATGAGATCGCCGACCCGGGCGCGCCAGGCGTCGAGGTCCGAGTAGACGCCGCGAAGGTCGGGTGGCAGCATCTCGGCGACCGACAGCATGATGGCGTCGGCCGCGTCCTGGTGCTCGACCTTCCTGCCGTTCGTGCGCCGGGGCGGGATCTTGAACGGCTGGCCGAACTCCAGTCGGAGCGGAGCCCGGTGGGGAACTTTGAAGCCCTTGCCGAACACATCTCGGCCGCCGGTGACGGCTGCCGGGACCACCACGGCTCTTGAAAGGGCCGCGATGAACCCGGCGCCCGGCTCGGCTCGGTGGAGCCCACCGCTGGTAATCCGCGTCCCTTCGGGGTAGAGGACCAGCACCGCGCCCTGACGGAGAACGGTGGTGGCTCGTTTCAGAGCCGCCCGGTCGGCGGTGTGCCGGACCACCGGGAAGGCGTGGAAGGCGGTGAAGATCCAGGGCTTGAAGCCCCCGCCTTCGAAGTACTCGGCCTTGGCCATGCTCCAGCTGTCGTTGCGGGGCAGGAAGGCCGGCACCAGCGGAGGCTCAAGGGTCGAAGCGTGGTTGCAGCAGACCAGCACCGCGCCCTGCTTGGGCACCCGCTCGACCCCGACCAGCGTGAAGATGCCCGCGAGGACGGTGTGGACGAGGAGCCGCATCACCCCGCGCAGGAAGGCGTAGGTCATCCCCTGATCCTCTTGACGAGGAGGTGCACCACCTGGTCCAGGTCGAGCCCGGTGGTGTCCACCACGATCGAGTCCGCCGCCGGCTTGAGAGGCGCCACCCGGCGGGTCGAGTCGGCCACGTCGCGCTCCACGATCTCTCGCTCCATCTCTTCAGCGCCCACCTTCTCGCCGCGCCGGGCCTTCTGGGCAAGCCGGCGCCTGACCCTCTCCTCGAGAGCGGCGGTGAGAAAGAACTTGTAATCGGCGTCGGGGAAGACGACCGTCCCGATGTCGCGGCCAGCCATCACGACCCCGCCGGCCGTCGCCAGCCTCCGCTGGCGCTCGTTGATGGCGTCCCGCAGGTCGGGGACCTGGGAGATGACCGACAGGTTCTCGTTGATCTCGGGACGGTGGATGTCGCCGGTCAGGTCTCGGTCGCCGTCGAAGACCCGCTCACGATCGACCCGCACGCCCGGGCGCGTCGCGATTGCGGCCAGCCCGGCGAAGTCGTCCGAGCGCACGCCTTCCTCCAGCGCCAGCCAGGCGACGGCCCGGTAGAAGAGACCGCTGTCCACGAAGGGCACTTGGAGGGCGGCCGCCACCCGACGTCCGACCGCCGACTTGCCCGCGCCGGCCGGACCGTCGACCGCAACCACCAGCGGCTTCTCAGGCAAGGCCGGCAGCCCTGCGCAGCGCTTCCACCTCGGGCGGCCTTAGGCGGCGCCAGTCACCCACCTTCAGGCGGCCGAGGCGAAGCGGCCCGTAGCCGGTGCGCTGGAGGTCGCGAACCGGGTGCCCTACGGCCTCCAGCATCCGCCGGACCTGCCGGTTCCGGCCCTCGTGGAGCACCACCCGGAGCTGGGTCCGGCCCCGCGCGCTGCCGGCGACCTCGACCTCAGCCGGCGCCGTGCGGCCGTCCTCCAGCTCGATGCCCACCCGGAGCGCGCGGAGGTCGTTCTCGCCCGGCGTCCCGTCCACGGTCGCCAGGTACTCCTTGGGAACGTGGTAGCGGGGATGGGCGAGCCGATTCGCCAGCTCGCCGTCGTCGGTCAGCAGCAGCAGCCCATGGCTGTCCATGTCCAGCCGCCCGACCGGGAAGACGCGGGTGCCGCCGGTGACCAGCTCCTGGACGGTCGGTCGCGAGCCCGGGTCGGCTGACGTCGTCACGTACCCGACCGGCTTGTTGAGGGCCAGGTAGCTGTGTCGAGCGGGCGGACTGACCTCGAGGCCGGAGACCTCGACGCGGTCGGCGCCGGGCTCGATCAGCATTCCCTGCGCCGGCGGCCGCCGACCGTTGACGAGCACCGCGCCGGAGGCGATCAGGGTGTCGGCGGCCCGCCGCGAGGCGACACCGCTCCTCGCCAGGTATTTGTTGAGTCTCTCGCTCAAGAGGGAGGGACGCCGTCTCTTTCGACCATCCCGGCCGGGTTCGCCCCCGGCTCGGGGAGATCGTCGAGGCTCGCCAGGCCGAGCACCTGGAGGAAGCGCATGGTGGTGCCGTAGAGCTTCGGCTGCCCCGGGCCCGACCCCCTCCCCACCTCGACCACCAGATTGCGGAGCTCGAGATTGGCCACGACGCTATCGCAGTTGACGCCCCGGATCTCCTCGATCCGCGCCTTGGTCACCGGCTGCTGGTAGGCGACGATGGCCAGCGTCTCATAGGCCGCGCCGCTGAGCTTGCCGGTCACCTCCGGGCGCAGCGCGCGGCGGACGTAGGCGGCGACCTCGGGCCGCGTCACCAACTGCACCTGGTCGTCGTGACGCTGGAGCATCAGGCCTCGCCCCGCGAGCGCGTCGCGGAGCTCGTCGAGCGCCGCCTGCACCTCCTTCGTGCTCGACTCGGTGGCCTGCTGCAGCTCGCGCAGCCGCAGCGGCCGGTTGGAGCTGAAGAGGATCGCCTCCAGCGCTCTGGGCAGGTCGCTCATTGCCGCCTCCACTCGACGATGATGTCGCCGAAGGCCTCCTTCTGGCGAACTCCGACCCTGCCCTGGCGAAGAAGCTCGAGCAGTGCCACGAAGGTCACCACAGCCTCGAGCCGGTCCTCGCAGTCGAGGATCAGGTCGACCAGGTTGACGCTGCCCCGGAGCAGTCGGGCGGTAAGCGCCTCGACCTTGTGCTCGGTCGTCCAGGCGCGGCCGGCGACGGTGACCGGGCGCGGCGGCAGCCGCGTGAGGAGGTCTTTGAAGGCGCCGACCAGGAGCTCCACCTCGAGCGGAGCCTCCTGGCCTTCGACCTCGACCGTCCGCGCCGGCGAGGGAAAGGACGGCGCCTCGGCGGTCGCCCTCTCCATCAGGCCCCGTGCCACCTCCTTGTAGCGCCGGTACTCCTCCAGCCGCTGGCGGACGTCCTCCTCCCAGCCGAGAAGCTCGACCTCCTCCTCGCCCGGCTCTTCGCCGGGGAGGAGCCGGATCGACTTCAGGAGAAGGAGGCGGCTCAGGGTCCAGAGAAAGCCCGCCATCTCGGCGGGGTCCGGCGAGGGCAGCTCCGCGATCGCGGCCAGGTAGCTGTCGGTGAGCCTCGCGAGCGGGACCTGGAGGATGTCCACGTCTTCTCGCTCTGCCAGCGCAAGCAGGAGCTCGAGTGGACCCTCGAACACCGGCGTCGCCACCCGCAGGCGCGCTTCCACGTCCGGCTGGTCCATTCGACCGGCAATGATAGCCGTGTGCGGCGCCTCCTCCCATCGCTGCTGGCCGTCCTCCTGGCGCTCTCCTGCACTCCTGGCGCGGGAGGGGCCACGGCGTCGCCCGGACCCTCGACGGCGCCCCCGCCGCAGCAGCCGGCCCCGAGCCCTCAGCCGGTGATCGCGGCTCCCGCGACGCTGATCCTCGACGGCTCGCAGGCGGGCCTCGCGCCCAGCGGCGGCCAGGACCACCTCGACCTGGCGGAGGCGGCCTCGCTGGAGCAGAACCAGCCCCTGGCGCTGACTCGGTATCGGAGCTGGGGGTGGGTTGACGAGGCGACCCGCACCTGGGGTGGCCGGTCGCCCAGCCTCGACGAACGACTGCTGCTGCTCACCCGCGCGGAGGGGGCGCGACAGGCGTTCTCGGACCTCGCCGGCCAGTGGCTGGTACCGCCGATGAAGAGGACCTCCTGCCCCGCGGCACTCAGGCTCGACGACTGTGCAGTGGGAAGTTCCGGCAGTCATGCGATCCTGGTCGGCAGGCTTGGCGTCTACGTCGTCCGCTTCGATGCTGACGGCGTTGACGTCGATACGGAGGCGGCGCTCCAGGTGGAGCAGCTCAGCGCTTAGCGCAGGTCGACGCGGTGGAAGCGCTCCTCCCCGCCGATCGCGCGCCAGCGGTGCCGCAGGCGAACTGGGCTCGGCGTCTGACTGCGGTGCTCGAGGCGCGCCGCAATCTTGCCGTTCAGCTGCTCGCGAACGTCCACCAGGAGGTCGGGCGCCGGGCCGGCGAAGCACCATGCCTCGGCGGTCTCGTGGGGCGGCCCCAGAGTCGGGAAGCTGAGCCGGTCCCGCGCCGCCGGCCAGGCGGCGTCGAGGGCGACCCGCCCCACCACCCGGTGGTCGGGGTGGTAGCGGTAACCGGGGGTCGGGTCGAAGGTGAGCAGGAGGTCGGGCTTGACGGCCCGGATGGCGGCAACGAACTCGCCCCGCAGCTCCATGCTCTCGACCAGCTCGGCGTCGGGATGGCGCAGGAAGCTCACAGCGCCGACGCCCAACCGCCCCGCCGACGCCATCTGCTCCGACTCCCGGATCCTCGACAGTTCCACTGACGAGAGGGCCGGGTCGCTGGTTCCCTTATCGCCCGAGGTCGCCAAGAGGAAGGCGACCTCGGCGCCTCGCGCGGTGAGCTGGAGCACGGTGCCGGCGCAATAGAACTCGATGTCGTCGGGGTGGGCGACGATGCAGAGAGCGCGCTTGATACGGCGGTCGTCGGGACCGCTGAACTGGCGCCTAGCCAAGCAGCGACTGAAGGATCGAGGTGTGCGGCGTGGGGATACCGTGCTCGCGCCCGCCACGGACGATCGGCCCCGCGATGGCGTCAAGCTCCAGGGGCCGCTCCTGCTCCCTGTCCTTCTGCATGGAGCTCCTCATGAAGTCGGGCATCGCCAGCAGCAAGCCGCGGCTCTGCTCCCGGTCGACCCGGGCGCCGAGAGCGCCGGCTACGTCGCAGGCTTCATCGAAGACGCCCAACAGCCGCTCGCGCCAGCGCGGGTCGTCGCGGACGCCGCCGATGCTGCGCATGGTGGCGGTCGTGGTCAGGGCTAGCGGCGCCAGCATGACCAGCTTTCGCCAGAGCATCCCCAGCTCGTCGTTGGCTACCCGAGCCTCGATCCCTGCGGCCTCCAGCTCCTCGGCGACGTCCGCGGCCATCACCCCGCACAGCTCGACCCTGATGAACGCCCCTCGCTGCACGAAGCGGCCGGCCGCGACCTTTTCCGCCTCGACCCGGATCGTGCCCGGCGTGACCGCGGCGTAGAGCTCGCGCAAGCGGCCGACGTGGTCGGCGCCATTGAGTAGGGGGACCACGGTCCCTTCTACCAGGGCCGCCGGCGCCGAAGGCAGGGCCGCCTCCAGCTGGGTCGCCTTGGTGGTCACCCAGAGGACGTCGACCGGGGTGTCGAGCCGGGTCGTGGCCGCGACCTCGGCCTCGAAGCTCCCAAGCTTGTCGCTCTCGACGGAGACCCGGGTCGGGTAGTCCGGGTCGCGGGTGATAAAGGTGACCGGCGAGCCGCTCCCGGCCAGCGCCGCGCCGATCACCCCGCCGACCCCGCCCGGCCCCAGCACGGCGTGCCTCACCGGCCGGCCGCCTCTTCGAGCAATTCGTGGGCGCGGGCCAGCGCCTTGTCGGTGACCGAGCCGCTCATCATCCGAGCCAGCTCGGCGGCGCGCCCGTCGCCCGCCGCCAGCTCGCGGACCGCGACCAGGTTGCGGCCCTGCGCGCCGCGTGACTTCTCGACCAGCAGGTGCCGGTCGCCGTAGGCGGCGATCTGGGCCAGGTGAGTGACGACCAGCACCTGCCTGGACGCACCGAGGGCCGCCAAGCGGAGGCCGACCTGCAGGGCCGCCTCCCCGCCGATGCCAGCGTCGACCTCGTCGAAGACCAGGGTCGGCAGGCTGTCGGCGGCGGCCCCCACTGTCTTAATGGCCAGCATCACCCTCGCGAGCTCACCCCCCGAGGCTACCCGGGATAGCGGTGCCAGTGGTTCGCCCGGGTTGGCCGAGAAGCGCATCAAGGCCTGTTCGGCCCCGGACGCCGTGACCTCCGGCCTCGGCTCCAGGTCCACCTGGAAGCGGGCTCCCTCCAGGTGCAGTCCTGCCAGCTCGACCGCCACCCCGCGTCCCATCCTCTCGGCGGCTTCCGCGCGGCGGCGGCTGAGCGCCTCCGCCGCGGTGTCCAACGCGGCCCGTCGATCGCCGACCCTGCGCTCCGCCGATGCCAGTGCTGTCTCCAGGTCCTCGCCACCGCTGAGCTCGCGCTCCAGGCGGTCCCGTTCGGCGATCGCCGCCTCCAAGCTGCCGCCGAAGCGCTTTTTGACCGTCTCCAGCTCGGCCAGCCGCGATTCCAGCGACTCCAGCCGGGCCGGGTCGGCGTCGAACGTCTCTCCATAACGGCGGAGCTCGTTGGCGACGTCGCGGAGCTCTTCGGCAGCCGTCTCCAGCCGCTCGGCCAGGGGCAGCAGCCGCTGATCGAGCTCCGCGGCCGACCTGACCTGGGCCACAGCCCGGAGGGTGTCCTCGCCGGACTCCAGCGCCTCCCGGGCGCCCTGCGTCAGCTCTGTCAGGCGGACCGCGTGGCGGCTGACCTCCCGCTCAGCGGCTAGCTCCTGGTCCTCCCCCGCCCGCGGCGCGACCCGCCGGAGCTCGGCCAGCTGCCACTCGCCGAACTCTCGCTCTCGGGCGCCGCGATCGCGGCGGCGCTCCAGCTCGCGGACCTCCTCCTCGGCGGTCCTCCAGGCCGCGTGGGCAGCCACCACCGACTCCAGGTCCGCCGCGGCCCCGGCCAGGCCGTCGAGCAGGCTGGTCTGGGCGTCGGGGTCGAGGAGCGACTGGTGCTCGTGCTGGCCGTGGACATCCACCAGCAGACGGCCCAGCTGGCGGAGTTGGCCGGGCGTCGCGGGACGTCCGTTGACCCGCGAGCCGCCGCGGCCACCGATCTCCCGGCTGAGCACCAACTCCAGCTCCGCCTCGAAGCCCATCTCGACCAGCAGCGCCGAGACTGCGGGCACGGCGGAGAGGTCGAAGACGCTCTCGACGAGCGCGCGGTCGGCGCCGTGGCGGACCTGGTCGGTCGAGGCGCGAGCGCCCAGTGAGAGGGTCAGCGCATCCACCACCAGGGACTTGCCACTGCCGGTCTCGCCGGTCAGAAGGTTGAGCCCGGGGCCGAACTGGACCTCGGCGGCGGAGATCAGCGCGAGGTCACGAACCCGGAGTGACTTCAGCATTCTCGATCGCGGTTCCAGGCGGCCTCGGCACCAGGGGCGCGCCCCAGCCGATCTTCTCCCGCAGCACCCGGTAGAACTCCGCCGGGCCACGGAAGCGGATCACCTTTAGACGGCTCGGGTAGGCCGCCACCCGCAGCTCGTCACCGGCCAGGGCCCTCCAGTTCACGTATCCGTCGGTGGTCACCCCGGCGGCGTTCCCGATCAGCTTGATTGCGACGTGCACGCCCGGGTTCAGCACGATCGGCCGAACCGTCAGCGCGAACGGGTTCATCGGGACCAGGACCAGGTCGGGGAGCGTCGGCTCGAGGATCGGCCCACCCAGCGCCAGCGCGTATGCGGTCGAGCCGCTGGCGGTCGCCACCAGCGCGCCGTCGGCGTCGATGGTGCCGATCTCGAGGTTGTCCATCGAGAGCGCAAGGCGGATCAGCTTCAGCGAGGCGGCGCGATGGACCATGGTCTCGTTGAGCCCGAGGCACTTCTCCACCACGCCTCCCGCCCGGCGCAGCTCGCTGGAGATGGCGGTCCGCTCCTCGACCCGGTAGTCGCCGGCCAGGTAGCGGGCGATCCCCACCTCCAGCCCGGCCGGGTCCAGCTCGGTGAGCATCCCCAACCGGCCGTGGTTGACGCCCAGGACGGGCAGGTCGTGGGGCAGCGCGAGCCGGGCTCCACGGAGAAAGGTTCCGTCGCCCCCGAGCGTGACCACGAGGTCGGTCCTCGCCAGCCGCTTGCCGGCGGCGGCGCCGTCCAGGTCGCGGAGCTGAGACCAGCTCTCTATCCCGGCGGCGGCCAGGGCCGCCTCGGCGTGGGCGGGGTCGACCCGGGGGTGATGGACGATGCACGCCCGTATCACGCTGCCTCCGGTTCCAACCGGTAGAAGTGCTCCTGGTTCCCGTCCGCACCGGTGACCCCCGCGAGGGCGTGGCCGGCGACCGCATAACCGTTGCCGCGGCACCAGTCCTCGAAACGGGTACGCGCCGCGGTGACAGCGTCGCGATCCCGGACGATGCCGCCCTTGCCGACCTCCTCGCGACCGACCTGGAACTGCGGCTTGAAGAGGGCCAGCACCTCCGCCCGTGGCGCCGCCCGGAGGATCGCCGGCAGTACCTTCTCGAGCCCGATGAAGCTGACGTCGATCACCACCAGCGAGACCGGCTCGGGGAACGACTCCAGGCTGCGAGCATTGGTCCTCTCCAGGAGTGTCACCCGGGGATCCTGGCGCAGCCTCCACTCGATCAGGCCCCGGCCGACGTCGACCGCAAAGACACGGCTGGCTCCACGACGGAGCAGGACGTCGGTGAACCCCCCGGTGGAGGCGCCGATATCGGCGCAGACCCGGCCCTCGACCTCGACGCCGAAACCGTCCAGCACCGGGAGCAGCTTCAGGGCTCCCCGGCTGGCCCAGCCCTCACCGGCGTCGAGCTCGAGCCGGTCGTCGGCGCGGACCAGGCGGTCGGGCCTTCTCTCGGTCTCTCCGTTGACCCTGACGCTCCCCGCCATCACCAGGGCCTGCGCGCGCTGCCGCGAATCGACCAATCCGGCCTCGGCGAGAGCCTTGTCCAGGCGGGAGCTCACGCCGGGAAGAGGACGCCGACCGCGATGCCGAGTGCGGCCCCGGCGAGGACCTCCACCGGGGTGTGGCCGAGCAGCTCGCGAAGCTGCTCCTCCTTGACCCCCCTCTGGCTGAACAGGTCGTCCACCAGGCGGTTGAGGAGCGCAGCCTGGCGACCCGCCGCCCGGCGCACGCCGGCGGCGTCGTACATCACCACGAAGGAGAAGATAAGCGCGAGGGCGAAGACCGGGGAGGTGATGCCGTTAAAGCGGCCGATGGTCGCCGTGAGCCCCATGACCATCGCGCTGTGGGAGCTCGGCATGCCGCCCATCTCGGTCAGCCCGCGCAGGTAGAGGCGGCGGCGCCGCACCGAGTCGCGGAGCACCTTGGTCAGCTGGGCGACGGCCCAGGCGACCAGCGGCAGGACGATGTAGCGCCAGCTCACCCCGGGAGGGCCGCCGTCTCGGACAGCTTCGCCAACCGGGCCTCGGCCTCGGCAAGAATCCGGATGCCGTGCTCGTAGGCGACCACGAGCTCCTCGATCGGCTCCCGCGCCTCGGCCAGCCGGGCGATCACCTTCTCGAGGTCGTCGAGGAGCTGGTCGACGCCGGGCTCAGCCATTGGCGGCCTCGGTGGAGGCGATTTTGCCCAACACGCCGTTGACAAAGCGCCCGGCCTCGTCGCCGGAAAAGGTCTTGGCAAGCTCGATCGATTCGTTGATCGCGGCGCGGACCGGCACGTCGTGGGCGACTGCGATCTCGTAGGCGGCGATCCGCAGGATGATGCGGTCCACCTTGGCCATCTGGTCGAGACGCCAGTTCTGCGAAGCGGAGGCGATCAGCTCGTCGAGCTTTTCGCGGTGCTGCTCGACGCCGGCCACGAGGTTGGTGGCGAACCGCTCGATGTCGGGGTCGGCGGCCTCCTCGCCGGCCCGGTAGCGCAGCACGTCAGCCGCGTCCTTGGGGTCGCTCTCCAGCTCGAACAGGACCTTTAAGGCCAGCTCCCGGGCCTGGTGGCGTCGCCCCAACCTGGAACCGCGCGAAGGTCAGGCCGTGACCGGGAAGGCCACGCTGGAGACGAACACGTCCACCGCCGCGACCTCCAGGCCGAGCATCCTCTCGACCGCCTCCACCACGTTTCCCTGCACGGCCTCGGCGACCCCCGGGACCACCGCCGAGGACGCCACCTGAAGGAATACCTCGAGGTGGATTGCACGCTCTGCGTCCACCCGGACTCGGACCCCGCGGTGGGCCGACTGCCGGCTCAACCAGTCGCCGAAGTGGCGCGCGTTGGCCTCGTCCATCCCGGCCACACCGTCGACCTCGCAGGTTGCCATAGCCGCGATGCTGGCGATGACCTCGTTGGCGACCCGGACGCCCCCCTGGGTTGGCTCCGGCTCCCCGACCTCGGATTCCGACATGGAGGCAATCCTAACCCCTGTGGGTGCCGGGAAATACCGGGGCCTCGTCCGCCCTTGGCGCCGGCCGGCTAGACGCGCTCCATGTAGGCGCCGGTGCGGGTGTCGATCTTGATCACGTCACCCTGGTTCACGAAGAGGGGCACGTTGACCGCGGCGCCGGTCTCGACTCTGGCCGGCTTAAAGGAGGCCGAGACGGTGTCGCCGCGCAGGCCGGGCTCGGTCTGGGTGACCAGGAGCTCTACGTTGATTGGCAGCTCGACGCCGATCACCCGGTCCTCGTAGCGCAGGACGGAGACCGGGTTGCCGTCCTTCAGGAAGGGCAGGACGCCCTCCAGCTGGTCGCCGTTGAGCGCCACCTGCTCGTAGCTCTCGCTGTCCATGAAGTGGTAGAGGTCGCCCTCGTTGTAGAGGTAGGTGGCCTCCGACTTCTCGATCCGGACGACCTTGTACTTGTCGCCCGAGCGGAAGCTCTGCTCGTAGATCCCGCCGTCGATGATGTTGCGGAGCTTGGCCTTGATCACGGCGCCGGCCCGGGCCATCTTGATGTGCTCGACAGCGACGACGCTGACGAGCTTACCGTCCATCTCGAAGGTCGAGCCGACTCGAAAGTCATTCGTTGAGAGCATTGAGGTACTCCATGGCGAGGATGTAGCCGCGGCCTCCGAAGCCGCTGATGACGCCACGGGCGGCGCCTGCGGTGACGCTGCGGTGGCGATACTCCTCGCGGGCGAAGAGGTTGGATAGGTGTACCTCGATCACCGGCACCGGGTGGATCGCGCGGATGCAATCGGCCAGTGGTACCGAGGTGTGGGTCAGGCCCGCGGGGTTGAGAACGACGCCCAACGCACCCGGACCCTCGCGCTGCAGCCGGTCGATCAACTCGCCCTCGTGGTTGCTCTGGAAGAAGCTGACCGACCAGCCGAGATCGGCGGCGCGGGCGTCGACCATGGCCTGGATGTCGGCCAGCGTCGCGGTGCCGTAGATGGCGGGCTCGCGTGTCCCGAGGAGGTTCAGGTTGGGGCCGTTGGCGACCACGATCCGAGCTTCGCTTGTCATCTCAGCGGTGAAGTATCTCAGCGAGGGCGTCGGCGGCGACCTCCTCCGGCACACTGTGACCCGGCTCGGGCCGGCCGCGCCCACGGAGGAGGACCCAGCGCCGTTCGCCGGCGCGGCTCTTCTTGTCCGATCGGCTGGCGGCGAGGACCGCCTCGACGGTCACCTCGGGAACCGGTCCCGGAAGGCCATGCCCGGCCAGGAGCCTGTCCTGCTCCACTGCCAGGTGCGGGTCGCAGAGCCCCAGCCTGGCGGAAATGCCGACGGCGACCCGCATTCCCCAGGCGACGGCCCTGCCGTGGGAGACCCGGTAGCCACTGGCCGCCTCGATGCCGTGGCCGGCGGTGTGACCGTAGTTCAGCACTTCGCGAAGGCCGGCCTCGCGCTCGTCGGCGGCCACCACCGCGGCCTTGCAGAGCGCGCTCCGCTCGACGACCTCCTCCAGGTCCTCCAGTCCGCCCAGGTCGGGGTCCAGGGTCATGGCGTACTTCACCACCTCCGCCCAACCGCTCTCCATCTGCTCGGGAGGCAGCGTATCCAGGTAGCGGAGATCGGCGAGAACCGCTCGCGGCTGCCAGAAGGTACCGATCGAGTTCTTGGCCGTGGCGGTGTTGACCCCCGTCTTGCCCCCGATCGAGCTGTCCACCATCGCCAGCAGGGTTGTCGGCACCTGCACCACTGCAACCCCGCGCTGCCAGACGGAGGCGGCGAAGCCGGCCAGGTCGCCGATGCTGCCGCCGCCCACCGCGACCACCGTCCCGTCGCGGCCGACCCGGTGACGTTCGAGCTCGGCGATGAGATGCTCGACCCCGGCCATCGTCTTGGCGCCCTCGCCACCCCTGATCTCGATCACGGGCAGGTCGAGGTCGATTCGGTCGCCGGCGGCCGGATCGGCCACGACGACGGTCTGGCCCGTCAGGTACCCCTCCAGCTCGCTCACCGCGCCCGACCCGACCACGACCGGGTATGGGCTTCCCGGGATGGAGACCTCTACCCGCCGCACAGCCGCGCGACCTCCTCCGCCAGGTCCACCACCGGGCGGGTGGCGTCGAGGCGGTGGTCGCACTCGGAATAGCGTGCCCGGCGTGACTCGAAGAGCGTCTCGAAGGCCTCTCGGTCCTGTGCCAGGGGTCGGCTCGGATCCTTTCCCGCGCGCAGCCAGAGGAGGTCGAGCGGCGCGTCGAGCCAGACCGAGAAGGCCTCCTGCTTGATCAAGTCCCAGGCCTCGTCATCGCTCAGCGCTCCACCCCCGAGCGCGATGACGACCGGACCGAGCAGCTGCTCTCTCAGCGCCGCCAGCTCCCGCCGCCGGAAGCCGGCCTCACCCTCGGCTTCCCAGATCCGCGCTATCGAGCGCCCGGCGCTGTGCTCGACGACGCGGTCGAGATCGACCGCCGTCCGGCCGGTGACCGCGGCGGCGGCGAAGGCGACGGCGCTCTTCCCCGCTCCCATGAAGCCCGCGATCGCGATCGGCCTCGCATTGGGCCTAGCCGGCGATCGACTCAATGAAGGCCTTGTGGTTGCGCGCGATCTCGGCCATCGAATCGCCTCCGAACTTCTCCAGGAAGGCGTCCGCCAAGGTCAGGGCGACCATCGCCTCGCCGATCACGCCGGCCGCCGGCACCACGCACACGTCGGAGCGCTCGTAGTGGGCCTCGACCTTCTGCTTGCTGCGGAGGTCGACCGACTGGAGGGGCTTCTTCATGGTCGAGATCGGCTTCAACGCCACCCGGAGATCGATCGGTTCGCCGTTGGTCATCCCACCCGTGATGCCGCCGGCGCGGTTGCTCAGGTGGCGGTAGCGGCCTTCCCGGTGGTCGATCTCGTCGTGGAACTGCGAGCCCGGCCGCCGCGATCCCTCGAAGCCGGCGCCGAAGTCGACGCCCTTGACCGCGTTGATGCTGACGATGGCCATCGCCAGCCGGGCGTCAAGCTTGCGGTCCCAGTGGACGTAGCTGCCGAGCCCCGGCGGCAGTCCGCGCGCGATGACCCGGAAAGTGCCGCCCAGGGTGTCACCTCGCTCCCCGGCCTCGTCGATGGCGGCGATCATCCGCTCCGACGCCCGCGGGTCGGGACAGCGTACCGCCGACTCCTCGACATCCTCCAGTCGAACCGTGTCGACGTCCACCGCCTCGTAGGGGACCTCCACCTCTCCGATCGACTGGGTAAAGCTCAGGATCTCGACCTCGAACGCGGCGAGAAGGCGCCGGGCGATCGCGCCGGCGGCCACGCGGGATGCGGTCTCACGGGCGCTGGAGCGCTCGAGGACGTTACGGATGTCGTCGTGGCCGTACTTGAGGACGCCCGCCAGGTCGGCGTGGCCGGGTCGGAGCCGGGTGACCGGCTTGGGCGCGAAGCCCTCTTTCAACGGCGTCATCTCGGCCGTCCAGTTGGCGTGGTCGCGGTTTTCGAGCACGACGGCCACCGGGCTCCCGATCGTGAAGCCGCCACGCACTCCTCCGACGAAGCGGCCGGCGTCGACCTCGATCTTCTGGCGGTCGCCGCGGCCGTGGCCGCCCTGCCGCCGGCCGAGGTCACGGCGGAGGTCGTCGGGCGAGATTTCCAGGCCCGCTGGCAACCCCTCGATGAGGACTGTCAACTGCGGGCCGTGGGACTCGCCGGCCGTGAACCACCGGAGGCTGGACACGATCCCCTAGACCGCCGCCGCCGGAGGCGAGGGTGGACTGGCGCCCTGGTTGCGAAGGTTCTCTGCCTCGGCGAAGACGGCATCTCGGAAGCGTCCCGGGCTGGGCAGCGCCGCGAGCACCTCGGCGCCCGCGGCGCCGGCGGAGTCGATCTCGATCCGGCCGTATCCGAGCATCCTGCCGAGGAGGCTCTGCTTGGTGGAGATGTCCTGCACCCGGTCGAGGGAGATGACCTTCGAGCTGCGGCTGAAGATGCCGGTGTCGAGGATTACCCGGCGGTCGGTGATGGTGAAGCTGCGCGAGCTCCAGCGGATCCAGACCAGGATCAGCGCCAGGCCCAGGATGGCAACCATCGCGAGGGTTGCGATCAAGCGGAAGTCGGTCGGGATGATGTCGAGGAAGTCCGCGGCCAGGGCGAGCACCACCAGCGCGATGGGCAGCAGCAGGGGACGGATCATGACGACCCAGTGCTGGCGCTCCTTCAGGACCAGGCTTTCGCCCGGCATCAGCTCCTCGCTCATGAGGGGCTATTTTGCGCCCAGCTGGTACAGGACCACCAGCGCGCCCGCGGCCAAGAATGGCCCGTAAGGGATTCCGGACTTCATCGTCAAGACTCTGAAGATGACCAGCAGCAGGGAGACCACGCCTGCAAAGAGGACGCCCAGGAATAGGGCGGTGACGATGGCGAAGTCGTGGACGCCAACAATTAGGCCAATGAAGGCAACCAGCTTCACGTCGCCGAAGCCGAGCGCGTCGGCACCGAAGAAGAAGGACCCGGCCAGCGCCAGGAGCAGGAAGAGCAGGCCGGCGCCGAGACCGGTCAGGAGGCTCGGCAGGAAGCCGAGACCTGGCGTGACGAAGCTCAGGACGAGCGCCGCGATCATCGCCGGAACCATGACTCGGTCGAGGATCAGGCGGTGCTCGGCGTCGAAGAAGATGACCTGGACCAAGACCGCGACCCAAAGGCTCTTGACCAGCAGCAGGTAGTCTGCGCCGAAGCGGTAGCCGAAGGCCGCGAAGAGCAGCGCCGCCAGGATCGGCGGGCCCCAGGTCTGCCAGGCGCGCGAGCCGTACTCCAACTCCTCGAGCCGGCACAGCCAGACCGAGAGGCGTCGGATGCCGAAGCCGGCCGCAAACCCGCAGACGCCCCAGCCGGCGGCGACCAGTGGTGCGAAGGAGAGCGTCATCGGGCGAGAGCCTCACGCATCGCCTCGACCGGCGCGGCGAGACCCGTCCAGGCATTGAAGCTGGCGGCCCCCTGGGCGAGGAGGATGGTCCAGCCATCGCTGGCCGGCAGGCCGGCAGCCCGGGCGGCCGCGACCAGCGGCGTGCCGCCGCGCACGTAGACGAGGTCGATCACGGCCCGCCGCGGCAGGTCGGCCGGCCGGATCACGGACTCTCCATCGCGACCGAGAGGGGTACAGTTGACGACCAAGTCGGCGGCTCGCGAGAGCTCGCCCCGCTGGTCCCAGCGGTCCCGGCCGACCATCTCGACCTCCGAGCCCCGGAGCGCGACCGCCGCCGCCTTGGCTGAGCCTCCGCGGCCCAGGATCAGGGCCCTACCGCCGTTCCAGCCGACCTCCTTCAGGGCGACCTCGACGCCCGCGATGTCGGTGTTGCCGCCGACCAGCCTCTCGCCGTCCCGCCGGATCAGGTTGACCGCGCCGGCCTCGGCCGCGAGCGGCTCGAGCTCGTCGAGGAGCGGCATCACGGCCAGCTTGTGCGGGATCGTGACGTTGGCGCCCGCCCGGCCGGCCAGGCGAAGCGCCGAGACGGCCTGTGGCAGCTCCTCGGGGGCCACGTCGAAGAGCTCGAACGTCCACTCGGTCAGCCCCGCCGCCCGGAAGCCGGCGTTCTGCATCGCCGGGCTGGCCGAGTAGCCGATGTGGTGTCCGAGGAGCCCTACCAGCATCTACCGCGCCGGCTAGCAGCCGTTGCCGACGACGCCGAATTGCTTGATCTGGCCCTCGAACTGGGCCTCGGTCTGGGCGAAGTGGGTGTGGCCGTTGCAGTCCGCGAAGTAGAAGATGTAGTGCTGATCGCGCTGCTGCGGGCTGACGCAGGCCTGGAGCGCCGCCGTGCCGGGATTTGAGATCGGGCCGGGCGGCAGGCCGGGATGCGTATAGGTGTCGTAGGGCGACCCGGCGGCCGCCTGGAGGTCGGCCTGGCTCAGGTCCTGGGCGCCGGAGGTCCTGCCCAGCGCGAAGAGGACGGTGGCGTCGACGTCGAGGGCGTTGTTGATGGCGAGGCGGTTCATCATGATCCCGCAGACGATCGCCCGGTCCGGGTCCGACTGCACCTCGCGGTCGACCATCGACGCCAGCGTCACCAGCTGGTCGAGGCTGAACCCCTCCGCCTTCGCCTTCGCCCGGACGTCGGCGGTCATCAGCTGTTGGAACTGGTCGAGCTGGGCTCGCACCAGGTCGGACGCGGGAGCGTTCTTGTTCAGCGAGTAAGTCTGCGGCAGCAGGTAGCCCTCGAGGTCGTCGGCCCTCCCGGCCACCTTCGGCCGCTGGGCGACGAAGTCGTAGGACTGCCATTTGGCCGGGTTGGCGGCGTCGATGTAGTCCTGTGCCGTCCCGTGGCCCTCGGCCGCCCATTTCTGCGCGGTCCGGCCGATGGTGTAGCCCTCGGGGATGGTGAAGCTGAACTGGGCGACGTTGCCGTGCTGGAGGGCCGCCGCGATCTGCGCCATGCTCCAGCTCCTGTCCAGCG
This sequence comes from Candidatus Dormiibacterota bacterium, assembly GCA_035535055.1. GTDB lineage: Bacteria > Chloroflexota > Dormibacteria > Dormibacterales > Dormibacteraceae > UBA6019. The sequence continues at coordinate 7,388 of DATLQT010000058.1, read as the reverse complement.
TGTAGTCGCCCGCCTCCAAGCTCGGCGCAAGGTTGTTGAGGCGGACGTAGACCGTCCACACCTCGCTGCTGCGGATCAGGCCCTTGGCCAGGAGGTCATCGCCGATCTCGGTGCTGGTCTCGCCGTTGGTGATCTTGAAGGCGACCTTCACCGAATGGCTGGATACCGGCTGGGTCTGTCCGCTGTACCAGTTGTAGGCCCCGTTGGCGCCGAAGCCCAGGAGGCCCAGCACGACCACGAAGATCACTAGGTTTTTCAATTGGCGAAGAACTATTTAATCCGATTGATCGGGTTCGCTCTCCAGCATCGCCATGATGCCGTCGAATTCCTCGCCATCGATCGAGACCAGGCGACCGTCGTCCTCGCGGAGCACGACCACCAGCTCGGGGTCGTCCACGCCCTCCACCAGGTAGTAGGTGCGGCCCTCGACGTCGAAGGCGTCGTGGAGCGCGAAGACGACCTCGGTGCCGTCCTCGTCGATGAGGGTGACGGTCTCGACCGGCTGCGGCTCGTCACCCATCACGCCGGCGCGCCAGGAACGTCTCCAGGACCAGGGCCGCGGCCAGCTGGTCGACCAGGCCGCGGCGCTTCTCGCGGCGGACGCCCTGGCCGACCAGGTGGCGCTCGGCAGCCACGCTGCTGAGCCTCTCGTCCTGCAGGGAGACGGGCAGCCGCGTGCTCTTCTTCAACCCGTCGGCCAGGGTCCGCGCCGAGCGCGCCGCCTCGCCGGAGCTGCCGTCCAGGTTGCTCGGAAGCCCGACCACCAGCTCCACCGCGCCCACCTCGAGCGCCACCGCGGCAACCCTGTCGGCGAGGGTCGCCGCCGGCTCGGCGTCCAGGGTTCGCAGGGGCGAAGCCAGCCGGCGCCGCTCGTCGCTGAGCGCGAGGCCGACACGGCGGCTTCCGGGGTCGACGGCGAGCACGCGTCCCTCCATTCCGGTGGAGGTTAGCTGGTCGGGGTTGCGCCCCCGGTGGCGCCGCTGGTGTCGACCACGTACTTGATGTTGATCCTCGAGCTGAGGAACGGCAGCAGCGGCAGCGAGAAGGGCTTCTCGCTGAAGCTGGCGGACTCGATCGGCAGGGTCTGGAGGTAGATCCGGGCCGAGGCGGTGCTCAAGCCGAGGAGGCGGGAGCGGATCTTCTGGAAGTCAAGCTGGGGCGCGATGTAGCCCTTCGCGGTCCCCGTGAAGGAGATGTGGCCGTCGGCGGTCGAGTCGGAGACGTGGAAGTCGGACTGGACCGGGTTGTCGGTCAGGGCGAAGCCGCTCGGCACGTGCTTGCCGAGGTCGGCCTTGAGCGCGGCCTTGACGTCGTCGACGTTGTAGACGGCACCGTTGCCAACCTCGTGGACGGTGGCGTCGAAGAACTTGACGTTGTCGTTGACCGCGTGGTCGGCGGTGAAGGTGTTGGTGTAGGCGACGGTGTCGGCCAGCTTCTCGCTGCTGCCCGCCTGCGACGACAGCTGGGCCAGGAGCGAAGTCTGCAGCTCCGTCGCCAGGGAGCCCTTGGCGCCGTCGAGGTCGCTCTGGGAGACGAAGGTGGCCTTCACCTCGTCAGCACCGCCACTGGCAGCGTTTGGATTGGTCACCACAACACAGCCATGAGTGTTGTCGTTGTTGATGTACTGGATGGTGTTGGCCCCGACGTTCTCGGCCGCTCCGGGCACCACTGCCCACACATCCACCGCCTGAGGTGAGCCCTGCACGACGACAGCGTTGGTCTGAAGAACAAACTGTGTTCCGCCGCCGCCCGGGGCCGTGCTAACGATCTGGCCCTGCCTGAGCGTCCATTGCGAGAACGGGCAGGTGTTCGTGACCGTCTCCGACGCCTTCGCGGCGACAGCCGGCGTGTCCTTCACGCCCGTGGCCGGAAACTGCTGCGAGAGGTCCTTGCTGGCGGTCACGGTGCGGATCCTCACCGGCGCCGAGTTGGGCGCCGCGATGACGTCGCTGGTGTCCGTCAGCGGCTGCGCTCGGGCGGTGAGGGTGATGCTCGCCGACGGCACCAGCACCGCCGCCAGGGTCAAGGCCACCAGGGCCACCAGGGCAGCTCCGGCGTAGAGCACCATCCACGCCCCCCCAGCCTCGGTGCTCGGCAGCTTTCGATGAGGGGTCATGGTCAGCTTCGGCGTTCGGGTCGCGGGCGCCGTCACCGGTTCGTATGGCAGGTGGCCCGAGGCCGGCGCGGAGACCGCTCCGACGCCGGCCATAGCCAGCTCGCGCTCCTCGATCGGCTTGCCGACCTCGTCGATCGCCGCGAACGCCCCGAAGCCGCTCTCAACGGCCAGCTGCTGAACCGCCGGGTCGGGGGAGACGATCGAGATCCGCTTGCCGAACTCACGGGCGTAATCGCGCAGGAGCCGGAAGTTGAAGCGGCTCTGTCCGATCCGGCTTCGCGCGGGGACGACCACCGGGACGTCCTCGGCGGGCGTCTGGCGGAGCCTCTCGATCAGCTCCGAGATCTCTTCTTCAGCGTCGATGTAGATGGGCTGTGCAGGCATGTGTGCAGCGTTGATAGGTCGAACGGGGCGATAGGTTACACCTTCATGGACTTCAGTACACGCCGCATCACGGCATTGACCACGTCTTTCTCGTCCGCCTCCAGCCGCAGCGCGTGGTCGGCGAGGGCCATCGGCCCGATGTCGCGGGGCGAGGTCAGGAGGCCCGTGCCATCCTTCAGGCTGGCCACGTCGGAGGGCATCAGGAGCCTCACCTCTGGGGGTCGGACGAAGGGAAGGCCGGTGGCCCAGGCGCCACGCCGGAGCTCGTCGACGACCTCGGGCAGCAGGCTTCCGCCGCCGCAGAGGTAGACCGGCGCGGGAAGCCGCTCGCCGCGCGAGAGCTCGTCGAGGCAGATCACCAGGCCACGGATCAGCACCTCGGCGTCGGCACGCATCAGATCCGCCACCCGGCGCTCCTCGTCCGCCGGCAGGAGCCGCTCCGAATGGCGCAGCTTCTTGGCCTCGGCCTGCTCGAGCGAGACGCCCAGCGCGGTTGAGAGGCGTCGCGTGAAGGAGCGGCCGCCGAGGTTGAACATCCGGGTCCCCTCGATGCCTCCGTCCCTCATCAGCGCGACATCGGTGGTCCCACCGCCGACATCCACGAAGATCCCGCCACTCTCGTAGACCTGCTCGTCGGCGCAGGCCCGGGCGATCGCATAGGGCTGGGCGACGGCCGCGACCAGCTCGAGGTCGAGCTCGACGACCACGGTCTCGATGGCGCTGATGTGGGTCAGGGGCGCAAAGGTGTTGAAGACCGTGATGTCGAGGTTGTGGCCGGCGAAGCCGAGCGGATTGGCGATCGGGTAGCCGTCGATGCGAACGCCGGTGATGGCCGAGTGGACCAGCCGCGCGTCGAGCTCGCCGTAGCTCCGCTCCAGCTCGAGGAGGTGCTGGGCCTCGCGCAGAGCCCGTTTCTGGAGCAGGTTCAGCAGGTTGCGGATCTCGACCTCGCGGATCTTGCTGTCCGGCTTCGTGCGGGGATAGGCGGCGGATGAGCAGAAGCCTTTGACCAGCTCGCCGGCGACGCCGACCACCGCCTGGCCGGGCGGGGGGTTGAGCCCCGCCATGTCCTCGGCGGCCTCCAAGGCACGGTTGGCGGAGCGGATCACCGATTCAATGTCAGCGATTGCGCCGCCGCTCATCGCGATCGGCTCCTGCGGCTCTCGACCGACGCCGAGGACGGTGCCCTGGCGCTTGTCGCGACGGATCACCAGCGCCTTGACCATGTCGGTGCCGATGTCGAGCGCCGTGAAGTGGCGGTAGTAGTCGTCCCGGCGTTTGATCAGCTGCAGCTTGGGGGCCATTAAGTTCCTTCAGAGTGCCCTGGCGAGCGCTTCAAAGGCCGCCTCGGGATCCTTGTCGAGCCGGCCCTGGATCAGGTGGGGCGGGCCTCCTCCATTCCCCATCGCGGCGCGAACGCCGGCCGCGTCGAGCGGCCCGTCGCCGGACTTGACGACGAAGCTTTTCTGATTGGCTACCGCGACGACGCCCGTTCCGCCCTGCTTTTCGAGCAGCCGGTCGGCGAAGGCGCGGAGGTCGTCCATCGTCTCCGCATCAACGCGCGCGGTCGTCAGGGGTACCCGCGCCTCGCGCTGCCTAGCCTCGACTCCCCCGCCGCTGAGCTGCGCACCGCGCAGCTCCTCCTCCAGCTTTTCGACCCTCTTCTGAGCCTCTTTCAGGCGCCGCTCGAGGTCCCGGCGAACCGCTTCCGCCGCGGCCTCCCGCCGATCCAGCTCGTCGCCGGCCGCCTCGCCCGCGACGAGGTCGATTCGCCGGAGCCCGGAGCCGATGCTGCGCTCGGAGCGGATCAGCACCATGCCGACGTCGGCCGAGTTCTGGACGTGGGTACCGCCGCAGAGCTCGCACGTCCAGTCTCCGAAGCAGACGACGCGGACGATGTCGCCGTACTTCTCGCCGAACAGCGCCATTGCGCCCGACTCGCGGGCCTCGGAGAGCGACCGGTAGCTCTCGTGAAAGGGCAACGCGGCTCGCACCTGCTGGTTCATTAGCCGGCCGACCCTGCGCAGTTCGTCCGGCGCCAGCGCCCGCGCGAAGGCGAAGTCGAACGTGGTGTGGTCGGGCCCGACGTAGGACCCGCGCTGGGTCGCCGTTTCGCCCAGTGTCGTCCGCAGCGCCTTGTGGAGAAGGTGGGTGGCCGAGTGGTGGCGCGCCGTCGCCGCTCTTCGCTCGGAGTCGACGGCCGCCTCGACCACGTCCCCGGCGGCAAGCCGGCCGACCTCGACGATGCCGAGGTGTGCGATTACGCCCTCGGACGGCTTCTGTGCGTCCTCGACCCTCATCCGCCCGTGCGGACCGGAGAGGTAGCCGGTGTCTCCGATCTGGCCGCCCGACTCGGCGTAGAAAGGGGTGCGATCCAGGAAGACCTCGATCTCGTCACCCTCGGTCGCGGAGTCAACCGACTGCCCACCGCGATAGACGGCCGCAATCGCGGACCGGGCCGCCAGCTTGTGGTAACCGGTGAACTCCGACTGGGGCAGTGCGTGGACGTCGGGCCACCGCTGCCCTGTCATCGTGCGCGAGCGGGCCCGCTGGCCCGCCATGGCCGCCTCGAACCCGGCGAGGTCGACCTCGATCCCGCGCTCTTGGGCCAGCTCGCGCGTCAGCTCGACCGGGAACCCGAAGGTGTCGTGAAGCCGGAAGACGTCCTCGCCCGGTAGGAGCCCAGGGTTGCGGACCACGAGGGACTCGAACTGCTCCATCCCCTGCTCCAGCGTCCGCTCGAACCGCTCGGCCTCCAGGCGGACCTGCTGGGCGATCATCGGCCCGCTCTCCACCAGCTCGGGGTAGTGGCCGCCCATGACCTCGGCCACGACGCCGACGCCGTCCGCCAGGGGGACCCGCAGGCCGAGCCGCCGCGCGTGCATCACCGCCCGCCGGATCAGGCGCCGGAGGACGTAGCCCCTGCCCTCGGTGCCCGGCAGGACACCGTCGCCGATGAGGAAGGTCATACCCCGGAGATGGTCGGCGATCAGCCGCTCCGAGCGCTCCGCGGGCCGCGCCGCGTTGGCGCGGGCGAAGCTGACCAGGGGCGCCATGAGGTCGGTCTCGTAGATGCCGTCGACGCCCTGGAGGATGGACGCCATCCGCTCCAGACCCATCCCGGTGTCGATCCCCGGCCGGGGAAGCGCCGGCAGCGAACCGTCCCGCTGGCGGTCGAACTGCATGAAGACGAGGTTCCAGAACTCGAGGAAGCGCTGGCAGTGGTCAGGATGGCAGTCGGCCTGCCCGCAGCCCGCGTCGACGCCGCGGTCCCACCAGAGCTCGGAGTCGGGCCCGCACGGCCCCGTCTCCCCGGCCGCCCACCAGTTCTCCTCGTTCCGGTAGACCCATTCCGGCCTGACGTCGGTCGCGCTCTTCCAAATCGCGTCCGCCTCGTCGTCGGTCGGGTGGATCGTAACCCGGATCTGCTCTTTGGGCAGCCTGAAGACCTCCGTCACCAGCTCCCACGCGAGCGGGATGGCGCCCTCTTTGAAGTAGTCGCCGGTCGGCGCGAAATTGCCCAGCATCTCGAAGAAGGTGGTGTGGCGGTCGTCGCCGACCTCCTCGATGTCCTGGGTGCGGAAGGACTTCTGGCTCGAGGTGAGCCGGGGCGCGGGCGGCCGGCTCACGCCCTGGAAGTAGGGCTTGAGCGGCTGCATTCCGGCCGAGATCAGCAGCGTCGTCGGATCGCGCTCCGGTATCAGAGGAGCGCTGGGGAGGACGAGGTGATCACGACTCCGGAAGAACTCGAGAAAACTCTCTCTAATCTCGTTCCCGGTCATTCTGGCGCCGAGCAGTCAGTCTACGCGGGGCCCGAGATTCACCCATCCCGTTCAGAGGAGAGGGGACGTCCCCCCCTTTCGGCCGTGCTCGGCAAAGCCTGCGCGCGGCGGCCCCCCCGGGGCGCGGAGCAGTCAGTCTACCCTTCGGTCGAATTGGCCCCTGAGCTGCGGGTGATGACCCAGAACCTCTATCTCGGCGCCGATCTGACGCCGCTGGTGAGGACTCGCACCATCGAGGAGCTCGGCGATGTGTTGGAGTCCACCCTTCGGGCGCTGGCCGACTCCGACGCGCCGGGGCGACTGGCGGCGGTCGCCCGCCTCATCAGGGACGCGGATCCACACGTGGTGGGACTCCAGGAGGTCGCCGTCTGGGAGCGCCGCGGCCGGGTCCTGGCCGACTTCGGCGACCTCCTCCAGGCCGAGCTCGGCAACCGCTACCGGGTTGCGGCCGAGTGGCACCCGAGCCGCCCGCCCGACTCGCCGGGCCGCCGGGTGGTGGAGATCGGCAACCTGATCCTCGTCCACTCCGGCATGCGGGTCGAGGCCCATGCTGGCGAGTACTGGGGCAAGCTCTCGATCAAGCACCCGCTGGCGGGCGAGATCGGCCTCCCGAGGGGATGGGTCGCTGTCGACGCCAAGGTCGAGGGCCATCCCTTCCGCTTCATCAACACGCACCTGGAGGCGACCCTGGAAGGGCTGCGCGGAGCGGGCGAGGTGCAGGTCGCCCAGGCAGCCGAGTTGGAGGCGGGCCCGGCGCGGTCGCCGGAGCCGGTGATAGTCGTGGGGGATCTCAACTCGGACCCCCACGCCCGCGGAGTCGTTCCGACGGCCAGCCGGCAAAACCTGGTCCAGGCCGGTTTCATGGATGCCTGGGCCGCCCTGCACCCCGATGACGAAGGCCTGACCTGGCGCCTCGACGATGAGATCCGCGACCCGGAGGCGGAGCTCGGTTCCCGGATCGACGTGGTGATGACACGCGGCGCCATCCGCCCGTTGAAGATCGAGCGCCTGGGCCTCGACCCATCCTGCCGGACGCCCTCCGGCCACTGGCCGTCGGACCACCTCGCGCTGCTGGCCACCCTCGCCTTCGACGAGCCAGCCTAGCC
>DATLQT010000057.1:0-6070 GCA_035535055.1 Candidatus Dormiibacterota bacterium | reverse complement strand
GCGGTGCCGGTTCGCCGCCCTGACGGCGGCCACGAAAGCCGTCATCTGGTCCGGGCTGGAGGCGTTGTGGTTCAGGTTGACCACCAGCAGGCCGCCGAACTGGCGCTGCCTCCAGTCGGCCAGAACGGAGTCGGTGGCCGGTCCCTGGAAGCCGGCCATGATCACAGCACCGACCTCCTCCGCGAGCGTCAGGCTGCCGGGACCCAGTTGCGCGATCGGGCTGGGGCTGGCGGCGGCCCGTGGCGAAGGTGGTGTCGACGCTGACGGCGAAGGCTCGGCGGGCCGCGGGTGGGCGCCGCCTCCACAGGCCGCCAGGAGAAGGCCGGCCATGACGACGGCGGCCGCTCTAGGCATTGCCCTCCGAGAGTTTCCAGCGCAGCCAGGCCTCGATGAACACGTCGATATCGCCATCTTCGAGCACGGCCTGAACGTTGCCGACCTCGACCCCGGTACGCACGTCCTTGACCAGCGTGTACGGCTGCAGCGTGTAGTTGCGGATCTGGGACCCGAACTCGGCGGGCAGCATCTGTCCCTTCAGGTCGTCGATCTGCTTGGCGGCGAGCATCTGCTGGCGCTCGAAGAGGCGGGCACGCAGCATCTTCATGGCGATCTCCCGGTTCTTGATCTGGGAGCGCTCGTTCTGGCAGGTGACCACGATCCCGCTCGGGATGTGCGTGATTCGGATCGCCGACTCGGTCTTGTTGACGTGCTGGCCGCCGGCCCCGCTGGACCGGTAGGTGTCGATCCGGATGTCGTCGGGGTCGATCTCGACCACGGCCTCCTCCTCCTCCAGCTCGGGCAGGACCTCGACCAGCGCGAAGGAGGTGTGGCGCCGGTGATTCTGATCGAAGGGCGAGATCCGGACCAGGCGGTGGACGCCGTGCTCCGAGCGCAGCAGGCCGTACGCCCGCGAGCCCTGGATCAACAGCGTCACGCCCTTGATCCCGGCCTGGTCGCCCGGCGCTAGGTCGAGCACCTCGGCCTTGAAGCGGTGCCGCTCCGCCCAGTGGGTGTAGGTCCGCATCAGCATCTCGGCCCAGTCCTGCGAGTCCACCCCGCCCGCGCCCGGGCTGATCGAGACCATCGCATTGTGGGACGAATAGGGATCAGTGAAGAGCAGCTCCAGCTCGCGGCGGGCCAGCTCGGCCGAGAGCTGGTCCGACTCCTGGAGCAGCTGTCCGGCCATCTCCGGGTCCTCCATCGACGCCAGTTCGACGAGGTCGCGGGCCCTTGCCTCGAGCTTCCCCCAGTCCTCGACCTCGGCGCGTAGCAGGGCCGCCTCCTGGGCCGTGCGGCCGGCCTGGCCGGGCTCGTCCCAGGCTCCCGGTCTACCGAGGAGCTCCTCTAGCTCGAGCGAGCGCTTCTCCTTGGCCGGCAGGTCAAAGATGCTCCTTCAGCCGCACGATCCGATCGAGCAGCTCTTGGGGCGAGTAGTCGGCCTGGGCGCTATCGGCCATGGCAGCGCTTGTACTTCTTGCCCGAGCCGCACGGGCAGGGATCGTTGCGGCCGACCTTGCCGGCGGCCACCGCGGTGGCGACCGCGGACGCCGCCCTCTGCCCCTGGGCAGATCCGTTGCCAGCGCCGTTGCGCGCCGCCGGCGCGGCGCCGGCCTGCTGCGGCCCGCTCTCCACCACGGCCGGGCGCCCCGGCGGCGGAGGGGGCGGCTCCTGGCGAACTTCGACCCGGAACATGTTGACGACGATGTCCGCCTGAATGGCGGCGGTCAGCTCCTGGAACATGGTGAAGGCCTCGTTTTTGTACTCGATCAGAGGGTCCTTCTGGCCGTAGGCACGCAGCCCGATGCCCTCCCGGAAGTGCTCCATCTGGGTCAGGTAGTCGACCCACTTGGTGTCGATCGTCCGCAGCATCACCCAGCGCTCCACGCTCCGCATCAGCTCGGAGCCGATCTGGTCCTCCTTGGCCTGGTATGCCTGCATGGCGGAGGAGTGGATGAGGTCGGCCAGAGAGCCGCTCCCCTTCGCCAGCACGTCGGGCGGAAAGGTCGAGCCGGGCGGGATCGGAAAGTAGGCGCTCAGGTAGGTGATCAGGCCTTCGAGGTCCCAGTTCTCGGGGTGGCGGGCCTGGCAGTGGACTTCGATGCCCTTGTCGATCAGCTCCCGGATGTAGGACTCGATGTTGTCGCGGGTGTCGGCGCCCTCAAGGACCTTGCGGCGCTCGCCGTAGATGATCTCGCGCTGCTTGTTCATCACGTCGTCGTACTCGACGACGTGCTTGCGGGAGTCGAAGTTGAAGCCCTCCACCTTCTTCTGTGCGCTCTCGATCGACCCGGCGACCCAGCGGTGCTCGATCGGCTCCACCTCGAGGCGGTCCATCAGGGTCCCGATCCGCTCGGCGGCGGGCCCAAAGATCTTCATCAGGTCGTCCTCAAGAGAGATGAAGAAACGGCTGGAACCGGGGTCGCCCTGGCGGCCGGAACGGCCACGGAGCTGGTTGTCGATGCGGCGCGACTCGTGGCGCTCGGTCCCGATGATGTGGAGCCCCCCCGACTCGCGCACGCCGTCGCCGAGAACGATGTCGGTGCCGCGCCCGGCCATGTTGGTGGCGATCATCACGGCGCCCTGCTGGCCGGCGTCCTTGACGATTTCCGCCTCGCGCTCGTGCTGCTTGGCGTTGAGGACGGAGTGCGGCAATCCCCGCTTGTCGAGGAGTCGCGCCAGCCGCTCCGACTTCTCGACGGAGACGGTGCCGACCAGCACCGGCCGGCCGAGCTTGTTCATCTCGATTACCTCGTCGATGACCGCGTTGAACTTCGACTCCTCGGTCTTGTAGATGACATCCGGGTGGTCGCTGCGGACCATCGGTCTGTTGGTCGGGATGGTCACCACCTCGAGGTTGTAGATCTTGTGGAACTCCTCGGCCTCGGTGACGGCGGTCCCGGTCATGCCCGCCAGCTTCTTGTAGAGCCGGAAGAAGTTCTGGAGGGTGATGGTGGCCATGGTCTTCTGTTCCTGCTGGACCTTGAGACCTTCCTTGGCCTCGACCGCCTGGTGGAGGCCGTCCGACCAGCGGCGGCCGGGCATCAGGCGACCGGTGAACTCATCGACGATGATCACCTCGCCGTCCTTGACCAGGTAGTCGCGGTCGCGCAGGAAGAGCGACTTGGCCTTCAGGGCCTGGTTGATCTGGTGCGCCTCGACCACCCGCTCGAGGTCGTAGATGTTGGTGATCCTCGCCCAGCGCTCCATCTTGGCGATCCCCTCCTCGGTGAGGGACGCCGACTTGTGCTTGAGGTCGACCGTGAAGTCCTCCTCCTCCTTCAGCCGGGCCGCGTAGCGCGCGTATTCGTAGTACTTGTCGGTCGACTCCTCGCCCTGACCGGAGATGATCAGCGGGGTCCGTGCCTCGTCGATGAGGATCGAGTCGACCTCGTCGACGATCGCGTAGTTGAGCTCCCGCTGGACGCAGGCCGCGAGCTCGGTGGCCATGTTGTCCCGGAGGTAGTCGAAGCCGAACTCGTTGTTGGTGCCGTAAGTGATGTCGGCGGCGTAGGCCTCGGCGCGAGTCACCGGCCTGAAGTGCTGGAGGCGAGGATCGCTGTGCGACTCGTCGGTGAAGTCGGGGTCGTAGAGGAAGGAGCCCGACTCGGTGACGTTGCCAGCTCCATCCCGGAGCTCGGCCTTGATCACGCCGACGCTCAGTCCCAGCAAGTGGTAGACCGGCGCCATCCAGCCCGCGTCACGGCGGGCCAGGTAGTCGTTGGCGGTGACCAGGTGCGCTCCCCTGCCGCTCAGCCCGTTGAGGTAGAGAGGCAGGCTGGCGACCAGCGTCTTGCCCTCGCCGGTCTTCATCTCGGCGATCTTGCCTCGATGCAGCACGATGCCACCGACCATCTGGACGTCGAAGTGGCGGAGGCCGATCTTGCGCCGGGCCGCCTCCCGGACGAGCGCGAAGGCCTCGACCAAGAGCGCGTCAAGGTCCTCCTCCTGGGCGTGGCCACGGAGCTCGTCGGAACGCGCGCGCAGGGCGTCGTCGTCGAGCGCCTGGAGCTCCGGCTCCAGCTCGGCGATGTCCCGGGCGACGGCTAGGTGCTGCTTGACCTCACGCTCGTTGGGGTCGAGCAGCCTGCTGAAGAACGCCAATTGGTCTGAGTCTCCGCTCCTCTGTTCGTTTTCAGGTGATCCTGGGCTCGATGATCGACACCGTCCCGTCGGCCCGCCGGTAGATCAGGTTGAGCTCGCCGTTGTCCTCATCCAGGAAGAGGTGGAAGAGGTGCCCATTAGCCTCCAGCGCGTCCATGGCCTGGCTCACCGATTCGGCCTTCACCCGGGTTATTACCCGCTCGGGACCTTCGGTAACCGTATCGGACACCGCCGGGGCCTCGCCGTCGTCGGGTCCGGCGCGATGCTTGTGGACGATCCTGTCCTTCAGCTTGAGGACCTGGCGATCGACCTTCTCGAGCGCCAGGTCGAGGGCGGCCTGGAGGTCCTTGCCATGCTCCTCGGCGCTCAGGACCGGGTGTTTGCGGCCGTCCATATGGACGAGGATCTTGACCGCCTTTTCGTTCTCCCCTCCCCTCTTCGACTCCGCGGTGAAGAGGACCTCGGCGTCCAGCACGGGTCTGAAATGACGGCCCAGCTTCTCCAGCCGGCGCTGCGTGTACCCGCGCAGGCGAGGCGCCAGCTCCTCGGTCCGATCGTGGATGACAACCTTCATGTCGTGGGCCTCCCGGTCAGAGGGCTGTATGCCTTCCTGAGTGTAGGCCCGGGGATCAGCGCCGGCCCATCGCGCCGAGACCCGCGGCTCTCGAGCGGCGCATAAGCCGGGTTCATCCCGGCAAATTGAGTTGTTCAAGGATCGACGTTATGCGCTGCCCCGAGAGGGCGAGCTCCGGCAGAGAGGGCCTGCCCCCTCTTGCGCCGTTTACCGCTGAGCCATCATTCTCGGGTCGGGGAAGAGCGTCTGGATCTCGGCCGGCAGCTGGAGGCCCATGGAAAACATCCGGTCGAGGATCTTGGGACGGATGCCGGTGGGCTTGAAGTTGCCGATGATCTTGCCGTCCGGCCCCGCGCCCTGGGACTCGAAAACGAAGATCTCCTGCATGGTGATCGTCTCGCCTTCCATGCCCGTCACCTCGGTGATCGACGTCACCCGGCGGGAGCCGTCGCGAAGGCGGTTCAGCTGGCAGAAGATGTTGATCGCGCCGGCGACCTGCTGGCGGATGGCCTTGACGGGGAGCTCGATCCCCGACATCAGGACCAGGGTCTCGAGGCGGGCGAGGGCGTCGCGAGGGGTGTTGGCGTGGATCGTGGTCATCGACCCGTCGTGGCCGGTGTTCATCGCCTGCAGCATGTCGAGGGCTTCTCCGCCGCGGCACTCGCCGACGACTATTCGCTCGGGGCGCATGCGCAGGCTGTTGATGACGAGGCGCTGGATGGTGACCTCGCCCTCTCCATTGATGTCCTTGGGCCGCGTCTCCATCCGGCAGACGTGCTCCTGGTGGAGTTGCAGCTCGGCGGCGTCCTCGATGGTGACGATCCGGTCCTCGGCGGGGATGAAGCCGCTCAGCACGTTGAGGAAGGTCGTCTTGCCGGTGCCGGTGCCGCCAGAGATGATGATGTTTGCCTTCGCCAGCACTGTCGCTTTCAGGAAACCGAACCCGCCCTCAGTGCAGCTCCCGAAGCGGATTAGGTCCTCGACCTGGAAAGGGTCCTTGGCGAACTTCCGGATCGTCAGCAGCGGGCCGTCGATGGCAAGCGGCCGGATCACGGCGTTGACGCGGGAGCCGTCGGCGAGACGGGCGTCCGCCAGCGGGGTGCGCTCGTCGATCCGGCGTCCAACCGAGCGGACGATGAACTGGATGACGTTGAGCAGCTGGTCCTCGTCCTGGAACTTGATTCCCGTTAGCACGACCTTGCCCGCCATTTCCACGTAGACGTGGTCGATGCCGTTGACCATCACCTCGGTGACCCTGTCGTCCTCGATCACCGGCTGGATCGGCCCGAGCTGGGCGTAGTACTCCTGAAGGTCGATACCGGGAATTCGAACTGCCATTGAATCCTCCCTGGGAAATCTGCGCGGTCACTATAACTTGACTCTGGCGACCGTGAG
>DATLQT010000056.1:0-4732 GCA_035535055.1 Candidatus Dormiibacterota bacterium | reverse complement strand
GTCGAAGGAGACCCGTTCCGGGGTGGCCACCACCAGGTCGCTGTCGGGCAGCGGCTGGTGCATAGGCTATTTTGCTTCCATGAGGGCCGAGGACTTCGTGGCCCTGCGCCGCGACGACTGGAACCGGCTCGAGGACCTGCTTGCCCGCGCCGGCGGCGGCAACCTGAACGGGCTGGCCCCGGCCCAGGTCCTGACGATGGCCGAGCTGTACCGCCGTGCCAGCGCGGACCTTGCCCGGGCGCAGCGTGATTGGCCGGGCGAGCCGGTCCACCGCTATCTCAACGGAGTCGTGGCCCGCGGCCACGGGATCGTGTACCGGCGCGGCGGAGAGAATTGGCGCCGGATCCGCCAGTTCTACATGGAGACCCTGCCGAGCACATACCGCGGCGCCTGGCGGTATCTGATCGCGGCCGCCGCCCTCATGTTCGTGCCGGCGTTCATCAGCTATTTCGTCGTGCTGGCCAACCCGGACGCCGCCTATGCGATCGCCCCGCCGCAGCTGATCGATTCGGTCCACCACCACCAGCTCTGGACGAACATCCCGTCCAGCGAGCGCGTCGCAATGGCCGGCTTGATCATGACCAACAACATCTGGGTCTCGATGCTCGCGTTCGGGTTCGGCGTCCTTTTTGGATTGCCCGTGATCTACGTGATGATCTCCAACGGCATAAGCCTCGGCGGCCTCTTCGGGCTGACGCAGGCGTACGGCCTCAGCGGTGGCCTTTTCGATTTCGTCATCGGCCATGGCGTGCTCGAGCTGTCGATCGTGGTGGCCCAGGGCGCTGGCGGCCTGCTCATGGGATGGGCGCTGCTGTCGCCGGGCAACCGCACGCGCTCGGACGCCCTCGTGATCGCGGCTCGGCGAGCCTTCATCCTCCTGCTCGGGCTGGCGCCCCTGCTGGTGGTGGCCGGCACGATCGAAGGCAACATCTCGCCGTCGGGGGCTCCTTTCGCGCTCAAGCTGGCGATCGGCTTGACCACCGGGTTGCTCCTGTACTCCTACCTACTGCTCGGCGGCCGCCGCCGAGCCGGGAGGTCACAGGAGGGCGCGCTCCTTCAGCTCCAGGTAGCGCTCGACCAGGGCCGGCGAGAGGCTGCCGGCGACGACGTCCAGTCCTAGCACGCCTCCGCGGCGCAAGAGCTCGAAACTCTCGCGGCGGCTGGCGATGAACTGCTCGGCGGCGGCCCATTCGTAGGCGCGCGCCGAGGTCGCGATGGCTGCGTCCCGCGCGCTGATGACGGCCGGGTCCGACATTGCGACCACGAGCACGAGGTGCCTGCCGGCAAGCCGAAGACAATGCGCCATCAGCTCTTTCGACGACTCGGGATCCTGTAAGTCGGTGAGGAGCACGATCATCGACCTCCGGGCCACCCGCAGGGCGAGGTGCGTCATGGCGTGGCCGAAATCTGGCTCGACGTACTCCGCTCTGACGTTGTAGAGGGTGTCGGCCAAGCGTCGCAGCTGGGCGCTTCCGCGCTCGGGCTTGACGAAGGCGGTGACCCGATCGTCGAACGTCATCAGGCCCACACGATCCCCGTAGGCCTGCGCCACCCAGGCCAACATGAGCGCCGCGTTGACCGCGTGGTCGAGCTTGTCGAGGCGGCCGGCCGGCGCCGTCATCAGGCGTCCGCAGTCGAGCGCGATCATCACCTGCTGGCCACGTTCGGCCTCCATCTCCACGACCACCGGGTGGTCCCGGCGCGCCGTCGCCGACCAGCTCACACGGCGGAAATCATCGCCACGTACGTAGTCACGCAGCCCGGCGAACGCCGTGGATGCGCCTGGCGGGCGGGCGCGGCGCATGCCGACCATCGCGCGCAGCCCGCGCCGCAGCGTCAGCTGGACGCGCCTGATCGCGACCACGTTGGGAAACACCGCGACCTCGTGCGCCAGGGCCACGCGCACCTGCCTCCGCCACAATCCTTCGTCGCGCGCGACCTGCAGGTCGACCGGGCCGAACCGGTACGAGCCGCGCCTGGGTGACGACGTGTGGTAGCTCAAGCGCAGCCGGCCGTCGCGGTCGAAACGCCCGGAAAGCACGCGCGGTTCGGGGCTCAGCTCGGCAGGCGCGTGGTCGGCAACCTTCGCCTGCAACCCGGCGGCGGCCGGGTTTTCGAGTACGAGGATGACCTCCTCGGTCTCGCCCAGCGAGAAGGGCTCCGGCATCAGGCGGCGAACGTTGTAGCCCGAACGCGCGGGCAGGAGCGCCAGCTCGCGCGCCGCGACCACGACCAGGCCGGCGTTGTAGACCACAGCGACCAGGCCGAGCACCGGGGAGGCCAGCGAAAGGGCGATCAGCCCGGCGCCGATCGCGATCGCCCACAACAGGCGCGGCTGCGGCGCCAGCCCTCGGATCACGTGCTCAGCGCGGAGGGACGACCCGGCTCGCCACCGCCTCGAGCACGCTGTCGGGCGTCTGCCCGGCGACCTCGGCCTCCGGCCGCAGGATGAGCCGGTGGCGGAACGCGGGGGCCAGCAGACCCTTGACGTGATCGGGCGTCACGAAGTCACGGCCGTCGAAAGCGGCGGATGCCCGCGCGGCCAGCATCAGCAGGACCTCCGCGCGCGTGCTCGCGCCCAGCGCGATCTCGGGCGCCGTCCTCGTCGCGAGGGCGAGGTCGACCACGTAGCGCCTGATCTGCTCGTCGAGGACTACCCGGGCGACCTGCGCCCGGCACGCGGCGATGTCCTGCGGCCCGAGCACCGGCTCGACCCCGGCCTTCACCGGGTCTCGCAGCTCGATTCCCGACTCCCAGCGGCGCAGAACCTCCATCTCATCGGCGGGGGCCGGGTAGTCGAGTCGGACTTTGAACAGGAAGCGATCTTGCTGCGCCTCGGGCAGCGGATAGGTGCCCTCGTACTCGACCGGGTTCTGGGTCGCCAGCACGAAGAAGGGCTCCGGCAGCGCCAGCTGTTCGCCTTCCAGCGTCACACCGTGCTCCTCCATCGCCTCCAGGAGCGCCGACTGCACCTTCGCGGGGGCGCGGTTGATCTCGTCGGCCAGCAGCACGTTGGTGAAGATCGGCCCGCGGCGCAGGGCGAAGCTCCGGCTGGCCAGGTCGTACACGGAGGTGCCTACGATGTCGGCCGGCATCAGGTCGGGCGTGAACTGGATGCGCCCGTAGTCGAGGGCCAGCGCGCGCGCGATCGACTTGGCGAGCAGCGTCTTGCCCGTTCCGGGCACGCCCTCCAGCAGGACGTGTCCCTGGGCGATCAGGGCGATGGCGCACAGGCGGATGGCATGGTCCTGCCCGACCACCGCCTTGCCCAGCTGCTCCTGGAAACGCGCGTAGAAATCCGGCGCCGACGCAGCTGCGCCTGCCATCAGACCGCCCCTTTCGACCGTGCGCCGGTCGGGACTCCGGGGACCGGGTGCGCAATTTGGTGCAGCCGCCGGGCTGCGCTCAAAAGGTCGGCTTCGGTCGCCGACGAGGTGTGAAGGGTGTTCTCGGCCTCGGCCAGCTCGGCCGCCAGCTCAGGAGCGCGCACCCACAGAGCATTCCAGAAGCGCTCGCGTGGCTGCAGCGGCAGCCCGGTCCTCGACGCGACGGCGCGCTCGGTCGCAGAGGCCAGGAGACCGAGGGTGACCGCCCGCGCGCTCGACCTTCGCAGGAGCTGGCCTACGGCGACCGACCATTCGGAGTCGGAGCGTCCCGCATCCACTGGGCGCGAAATCAGCGGGCCGAAGTTGCGACCGCGCAGGACGAGGCCGACGAAGACGGCGACCAGCAGCCAGATCATCGCGGCCCCCCAGGGGGTCGTCACCCAGGCCTGCGGAGCGAAGTTGCTAAGGACGACGCCGTGGTGGTACTCGTCGAACGTGACCGGAGCCCCGGGGCTCGTGGCGCCCAGCAGGTCGGCCAAAAAGCGCCCGTTGTCCTGCTTCTCCAGGTATCCGTTGCACAGGACGAGCGGATCCGTGAGCACGATCACGGTTCCGGACGCGATCTTCTGCACGTACGCGGTGGCGAGGCCCTGCGAGGTCCGAAGGATGGGCACCTGCTCGGCGCTCGGGTCGAGCGGATCGACGGCCCCGCCGCCGGCCACCTGGCCGACGCCGGCGACCGTAGGGTTGGCGAGCTGGTTTCCCGTCGTCACGAATCCGCCCAGGCGCACCACCCCCAGCTGGTGGTCGAGCTCGGGGTCGCCCTGCTCCGAGGCGTAGACCAGCGTGCCGCCGGAGCGGACCCAAAGCAGCGTGCGCTGCGCTTCGTCGGACGTGTAGGGGCTGGTCGGCGTGAGCACGAACATCAATCCGGGCGAGGCGGGAAGGTTGAAGGTCCCTGCGACCTGGTCGGTCGGGTGCCCCATCGCCTGGGCGACGAGCCGCGCGGCAGACGTCCCGTTGGCGGCGTCGCTGCTCGAGCTGTGGCCGGGGGAATCCTGTTGAGGCTGCCCGTAGTAGGCGACCGCGGCCACGATCACGGCCGCCAGCCCGGCGAGCAACCAGCCCCGCGCGTCCCTCATGCCGCCACCTCCTGCGGACCCCGATACGGCGCCGCCACCGCCTCGGCGCGGCCGTAGGTCTCCTCGTCCACCTCGCGCCCTCCGTAGATCGCGGCCTCGAACGGAAGCAGGAGCGGGCGAAGAGAGACCGAATCGGGGGCGCGCTGGAAGATCTCGCGTACGGTCAGCGGGCTGCCCTCCCAGGTCTTCTCGCCCGCGAGCGTGGCCGCGACCCCGGCGCAGAGAGCCCTGATCGCGCCTACGCGATTTCCCGCCGCTGACAGG
>DATLQT010000055.1:0-14995 GCA_035535055.1 Candidatus Dormiibacterota bacterium | reverse complement strand
AGCGGTGGACCGTCCTCCGCGCGGCCTCCACCACCCTCCCCGTTGACGGCAGCCAGGCCGTTTCCATAGAGGCCGGCGGGTACGGCGTGTCATAGGAGGTCACCCGGGCGATCGGAGCGTCGAGCGAATAAAACGCCTCCTCCTGGATGGTGGCCACGACCTCGGCGCCAAAACCGGCGGACAGCGGCGCCTCGTGGACGACGACGCAGCGCCCGGTCTTGGTCACCGAGGCGACCATCGACTCGACGTCGAGCGGCACCAGCGAGCGGAGATCCAAGACCTCCGCCGAGATGCCCTCCTCGGCCAGCTTCACCGCCGCCTGCTCGCAGGTCTCGACCGCGGCGCTCCACCCGATGATGGTCAGGTGCTCCCCCTCGCGCACTATCCGCGCCTTCCCGAAGGGCACCGTGTAGGCCTCGTCGGGCACCTCGGCTCGTCCCTTGCGATAGAGCCGCTCGGGCTCGATGTAGAGGACGGGGTCGGGGTCTCGGATCGCCTCGATCAGCATGCCCTTGGCGTCGTAGGGGTTGCTCGGCATCACCACCTTGATCGCCGGCGACTGCACGAACTGGGCCTCCAGGGAATCGGCATGGAACTCGGGCGTCTTGGTGCCCCCGCCCATCGGCGCCCTCACCGTCACCTGCGCCGGAAAGCGGCCGCGGGAGCGATAGCGAAAGCGGCCGAGCTGCTGGCCGAGCTGGTGGAAGGCCTGGTGGGAGAAGCCGAGGAACTGGAGTTCGGCCACGGGGATCATCCCCGAGATGGCGAGGCCGATGCTCGAGCCGACGATCGACGCCTCGGCGAGCGGCATGTCGAACACGCGCTGGCGGCCGAACTTCTCGATCATCCCGTCGGTGGTGCGGAAGACGCCCCCGAGTCGGCCGACGTCGAGCCCGAGCACCATGACGCGGTCGTCCTCCTCCATCTCGTGGAGGATTGCCGCCCGGATCGCCTCGATGATCGTCAGCTCGGCCACGGCTACTTGGGAAGCCTGCCCAGCATCTCGTCGCGCTGGCGGGCCAGCCGCGGGCTGAGGTCCGAATACACGTTGTCGAAGATCTGCGAGGGCTGAGGCGGAGGCGCCTTCTGGGCGTCTGCGACGGCGTCATCGATCTCCTTCGCGGCGGCCTCCTTGAACTCCCGCTCGGTCTCCTCGCTCCACAACCCGCGCTCGCGGAGGTAGGCCTCGACGCGGTCGATGGGATCACGCTGCCGCGCCTCGTCGAGGTCCTTCGGGTCCTGGTAGCGGCTCGGGTTGTCGGTGGTGTTGTGGAACGACATCCGGTAGGTGACGGCCTCGATGAGGGTGGGGCCATCGCCCCGGCGGGCGCGGTCAACGGCCTCTTTGGTCACCTCGTAGACGGCCAGCAGGTCGTTGCCGTCCACGACCCGGCCCGGGAAGCCGTAGCCGGCGGCGCGGTCGGAGAATTGCCTGGCGGCCGACTGGTAGGCACGTGGGGTGGAGATCGCCCACTGGTTGTTCTGGAGGAAGAAGACGATCGGCGACCCGGTGACGCCGGCCAGGTTGCAGGCCTCGTGGAAGTCCCCCTCCGAGGAGGCGCCCTCGCCTAGGTAGGTGACGACCGCGCCCTCCTTGCCCTGGATCTTGAGGCCCCAGGCGATTCCCACGGCGTGCGGCAGCTGGGCCGCCAGAGCCACCTGGGTGGGCAGCATCTTCACATCGTCGGGGATCCGCCCCGCGACCGGGTTGCCGCTCAGGTTGAGGATGTGCTTGCTGAGCGGCAGGCCCCACATGAGGTAGGCCGGCAGTTCGCGGTACTGCGGGACCAGCCAGTCGATCTTGGGATCGAAGGCCATCGCGGACCCGACCACGGCGGCCTCCTGGCCGAGGACCGGGGAGAAGACCCCGAACCGGCCCTGCCTCTGGAGCGCCGTCGCCTTGGCGTCGAAGGCGCGGCTCAGGATCATCCAGCGCAGCGCTTCGAGGACGAACTCGTCGTCGAGCGCCGGCTTGGCGCCCTCGCGAAGCTTGCCCGCCGGATCGAGCACCTGGTAGACGCCGTCCTCACTCACCTGGCAATTATCTCGCCTCCACCGACCGCATCCCACCCTCCCTGGAGGCTGACCGGGCTGATGGGTCCAGTTTGGCTGCCGCGGTCAACTGTTCCGGTTGTGGCACGGTGGCTCTTTCTACGAGCGGAAAACCCCACCCGAGACCGGAGCCGGAGCCGGGGCCTTGTCGTGATGTTCAGTCCTCGACCGCTAGCAGCACCTTGCCCATCGTCGCCCGGCTCCCGACCAGCCGATGGGCCTCCGCCGCCTCCGCCAGCGGCAGCACCCTGCCGATCGGCGGCCGCAGCTTGCCCGAGCGGATGAGCTCGATCCCCTCGACGCTGGTCTCGAGGAAGAGCGCGGGGTCGCGCCCACGCAGGGCGCCCATGCTGAAGGGAAAGACTCCGACCCCAAGCATCCGCAGCACGCCCACGGTAGGGATCTGCTGGACCTGGCCGGAGGCCGAGCCGATGCACACCATCCGGCCGAACACCGCCATCGAGTCGACGGCCCGCGCGAAGACGTCGCCGCCGACCATGTCGACCATTACGTCCACCTTGCCGGGGACCGGCTCCTCGTAGTCGATCGCTGCGTCGGCGCCCAGCTCGAGCACCCGCGCCCGCTTCTCCGGGGAGCCCGCCATTCCGATGACGCGCCCGGCCCCGAGCGCCCTTGCGACCTGGATCGCGCAGCTGCCGGCACCACCCGCCGCGGCGGTCACGAGCACCGTCTCGCCCGGCTGCAGGCGCCCGACATGACGCAGGGCATAGAAGGCGGTGAGCCCGGTGAGGGCGTAGCCGCCCGCGTCATCGAGGTTCAACCCATCGGCGCTCCAGGCGAGGTCGGCCACCACATACTCGGCATAGCCTCCGCTGGGCACGATCGCGAAGACCGGCTTGCCATCCTGGTCGTGGCCGGAGACCTCGAGGCCGGGGATGAAGGGCGGTGGGGGCGCCATCGCGTACTTTCCCTGGGTCGAGGAGAGGTCGGCGAAGTTGACGCCGGCACGGCGGACCTTGATCAGTTTCTGCCCGGGTCCGGGCTCCGGGCGGGGAACGTCCTGGACCTCCATCACCTCGGGTCCGCCGATTCGGGTTGCGACGACAGCTCGCATTCCGAGAACCTAGCCCACCAGCCGGTCGGGCGCGATCGGCAGCTCCCGGATCCTGACCCCGGTCGCCGACGCGATAGCGTTGACCAGGGCGGCGGGGCCCGGCACCGCGGGGGGCTCGCCGACGCCGCGGGTGCCGATCCCGGTCGAGGCGCGCACCTCCACGATCTGGACGTCGATCGCCGGCACCTGGTCGGCTGTCGGCAGCTCGTAGTCGAGGAAGCTGCCCGTCCGAAGCTGGCCCCCGCCGTCATAGGCGAGCTGCTCGCCCATCGCCCGCGCCAGGCCCTGGAGGACGCCGCCGTGGATCTGGCCCTCCACCTCGGGCGGGTTGATGGTGCGACCGGTGTCCTGGATGGCGGCGTAACCGGTGAGCCGGTAGGAACCCGTCTCTCGGTCCACCGCGACCCGGCAGAGATGGACGGTGAAGGCCGGCGACTGGCGCTCGATGCGGGTCCGGCCGCGCCCGAGCACCGGCGCACCCGCCTTGCCACCCATGGCCAGCTCGCCGACACTGATCCGTCGGTCCGGGACGCCCTTCACCCGGACCGAACCATCGCTGATCTCGAGGTCCTCGGGAGCCGCCTCCAGCTGCTCGGCAGCGATCTCGAGGACCTGGCGGCGGGCGTCCGCCGCGGCTGCTGAAACGGCGAAGCCGACGGTGCCGGTGGTGATGCTGCCGCCCGCGACCGGTCCCTGGGGGGCGCTGGCGGTGTCGCCGAGCTCCACCTGGACCTTGTCCAGCGGGACCCCGAAGATCTCCGCCGCGATCATCGCCAGCCCGGTGCTGGAGCCGCTGATGTCCACCGTGCCGACCTGGACGGTGAGGCTCCCGTCGGGTTCGACCCGGCACCCGGCGGCGGCCGCGCCGAAGGCACCGCCCCAGGCGCCGACCGCGATGCCGAGCCCCTCGCCAGAGGCGCGCGCAGCACTGTAAAGAGGGTGGCTGCGGGCGGCCTCCAGGACCTGGACAAGCCCGATCGCGGCGTGCTCGCCGCTTGGCAGCTGCTCCCCCTCCCGGCGCGCGTTGCGCAGCCTCAGCTCGATGGGATCCATCTCCAGCTTGGCGGCCAGCTCGTCGAGGACCGATTCGAGGACGAAGAAGGCCTGGGTGCCGCCCGGGGCCCGGTAGGCGTCGACGGGGGTCTTGTTGGTGGACACCTCGTAGCCCGTGTAGGAGAAGTTGGGCACCAGGTAGGCGGCATTGAAGAGGACGCCCGAGATGTTGCCGTGCCAGCCGGAGGCGGCGCCGTTGTCGTAGATCATCCGGATCTCGAGGGCGGTGATCGCACCGTCCCGCTTCGCGCCCAGCTTGATGTCGGTGTAGCTGGCCGGGGCGGGCCGGCCCACCAAGAACTCCTCGCTGCGGGTGAGCGCGATCTGGATCGGCCGGCGGAGCTTGACCGCGACCAGCGCCGCCAGCGGCTCGAGGAGGACCACCTTGCCCCCGAAGCCGCCGCCGACCGGCATCGAGATCACCCGGACCTTCGACACCGGCAGCTTCAGCAGCTTGGCGACCTCGTCGCGGACAAAGCGATGTCCCTGGGTCGGGCACCAGAGCGCGACGCCACCGCCCGGCTCAGGTGCGGCGATCGCGACGTGGGGCTCGATGAAGCCCTGGTGGGCGCCCGGCATCACGAAGTGACCTTCGATCACCACCTCGGCCTCCGCGAGGCCGGCTGCGATGTCGCCGCTCTCCTGGTGGGCCACCGCGCTGACGTTGCGGGGCCGCGCCTCGGTCTCGTTCTCGGTGTCGCCGCCTCCGTGGATGGAGACGTCGTCGAAGCCCTCGGCCCGCTCGGGCAGGACCAGCGGCGCCTGCTCCTTCATCGCCTCGAAGGGATCGGCGACCGCCGGCAGCTCCTCGTATTCGACGACGACCCTGGTGGCGCCATCGGCCGCCGCGGCCTCGGTCTCCGCCGCCACGGCGGCGATCGGCTGACCGATGTAGAAGACCCGGCCGTCGGCCAGCGGCTGGTCCGGTCCCGCCGCCTCGACCGGGGCCAGGTCGGCGCCGGTGAGCACGGCGACGACCCCCGGGACCTCCATCGCCTCCGTGCCGTCCACCGAGGTCACCTTCGCGCTGGGGTACGAGCTCAGCACCAGGCGGACGTGGAGCAGGCGGCCGGGCTTGAGATCCTGGGTGAAGACAGTCTCCCCCCGAAGCTTCGGCAACCCGTCGATCCGGCGGGCGCCCGCCTCGGTCACAGCCACCGACGCATCATCGCAGGACGCCCGTTTGGCACGTCGGGCAGTAGTAGGTGAAACGCGGCGGAGCGCCCTGGAGGACGCATTGGATGCGATGCGAGCACCGCGGGCAGGAACGGCCGGCGCGCCCCGCGACGGCGGGGCGGACGATTCCCCGCACCCCGGCCTGGAGCCCGGTCCGCGCCTCCTGGAAGAGCGCGCCGAGCTCGGCGTCGCTCAGGTCGCTCGCCGGCCGCCAGGGATCGAGTCGAAGGCGCCATAGCGCCTCGCACTTGTGGATGTTGCCGATCCCCGCCGCCACGCGCTGGTCGAGGAGCAGCTCTCCCAGCGCCTGCCTCGGCGACGAACGGGCGCGGCGGAGGATCTCGGTCAGGTCCAGCTCGGGCGCGAGCATGTCGGGACCGAGGTGGGCGAGTTCGTGTACGGCGTCTTTGGAGCGGACCAGCTCGGCGGTCGGCGCGCTGAAGAGGACGGCCACGGCGTCGGCGCCGGCCAGGACGGCGGTCGCCAGCCGCGCCGGTTTCCGCCACGCCTCGCCGGGCTTGTAGAGGTGCCAGCTGCCGGTCATCCGGAGGTGGCTGTGGAGCACGAGCCCGGAGTCGAACCCGATCAGGAGGTGCTTGCCGTTGGCCTCGATCGAGGTGACCGTCGTCCCCTCGACGCGCTTTAGAAAGTCGGGCCGCGCCTGGCTGATCTCCTTCCCCAGCAGCCGCCCACGGAGCGCGTCCGCGGTCCGCCGCAGGGTGTCGCCTTCAGGCATGGCTTTGCAGGAGCACCATCCCTCGCGGGCTGGACCTGAAGCCGGCCTCGCGGAGGAACGGCAACAACCCGCACTCTTGGACCGGACCGCCGTCCACCATCTGGACCTCGATCCGGCCGGCGGCGCCGGCGACAGCGGCCAGGACGGCCAGATGGCCGACGTCAACTTGCCCGAAGGTGAGCAGCGAGCGGCCACCCCTCTCCAGGAGGAGCCTCAGCTCTCCGGACTCGAGGACGACGTAGGCGCCGGCGGCGCGTGCGGGCCGTCCGGCCGAGGCGGGCCACGGCACGACCATCCCATAGGGGTTGGCGGGGTCGGTCGCCGCCAGCGCCACGGTCCGGCCGTCCGGCTCTCGCAGCGCGCGCAGGCGGTCGACCGCTCCCGGCAGCGCGAATTGGGAGGCGCCCAGGCCTTCGACGAAGTACCCGCGGCGGATGCGGCCCGCCTCCTCCATCGCCCTCAGCACCGGGTAGACGCCGGCAAAGCCGCCCGGCGTCCCCTCCGCAAGCACCGCCTCCCGGGTGACCACGCCGTGCCGCTGGAGCAGGGCGCCGGCGATCGCGTGGAGCCGTTCGGTGGCCGACGAGCCGGCTGAGCGAAGGTCCTCGGTGAGGGACCAGCGACCACCCGCTCGAGGCGGGGTCAGCCGGGGCAGCTGTGGGCCGCGGCTGCGGCGCCGAGCGCTGGAGCCGATCAGGCGGAGCGGGGCGAAGGTGTCGTTGGTCACCTCGCCGGCCCAGACTAGATCCCAGAGCGCGTCGAGGACCGTCTCGACGTCGCCGCCGCCGGCCGCCGCGTAGAGGTCCTGGAAGAAGCTGGCCCCTCGCCGCTGGAGGTGCTGGCGGAGCGCCTGGTGCTGCGGGGCGTCGGGCCGATCGATGGGGTCGGGGACCAGGCTCGCCGCCTCCCGGCGGAGATAGAGGGCGACCCTGCCGTCCTTGCCGCCGAGCGCCCCACGCCCGACCCAGACAACCTCGCCCACCGAGACCAACTCATCGAGCAGCCGGGGGCGGTAGTCGCGCACCCGCGACGACAGCACGTCGCGCTCGATCACCGAGGCCGGCAGGGGGAGGCCCTGGAGGACGAACACCACGTCCGCCAGGCGCTGCGTGCCACCGGCCTCGGCGCCGATCCCGTGCCAGGCTGGGAGGAAGCGGGCGAGCACCTCCACCGGCACCGGCTCGACCTCGCGGCGGAGTGCGGCAAGGGAGCGGCGGCGGAGCGTCCGCAGCACCTCGGGGTGGCAGTACTCGCGGCCCGAGTACCCGGGCCGGAACTCTCCGGCCAGCACCTCGCCGCGGGAGACCAGCTGGGCCAGCGCCTGGTCGACGGCGCGGACAGGCAGGCCCCAACGGGCGGCCGGGTCGGCGCTGACGAAGGGCACGTGGGTGCGCGCCCAGCGAGCCAGAAGTCCGAGGAGAGGCTCCGGCCCGGGTCCGAGGAAGGCCTCCGGCAATCCCGCCGGCAGTGAAACGGCGAGCGCATCCCGATAGCGGGCGGCGTCCTCGACCGCGATCCAGCGCGGCTCACCGGCGACGCGGACGGGCACCGCCCGGCGCTCCTGGGCGAGCTCGCCCAGCCAGCTGGCGGGAACGCCCCGCGCAGCCGCCTCGGCCTCGGACAGGTCGCCCAGCCGCCGCAGGAGGTCGGCGGCCTCGTCGGAGTCCCGGGGGCGGCGGCCGTTCTCGGTCACGCCCTGCAGCTCAAGCTCAAGCGCAGCGATGGCGGCCGGGTCCAAGAGCTCGCGCAGCTCCTCGGTGCCGAGCAGCTCGGCGAGCAGCTCCCGGTCGAGGGTCAGGGCCTGCGCGCGACGCTCCGCCAGAGGGGCGTCGCCCTCGTACAGGTACTGGCCGATGTAATCGAAGAGCAGGCTGGACGCGAACGGCGAGGCGCGGTCGGTGTCGACCACGACGGCACGGACCTCCCGCGACCGGACGCCCCGCATCAGCTCGGAGAGCGCGGCCAGGTCGAAGACGTCCCGCAGGCACTCGCGATAGGTCTCGATCAGGATCGGGAAGTCGGGATGGCCGGCGGCGACCTGGAGCAGGTCGGCGCTCTTCTGCCGCTGCATCCAGAGAGGCGTCCGCTGCCCCGGCCGGCGGCGCGGCAGCAGCAGGGCCCGAGCCGCGTTCTCCCGGAAGCGGGCCGCGAAAAGCGCCGAGCCGTGGAGCTGGGCGGTGACCAGCTCGGTCACCTCCTCGGGGTCGAGCAACACGTCCTCGAGGTCGGGCGGCTGGTCGGCGTCGGGGAAGCGGAGCGCGAGACCGTCGTCGGTGTGGATCGATTGGACGTCCATCCCGGTCCGCTCTCGAAGCCGCGCCGCGGCGGCCAGCGCCCAGGGCGCGTGCACCTTTCCTCCGAGGGTGGTCAAGACGCACACGCGCCAGTCGCCGAGCTCATCGCGGAAGCGCTCGACCACGATCGTCCGGTCGTCCGGCAGCGCCGACGACTGCGCCTGGTCCTCCAGGTACTGGAGCAGGTTGTGGGTCGCGCGCTCGTCGAAGCCGGCCTTCTCGCGGAGCCTCTGCGCCGCCTTGGCGGGTCCCGCCGCCCGCAGCTCCCGGATCTCGACCCCCAGGGCACGGCCGAGCTCCACTGGGCGGCTCTCGGAATCGCCCTTCCAGAAGGCGAGCTTGCCGATCTCCCCCGGAGCAGGCGCCACCAGGACCTGGGATGGCGTCACCTCCAGCACCCGCCAGGTGCTGGCGCCGAGGACGAAGTTCTCGCCCGGGCGGGTCTCGTAGACCATCTCCTCGTCGAGCTCTCCCACGCGCCGGCCGTCCTCGACCAGGTTCACCGTGTAGAGACCGCGATCGGGGATGGTGCCCCCACTGGTTACCGCAAGGCGCTGAGCGCCCGCCCGGCCGCGGAGCTGGCCGGCGACGCGGTCCCAGACGATCCTCGGGCGCAGCTCCGCGAACTCATCGCTGGGGTAGCGGCCGCTCAGCATGTCGAGGGTCGATTCCATCGCCCGCGGACCGAGGTCACGGAAGGGGTGCGCGCGGCGGACGAGCCGGCCGAGCTCCTCGACGTCCCAGTCCTCAATCGCGCACATCGCTACCACCTGCTGGGCGAGGACGTCGAGCGGGTTGTTGGGGATGACCGTGCTCTCGATCTCGCCGGCCAGCATCCGCTCGACGACGACCGCGGTCTCCAGCAGGTCGCCCCGGTACTTGGGAAGGATGACGCCCTTGGAGACCTCCCCCACCGAGTGGCCGCTGCGGCCGATCCGCTGGATGCCGGAGGCGACGCTGCTCGGGGCCTCGACCTGCAGCACCAGGTCCACCGCGCCCATGTCGATGCCCAGCTCGAGGCTCGAGGTCGCGACCAGGCCGCGCAGCCGGCCCTCCTTTAGGTCGTCCTCGATCTGGCGCCGGTGCTCTTTGGCGATCGACCCGTGGTGCGCCTTGACCAGGTCCTCCCCGGCCAGCTCGTTGAGGCGGGCCGCGAGCCGCTCGGCCAGGCGGCGGCTGTTGACGAAGACGATCGTCGAGTGGTGCTGCTGGATCAGCTCCAGCAGCCGCGGATAGATCGCCGGCCAGATGCTCGCGCGGCTCCCGTCCTGGGCGCCGGGGAGCGCCCCCGCCGGCCCGCTCGGGAACTCCTCGCGCTCGCCGAGGTTGGCCATGTCGTCGACCGGAACCTCGACGCTGATCGAAAGCGTCTTGCGCCGCCCGGCGTCCACGATCGCCACCTCGCGGCACCCGCCGAGAAAACGCCCGACCTCCTCCAGCGGCCGCTGGGTTGCCGAAAGGCCGATCCGCTGGGGGTCGACCGCCGTCAGCGCCGCCAGCCGTTCGAGGCTTATCGCAAGATGGGCGCCCCGCTTGTTGGGAGCCAGCGAGTGGATCTCGTCGACGATCACCCAGCGGACGCTCCGCAGCATCTGGCGGGCCTGGCTGGTGAGGAGCAGGAAGAGCGACTCGGGGGTGGTGATGAGGATGTCGGGCGGGCGCCGGCTGAGGTGCCGCCGCTCCTCGGCGGTCGTGTCGCCGGTGCGAACGCCGACGGCCAGGTCGGGAACCGGCACCCCGAGGCGCTCGGCGGCGAGGGCGATGCCGCCGAGCGGTGCCCGCAGGTTGCGCTCGACGTCAACCGTCAGCGCCTTGAGCGGCGAGACGTAGAGCACCCGTGCGCGCCGGTCCACCTCCGGCTGCGGTTCGGCCGCCAGCCGGTCGATGCACCAAAAGAAGGCGGCCAGCGTCTTGCCGCTGCCGGTCGGCGCCGTCATCAGGGTGTGACGGCCGGCCGCGACCTCCCGCCAACCTCGTTCCTGCACCTCGGTCGGAGCGGCGAAGGCGGACTCGAACCATGCTCGCGTGGGCGGCGAGAAGAGCTCCAGCGACCCCACGGCGCCTAAGTATCGTCCCGCGAACAAACTTTCGCAGCGCCGCCAACTGCTTGAATGACCGGGCTGTGTTCGCGGGCTGGGGGCGGTTCGTCTATCACCGGCGCTGGTGGGTCCTGGCCCTCTCGCTGCTCCTGCTCGGCGTCGTCGCGGGGGTCGGCTTCGGCTTCAAGGGCCAGCTCAATAACAGCAGCAGCGTCCACTACGAGTCGATCCAGGCCAACGATCTGCTGACCGCCGAGCTGCCCAAGGTGCAGGGCGCCGGCGGGGCGACCTTCGAGATCGTCTTCGCAAGCACCTCGATGCACGTCAGCGATCCCGCCTACCGGGCGGCGGTCGAGAAGACACTGGCGCCGCTCGCGGCCGACTCGCACGTCGCGACCATCGTCACCCCCTACACGACCAGCGGCGCAGCCGCCCAGGCGCTGGAGTCACGGGACGGGAAAGAGGCGCTCGCCGTCATCACCCTCAAGGACGCATTCCAGACCGCGCGCGGCTACTTCCCGGCCCTGCGGTCGACGATCCACTCCGATCAGCTGCAGACCTTCGTCACCGGCAACGTGGCCATCAGCGCCGACTTCGACACCTACCTCGCCCGCGACCTGAACCGCGCCGAGCTCTCTTCGATCCCGACCTCGCTGATCCTTCTCCTGGTCGTCTTCGCCACGCTCATCGCGGCTCTACTGCCGATCGGCGTGGGCGGCGCCGCGGTCGTCGCTGGGGTCGCCGCCACCCTGCTCCTGGCGCGGTTCACCGACGTCTCCACCTACGCGCTCAACATCGTCACCCTGATCGGCCTCGGCGTCGCCATTGACTACTCGCTGCTGATCGTCAACCGATTCAAAGAGGAGCTCCAGGGCGGGGCGGACGTGGAGCACGCCGTCGAACGCTCGATGGCGACGGCCGGTCGCGCGGTCACGTTCTCGGGTCTGACCGTCGCCATCGGCCTGGCCGGGATGCTCTTCTTCCCCGGCACCTTCCTGGTCTCCATGGGCGTCGCCGGCTCGATCGTGGTCGCGCTGGCGGTCGTCTTCGCGTTGACGCTGCTGCCGGCCCTGCTGTCCCTCTCCGGTCACTCGGTGCTGCGCTTGCGGATCCCCTTCTTCGGGACCCGCTCCGCGTCCACCTTCTGGCAGACCGCGGCGGGCTGGGTGATGCGGCGCCCGGTCCCGGTGCTGCTGGCCTCGCTGGTCTTCGTGGGCCTCACCGCCTGGCCGGTCCTGAGTATCCGGATCGCCAACGGCGACGAGCACATGCTGCCGCCCCAGGCCCAATCCGTGGTCGGCGTCGACCGGCTGGCGGCGGACTTCCCGGGCCAGGACCAGAACACGATCATCGCGGTCGTCCACTACCCGAGCGGGCCGGTCCTCACCTCGCAGCGGATCGGCGAGCTATACGACTACGCGCAGCAGCTGAAGGCGCTCCCCGACGTCATCGGCGTCGACAGCGTCGTCACCTTCAACCCGAGCTTGGGCAGGCAGCAGTACCAGGACCTGCTTACGACCACCCCCAGCCCGCTGCCGGCCGCCGTCCAGCAGCAGCTGAGCCAGACCTACGGGAAGGACATCGCGGTCTTCTCGATCCGCACCGACAAGCCGGCCCAGAGTGACGCCGCGGTCTCACTGCTGAACCGGATCCGGACCGGCGCCCATCCTGCGGGAGCAACGTTGCTGGTGACCGGGAACACCGCCTTCAACCAGGACTTCATCCACCTGATCCTCGCCGACGCGCCGGGCGCGGTGATCTTCGTGATCCTGGTCACCTACGTGGTCCTCTTCCTGCTGGTCGGGTCGGTTCTGCTGCCCCTGAAAGCTGTGCTCACCAACCTGCTCTCCCTCTCGGCCTCCTTCGGCCTGATCGTCTTCATCTTCCAGGAGGGCCACCTGGCATCGCTGCTCAACTTCACCCCCCAGTCGATCGACCCCACCCTGCCGGTGCTGATGTTCTGCATCGTCTTCGGGCTCTCGATGGACTACGAGGTGATGCTGCTGACCCGGATCCAGGAGGTCTACAAGCGGACCGGCGACAACCTGGTGGCGGTGACCGAGGGGCTGGCCCGAAGCGGCCGGATCATCACCGGCGCCGCCGGGATCATGGTGGTCGTCTTCCTCTCCTTCGGCCTCGCCCAGGTGCTGCTGATCAAGGCCATCGGCATCGGGCTGGCGGTGGCGGTCGTCATCGACGCGACGGTCATGCGGATGCTGATCGTCCCGGCCGTGATGCGGCTGCTCCAGGACGTCAATTGGTGGGCGCCGGGCCCGCTACGGCGGCTCCATGACGCTCTCGGCCTCGGCGAGGGCGCAGCGCCTCCCAGCCGGCCGGAGACGGGTGAAGCCGCTTGAGTTTCGCTATTCGTGAGGCAACCGAGGCCGACCTCGAACTCATCGAGGAGCTGATCCGCGCCCTGGCCGACTACGAGCGTCTCGCCCACGAGGTGGTCATGGACGCGGCGGCGCTTCGGCGCGGGCTCTTCGGAGAAAGGCGCTACGCCGAGGTGCTGATCGGCGAGGAGGACGGCCGGGCGGCCGGCTTCGCGCTCTTCTTCCACAACTTCTCGACCTTCCTCGGCCGGCCCGGCATCTACCTCGAGGACCTCTTCGTCCGGCCCGAGGAGCGGGGCAAGGGCTACGGCCGCGCGCTGCTCCAGCGCCTGGCCGAGATCGCGGTCGAGCGCGGCTGCGGGCGGCTCGAGTGGGCCGTCCTCGACTGGAACCAGCCGGCGATCGGCTTCTATCGCAGGCTGGGCGCCCGCCCCAACGACGACTGGACGGTCTACCGGCTGGCCGGCGACGAGCTCAACCAACTGGCGGGCAGGCCGTGAACCTCGAGCTGATCCGCGCCAAGCACCGCCAGGCGGCCGAGCTGATGTCCGAGCACGGCATCGACACCTGGTTGATCCAGTTCGGCCGCGAGACCGGCATGCGGCCCGACCCGCTCGGTTACCTGGTCGGCGGCAGCGTCACCTGGCCGTCGGCGTTCCTCCTCAACCGCGATGGGTCGAGCGCGGCGATCGTCGGCAGCGGCGATGCAGGCACCTTTGAGGCGATGGTCGTCTGGGCGGAGGTCCGCGCCTTCCGGAACGGACCCGGCGAGGACCTCCTGGCCGTCCTCCGGCGCTGGGATCCGCGAACGCTCGGGGTCACCTGGTCGGCCAGCGACGACACGGCCGACGGGATCACCCACGGCATGTACCAGGTCCTGCTGGCGCTGCTGGCGGGCACCCCTTGGGAGGAGCGGATCGTCTCCGCCGGGGAGCTGGCCGGCGACGTTCGCGGCATCAAGCTTCCGGAAGAGGTGGAGGCGATCCGCAACGCCGTCGCCAGGACCGAGGAGCTGCTGGCGCGCATCGAGAGCGAGCTGAAGCCGGGCCTCACCGAGGTCCAGCTCCAGCGCGAGGTCCACCGTTGGGTGCGAGAGGACGGCCATCGCTTCTCCTGGGATGAGGAGTACTGCCCGATGGTCAACTTCGGACCGCCCGCCTTTATGGGCCACGCCGGACCGACCGACCGCGAGCTGCGGCCGGGCGACGTCATCCACGTCGATATCGGCCTGATCGTGGACGGGTACGCCTCGGACCTGCAGAGGACCTGGTACTGGCGCCGGCCGGGCGAGGCGCAGGCGCCGCCCGACGTGCGGCGCACCTTCGAGGCCACGCGCGCGGCGCTCGACGCCGGCGTGGCGGCCATCAGGCCCGGCGTCAGGGGCCACGAGGTGGACGCGGCGTCCCGCTCGACGGTCGAGGAGTGGGACTACCCCGAGCCGGGCTTCGCCTTCGGCCACGGCTGCGGCCAGGTAGCCCACGACGGCGGTGGCCTCCTCGGCCCGCAGTGGGAGCGCTACGGCGACGCCCCTCGCTTCACGATCAAGCCGGGCAACGTGTTCGCCGTCGAGATGGACCTCGAGGTGCCCGAGGGCGGCGGGATGGTCGGGCTGGAGGAAGAGGTGGTGGTCACCCCGGAGGGCGCCACCTACCTCTCCCATCCACAGCGGGAGCTGAAACTGCTGGGCTAGAGCTAGACGGCCCTGCTGACGGTGAAGGTCGCCGAGTCCGGGTGTCGCTTCGAGTCGCCGAGGACGATCCGCGAGGGGTCGTCCTCGTGGCCGTTGTAGTCCATCGAGAAACCGAGCGTCTCGTGCTCGCGATCCTGGCCGCAGGCGCTGGCCCGGAAGTTGAAACCGTCCGCGCCGCGGTAGGTAGTCAGCGAGTAGTGGAGGACGTTGTCCCCGGTGAGCCAGACGTGGTCGTCGCGCTCGAGGCTGACCGGGGAGTAGCCCGTGAAGCGGGCGCCGGCCGACGCGGCGATGCTGCCCGTGTAAAGGTGCGGCCCGGGGGTCGCGTCGGTCGTGCGCAGGTGCCAGCCCGAGGCGTCGTGCCAGAGTTAGACCGAAGTTCCGGAGACCGGCCGAGTTCGGTTGAACTCGGAATGGCGATGCAGGTTCTGGCTACAACGAGGCGTTGAGGCCGAGGAGTTGGAGGGCGCGGCTCTGGAGGTCGTTGGGGAGCGCGAGCTTGTCGAAGGTTGCCGGGTTGCCGGGCACGCGGACGGTGTTCTTG
>DATLQT010000054.1:0-25480 GCA_035535055.1 Candidatus Dormiibacterota bacterium | reverse complement strand
TGGCGGAGAGGGAGGGATTTGAACCCTCGAGGGGGTTGCCCCCCTACGGCATTTCCAGTGCCGCGCCCTCGGCCGGACTAGGCGACCTCTCCGCGTGGAAGCCAAAGTCTAACGGCGCTATTTGATCGCCCCGAGAGTCCGGACACCGGAGGGGCCGGCGACGATCGCTGCCGACGCGATGCCGAGGAAGAGTCCGTGCTCGCAGACCCCGGGGGTCAGCTTGATGTCCGCCGCCAACTGGTAGGCGTCCTCGATCCCGCCCTGCACCGTCAGGTCGAGCACGAGGTTCCCGTTGT
The DNA here is from genome assembly GCA_035535055.1 of Candidatus Dormiibacterota bacterium. GTDB lineage: Bacteria > Chloroflexota > Dormibacteria > Dormibacterales > Dormibacteraceae > UBA6019. The sequence continues at coordinate 25,184 of DATLQT010000054.1, read as the reverse complement.
CGGTGAGATAGGGATTCTCCTCGCCGCCACGCAGCTGCCAGGCGATGCCTCGGCGGCTGAAGCGGTCGGCGGTGCGGCGCCAGAGGAAGGCGAGGACCTCCACCGGCAGCACTCCCACCCCCAACCGGCGGACCAGCTTCGACTCGTCGGCGACCACGACGAACCGTTCGGAGTTGACGGCGATGAGCTTTTCCCTGAAGAGCGCCCCGCCGCGGCCCTTGATGAGCCCCAGCTCGGGGTCGATCTCGTCGGCGCCGTCCACGGCGAGGTCGCAGGGGCGGTCGAGCTCGTCGAGCACCCGCAGCCCGACCTCTCGGGCCTGGGCCGCGCTGGCCTCCGAGGAGGCGACGCAGGTGACGTCACGGCCGGCCAGGCCGGCGATGAAGAGGCGCGCCGTGGAACCGCTGCCGAGGCCGAGCAGCATCCCGGGCCGGACCAGCTCCAGCGCCGCCTCGGCCGCCGCCTGTTTGGCGGCGTCAGGATCGATCGGCCGCCTCCCGCAGCGCGGCGATGCCGGCCGCAACACCCGCCTCGAAGCCGTAGACGGAGCTGCCCGCCACCAGCAGGTTGGCGCCGGCTTCGACCGCCAGGCGGGCGGTGTCGGCGTCGATCCCGCCGTCCACCTCGAGGTCGTGGTCCGGTGCCAGCTCGCGCACCCGGAGGACCTTCTCCGGCGAACCGGGCACGAAGTGCTGACCGCCGAAGCCGGGCTCGACGGTCATCACCAGCACCTGGTCGACATAGGGAAGGATCTCGCGGATCGACTCGACCGACGTCGCCGGGTTGATCACCACGCCGGGCCGGGCTCCGGCCGCCTTGATGGCGGTGACCGTCCGGTAGAGCGAAGTGGTCGACTCGACCTGGACCAGGATCACGTCCGCCCCCGCCTCGGCGAAGGCGTCGACCCAGCGCTCGGGCGACTCGACCATCAGGTGCGCCTCCAGCGGCAGCTTGGTGATGCTTCGGACCGCCTTGAGGATCGCTGGCCCCATCGTCAGGTTGGGAACGAAGTGGCCGTCCATGACATCGACCTGGATCCGGTCCGCGCCAGCCGCCTCCGCTTCCCGGACCTGTTCGCCGAGCCGCAGGAAGTCGGCCGACAGGATGGATGGGACGATCTCAACGCGGCGCGTCACGAAACCACCGCCTGGTCGACGATCCACTCCGCCCCCTGAATCATCCCCGCCGGCACCGTACCAGCCTGCGCCTTCCGGAATGCGTCCGCCTTACCCGCCCCCGTGACCAGGAAGATGACCCGGCGGGCGTTGCGTAGACATCCCAGCGTGAGCGAAACCCGCTCCGGTGGAGGCTTCGGCGCACCGTGGACCGCGACCGCCCAACCGGGCGCATCGAGTTCCGGGTGGCCGGGAAAGAGGGAGGCGCAGTGGCCGTCCTCCCCGATTCCCAGCAGCACTAGGTCGAGCGGTTGGAGCCGCCCGACCGCGGCGTCGTAGATCGCTGCCGCCTCGTCGGCGCCCAATTCCCCAGGCATCCGCAGGACTGCGCCCGGGTCGATGGCCGCGAGCAGGGACTCCTTTGCCAGGCGGTAATTGCTCTCCGGGTGGTCCGGAGGCACGCAGCGCTCGTCGCCGAAGAGGAGGCTCACCCTTCCCCACTCCACCTCCGCTCCGGCCAGCAGCTGGTAGAGCAGGCGGGGCGTCGTGCCACCCGTTAGGACCAGCGACCGAGCCCAGTCGCGCAGAGCCGCTGTCACCGTGTCGGCGGCAATCCGCGCCACCGCTTCGGGGTCGACGCCGACCCTCACTCCTGGGCCGATCTCAGCACCTCCACGCCCGCCTGGAGAGCCGCGGGAAAGACGCGGTCGCCGCGGGCTTCGATCAGCAGCCTGCTCAGTAGTAGTGTGTCGGCGCGCGGGGGGATCGGGACCACAAGCCGTGGCACCCTGCGGCCGGCGATCTCGGCGTCGACCAGCACGTGTTTGCTGTCAGCGCCGTCCCGGAGGGCGTTGACGAAGCAGGTCCGGCCCTGGTGAACGGCGTCGACCCGGACTCCGGTGATCTCGCCGGGCATGAACCCGTCCAGCTCGACCGGCCGCATCGTGACCTCGACCGGGTGGCCGGCGCGGGACCGGTAATGGGCGGCCACCATGCCCCCTCGCCCCGTTGCCGAGCGCTTCAGCGTCCAGCCCAGCGCGGAGGCCGCCCAGCCGGTGAGCAGTGAGGCCGCGGCGCGGTTGCCGCGGCCACTCGAGACGTAGTCGATCCCCAGCGCTCCGACCCCGGCCAGGAATCCCGTCCGTTCGCCAGGGTTGAAGAATTGGGCTACCACCTCCCGCCAAGGGGCCAGCCGAGCCCATTGGAAGTCTCCGAAGGCGACCGCCGGTTCCCGCCGCGCCAGCTCGGCGTAGGCGGTCAACGTCTCGTAGGGCCTGGAGAAGTGGGCGCTGTCCACAAGGACCACGTCCGCGCTCTCGAGCGTTGAGCGGAAGCGGTCGCTGTCCACCGGGGGCGCACCAGTCCACCACACGTAGGTGATGACGTCGGGCAGCAGCAGCGCGTCGACCAGGCTCGAGATGTGGTTGGCGGCCGAGCCGCGCACTCGGAGAAAGACCTGCTCGTACTGGCAGGCGGCCCCCAGGACCAGGGGGTGGGTGAGTGAGGTCACGGTGGCATCGATCCGGCTCGGCCCGCGGCCCGGTTCGTCGAGGACCACCACCGATCGGCAGGGATGATGGATGGCAAGCTCCTCGACGACCGCTGCCGCACGCTCGGCCTCCTCCGCCTCGGAGGCGACGACGATCACGTCCAGGACGCTGTTGCGAGGATGGATATGCTCCTGGTCGCCGAGCTCCGCCCGGGCGGCCTGGGCGCGGAGCCGGCTCAACTGGGAGAGCACCTCATCGATCGACACGCCGGCGCCTCGCCAGTGCTGCTGGGAGGTCGGCGCGGTCACGGCCGGTGCCAGTGGAATCCTCCTCGAGCGATCATCTCGTCGGACGCCGCCGGGCCCCAGGAGCCGGAGTCGTACTCGGGGACGGCTGCCCGGGAGGTGGACCAGCGCCGCTCGATCGGGTCGATGATCGCCCACGCCGCCTCCACCTCGTCCTTGCGGGTGAAGAGCGTCGCGTCACCGCTCATGCAGTCGGCGAGCAGCCGCTCATAGGCGTCGGGGGCCTCGACCAGGAAGCTGGACGCGTAGAGGAAGTCCATGTTCACGCTCCGCATCACGATGCCCGCCGCCGGGACCTTGGCCGCGAAGCGGAGCGAGATGCCCTCCTCAGGCTGGATGTGGAGGGTGATCGCGTTCGGCTCCACCTCTCGCATCGCCTGCCGCCCGAAGGTCAGGTGCGGCGGTCGCTTGAACTGAATCCGGATGATCGTCGACCGCTTCGGCATCCGCTTCCCGGCACGGAGGTAGAAGGGCACGCCGGCCCAGCGCCAGTTGTCGATGGCGAGCTTCAGCGCCGCGAAGGTCTCGGTCCGCGACTTCGGGTTGACCGACTTCTCCTCGCGGTAGCCCGCAACCTGCTCGCCCAGCACCCAGCCGGGGCCGTACTGGCCACGGACCGTGCTCTCGTCGACCTCCTCCTCGGTCGGGGGGTTGACCGCTTTCAGGACCTTCACCTTCTCATCGCGCACCGAGCCCTGGTCGAAGCTGACCGGCGGCTCCATCGCCACCAGCGTCAGCAGCTGAAGCTCGTGGTTCTGGACGATGTCGCGCAGCGCGCCCGCACCCTCGTAGTAGCCCCCGCGGCCCTCGACGCCTAGCTCCTCGGCAACGGTGATCTGGACGCAGTCCACGAACTGGTTGTTCCAGACCGGCTCGAAGATGGAGTTGGCGAACCGGAACGCGAGGATGTTCTGGACCGTCTCCTTGCCCAGGTAGTGGTCGATCCGGAAGACCTGGTCCTCGTGGAACACCTGGTCCACCTCGGCGTTGAGGGCACGGGCACTGGCGAGGTCGGTGCCGAACGGCTTCTCGATCAGGATCCGCCGCCAGCTCCCCTTCGGCGACTTCGCCATCCCCGCGGCCCCGAGGTTGCGGACGATAAGCGGGAAGGTCGGCGGCGGGGTGGCGCAGTAATAGACGCGGTTGCCAGCCGCGTGGCGTTCCGTCGCCACCTCGTCGAGGAAGCCGTCGAGCCCCTTGAAGCCCGCTGTGTCGTCGAAGCTGAGCTGGCGATAGCGCATCCCCTCCAGCAACGAACGAAGCACCGTTTCGTTGACCGGCTGGCTCCGCGAATGCTCACGGATCGACTCGCCGACGACCTTGCGGAAATCCCTGTCGTTGCTGTCGTCCTTGGCCACGCCGACGACGGCGAAGCCGGGCGGCAGCACCCGCTGTGCGGCCAGGTTGTAGATGGCCGGCAATAGCTTGCGCCGGGCGAGGTCGCCGGTGGCCCCGAAGATCACCATGAGCGCCGGGTCGATGACCCGGTAGTCCTGCAGCCCCTCCCGGAGCGGGTTGGCCTGGACGGCTCCCGGTTTCGCTCTAGCCATGACCGGCGGGACGCACAGCGTGGCCGCCGAACTGCTTGCGCATCATCGCCACCACCCGGTCCGAGAAGGAGTTGGTGTCGCGGCTGCGGAAGCGCTCGAAGAGCGCGTGGGTGATGACGCCGGCCGGGACGTCACCATCGATCGCCGCCTGCACCGTCCAGCGGCCCTCGCCGGTGTCCTCGACGTAGGCCGTCAGGCTGTTGAGGCCGGGATCCTCCTTCAGGCCGATGGCGATCAGATCCAGGAGCCAGGAGCGGATGACGGTTCCGTGGCCCCAGGCCTCGGCGATGGCCTGCAGGTCCATGCCTGGGAAGGCCTTAGCCTTCTTCATGATCTCGAAGCCCTCGCCGTAGGCCTGCATCAGGCCGTACTCGATGCCGTTGTGGACCATCTTCACGTAGTGGCCGGAACCCTCCGGCCCGCAGTGGACGAGGCCGCCGTCAGAGGGCGCCAGCGCCGCCAGGAGCGGCTTGCAGTGCTCGAAGACGGCGTCCTCGCCGCCGACCATCAGGCCGTAACCGTTCTTCAATCCCCAGATGCCGCCGCTGGTCCCGGCGTCGAGGTAGCGCATCCCCTTCGACTTGAGGTGCGCGGCGTCGGCCATCGCCAGCTGCCAGTTGGTGTTGCCGCCGTCGATGACGATGTCGCCCGGCTCAAGGAGCTCCGACAACCTATGAATGGTCTGCGTCGTGGGATCCCCAGCGGGAACCATCACCCACACCACCCGCGGCTTCTGTTCGAACCGGGACACCAGCTCCTCCAGGGTCGAGGCGCCGGTGGCGCCCTCGCCCACCTTTGCCTGCACGGCCTCGGGCGACTGGTCGAAGGCGATCATCCGGTGCCCCGCCTGGAGGAGGCGGGAGACCATGTTCCCGCCCATCCTGCCGAGCCCGACCATTCCCATCTCCATCGCGTTGCTTCTCCCTATCTTCTTTGACTAGCGGACTGCGGCCTCGACCGCGGCGACGAGCGCGGCCCAACCCTTGGCGTGGTTGCGGCCGAGGTCCACCCGGAGGACCGGCAATTTGCGTGAGCTCAGGGACCGGAAGTCACCGATCGCCTGGGCCTGCTTGAGGACGCTGAACCCGTACTCCTGGCCGGGGATCGCGACGTCGGCCCCGTCCTCCTGGATCAGCTGGAGGAACACGCCCTCGGCGGGACCCCCTTTATGCAACTGGCCCGTCGAGTGGAGGAAGCGAGGCCCGTAGCCGGCCGTCGTGGCCACCCGGCGGGCGTCCCGAACGGCGGTCCGGATGGTGGCCAGTGAGCGCTCCGAAGTTGGGTTGCGGCCGGTGTAGGACATGACCGCGAAGTAGCTCCGACCCGGCTGGAGCTGCTTCAGCAGCGCCTTCAGGGCCGGACCGGCCTTCTCCGCCGGGGTGGTCTCGACGGCGGGCAGCCTCTTCTTCGCCGCGAACTCGGCGAGCACCTTCTTGGTGTTGTCCTTGGATTCCTGGACGTTGGGCTGGTCGAAGGCGTTGATCTTCAGCACCGAGCCGGCGATGGCGGTCGCGATCTCCCAGCGCAGGAACTCGCCGCCGAGATCCTCCCTGGCACCCAGCGTCAGGGTCACCACCGGCTGGCCGGCCGCCTCCAGCGCACGCACGCCCTGGTGGTCGGGATCGCTCGCCATCCTGACCTGGACGAAGACCCGGTCGTCGCCGTACGCCTCCGGTCTGCCCAGCGGCTCGCCCTCGACCGGGACAATGCCGCGGCCCAGCTTGCCGGTCGACTCCGCGATCAGCTGCTCGACCCAGTAGCCGAGCGTGCGGATCCTGGGCGAGAGGATGAGGGTGAGTTTGTCGCGCTTCTGACCGGTCGCCAAGCTGCCCAACACCGCGCCCAGCCAGACTCCTGGGTTCTTCTCGGCTGGGACGTCGGCGGCGCAGGAATGAGCCATGCCCACGGCGCTCCCCAGGATCCCGGCGAAGTCGTAGCCGGCGAGCGCCGCCGGCACCATGCCGAAGTAGCTCAGGACCGAGTACCGGCCTCCGATGTCGGGCATGTTGCGGAAGATCCAGCGGAAGTTGTGCTCCTGCGCCAGCTTGTCGAGCGACGTCCCCGGGTCGGTGATCGCGAGGAACTGGTTACCGGGCTTCTTAGACTCCTTCGAGACCAGCTCCCAAAAGTGCGCGAAGTGGCTCAGAGTCTCGGTGGTTCCGCCCGACTTGCTGGCGACGACGAAGAGCGTGGAGGCAAGGTCGATGCTCCTGGTCACCGCCTGGATCGTCTCCGGGTCGGTCGTGTCGAGCACCTGCAGCCGCGGGTGGCCCGCCGCCCGGCCGAAGGTGTTGAGGAGGACGTCCGGCCCCAGCGAGGAGCCGCCCATGCCCAGCAGGACCACATCCGAGTACGACCGGCCGGCGCGCGCCAGCTCGCGCAACTCGGCCTCCTTCGACTCCATCTTCTCGACCACGTTCAGCCAGCCGAGCCACTCGGCGGCGTCACCGGTCCAGAGCGTCCCGTCCTTGGCCCAGAGCCGGCGGGCCGCGTCGGCCTTCTGCAACGCGAAGACGGTCGCATCGACCTGCGACTGCAGCGTGCCCAGCGAGTGCCACTGGGTAGGCCCTTTGCCGGCCCGGATCTCCCGGGCAGCCCGGGTGAGGGCGGCGGTCAGGTCGTCGTAGGACTTGAAGAAGGAGTCGACGCCCTCCACTTCAAGCTCGGCGGTCACCTGGTCGAGGTCGATCCCGACCTCGGCCAGCTCCTTTAGCTGGCGTCGGGCGACGTCGACGTGCTCGTCCAGCGAGCGGCGGACCTCGCCGTGTTCGCGGAAGGCCGCCAGCGTGTTGGGTGGCACCGTGTCGACCGTGTCGGGCCCAATCAGGTCCTCGACGTACATGGTGTCGGAGTACCGCGGGTCCTTGACCGAGGTGCTCGCCCACAGGCACCGCTGCGGCGTGGCGCCGGCCTTTTTCAGCGCCTCCCAGCGCGGCCCGCTGTGGAGCTGCTTGAAGCGTTCATAGGCCATCTTGGAGTTTGCGATGCCGGCCTTGCCGTAGAGCCGCTCGAGGCGCCTGGCCTCCTTGGGGTCCCTGACCGCCTCGATCTTCGCGGCGAGAAGCTTGTCGATCTTGGTGTCCACCCGGCTGACGAAGAAGCTGGCCACGCTGTTGACCTTGCTCAGGTCGCCCCCCTTGCGCTGGAAGTCCTCCAGCCCGTCCAAGAAGGCGCCCGCGACGGCCGTGTAGCGCTCCACCGAGAAGATCAGGGTGACGTTGATGTTCACGCCCTCGCCGATCATCTGGCGGATGGCCGGCAGGCCCGCCTTGGTGGCTGGGATCTTGACCATCACGTTCGGTCTCGCGCAGCGCTTCCAGAGGTCGCGGGCCATGTCCACGGTCCTTTTGGTGGACCGTGCCACAGCGGGCGAGACCTCGATGCTGACGAACCCGTCGTGTCCCCCCGCCTCGGTGTAGACGGGATGGAAGACGTCGGCGGCCGCCTGGATGTCCTCCACCATCAGGTCCCAGAGGATGTCGGCCGGCTTTCGCTTGTTGCGGACTAGCCGCACCATCGCCTCGTCGTAGTCAGTGGAACCGCTGACCGCCTTCTCGAAGATGGTCGGGTTGGAGGTCACCCCCCTGACGCCCTCATCGCGGAACCGGGCCAGCTCCCCGGATGTGATCAGCTGGCGCCGGATGTTGTCGTACCAGAGGCTCTGACCCAGTTTGTGCAGCTCGCGCAGCGGGTTCGCGGCTTTGCTCATCGCTTTCCTCCTGTGGCCGTAGGGCCTTTCAGGATCGCATCCAAACGGTTTTCGTGTACGAGGAGGCGATACAGCTCCGCCTGGCGGTCGGCCGCGACCTCGTAGGCAGCCTGCGCGTCGCGGTTGACGGCGTAGGTGCGGCCGACCTGGGCTTTCAGTTTCTTCGAGTCGAGGGCTCCGATGTGCTCGCCGGCGAAAATAGCCGCCCCACGGCTGGAGGCCTCCCTGGCGAGCGAGGCGGCAACGGGCTTGCCGATGGCGTCGGCCATGATCTGCATCCAGGACGGCGAGGCGAGCAGCCCGGCGCCGTTCGCGATCAGTCTCCTGGCGCCCGGCAGCACGGAGTCGAGGAGGCGGTCGACGCGGGCGAACTCGATGGCCGTCGCCTCCAGGCCTGCCCGAACGATCTCGACCGGCGTCGTCGCCTGGGTGAGTCCCGCGATGGAGCCGGTGGCATGCGAGGCGAAGCCCGGGCTGCGCTCGCCCGCCAGCAGCGGGACGAAGGTGAGCCCGGTGGAGGCCGGCTTCAGCCCGCGCAGCTGCCTTTCCAGCGCGGCCGGCTCGATGGCGAGGGTCCGCGTCATCCAGGCATAGAGGTTGCCCCCATTGCTGAGCGCGCCGCCGACCACCACCCGTTTGCTGTCGAGCCGGTAGCACCAGAGCCCGGCCGGCACCCGGTCGGGCAGCCCAGGGTAGAGCACCCGGAGCGCGCCTGAGGTGCCGACTGTCAGCGCTCGCTGGCGGTGGTCGACGCAGTTGCTGCCCAAGTTGGCGAGGGCTCCGTCCCCGGCGGCGCAGACCCAGGGCACCGAGGCCAGGTCCGGCCAGCGATTGGCGTACTGGTGGACGAGGCCCTGGCCAGCTTCGCCGAGATCGGGAAGCTGCTCCCGCCGGACGTCAAGCAGCTTCAGCAGCGGGGCGTCCCAGCTGCTGCCCGCCAGCTCCAAGAGGCCGGTGCCGCTGGCCATCGAGACTCCCGTCACCGGCTTGCCGAAGAGGCGCTGGTGGACCAGGTCCCAAAAACTCAGAAGCCGTGGCCGGCGCTTCCAGAGGTCGGGCTGCCCTTCCTTTAACCAGAGCAGCTTGGCGGGCCAGTAGGTGGGATGGACGAGACATCCCGTCCGCTGGTGGATAGCTTCGGGGTCGATCCGCTCGCGGAGCTGATCGGACTGGCGCCAGGAACGAGTGTCCGCCCAGAGGTAGAGCGGCGTCAACGGATGGGCCTTCTCGTCGGCGGCCAGCAGCCCGTGCCAGAAGGTGGAGACGCCGATCGCCTGGATCCGGCTCCGCCGCCGTGGCCCGGCCTGGTGGAGGAGTCCGTCGACCGCGCTCCCGACGAGGCTGAAGAGCCGGCTGGCGTCGGTCTCGTAGGTCCCGTCGGCGCCGACCTTGGGCGAGTAAGGCAGGTGGACCTCTATGCCCGGGACCGGCTCCGCGTCGGTGTCGAAGAGGAGGCCGCGGACCGATGAGGTGCCGATGTCGAGAGCGCCGATGTAGCCGTATACCTCCATCTGGGGGTGAGTTTAATGAGCGCTCCTTCCCACCAGCCGAGGGCGCTCCAGAATATTGTCTCGAGGTGCCCGAGTCGCTGCGCGCTGCCTCATCCCTGGAAGAATGGGCCCGGCAGGTGTTCGTCGTCATGGGCGCAGCTCCCACGATCGCCGCCACCGTGGCCGGACACCTGGTCCGTGCCAATCTATCCGGGCACGACTCACACGGTGTCCTCCGGATCCCGCAATACGTCGCCGAGGCGGATCGCGGCGAGCTGGTTCCCTCGGCGGTCGCCGAGCTGCTGTTCGAGAAGGGTGGCGTGGCCATGATCGACGCGGGCCGGGGATTCGGCCACAGCGCCACCGCGCAGGCGATGGGGTGGGCGGTCGAGCGAAGCCTTCAGCAAGGGATTGCCGCCTGCTCGGTCCGGCGCGCCAATCACATCGGCCGCCTCGGCGAGTACGCGGAGCTGGCGGCGGCCAAAGGCGTCATCGGCATCGCCACCGTCGGCGTGGTCGGCGCCGGCGGGGTCGCCCCCTTCGGCGGGCGCGGCCGCTACCTCGGCACCAACCCCTGGGCGTTCGGCATCCCCGCCGCGGGGGAGCCGATGATCTTCGATGCCGCCACCTCGGCCGTCGCCGAGGGCAAGGTGCGCCTGGCGCGCTTCAAGGGCGTCCCCGTCCCCGAGGGCGCCATCGTCGATGCCGAGGGCCGGCCGACGACCGACCCGGAGGACTTCTACGCGGGCGGGGCGTTACTGCCGCTCGGCGGCTCGCTGGCCGGCCACAAGGGTTACGGCCTGGCCCTGGCCTCAGCCCTGATGGGCGCCCTGGCGATGATCGACGACGCTGACGCGACCACCGCCGGCACCGCCTCGACGACCATTGGGGAGAACTGGATGGGTGGCGCGATGGTCATTGCCGTCGACCCCGAATGGTTCGGCGGCGTCGAGCGCTACCGGATGGCCGTGACGGGCGCACTCGAGGAGCTGCGCCGGCAGCCGTCCGCAGCCGGGGTGGGCGAGATCCTGATCCCGGGCGACCCGGAGCGGAAGAACCGTGAGCGCCGAGGACGGGAGGGGATCCCGCTCCCCCAAGCGGTGATCGAGGAGCTCCGGACGATCGGCGAGCGCTACGGGGTCGGCGTACCTGAGGGCTGAGAACCGCCGCCGGGCTGAGGTGCCGCCCCACTCGGCAGCGGGGCCGGCGTGCTGCTGGCCGAGCTCGGGTTGAGCTTGGCGTCGATCGCCTTTCGGTCCCTACCGAATCTGGCGGCGAGGGCCTTGATCTCAGTTGAGGCCACGGCCTGGTGGGTGTTCTCGAGCTGGGTGAGGATGGTGTCGATGGGCTTTGCCTCGGCGGCGTCGAACTGGTCGCGCACGCTCTTCCAGCCGCTGTCCCGATGGGCGGTAGCCAGCAGGCCGCCGGCCTGGCGGAGCTCGTCGTAGTAGGCGGCCATCGCCTGGACCGCGTAAGCGCCCTTCCCCACCGCCGCCATCGCCTCGGTGTCCCGGTAGCGCTGGCTGGCCAGCTGGAGGCGGACGGACGCCTTGCTGGTGGGTGAGCGGTTCACCGCCAGCAGCACCTGCTCGGTGTCGAGCTTGACGCGGTAAAGGCTGCCGTCAGGCTCCGCCAGCTGCGCCGCCAGGGCGAGGCTCACCCCCGCCACCAGGGCGAGCATGATCGCGATCCCGAGAACGAAGGTCCAGCGGAAGCCATGGCTGGGAAGTGGATGACGGCCGCGGTGGACCGGCAGCCGGTGATGGTGGACCCAGGCCGCACGGTGGCCGACGACGTCGGCCATGGTCTGCTCCCGGAGCCGGGCCACCGCCCCGGCGTCGGGCTGGGCGCCGGCGAGGGCGCCGATCTCGTCCCCCAGCTTCAAAAGGGCCTCGAGCTGCTCGGCGGCCGGGTGGATGCCCGTGGCCTCGATGATGGCGGCCCCCCCGCGGCGCCGCCCGAGAGCGTCTTCCAGCTGGTGTGGACTCGGCTCCTGGAGCAAGCTCAGGTCGTCTCCGTGTGGAGCAAGGCCAGCATTCCACGATGCTGTAGCGCTACGACCCGGACTCGGCTCCGTCCGGTCGCACGCGCGATCTCCTCGATCGAGAGGCCCGCGAAGAAGCGGAGCGTGATGACGTCCAGCTGATCCGCTGTCAGCCGCCGGATCGCCGCCCGCAGCCGGTCCTCGGGCTCCTCCGCCGCGGGCATCGACGCCTGCGCGATGAGGGAGTTGGCGATCCGCTGGAGCCAGGTCTCGAAACCGGCGTCGAATCGGCGGTAGCGAGGTAGCCCCTCGAGCGCCCGCTGCCAGGTCAAGCGCACGATTTCCTCACTGCCCGCAGGGTCGCCGAGGATGGTGTCCACGTAGCGAAATAGCTCTTCGACGTGGGCGTCGAAAAGCTGCTCCAGGGCCTCCGGCTCGTAGCGCTGAGCCCTTAGGATGAGCTCCTGCTCGCCCCGAGAGCGTCCCCGGCCGGTGCTCACAGGCTCGGCCGGGCGGACTTCAATTGCTGCCATATCGGTATAAGAATAACTCCCCATACAATGTATGAAACTCTACTCGAGCGGAGCTGGGTTCAAAACCAGGGAGCCGCCTGCACCTCCGCCTGCGTCCTCGCCGCCCTGGGCGCCCTCGGCGCCGCCGCCCTGCCCGATCTCGCCACCGCCTCCAAGTATCTGGCCGGCACTCCCCTCGGAGCACCATCCCTGCTCGCCTACCTCACGTTGCCGGGCCGGAAGGCGCCGCTGGACATCCGGATCGAGTCGCTCGCCCGTGGCCATGGTCTCAAGGTGAGCGCTCGAAGCGAGGCGACGTTGCCGGGCTGGCCCCTCCGGCCCGTGGCGGACGAGATCCTGATCGTCCACCTCGCCTACGGGCAGGAGGCGCCTGCCCGCTACGGAACCTGGGGCTGGAATCCGCTGCTGCCCTCGACCTACTCGACCGGCGGCCATTCGGTGGTGCTTGCCGCCGTGGAGGGCTCGGCCTGGACCGTTCTCGATCCCAACCGGCCCCGCCTCCAGGAGTGGCCGCGGCCCGGCCTCGCCACCGCCCAGACCCGGATCAGACTGACGCCCTAGCCCAGCGCAAGAGGGCGTCAGGAGTCCCTGGCCAGCTCCTCGATCTGGCCGACCATACCGTCCAGGATGGCGAGGCCGCGATCCCAAAAGCCCGGGTCGGTGATGTCCATGCCGAGCGTTCGGACCAGCTCATCGGGACGGGTGGAGCCGCCGGCGGCGAGGAAGTCGAGATAGCGAGCCACGAACTCTGGACCCGATTCCTGGAAGCGCCGGTAGACGCTCAGCGCCAGCAGGTTGCCGTAGGCGTAGGCGTAGACGTAGCCAGGTGCGAAGTAGAAGTGGCCGACGTAGCTCCACCAGGGCTTGTGGTCCTCAGTCAGCTCCAGGGAGTCGCCGAACATCGGCTGAAGGACCTGCTGCCAGGTATCGCCCAGCTGCTCGGGTGAGAGCTCGCCCTCGGTCCGGCGCCGGGTGTGGACCGCGTCTTCGAAACGGTTCATCGAAACCTGCCTGAAGACGGTCGCGAAGGCGCCCTCGACCTGGCTGCAGAGCATCGAGAGGCGGATCTTGGGATCGCCCTCCTCGGCCATGATTCGGTCGAAGGTCAGCGTCTCGCCGAAGATACTGGCCGTCTCCGCCAGGGTCAGCGGAGGGTGATAGTCGAAGATCGTCTGCTTGCTCGCCAGCCGGTCGTGAAGGCCGTGGCCGAGCTCGTGGGCAAGCGTCAGCGCGTCGTTGAGCTTGCCGGTGAAGTTGAGCATCACGAACGGGTGGTAGCTCGGGGTGGCGCCCAGGCAGAAGGCGCCGCCACGCTTACTGTCGCCGAGCGCGGCGTCGATCCAGGGCTCGGTGAAGAACTGCCCGACCAGCTCGCCGGCGCGCTTCGAGAAGCGCTGGTAGCTGCCCAGGACCAGCTCCTTCGCGTCCTCCCAGCTCAGCTCCCTGGTCTCGCCACCGACGGGCGCGTAGCGGTCCCATTCGTGGAGCGTGTCCAACCCCAACAGCCGCTTCTTGACGCGGTAGTAGCGGGCGACCATCGGGTAGCGGCCGGTCACCGCCTCGACCAGCGCCTGAACGGCCTCGTCGGAGGTCTCGTTGGCGAGGTTGCGAGAGCTGATCCAGCTCGGGTAGTGGCGGAGACGGTCCTCGATCGCCTTGTCCTGGAGCAACACATTGAAGATGTAAGCGCGGGTCCGCAGGTCGCCGCGCAGCGCCTCGGTGATCGCCCTGGTGCTGGACTCCCGGACGCCTCGGTCGGAGTCGCGGAGCCGCGCCAGCGCCTGCTCGAGCCCGATTTTATGGTCGCCGTCCTGGACCTTGATGGCCGAAGACAGCTCCTCAAAGAGCCGGGCCCACGCCCCCGTCGAGACCGGCGAGCGCTCGGTCAAAAGCCGTTCCTCGACCTCACTGAGGTTGTGCGGCCGGTACTTGCGGGCCTCCTCGACGGTGTGCCGATAGCGGCCGGCGGCGGCGTCGGCGTAGAGCGGCGCCACCTCCTCGTCGCTGAGGTCGGCGAGCTCGAGGCCGAAAAAGACGAGGTGGCGTCCCCGCTCCGCGCCGGCCTCGTCGACGCGCGCCACCAGGCGTCCGCGTGCCGGGTCGGCGGTGTCCTGGGTGTGCATCAGCGAGGCGTAGATCGACGGCTTGGAGAGCCTGTCCTGCATCTGCTCCAGCCGCTCCATCATGGCCGCGAACTGGGCCGGCGAGAGCGACCCGACCCGTCCCCTGTAGTCGCCCTCGAAAGCCTTGGCCTCCTCCAGGCCGGCGGCCAGCGTCGCCTCGATCTCGGGGTCGGTCGGCGATGAGAAGAGCTCGGTCAGGTCCCAGCGGACTGTCTCGGCCCCGTTTGTAGTGATCTCTGCCATGGGCAAGCGAGCTCAGGATAGCCGGGAGCGCAGAGCCTCCACTTCCGCCGGTTCGGGCCAGCGGTCGGCGTAGACACCGCGGTTGACAGCCTGGGTCACCGCCCGCAGCAGCTCCTCCAGCTCGCCGGCGGGAGCGCGACGAAGGTACTCGTTCGGAGTCTCCGGCGGAGCCCGGCGCCGGCCCAGCCGGCGCTGCAGGCGTTCGTAGAGGCGGATCAACTCGCCCTCTCCGTGGCTCCGCGGCCGCCAGCGCGGGCGCTGGCGGCGCAGCCACAGTGCCAGCACCACGAGCACCGCGACGCCGGCCACCCCGGCCGGCAGCAGGGCCAGGGCCCCCAGCCCGGCTAGGGCTGCCGCAGGCGCGCCGAGGGCCAGGTGCGGGATCAGATGGGCGAGCCCTGAGGCCGCCCAGCGGTCCGGGAACTGGGTGGCAGCGAGGGCCGAGAAGCTCGGCGTGGGGTCCACCGGCACCCAGCCGTGGCCGGGAAAGAAGACCTCGATCCAGGCGTGCGCGTCGCTCTCCCGGATGACGGTCTGGTCCAGCGTCAAGTTGTACTGGCCGGGGTCGTAGCCGGTCACCAGGCGGGTGGGGATGCCCTGGCTCCGCAGCATTAGGGCGGCGGCGGTTGCGAACATCTCGCAGTAGCCGTACTTGGCGTCGAAGAGGAAGTAGTCGACCGGGTCCACGCCTGCCGGCGCCGGCGGCGTCGCCAGTGTGTAGCGGTAGCTCGACTGCAGGTGCTGGGCGAGGGAGATGACCGCGTCATAACGCTGCGTGAGCGGGTTGTAGCCGTCGAGGAAGCTCGCGGCCAGCGCCCTGGCGCGGCTCGAAAGATTGCCGGCGTCGAGATAGTCGCCGTCCGTCGGAGGCGGCAGCTCGGGCGTGATCGTCCGTAGGGACGAGGGCGAGTAGTCGGGCAGGTGGGACACCACCGAGTAGGTCGTCCCCGCCCTGTGGGCCGCGGGGGCGTAGAAGTCGCCGAAGGCGTCCTCCCGAATCTCGGCGGCGGGGTAGTAGAGGCTCTCGACCGGACCCGCTGCGTAGATCACGCCCGGCATGGAACGGACTATCCGGACCGTCTGCACGAAGTCGCCGAGCTGTGGTCCGACGGCGGTGTTGCCCAGGTTGCGGGCGTCCACGTAGGATCGGAAGGTCCTGAAGCTTGCCGCTTCTTTTGGCGAGACCGTCCAGGTCCCGTTCCTATAAGTGTCGAAGGTGAGGCCCCGCCAATAGGCCGGGGCGCCGGTCCGGATGTACATCACGATCTGGCTCCCGAGGCGTCCTCGGAAGCGGAGGTCCACGTTGTCGCTCTTCCCCGACGGGTCGGTAGAGAACTGCACCAGCGGCGCGGCCGGCTGCTCGAGGCCGCCGAAGCTGACGTCGGCGGGCAGGGAGATCACCAGCGGGCCGGAGGGCGAGATGCTGGGCTGCGGCACCAGCCAGAAGAGGACGGTGCCCACGGCGAGGCTGCCCACCAGGGCCAGGGCGACCGGTCGCGCCGGCAGCGCGAAGCGCGATGCATTCAGCCGACGCAGGTGGGACGCCGCCCAAAAGCCGGCCAGGCAGAGCGTCCAGAGGAGAACGAAGATCCCGAACTGGAGGTCCCAGGCGAAGACGGCCGCCAGGTAGACCAGGGCCAGGCTCATCCAGAGGCTGGAGTAGAGGTTGCGGCGCGTCGTGAGGTCGAAGCTTGTCGTCGCCAGCAGCAGCATCACGAGGTTCGCCTGCGGCAGATTGGCCCCGAAGATCCCCAGCACCGAGTCGAAGACGAAATACGCGAGCGCGGCGAACATGCTCCCGGCGACCAGTGCCTGCAGCGCCCAGGACCTCTTCCGGCGGCGCCAGGAGTAGCTGAACCGGTGCCCGGCCAGCGCGACCAGGAAGGCGATCGGGGGGACGATGTAGGACTGGCCGTAGAAGGCGATGGAGAGGCAGGCGACTCCGAACCCGGCGAGCGCGAAGGCGCGGGCGGTGCCCGAGTCCTCGACCGGGGAGGCCGGCAGCAGCCGCCATCTCACTCGTCCAGCGGCCATTCCAACCCCGCCCGCTCGAAGGGCAGCTCCAGCTCACCGCCGCCGATTAGCCAGGCGCGTGCGGTCGCTCCGTGGTCGTGGAGGACCCGCAGCGCAGCCGCGGCCGCTCCGCCGGGCTGGTCGGTGAAGGCGACCGCGTCGAGCACCCTCGGGGGCTCCACCTCCTCCTCGCCTGGCAGGTCCGGCCAGCGGGCCAGCCACTCGAGGACGCTCCAGATGGAGCGCGAGCGGTCGAGCTCCAACCCCTCCAGCCCCGGCGCCCAGGCCACCACTCGACCACCGGCGCGGAGACAGTCCCACGCTTCGGACGCCGCCAGCCGGGCCAGCTGGTCGGCAGCCTGCCGGCTGCTCGGATCGGCGTCCATCAGTAGGGCCAGGATCCGCTGGCCGGGTGGCTCGAACTCCCTCACCACGAGCTCGCCGCGACGGGCGCTGGCCCGCCAGTGGATCCGCCGCAACGAGTCGCCCTGCCGGTACTCGCGGACCCCGTATAGGTCGTTGCCATGCCCCGCCCGGATGACGGTCAGCTGCGATTCGACCTCCCGGATCCTCAGGTTGTCGGCCAGCGAGCGGAAGCGCGGAAGCACCACCGCCAGCCCCTCGGGCGGGCGGCGTCGGCGGGTGCGAAAGAAGCCCAGCGGGTCGCCCGACTCGAGGACCGCCCGTTCGGTCGCCATTGGCCCACGGACCACCGGCCCGAGGTCCCGCGATTCGGCCCAGCCACGGGCGGGGACCAGGCCGGTGGCGGCCTCCAGCGCGGTCTCCCCCACACCGGACCGGAAGCAGGCGGGCCCGCGCGGGCGGCCGTCGGTGGCCTGGATCCGCAGCTCAACGCGGACGCGGTCGCCTTCGAAGACGGGAGCGGGCAGCGGTGCGTCGCGAAACTCGCGCTCAGGGATCCCGGAGACCGGCGAGGTGTCCGACGAGAAGACATCCAGGAGCCGGACCGAGGACGTCAGCCCGCTCGCGTTCCAGCACGCGTAGACCAGCATCCCGACTGCGGTGGTCCAGACCAGGAATCCGAAGAGAAAGAGCCACGCGACCTCGCTCGTGGCGCCGTAGAAGTAGACGACGGCGCCCAGCGCCAGCGCACCCGCGAGGCGCCAGGTCGGCAGCACTCTCTATCCCGGGCCGACCGGCCTCAGTGGCGGCAGAGGCAGCCCGGCGACGACCTCTGCTAGCACCTCGGCGGCGGAGGTGCGGCCGCGCATCGCCAGGCGGTGGGCGAGGACTGGGACGGCCAGCGCCTTCACGTCGTCGGGAAGGACGAAGTCGCGCTGGTCGAAGAGGGCCAGCGCCTGCGCGGCCCGCTGGAGGTAGAGCCCGGCCCTCATGCTCGCCGGCAGGGCGACCTCGGGGCGGGCGCGGATGGCCTCCAGCAGGGAGACGATGTAGCTGCGGATCGCGACCGCCACCACCACCTGCAGACACGACTCCTGCAGCTCGACGACCTCCGCCGGGCCGAGGACCGGCTCCAGACCGGTGATCGGGTCGCCGTGCTGGCGGCTGGCGAGCACTTCCTCCGCCTCGGCGGTCGATGGTGGTCCCATCTCGCAGGCGACCAGGAAGCGGTCGAGCTGCGCCTCCGGCAGTGGGTAGGTGCCGTGGAACTCGTGCGGGTTTTGGGTTGCGATGACGAAGAACGGGCGGGGCAGCGGGCGGGTGACCCCCTCGACTGTAACCTGGCCCTCCCCCATCGCCTCCAGGAGCGCCGACTGGGTCCTGGGCGTGGCTCGGTTTACCTCGTCGGCGAGCAGGACGTTGGCGAAGACCGGCCCCGGCACGAACTCGAAGGTGCCCTGCCGCTGGTTGAAGACGCTCGCCCCCGTGATGTCGGCCGGGAGAAGGTCGGGCGTGCACTGGAGCCGGTGGAACTCGCCCCCGATGGAGGCCGCGATGGACCTCGCGAGCATGGTCTTCCCCGTCCCCGGCAGGTCCTGCAGGAGGACATGGCCTCCCGCCACCAGGCCGGCGGCCACCAGCCGCACGGTTGCCTTCTTGCCGACGATGACGCGCTCGACGTTTTGCTCCAGCCGAGCCAGCATCCCGGCCGCTCTGCGCGGCACCAGCGCCGGGGTCGCCATAACCCGCCCGATTCTAGTCCTGGCCTGGCGTCGGTACACCGTCGGGAATTCCTGTTACGGGTTCAGCGAACTCGTGATATGTTATAGCCAATCTGTACTTTATAGGAGTCCATTTATGACCACCTCGCTCTCGACCCTGCTCGTCTGGATAGTCGTCGGCCTGATCGCGGGCTGGCTCGCCGGCAAGGTCATGACGGGCCGCGGCCTCGGCATCGTCATGGACATCGTCGTCGGGATCGTCGGGGCGCTCCTGGGCGGCTTCATCGCGGGCGCATTCGGATTCGTCGCCACGAGCCTCATCGCCGAGATCCTGATCGCGTTCGCCGGAGCCGTGATCCTTCTCATGCTCCTCCGCGTGGTCGGCTTCGGCCGGCGGCGCCGGGTCCTCTAGGACGGGCGCGGGAGCATTCAAGAAGTGATCAACGTCGTCCTTTGGACGGTGGCCGGCGTGGTCGCCGGTATCCTCGCCGGGAAGGTCCTGAGCGCCCACGGCTTCGGCGTCATGATGGATGTCGCAGCCGGGGTCATCGGGGCCTTCCTGGGTGGATATGCGGCAGGCCTGATGGGTGTCGCCGCGGGCAGCCTTGCCCTCCAGGTGATCGTGGCCCTACTCGGCTCCCTGTTCCTGCTCGTGATGATGAAGGCGATCGGCTTCGGCCGCGGCCGGACGCCATACGTGTACTGAGACCTTCGGGCGCGCTAGAGGGGGCGTGCCCCCCCCGCCCGTCAGTTCCGGCCCAGGACCCGGGCGATCACGTCGCCGATGTTCGGTCCGCCCTTGCCGAAGGGGAGCGACCGGACACGGTGCGCGTACACCATGTCGGCGACCCGGGCCACGTGCTCGGTGCCGACCTCCGGCACCTCCTCGTAGGCGGCCTCCGCCTGGGCTGCCCTGGAGCAGACCAGGTCTGCCCGATGGCCGTCCACCTCGAGAGCTATCGAGAGCTCGGCGATGAGCTGCAGGATGCTCCGCGGGATCGCAACCTCGGGGAAGGTCGAGATGCCCTCCGCGATCCGGTCCCGGATGTCGTCCTCCGCCTTCTGGTGGTCCGCGAAGAACTTGGTCGGGTCGTCCTCCCAGGCTGCCCGCTTCTCGACGATCGCCACCCGCTGCTCGAGGTCGCGGATTCCCTCGACGTCGACGCAGAGGCCGAAGCGGTCCAAAAGCTGCGGCCGCAACTCGCCCTCCTCGGGGTTCATTGTCCCGACCAGGATGAAGCGGCTCGGGTGCATCACCGAGACGCCCTCCCGCTCGACGACGTTGACGCCCATGGCGGCCGCGTCGAGGAGGACGTCGACGATGTGGTCGTCGAGGAGGTTCACCTCGTCCACGTAGAGGATGTTGCGGTTGGCCTCGGCCAGCACTCCGGGCTCGAAGCGGCGTGAGCCCTCTTTCAGGGCTGCCTCCAAGTCGATCGTCCCTACCACCCGGTCCTCGGAGGCGTTGATCGGCAGCTCGACGACACGCATCCGACGGGTCGCGGTCTGCAGCTCCTCGCCCGCCTGGAGCCTCGCCTGGCAGTCCATGCAGAGCGTCTCTCGGTCGTGAGGGTTGTCGCCGAAGTGGCAGCCGGCCACCACCTCCTGCTCCGGCAACAGCCGGGCGAGGGCTCGGACCGCCGTCGACTTGCCGGTCCCCTTCTCGCCCCGGATCAGCACGCCGCCGATCGAGGGGTTGATGGCATTGAGGACCAGCGCCTTCTTCATCCGGTCCTGGCCGACGATCGCGCTGAAGGGGTAGGAGTAGCGCTCGATTGCCACGCTTGAGAGTCTAGCTAGGACCGATTGAGCTGCCGCTCGACGACGGACGCGATCTCATCACGGCTCAGGTCGAAGAGGCCGTAGTAACGGGCGCCCATCCGGCCCGCCAGGTCGGCGCAGGCGTTGATCGCGTAGGTCTGGTACATGGGCGCCACCCGGGCGAGGTGCTGGATCGACGGCAGGTGACTGAAGTCACGGGCCGAGTCGATGACGAGGCAGTCGATCTTCTCGGCCTGGATCATGGCGGCGACCTTCTGGGCCTCCACCAGCGGCTCCTCCTTGAACATGGAGATGTTGCCGCGGCCGTCGCTGATCAGCACCAGCAGCGGCCGCACCGTGGCGTCCCGGAGCACCTCGGTCTTGATCACGTTCAGCCCTGCCAGCAACCCGTGGGTCAGGGGCGTGGTGCCGCCGACCGAGAGACGCTCCAGGCGCCGCCGGGCCAATGACACCGAGGAGGTCGGCCGCAGCACTACCTCTGCGGTCCGGTTCTTGAAGATCACCACCGCCACCCGGTCACGCCGGACGTAGGCGTCCTGGAGCAGGGACAGGATGGCTCCTTTGGTCGCCGCCATCCGCTGCTCGGCGTCCATCGAGGCCGAGGCGTCGACCACGAAGACGATCAGGTTCCCAGTCTTGCGCTCGCGGACCTTCTCACGTAGGTCGCCACGCTCGAGCAGCATTCGCTCGCCGGTAACCCGGCCACGGCGGACCTGGAAGGGCGCCGCGGCCCGGATGGTGGCGTCCACCGCCAGGTCGGTCACCTTCTCGGCGGACCTGGCGCCGGTGTAGCGACCGCGCCGATTCGCCGACTGGGCCGTGGCGCGGCGCCCGGTCTGCTTGCGCGGGCGCCGGTGCCGGGGAAGCTCGATCTTCTTGACGTCGAAGGTGTCGGCGCTCTCGGAGGTCGACTCGGTGCCGGCGCCCCCGCCGGAACTGCTGCCCTCGACCGAGCCGCTCGACTCCTCTGCCGTCCGGCTTTCGTCCTCCGTCTCCTCGGCCGCCCCCTGCTGGTCGCTGCTGCTCGCCTGCCGCTGCTGGTCATCGGAGGCGTCCGATGAGCTCTGCTCTTCCTCGGCCGCCTGCTCCTCGGGCCGCTCGTCCTCTCCTCTGCCCTCCTCCCGCTTGACCGGGTTGCGAGCGCGGTGGGCAAGGGCCAGCTCGGCCGCGTCGAAGATGTCGTCGCGTGTCGGTGCGGGGTGGCCCCGAAAGGCGGCCAGCGCGACGCAGGCGCGGGCGACGACCAGATCGGCACGGTGGCCCTGGACGCCGGAGTCCATGCAGATCCGGCTGATCAGACGGGCCTGCGAGGGAGCCAGGTTGACCGCCGGCAGCGCCTCCCGGGCTTCGACGATCCGCCCCGAGAGGCCCGCGTCGGCGACCCTGAACTCGGCCAGGAAGGCGGGGTCGTGCTGGCGGAACGCCGCCTCCCTCTCGACCACGGCCACGCGCAACTCGGCGTCGTCGATCCCCTCGACGTCGACGCAGAGCCCAAACCGGTCCAAAAGCTGCGGCCGGAGCTCGCCCTCCTCGGGATTCATCGTCCCGACCAGGATGAAGTTGCTCGGGTGGACGATCGAGATGCCCTCCCGCTCGACGACATTGACGCCCATCGCGGCCGCGTCGAGGAGGACGTCCACGATGTGGTCGTCGAGGAGGTTCACCTCGTCCACGTAGAGGATGTTGCGGTTGGCCTCGGCCAGCACTCCCGGCTCGAACCGGCGGTGCCCGTGCCGGAGCGCCGACTCGAGGTCGATCGACCCGACCACGCGGTCCTCGGAGGCGTTGATCGGCAGCTCGACCACCCGCATCGGACGGGTGGCGACCGGGAGCTGACCCTGTTGTTCTGCCCGCTGTCGGCACTCGACGCAGAAGTGCCCGGGGTCGTCCGGATCGTCACCGAAGTGGCAGCCCTCGACGACCCGGTGCTCGGGCAGCAGGCGCGCCAGGGCCCTCACGGCCGTCGACTTGCCGGTTCCCCTTTCCCCGCGGATCAGGACCCCCGAGATGCCCGGGTTGACCGCGTTGGCGACTAGGGCGAGCTTCATCTTCTCCTGGCCGACGATGGCCGTGAAGGGGAAGAAGTCTCGTTCGAGGGTGGCGGCCATGCAGGCCTAGCCTACCCGCGGCGGACGTTCTAGAAGCCGCCCTCCGGGTCGCCCGGGTCGTCCATGAACGGGTAGCGGTAGGCCTTGGCCGGGTCGTAGGTCTCCTTGATCGTCCGCGGGCTGGTCCAGCGGACCAGGTTGAGCAGGCTGCCGGCCTTGTCGTTGGTGCCCGAGGCCCGGGCGCCCCCGAAGGGTTGGAGACCGACCACCGCGCCGGTCGGCTTGTCGTTGACGTAGAAGTTCCCGGCGGCGTTGACGAGGCGGTCGGACGCCTCCTGGATGGCGGCGCGGTCGGTGGCGAAGACGGCGCCGGTGAGCGCGTAGGGCGAGGTCCGGTCGACCAGGTCGAGGGTCTCGCTCCATTTGCCGTCGGGATAGGGGTAGACGGTGAGGACCGGCCCGAACAGCTCCTCGCGGAGGAGCCTGAAGTCGGGATCCTGCGTCTCGATGACCGTCGGGCGGACGAACCAGCCGACCGAGTCGTCGGTAACGCCGCCGGCGATCACCCGCGCTTTGCCCGAGGAGCGGGCGAAGGCGATCGCCTCCGTCTGCTTGGTGAAGGAGGCCTTGTCGATGACCGCGCCCATGAAATTGGTGAAGTCGACCGGGTCGCCCATCTTGATGGCGTCCACCTCGCCGGCGAGCGCATCTCGCATCGCCTCCCACATCGACTCCGGCACATAGGCCCGCGAGGCGGCTGAGCACTTCTGGCCCTGGTACTCGAAGCCGCCGCGGATCAGCGCGGCCTGGAGCGCGTCGAGGTCGGCCGACTCGTGGACCATCACGAAGTCCTTGCCGCCCGTCTCGCCGACCAGCCGCGGGTAGCTCCGATACCTCTCGAGGTTGGCGCCGACCGTCTTCCACATCCCCTGGAAGACGTCGGTCGAGCCGGTGAAGTGGATGCCCGCGAGGTGAGGCGAGCTCAGCGCCACCTCGGAGACGTCGGCGGCGCTGCCGCTGACGAGATTGATGACGCCCGGTGGCAAGCCCGCCTCCTCGAGCAGCCGCTGGAGCAGCGAGGCGACCAGGAGGGTCTGGGTGGCCGGCTTGTAGACGACCGTGTTGCCCATCAGGGCGGGCGCTGTCGGCAGGTTGCCGCCGATGGACGTGAAGTTGAAGGGGCTGACGGCGTAGACGAACCCCTCCAGCGGTCGGTAGTCGGTCCGGTTCCAGGCCGTCCTGTCGCTCTCCGGCTGCATTGCGAGCAGCTTGTCGGCGAAGTGAACGTTGAAGCGCCAGAAGTCGATCAACTCGCAGGCGGCATCGATCTCGGCTTGGTGGATGGTCTTGCTCTGGCCGAGCATGGTCGCCGCGTTGATGGTGTCCCGCCAGGGGCCGGCCAGGAGGGCCGCGGCGCGGAGCAGGACGGCCGCCCGCTCGGCGAAGGGCGTGGCCGCCCATGCTCTTTTCGCGCCAAGCGCGGCGTCGACCGCGTCCTGGAAGTCTCGTCTCGAGCCGACCTGGTATTCGGCGATGGTCAACTCGTGCCGGTGTGGGGCGCGCAGCGGCCGCGTCTCCGTTCCCTTTCGGCGCTCGCCACCGATGGTCATCGGCACCTGGTTGGCGACGTCGCTCATCACGCCCAGCCGCTGCTGGACGCTGCGGCGCTCGGCCGACCCGGGCGCGTAGGCCCGCACCGGCTCGTTGTAGGGGGCGGGGACCTTGAAGTGGCCGTCGCTCATGCGGCAAATCTATCCCAAGCTGCTCACCCAACTGGGCGCCCTAAGACCGGAGGTAGAATTCCGGCCCAGATGCCCCTGCTGGGCGGTCTCTTCGGCGGCAGGGCGGAGATAGGGCCGGTCGTCATCCCGGTGCCTCCGTCGGTGCCGGTCGCGTTCCGCGTCTATTACGTCCCGGGTTACCCGCCGATGCTGCCCGGCGACCTGCGCGCCGCCGCCGCCACCTGGTCGGCTGCCCATGTCGAGGAGCCGCTCCGCTCCGCGCTGACACCGCTCTTCGCCTCGCCCGAGCTGACCTACACCGACATGGCCAAGACCGCCTTCCCGCCCCCGCTGGAGGTCATTAAGGGAGCCGGCGCCGGCGAGGAGGAGAAGGCGCGGTTGGACGCCGCCTGGCAGGTCGCGGTGGTCGCCTGCCCGGCCAGGCTGGAGGTGCCCGTCTTCGGCCTCTGGGCGGCGATGGCCGCCGGGCGCTCGGCGGCGCTGGAGCTGAACGGAGCGCTGTTCGACGCCGCAGCGCTCCGGCTGACCCCGATCGCTTCCTACTCCGACTCGATCGCTGGCCGGGGTACGGTGGCGGTCGGCGACCATGTCACCAGCAGCTCGGCGACCGACGGGCGCGGGCTGGTGCGCTGGACGACGATAGGGATGGTCAAGTTCGGTCTGCCCGAGATTGAGATCCAGGATGCACCGGGGCTGATCGACCTCGGACCGCTGCTGGTGGCGCTCGGCCAGCGCCTACTCGACCTGCTGCTGACTGCCAACCACGGCCGTCCCCAGCCGATCACCGAACTGGTCCTGGAGCCGGTGGTCAAGCTCGCACTCGGCGGCCGCCCGGCCCACGTGCGGGTCTACTTCACGCCGGGCACGGCCAACCTTCCAGGGCTGCTGGACGTCCTCCCCACCCCCGAGTTCGCGGGTACGCAGGGCGACTTCCTGGTCTCGCTCTTCTAGCCTTTCTAGCTCGCTCGGCTAG
>DATLQT010000053.1:0-72493 GCA_035535055.1 Candidatus Dormiibacterota bacterium | reverse complement strand
TGGGCTCGGTCCCGATCTCGATCACCCGCCTGAGCAAACGCTCCGGCTTGGGAGTGGAGAACGGCTCCCCCTTGAGAATGCTCTTGAGATGCGCTTTGGCCTCCCGGTTGTGGCCGACGTCCTCGTTGCTCCAGATCGTCTCGTAGGGACGCGTGCTCGCCTCGGACACATAGGTCACCACGTAAGGCTGCAGACCGTGACCCTTGTCCTCCCACTCGACGCGCTCTTTGTTCGCCTCGTAATACTCGGGACTCCAGCGCCAATTGCCATCGGTCCCGTCCGGCTTCACCGGCCAGTACTCGCGTCCCTTGTGCTCGATCGGGTACCACAAGCTCGGCCGGTCAACGCGGCGCGAGTTATTTCCCCACTTCCGCAGCGTCAAGCTGGAATAACGCCGGCCGTCGGCGTCGGTGTAGGGGTACCCGACAAGGTCGGGCTTGAAATCGGCGCGCCTGGGCCTGAAGCCCGGCTCCCGCGAGTAGCAGATCAAGTAGTCGTGGGAGGATGAGAACGTCTTTGCATCCATCCGCGGGGTGTCGGCCTTCTGCCAGATGATGGTCCCCACGAAGCACTCGCGCCCGAAAATCTCGTCCATGGCGACCTTCAGGTAGGCCTGCTCGCTGTCGTCGCAGTGGACCCAGATCGACCCCTCCGCGCAGAGCAACCGCTTGATCTGGACCAATCGGTCGCGCATCATCGTCAGCCACACCGAATGTTCGAGGGCGTCGTCGTAGTGTGCGAAGGCCTGCTGAGTATTGAAGGGCGGATCGAGGTAGGCGAGTTTGACCTTGCCCAGATACTCGTGGGCGAACTCGGGCAGCCTGGCCAGGCTTGTGAGAGCGTTCAAGGCGTCGCCCCTAATGAGGAGGTTGTCATGGGCTCGGGCACGCTCCGCCTGGACTTCGCCGACCACCCCAGCGTCGTGGAGGAGGCGAACTTCGGCGACCCGGTAGTCCGAACGCGGGACCCAGCGATAGGAGTCGCCCTCGTCCCAGAGGAGGGCTTGGTCCTTGTTGGTCCAGGTCAGCTCGAGGCGGCCATGGTAAGGGCCGATCATCGGATGGCTAGTTTCGAGTCCATCGACCGCCGATCGCAGGCCCATTAAGGCCTCTGACAGAGAAGGGGCAGGCCACGGCGCCGCCATTTTACGGGCGCGACCGCGGGCGGGCTTTGCGAGTCGCTTCAGCGGCACGGCTCCTACCGGGTATGCGCCCCCTTCGGCTGCCGGCCGTGGGCCGTCCACTCGAGATGGTCCTGGTGATGCTGCGGGCGGGTGGCGATCATCAGGCCCGTCGGCGAACTCAATCCGCAAGGTGGCGGAGCAGACTGAGCAGAGCGGTGGGGCGTCGATGAACCAGGTCAGGGAGATTGTGTTCGAAGTTGAGAGTGAGTGAGGTTTTGCCCCCGTCCCGGAATCGCCCATGGGAGTTCGCCCCGGGATCGACTAGAATCCGCGGGTCCGTGCTCATTCCCAGCCAGGAGAGGGATCCTTCCAAGTCGCAACGGGAGCCAGGTCCCTCTCAGGGTTCCTTCAGGTAGCCGAGTACGATTGGAAGGAGTGGTGAACGTGGCAAGAACCGCTGCCGTCCGCCAGAGTCGTCCGGAGGACGACTATCAGGCTCAGTCGATCCCACTCAGCTGGCGGATCGCCAAAGCCGGACCGATCCCGGTGCAGGTGCAGTCAGGCACCGCCTCAACGGTGGTCGCCGACTCCTATGCGGAGGTTTCCGACTATTACCGCGACCGCGCCGCGGCATTTCGACGGCGCCCAAAGCTGCCCGCGGACGACGGACCCTCGGACGACAGCCTCTTCTAAGCCACGAGCGCCGACACAAGGCAGAGCCAAGAGAGGGGTGAGCCGCTCACGCCGGGACGCTGGTATCTACCGCCGGTCACAATCGCTCCCGGCAAGGACGGAATAGCTCGCTTCCAGGCGCAGCAGGGCGACGTGTACCGGAACATCCCCAGCATCTGGATCTTGGAGCGCCCACTGAGGGTGGCACGCGACTTCAGGCCGCAGGGAGCCAACGCCCGGATCGTCTATACGGCCTTGTCGGAAGACGATGCGCCGGCACAGCAGCCGTTCGATTGGAATGACGGAGAGGACGTCGTGGTCCGTTCAGCTAAGGCGTTTGGGGTCCTCCTCACGCAGGACTGTGAACTCGACAAGCCTCGGGCGATGCTCTCGTTCGCGCTCATCCGCCTTATCGACAAGAGCCAGCACGTCGACGATATAGAGGTCATGCGGAACCGTCGGAAATACAGGAGCTTCTACCTCGAGGAGCAGACCGAAGAACCGGCCTTCCCAAAGGCGTACGTCGATTTCGGCCGCCTAACCACCATCCATCCAGATGCCGTGCGCCAGGCGGACCGGGTTCTCTCGATGAGTGACGACGTCAGGGACGCCCTCCGTGAGGACTTCATCGAGTTCATGACTTTGGAGAGGGAGGCTAGTCAGGGATGAACGCAGACTTCGCGCTGCTCGCCGAGTACGCGGCCGCTCCTCCCGACGGAAAGCTCTACATCGTCGGCGGCGCTGTTCGGCGCATGGCCTCCCCGGCGTTCCCCACCGCAATACCGGTCATGTCTTTGATCGTTAGCCTTCGCGTTCCTCCGGCCGAATGTGATCAAGACCAGCTGCTCCAGATCACGTACCTCGATCCCGACGGTCATGCGATCATCGCGCTCCCCCCGGTCACCATCAGGGCTGCTCGAAACGCAGACTCGAGGACTTCTCCGGCGTTTGTCAACCTCGTCTGGAGCGTCCAGGGCCTGCCGGTGCCCGGGCCTGGAGAATACGCATTCTCGGTGGTCTGGGCCGGTCAGGAGCTTGCTTCTGTTGGCTTTAGAGCCGTCGTCGCCCAGGCCCAGCCGCAAGGTCCACCTCAGGCAGCCATACCGACATAGCCGCGGCACGGGTGATTTCCGGTCGGGGTCAGCGGCGACGAAGCGGAGTCGGCTCCGCGCTGGCGGTTCCGGCGGTCGGCGAGGACCGGGCCCGCCACGCGCTCGCCGAAGGAATCAGGAATGAGGGTTCTGCTCTGTCGGCCTCGGGATCCGCAATATCGCCATCGGGCCGCCTGTGCGGACTGCGAACGCAACGTCTACCTCGGCGACCGCCCGTGGGCCATTACGAGCCCGCCGCGAGTCCGACGTGGTCGTCAGGTGCCAAGGCTGCCTCGATAGTCTCGGCGAGCTCCGAGTGCTCCGAGGCTCTCCGAACGGCTCGTGAGCGCCGCGCAGCGGCGACGATCACGGCAGACGTTCAGTTGGTTCAGCGCCAGAGTCGTCGCCACACCCCCAGGCGCCCGAGCAGCCGACCGGTGGCAAGGTTGCGGGCGCGGCGGGCAGCCGTCTTGGGGCTCCGAAGGCTGCGGGCAGTCGCGCTGAGGCGGGCGGCCGAATAGAGCATGCGGGTGAGGTTCATGACGCCCAGAATGGTCCTTTCTCCAGACTTTCCGCCGACACCCGTGCTTTGCCAAGGCCCGTGTTCAGGAGGACGACTTCGCGATGCTGGACCTCAATCTCGCCAGGTCCAAGGCAGAAACGGCCGCCGTGGTCCCGCCGACATCGCCCGCGAGGGAGCCGACGAGACGTTCGTGAGCATCCCGGCGTGGCGACTTCAATGAGTCCCGTCACCGCCGCAATAGGTGAGGCCCAGTAGCGCAGGGTGACACCGACAGCGCGGGAGCAGTTACGCACCGGACTTCGCGAGGCGATCAGGGAGCGGATGGCCTCCGAGCCGATCACTTCAAAGGAGTTGATGCGGCGCGTCCTGATCGCTTCTGACCTTCCCGTGAAGAGTCTCGGCAATTTGGTGATGCTGGCCTCCTCAACGGGGCGGGCGCAACGACCCAGTCCGGAGCGCTTTGAGGCTCTCGTCAGGTACCTCCGTCCGGCGAATCACGTCGCTGCACGCTGGCGCCGGCTGTACTACACGGATATGCGCGAGCCGATCGCACTCCCCCAGCTGCTGACGTGCGCTGGCTGTGGCGACGCCTTCCAGCCCTCGCGCTCCCAGGCTTACAGGGCTGCGGCGAAGGCCGAGGGCCGTTACTACTGCGGTGCCTGCGAAGACCGACGCCGCCGAGGGGGAGATCTCCGCCGCCGATCTCCCACGCTGAACGACTCGGCCATCGTCGGACACCTGGAGCGGCTGCGAGAGAAGCTGGGCCTGACGCATGCTGGGCTGGCCACGCGGCTAGGAGTCAGCCCTGTCTACTGGTCGCAGCTCCGACGGACGCCCGGTCAGGTGCCTGAAGCGCAGTTCTACGAGCGGATGCTGGAGGCGGCCCCCGACCTGCCCCCGCTGCCGGCGGAGACGCCCCGCCACGCTGCCGCCTTGAAAGGCCTGGCGGTGATCCACGAGCGGTTCCCGGCCGGGACCGAGGCCGCGCTCGACCTATCCAGAAAGGCGGTGGCTGAGTCGGTCAAGAAGACGACGGGGGTGCCGCTCAAGGACACGCACAAGGCGAAGATCGGCGTCGGCATCGCACGAAAGCTGGCCGACGATCCCGAGCGAGCCGGTCGTCTGGGTCGCCTCGCGAAGGACTTCGACAGCAGGGTCCGGAGCTCCCTGCTGCGTTGGCTCGGGTGGCAACAAGTGCTGGCTGAGGAGAGGACACGGCGGTCGCTGCGTCCGTTGCCGAAGTCCAAGCAACGGCTCTCCGACGTGCTGAAGTGGGCGGAAAAGGCCGCCGTCAACCTCGACAGCGACACCGTGACGGTCATGGAGGCGGGGAGGCGGTGGCTTGAGCGATGGAAGCTGTGGGGTACACCCGGCCGACCGGCGGAGTGGCAACGCTTTGTCATCGTCGAACGCCTGAATGCGAGCTGGCTCCGCGATGGCCGCGGCCGCCGCATCGGCGAAGCCGAGTTCTATGAGGCCGCCCAACGAGACGTGATCAATGCTCTCGGCCGGCCGGCCGCGCCAGAGTCATCGGAGAGCCTGAAACGGTGGCACCTCGGCTTCTTGCGGACGCAGGGGCTTCGATCGCGGCGCGGCGAGCTGACCACCTCGGCGCTGGACGAGGCGGTCAACTTCTTAACCCAGGCGCTTGCAAGCGGTGGCAAGCCTGCCGTGGCTGTCGATGCAGAGGCGCGGGCCAAAGGCATCAGCCCGGCCACCCTGCGCAGGGCACGCCAGACTCTCGGTGTCAAGGCTCGCCAACAAGGTGAACCGGGCCGGAGAGGCCGGGGCTCGTCTTGGTGGGAGCTGGTTCCGGGCGCGAGCGATTAGGTTGTTCAAAGGGGAAGAAACCCGTTAGGTCAGCGACCGAAGGTCACCGGGAACCGTCCGGCAAGTTACTTCTCTAGTGGCGAGCAAGACACCCCCGTCACAGTCAGCGCAGTTGCATGACGGTCTCCGCTACACGTCACCCATCGACTGCATACGCGCATCGCCAACCTGGCGGTCGGCTGTAAGCGATGCTCCGTCGTCCGCCGGCCCCTCAGGTTTCCCGTGAACAGTCGGCCGGTCAATCTAGCCCGCGATTCCGCACCACTAACGAGTCGCCGCTCTGGATCGGGCTCGCACGGGCTATCGCCGCCGCTGAGGGGCGCCTGAGTGTCTGTATCACGCCGCCGTCCGAGCTGAAGCCCGACCTAGCCGACCCCAAGTAGCTCGACGATGGCGCCCAAGCTCGGCTCTGAGAGGCCGTCCCGTCGCGATCGGCGTCGGGACAGACCGCTTCGTCTCCAGCAGCCTTCGAGCGTGGTGTGCTCATGCCGCTCTGGCGAGCTGTGGCGACCGCTGCAGCCTGCTGCTGCGGCCGCTCCGCTTTGGGGGCCTGCCTCTCGGTTCCGGGCGCCTGGCGACGATCGTGAGTGTCACCGCTGTCCGCGACCTTCCAGGCTGCACCGCGCCTTGGGCGGCGCCGCCCGCGATGAGGAGGTGCCGCCCGGCTCCTTGACGCCCCGGCCGAGGTCAGCGACCTCGTATGGCCCCCGCGGTGGAGATTGGCGTGAGGGACCTGGTCTTCCCGGCGGAAACCTTCGAGGCTGGGCTACTTATCGCCCTCGGCGAGGCCGGGTACGCAGGCCATCCGGTCCTGGACCGAGGTCGAGCGCGTTGACCAGATCGTCCGGCGGCAGGTGGAGGTTGCGGACGCCATGACCTTCGCCATCTGGCAGGCACTCGCACTCGGCGGGCCTCGCCGTAGCAGCCAACGATGAGCGAGGCCGAGCTGGTCGCCGCGGTCGAGGGTCGGTCGCCTGACGGCGCCGCCCGGCTTCCGTGGGCGACGGCAGCTGAGTTCGCCGCTCGCACTCCCGAGGCGGTCGAGTGGGACGTGCTCGGGATCGCCGCCAGGCGTTCGATCACCGAGGTCGTCGCCTACATAAAGACCGGGAAGTCCACCCTGATCGGGCACCTGGTCCGGTCGGTCCTGTCGGGGCGGCCGTTCCTTGGCCTGCCGACCCGCCGCTGCGGCGTTCTATGGGTGACCGAGGAGCGGTCAGCGACCTTCCGCCGGCTGCTGGAGCGGTGCGGCCTCCTCGACGCGGTCGGCCTCCATATCCTGCTCCTCGAGGACATCCGGGACATCGAATGGCCGGACCGGGTCAAGGACATGGGGCGGAAGGCGCGCCAGGTTGGCTCCGGCCTGGCGGTCCTCGACACGATCAGCCGCCTCGCCAACCTCGGAGGCGAGGGCGAGAACGCCGCGGGTGAGGCCATGACGGCGATGGCGCCGGTCGAGGAACTGGCTGCGGGCGGCCTCTCGGTCATCATCGGCCGCCATTCCCGCAAGGCCAGCAAGGCGGGCGGCGATCCTGACTCCGCAGGCCGAGGATCCGGCGCCTGGTCGGGAGTCTCGGACATCGTGATCCAGATCGCTGGGGCCGGGGCCTCGCATCCCGCGACCGTCCGCATCGTCAACAGCGTGTCTCGCTTCGAGGAGACACCCGACAAGGCCCTGATCGAGCTCAAGGATGGCGAGTACCGCCTCCTCGGCGATGCCGGCGCCGTCGCTGCCGCTCAGGCCGAGGCGCTCATCCGGCAGGCCTTGAGCGACGGGGAACAGTTCCAAGCCGACCTCATCCGCCTCACCGATGCCGCCGGAAAGACCCTCGGCGAGGGCACCGTCCGCCGGGCGCTGGACAACCTGGCGCACTTCCGTAAGGCCGAGAAACTCGGCCGCGGCGGTCGGGGCGATCCGTTCCGCTGGAAGCTGCTCGGGGATAACAGCGCCACGCCGCCATCCCCCGTGGCGCTCTCATCTCGGGTCGAGGTGGAGGCTGTGGGCGCTGCGATAACAGCGCCACGCCCCTACACCGAAGGTGGCGCCCTGAACTTTGGCGCTGTCCTTGGCGACGACTTGCTGGACCTCGAGAACCTCGCTGCCAACTACCCACACGACCTCGAGGAGGCCGACTGATGCCTGACGATCCGCACTTGACGCCCGCCGAACTGGTCGAGCTGCCAGCAAGAAGGGGGCTTGGCGTCCCGTCCCGGCCTTCATCCACGAGCTAACGAGATGGCAAGAGCCGCGGACTTGTCGGTTCGTGGCGGCGCAGCTAGGGTTGCTGGGTTGTCGCCGCCTGCTCCGATGCCGTCGCTGGCGCTGGTATACGTCCGCCAGAGCCGCCACAAGGAGAGCGAGCGCACAGTGAGCCCCGAGGTCCAGGAGGCCACCTGTCGCCAGCTTCCGGCCGTTTTGGCGTGCGACGAGGTCGTCGTGTTCAGGGACCTCGATGTGTCGGGTGGCGGGACGGCGAAGCGCGCCAACTACCTCGCCGTCTTGGAGCGCATTCGGGCCGGTGGCGTCGCCGTTGTCGCTCTCTACGACCAGTCCCGCGGCTTTCGCAATACCGCCGACGCACTTGCCTTTTACGCTCTCATGGAAGAGCACCCTGAGATCCGCGTCGAGTTCGTCCACGGACATTTCGACCGCTCGGCGACTGGGGGCTTCTCATACACAGTCCTGGCTGCTGCCCACGAGATGGAGCGCCGGATGACGGCCGAGAAGATCGCTGCCGCATACCGCTACCGCAATGCGGAGGGCGCGGCGACTGGGATGCCACCTTACGGATATCGCCGCCAACGCGACGCCGGCTTCGTGGTCGAGCCGGATGAGGCGGATGTAGTCCGAAGCCTCTACGCCGACTATGCGACCGGCCGCTACTCCAGTCGGGATCTGGCCGGCGGTCTCAATGCGCGAGGGGTGAGCAAGCTACGGAGCCGCTCGAAGGGGCTCGGCTGGGTGCCTGACACGGTGGTGGACCTCCTCCAGAACGTCGCCTACGTCGCCAAGACCTACAGCGTCAGCCGCGCCCGCCGCGAGGGGGATCTGATCCAGGCCCAGTGGGAGCCGATCGTGGCGATCGAGCTGTTCGATCGCGTACAGCAGATGCTTGGGGGACACAGACACGTTGGCCGGGCAACCGTCCGGGCCCGCTACGCGTTTGCGGGCCTCCTCGTTTGCTCTGAATGCGGGCGGCCC
This sequence comes from Candidatus Dormiibacterota bacterium, assembly GCA_035535055.1. Classification (GTDB taxonomy): domain Bacteria; phylum Chloroflexota; class Dormibacteria; order Dormibacterales; family Dormibacteraceae; genus UBA6019. The sequence goes on along the minus strand of DATLQT010000053.1, from coordinate 64,052 downwards.
ATGAGGGCGACCACCAATTACGGAATCTCCTACTACGGTTGCCGCCGCGACGTCGCCTTGGCGGCGCGTTGCCCGGCTACAAAGCGCGGCGTCCGCGAGGACCGCTTGCTGGGTTGGGCCGAGGTCTTGTTCCGACGCATCGAGGGAGTGCAGCCCTCCGACTTCGCGGAGGCAGTCAAAGCGATGGCAGAGCCTGCTCCTCGCTACGTCAACCCGGACTCGGTCGAGCGAGTCGAGCGAAGCCTTGGTCGCCTTCAGCAGCTCTACCTGTGGGGCGACATTACAGACACTGAGTACGAGCGCCAGCGGACTTGGATGCAGGAGCAGCAAGCCAGCATCCAGTCCTCGCTCCATCGTCCTTCGGAGACGGTCCAGATCGAGGGCATCGCCGACGCTTGGCGACGCGGAGACGCCCTGCTCCGTCGAGAATTGCTTGGCGAGCTGTTCGAGGCACTGATAGTGCGCGACGGCGCCGTTGTCGAATACGCGGCCCACCGAGGTCGCGTTGCTGAGGTGGTCGCCATGGTCGAGCTCGCCAATGGCCGACCGGATTTCGCCTTTGGCGGGAAGGGAGGGATTCGAACCCTCGAGGGAGCGTTAGCCCCCTACCCACTTAGCAGGCGGGCGCTTTCGACCACTCAGCCACCTCCCCGCTCGGAAGGAACCTGAATTCTACCGGTGCCGGGCGCGGGTCCCGAGACGTCCACTATGTCGAAGACCGCCTTCACCTCGTCCTGGGGCTGCGTGGTGAGCGCGGTCGCGTAGTCCGTCATGGGGTGGTGGGCGGTGATCACCTTGCCCAGCGCCTCGGGCCATCGCCGGGCGATCTCGGCCAGATCCTCCGCCGCTCGCACGAAGTAGGAGCGGTTGGCGTTGACCGAGCCCATGATCACCTGGTTCCAGAGCACCTGCTGGCGCATCAGGTGGCCGCCCTGCATCCGGAACTCCCCGCCGCGATCCCCGGGGACGCCGGTGAAGACCAGGATCCCGTTCACGCCTAGCGCACCGAGGAGCTCGTAGGCGACGGGCGCGATCCCGGTCGCCTCGACGATCAGGTCGATGTTGCCGACCTTCGCGGCGACCTCTGTGACCGGAGTCTCGGTCACGTTCCAGTAGGTGGCGCCGATCGAGTTGACCAGGGAGGATTTGTAGCCGCCGGCCGGCACCACGTCGGTGACGTGGGTCTCGACGTCGTGAAGGCGGAGGAGGAAGGCGGCCATCATCCCGATCGGCCCCGCGCCGGCGATCAGGGCGCGGCGCACGAAGCGCCAGTCGCGGGCGATCATCTGGCCACCCGACAGCTGCTTCACCCAGTCGAGTCGGTGCTGGACCAGCACCGACTCCAGGATCGCCTTCTCGACGACGGTGGTCGGCTCCATCAGGACTCCGTAGGGACGGAGCGCGGATGGCAGCTTGACCGTGTAGTCGGTCGATTCGACGATCCGCTCGGTCATGTAGCCGTGGGCGTGAAAGATGCCCCGTTCGGTGAACTTGCCCGTGTAGCACATGTCCGACTCGCCGTGGGCGCAGGTCGGGCACTCAGGCAGGCCGCAGGCGCGCCGGACGGTGCAGACGACGAGGTCGCCGGGAGCGTATTGGTCGGCCGCCGCCGATCCGGCCGACACCACCTCGCCCAGCATCTCGTGACCAAGGATCAGGTAGGCGTCGCCCGGCGGCGGCTCGCCGGTCTCGGCCCGGACGATTGCCCGGTCGGTGCCGCAGATCCCGACCTCGAGGACTTTGACCAGCAGCTGGTCCGGCGAGCCGATCAGGGGCTCCGGGACGTCCTCTTTCAAGACTGGCTTGCCACTTGCCTTGTCGAGGGCGATGGCTCGCATCCCCTTCATACTAAGTCCCCGAATGGAGGCCCCCGGAGGGCCCGGCGCCCCTGCCGTCTGGGGGCCCGGGCGCAAGCAGGCTTTCGGGACCTCACCAGGCGTTTCGTCAAGGGTCTGGTTCACGCTCGCCGGTGGCAACCTGAGCGAGGTCTTTTATCCGAGCCTTGACCGGCCGGTCCTTCATGAGCTTCGCTTCTTGGTCGCCGCACCCGGCATCCCGCCCGTGGACGACGCCACTGCGGCCGACCACAGAGTTCGCTGGCTCAAGCCGGGGGTGCCGATCTTCGAGGTCTTCAGCTCGCACGACGAGTACCACCTGAGCAAGGAGTTCATGGTCGACACCGAGCTCCAGGCCCTCCTGATCGCCGGCGAGTTCAACCCCGAGCTGCCCGATCTCCACCTCTTCCTGATGGCCACGCCGCACCTGAACCGCTTCGGGATCGGCAACGACGCCAGCGTCAGCGCAACCGTGCCGCCTGCCCTGCTCGCCCGCCAGGGCGACGTCCACATCGCCGTCTGTGGGCCCTTTGAGAAGGCCAGTGCCGGCTTCCGCGATAGCTCCGACCTCTTTGTCGACCTCCACGACAGCGACGGCGAGATGACGGCCACCTATACGTCGGCGGGCCCTGGCAACGTCGCGCTCGGCGCCCAGCTGGCGCTCCACGCCGGCGCCTTCCAGGTGGCGGTCGGCTTCGCGCACTCCAGACCCGACGCGGAGGAGGCCGCCCGCGAAATGCTCCGGCGAGGCGTCGCCAAGACCCGCGCGGCGCTGGAGGAGGCGTGGCGGCGGCAGGCCGAGCCGCCACCGCGGCTGCTCCAAGTGGCGGGAGACGGCGGAGCGCTGGCGACAGCGTCGATCACCGTGCTGCGCTGCCTCGAGGACAAGGAGGAACGGGGCGCGCATGTCGCCGCGCCGGGCGCCCCCTGGGGGGAGAGCAACCAAGATGGCAACCACGTCTACAACCTGGTCTGGTCCCGCGACCTCTACCACCTGACGACGGCTCTGCTCGGCGCCGGCGATCACGAGCCTGCCGCGCGGGCCCTGCGCCACCTGGCGCGGGTGCAGCGCCCGGACGGTTCCTGGCCCCAGAACTGGCAGCCATCGGGCCGCCCGCACTGGAACGGTACGGAGCTCGACGAGGCTGCTTACCCGATCATCCTCGCCAGCCGTCTCAGGGCCGCCGAGGGGCTCGATTGGGACCCCTACCCGGGCCTTGTCCGGCGAGCGGCGACCTATCTCGTCCGGAGCGGGCCGATGACACCGCTCGACCGCTGGGAGGATGCTGGCGGCCTCTCGCCATCGACCATCGCGGCGTCGGTGGCGGCGCTGGTCTCGGCCGCCGAGTTCGCCAACGCCGCCGGCGAGCATCTCGCCGCGGGCCACTTCCTGGCCGTCGCCGACTACTGGGCGGACCGCGTCGAAGCCTGGTGTTACAGCAACACTAGCGGCCATTACGTCCGGCTGAGCTCGGACTTCGAGATCGGGCCCGGGCCCGCCGCGGTCGTGAGCGCGGATTTCCTCGAGCTGGTCCGACTTGGGGTTCGCCGGCCGGACCACCCGGCGGTGCTGGCAAGCCTCGCCGCCGTCGACACCCAGCTTCTCTACCAGGGTCCGGGCGGGCCGGTCTGGCGCCGCTACGCGGGCGACGGGTATGGAGAGATGCCCGACGGCTCGCCCTGGCAGGCGGGAGGGGTCGGCCGCGCGTGGCCGATCCTGGCCGGGGAGCGTGCACAGTACGAGTTCCTCGCCGGCGGCTCCCGCACCACTGACCTAGCCCGCGCCTACGAGAGCTTCGCCGGGCCGGGGTTGATGCTGCCCGAACAGGTCTGGGACGCTCCGGCCATACCCGCCAGGGGTCTCGTCCCGGGGCTTGGCACCAATTCAGCCGCCCCGCTCGGATGGTCCCACGCCGAGTACCTGAAGCTGCTTTCGACGATCGCCAACCAGCGCTGCGCCGATCTCCTGCCGGCGGTCGCGCAGCGTTACTGCCAGGATCCGCCGCACGAGCCTGCCTTCGTCTGGAGTGCGGCCCACCAGATCCTGTCCTTCCACCGCGGCCGCAAGGTCAAGATCCAGCTAATCGAGCCGGCGACCGTCCGCTGGAGCGCCGACGAGTGGGCCTCCTACAAGGAGAGCGCGACAGTCGACTGCGGGATCGGCCTCCATGTCGCCGAGCTGCCGACCCAGATCATGCGGCCCGGCGCGGTGATGAGCTGGACGATCCATTTCGCCGATCGTTGGGAGGGCCGCAACTACACGCTCACCTGCCGGTGAGCCGCTGCGGCGGTAGTAAAGGGGAGGAGGGCGAACTGGCCGAGGCCGCGACCGAGCGATCACCGGCGAACGGATCCAGATCGCCGTCTGCGCTTCCCGTGGTGCCACTGGGCCTGGTCTCCCTGCCGATGGAGGCGATTGGCACCGCCGCGGGCCGCGACGCGGTGCTGCGGGTGGGTGCGCAGTTGCGGTGAGGCTGCGCAACCTCGGCTACTGGGCGGCGGTGGCAACCTGCGTCGAGCTGGCCTTGGGGGAGCTGGTCGGCTGGCTCCGCTTTGCCTTCACCAGCGACCTCAGGGGTCCCGACTTCTTCGGCTACTACGGGATCTCCCTGCTCCTGCTCCATCGCGGGCCGGGGGTGGTCTACGACTACGCGGTCCAAAAGCAGTTCCAGGACCAGGTGACCGCCCAATGGGGCGGCCAGTACAACCTGCTGCCATATCTCCTGCCGCCGTGGGTGACGCCGATCTTCTACCCGCTAGGGCTGCTGCCCTTCCGCGCCGCCTACATCTCCTGGGGGGCGTCGATCCTCCTGCTGGTGGCGCTCGCGATCGCGTTGCTGCTGCGGGCGGCAGGCCTCCGCGGTCGGAAGGCGCTGCTGGGGGGGGCGGCCGCAGCGGCGTCGCTGCCGGTTTACGTACTTCTGCTCCAGGGCCAGTCGGACGCGCTCATGCTGGCGGCCCTGGCTGCCTCGTCCCTCTTCCTGACCCGTGGGGAGCGCGTCTTAAGCGAGACTCTTGACCTCGCCGTCAGAGTGGATTCAGCTCGTCTGACCAGCCCCCAGCGAGGGTGGGGTGCGGGCGCGGGGGGCTTTGCCGCGTTGGCGCTCGTCAAGCCGCAGCTCATCCTGCTGCTGCCGGCGCTCCTGCTCGTCCGCCGCGCTTGGCGCGCGGTGGCGGCCTTCGCGGCGGTGGTGGCCCTGCTGGTGCTGCTCTCGCTTCTGGTCTTCGGCTGGCAGGCCCTCCTGCAATGGGTCCGGATCCTGGCTCCATGGGCTTTCTCCGGCGGTGGCGGCTTCGCCGTCGACACGCAGTCCCAGTACTCGCTCCGCGGCCTTCTCCAGCTCGCCGGTCTCCCGCTCACGGCCCAGCTGGCGGTGCTGATCGCCTGCCTGCTCGGCCTGGCCGCGTTGCTCTGGCGATCCCGGGCCGAGGTCCGGATCCAGGTCGCGCTGGCGCTGGTCGGGTCCTTCGCCCTCAGTCCCTACCAGCACGCCCACGACCTCTCGCTGCTGGTCGCCCCCGGACTGCTCCTGGCCGGGGCCCTTCCGTCGCTCCAGCGCCCGCGGGCGGGCGCCTGGGTGCTGCTGGGCGCCTGGCTTGGCCTCGAGTTGCTGGTCTTCGTGCCCCTGCTCACGGCGGTGGCTGTTGTAGCTGTGAGTGGATTCCTGGCCTGGGAGTGCTGGCCGTCGGGGGTCCGCCGGCGGCGGTGACGCCTAATTAATTAGTCGTCGTCGTCGTCGTCCTCGTCATGGTCGTGCATCCCGGGAAGGCGGAGATCCGCCGGCCCCTCGTCGTCGAACTGGCTGTGGAGCTCGCCGCAGTCGAGACAGCGGTAGTACTCGCCCAGGAAGCTCTTGTGCCAGACGGCGAAGCTAACGATCCCCGGCTCTTCGATCAGAACCTCCTGCTCAAGGCGGTAGACCACCTGCTCCCACCCGCCCTCCGGGATCCGCTCGTCGAGCACGATCAGGCAGTACGGGTGGGGCTCGCCCCAGTTCATTGAGACCTCGCCCAGACGCTCGTCCTCGGTATTGACGATCGACCAGCCTTCAGCTGACTGGCCGCGGGTCGAGCGCACCAGCCGGAGATCCTTCCAGAACTTGGCCGCCTCCTCTCGCTGAGCCTTGTCGCGCTCGGCCTGGGCCTCCTGGAAGGAGCCCCACATTCGCAGTAGGTGGTTGCGGAAGCGGTGATAGGTGGCCAGCAGGGCCGGCTTGGCCTGGGGCGAACCGATCAGCTGCTCGAAGGCGTGCTCGAAGGCGGCTTCGACGCGCTCCTGCCGATCCAGCAGGTCAACCGCCCAGTTCTCGTCCTCGCTGAGCCGCATCGATTCGTTGAGGACGACCTCGAAGTCGAGCCAGTCCTCGCCGAACTCGGGCACCAGCACGTTCTCTACGATGTCGGCCAGCCGGTGCTCCTCGAGAAGGACCGGGTTGACGCGCGTCCGGGCCTCGGGCCAGCTCTTCCAGCCCATCACGTTATGGATCCAGTAGTCGAAGATCGTCACCGCGTACTGGAGCGCCGCCGGCGAGCTCCAGATGTCGACCGGCCAGGTCTTCCGGCCAGCTCGCACCTTGTTGTAGAGGGCGATGACCTCCTCGTCGTCCAGGTATTCGCTGTCCATCTCAGAGGAAATTAGACCCGTTTCCGCGCCGAATCACTCATCCGACCAGGCCGCCCGGCCCGTTTCAGCGCGGAAACCCGGGGCGGAGGTGCCGGAATTTGGGCGCCCGCGGCCGGGTATAACTGTTCCGTAATGGCTTCCCCGAACGGATTCACCCCCGAACAGGTCGCCCGCTACGCGCGGCACCTGATCCTGCCCGAGGTGGGCGGCAAGGGCCAGCGCAAGCTGATGAACACCAGCGTGCTGCTGCTCGGTGCCGGCGGCCTAGGCTCGCCGGCCGGCCTCTACCTGGCCGCCGCCGGCATCGGCAAGATCGGCATCGTCGACTTCGACGAGGTCGACGCCTCCAACCTCCAACGCCAGATCCTCCACGGCGTTGAGGACCTCGGCCGGCCCAAGGTCGACTCGGCGGCCGATCGCATGAAGTCGATGAACCCGGACGTCGAGGTCATCGGGATCCGCGAGCACCTCGATTCCGGCAACGTGCTCGATGTCTTCAAGGACTACGACGTCATCGTCGATGGCACCGACAACTTCCCGACGCGCTACCTCGCCAATGACGCCGCCTTCTTCCTGGGCAAGCCACTGGTGCATGGAGCCATCTACCGCTTCGAGGGCCAGTTGACGATGTTCGACGCGGCCCACGGAACCGCCTGCTATCGCTGTCTCTTCAGCGAGCCGCCGCCCCTCGGGTCGGTCGCCTCCTGCGCCGAGGCGGGCGTCTTCGGGGTGCTGCCGGGCATTGTGGGCAGCCTGATGGCATTCGAGACCATCAAGCACATCCTCGACATCGGCGAGCCGCTCGCCGGTCGCCTGCTCCTCTTCGAGGGACTCGACATGCGTTTTCGGGAGGTCAAGCTGCGGAAGAACCCGAAGTGCGTGCTCTGCGGCGAGAACCCGACGGTGACGGGGTTGATCGATTACGAGCAGTGGTGCAACATGCCGGCGCTTGAGTCCTCCGTCGAGCCCCAGGAAGCCACCGTCTAGAGTTCGGAGCTGAAGTGATTCAGCTCCAGCGCTCCGACCCGGCCGCCGTCGAGCGCGCGCGTTCGATCCTCCGCGGGCTGGGGTCGGTGCTGGTCGCCTACTCCGGCGGCGTCGACTCGACGCTCCTCCTAAAGCTGGCGCTCGAGGAGCTGCCGGGCCGGGCGGTCGCGGTGCTGGCGTCCTCGCCGGCCTACCCCGAGTCGGAACAGGCGGAGGCGCGGGCGCTGGCGGCAGCCATGGGTGCCAGGCTGGTCGAGGTCGAGACCTCAGAGGTCGAGCTGGAGGCCTACCAGCGCAACCACCCCGACCGCTGCTTCCATTGCAAGGAGGAGCTCTTCGAGACCCTGGAGCCGCTTCGGGCCTCGCTCGGCCTGGCCCGCCTGGCCTACGGCGCCACCGCGGACGACGCCGGCGACCACCGACCGGGCCATGCCTCGGCGGTCCGCCGCGGCGTGAGCTTTCCGCTCCTGGAAGCCGGCCTCGGCAAGGCGGAGATCCGGCTCGCGGCCCGCTCTCTGGGCCTGCCCAACTGGAACAAGCCTTCCTTCGCCTGCCTCAGCTCCCGAATTCCGCACGGCACGCCGGTGACGGTCGAGGCGCTGCGCCAGGTGGAGCGAGCGGAGACGGTCGTCAAAGGCCTCGGCTTCGCCCAGGTGCGCGTCCGCCACCACGGCGAGGTCGCCCGGGTAGAGGTCGAGCCCGACGAGGTGGAGCGGCTCTTCGAGCATCGCGAAGCCGTGGTCGAGGGCCTCAAGGAGGCGGGTTACACCTTTGTTGCTCTCGACCTCGAGGGTTATTCGACCGGCAGCCTCAATCGGACCTGGAAACCCTCCCGGGACTGACCGGTGGCGACCGTGGAGTGGGTGGGTGAAGGCGTCAAGCTGATCGACCAGACGCGGCTGCCCGACGAGGAGGTGTACGTCACCTGCCGGAGCGCGGCCATGGTGGCGAAGGCGATCCGGAACATGGTCGTCCGCGGAGCCCCCGCGATCGGCGCCGCCGCCGGCTTCGGCGCCGTGCTGGCGTTGCGCGAACCCGACCCTGCGGCCGGGCTCGAAGCGCTCCGCGGCAGCCGTCCTACCGCCCGCGACCTCTTCTGGGCGGTCGACCGCGTCGCCGCCGCGGTGGACCCGCTGGCCGAGGCCCAGGCGATCGCCCGCGAGAGCGTGGACGCCTGCCGCCGGATCGGCCGCCTCGGCGCGGGACTTCTCAAGCCGAGGCCGCGAGTGATCACCATCTGCAATACCGGCGCCCTCGCCACGGTGGACTACGGCACCGCCCTGGGCGTCGTCCGCGCCGCCCAGGAGATGGGCCTGGAGCCTTCGGTGCTGGTCATGGAGACCCGTCCAAGAGCGCAGGGCGCCCGGCTGACGACCTGGGAGCTGGCCGGCCTCGGCATCCCCTTTCGGCTGATCGCCGACGGTGCCGCCGGCCGCGCCTTCCAGGAGGGGATGGTCGACGTCGCGATTGCCGGGGCCGACCGTGTGGCGGCCAACGGCGACACCGCCAACAAGGTCGGCACCTACCCGCTGGCGGTCCTGGCCCGGCGCCACGGCGTGCCCTTCTACGTCGCCGCGCCGAGCAGCACTATCGACCTCGACACGCCCGACGGCTCCGGCATCGTGGTCGAGGAGCGCCCGGAGGCCGAGGTCACCACCTTCGCTCCGCCGGGCACGCGGGCCTGGAACCCGGCCTTTGACGTCACCCCGGCGGAGCTGATCACCGCGGTCATCACCGAGCTCGGCGTGCTCCGCCCCGACGCCCTGCTCTCACTCCGCCCCGCGCTGACCCGGTGATCGGCGTCTTCGGCGGCTCGGGCTTCTACAGCCTCCTGACCGACGTCCGCACCGAACGCGTCGAGACGCCCTACGGCGAGCCCAGCGGTGACTTCGCCCTTGGCAGCGTGGACGGCGTGGAGGTGGCCTTCCTACCCCGGCACGGCGCCAGGCACACCATCCCGCCGGCCCAGATCAACTACCGGGCCAATCTCTGGGCGATGCAGAAGCTGGGGGTGACCCAGGTCCTGGCCCCGACTGCGGCCGGCTCGCTGCAGGCCGGGATCAGGCCCGGCGACTTCGTCGTCTGCGACCAGTTCGTCGACCGCACCCACGGCCGGGCCGACACCTTCTTCACCGGCCCCCGGGTCGCCCACGTCAGCACCGCTGATCCCTACTGTCAGCGGCTCCGGCAGCTTGCTGTCGAGATCGGCCGGGAGTTGGGCGTGACCATGCACGACGGCGGCACCGTGGTGGTGGTCAACGGCCCTCGGTTCAGCAGCCGCGCCGAGTCGCGCTGGTTCGCGGCCCAGGGCTGGGAGGTGGTCAACATGACCCAGTACCCCGAGCTGGTGCTGGCCCGCGAGCTGGAACTCTGCTACCTCAACATCGCCCTCATCACCGACTACGACGCGGGGCTGGAGGGACGGCCCGAGATCGCCCCGGTAACGGTGGCGGGCGTGGAGCAGGTCTTCAAATCCAACAACGAGCGGGTGCGAGAGCTGATCCTCGGCCTGATCCCTCGGCTGGCGGACGGCAATCGCGACTGCCTGTGCCCGACCGCGATGAAGCACGCCTTCATCTCGTGAGCGGCGTCGTCCTGGCCATCGACCAGGGCACCACCGGCACCCTGGTGCTGGCAGTCGGCGAGGACGGTGAGCCGCGGGGCCGCGGCTACCGGGAGATCACCCAGCATTACCCGCGGCCGGGCTGGGTCGAGCATGACCCGGAGGAGATCTGGAGCTCGGTGCTCACCGCGACCGGCGACGCGTTGAAGACTGCGGGCGCAGTGGCCGGCGACGTCCGCGCCATCGGGATCACCAACCAGCGGGAGACGCTGGTGCTCTGGGACCGCGCCGGCGGCCGGCCCCTTCACCGCGCGATCGTCTGGCAGGACCGGCGCACCGCCGCCGAGTGCGAGCGGCTGCGCGCGGCCGGCGCCGAGGAGCGCGTCCGTAGGGTGACCGGGCTTGTCATCGACCCCTACTTCACGGCCACCAAGCTGCGCTGGGCGATCGACCACGTGGAGGGCGCCGCCGCCGCCGCGGCGGGCACCGTGGACGGCTGGCTCTGCCACCGGCTGACCGGCGGCCGCGCCCACCTGACCGACGCTTCCAACGCCTCAAGGACGTTGCTGCTGGACATCGGGAGCGGCCGCTGGAGCGAGGAGATGGCCGAGCTCTTCGAGGTGCCGCTATCGATGCTGCCGGAGGTGGTCGCCTCCAGCGGCGAGGTGGCGCGCAGCGATCCGGCGGCCTTCGGCGGCATCTCGGCGCCGATCTCCGGCATCGCCGGCGACCAGCAGGCCGCGCTCTTCGGGCAGGCCTGCGTCGAGCCGGGGATGGCCAAGAACACCTATGGCACCGGCTCCTTCGTCCTCCTCCAGACGGGCGCGGACCGGGTGGAATCGAAGTCCGGGATGCTGACGACCGTTGCCTGGCTCCGCGAGGGTCGCCTCGGCTACGCGCTCGAGGGCTCGATCTTCGTCACCGGCGCGGCACTCCAGTGGCTCCGCGACGAGCTCGGCCTGATCCGCTCCGCCGCAGAGGCTGGGCCGCTGGCAGAGAGCGTGCTCGACACCGGCGGCGTCTACCTGGTCCCCGCCTTCACGGGGCTCGGCGCCCCGCATTGGGACGCCCACGCCCGCGGCACCATCGTCGGGCTGACCCGCGGCAGCTCCCGCGCCCACCTGGTCCGCGCCGCTGTCGAGGCGATGGCCTTCCAGAGCGCCGAGGTGGTGGCGGCCATGGAATCCGACTCGGGGTCGCGTTTCAAAGAGCTCCGGGTGGACGGGGGGGCGAGCGTCATGAACCTCCTCTGCCAGCTCCAGGCCGACCTCTGCGGCATCCCGGTCCGGCGCCCGCGCCACACCGAGACCACCGCCCTCGGGGCCGCCTTCCTGGCCGGGCGCGGCGCCGGCGTGTGGGGGAGCGACGCCGAACTGTCCGGCCTCTGGCAGCTGGACCGCGAGTTCCTGCCGGCCGTCTCCCGCGACGAGGCTGAGACCCGGATGGCGGGGTGGCGGAGAGCGGTCGAGCGGAGCCGGGACTGGGCGCAGGCATAATTCCGAAGGTCTTGAAGCAGCCCAACCTCTACGCCGAGGAGCTCTGGAAGCGGAACTGGTTCATGGCGCCCTTCCTACTGGTGATGGGCGCCGGCTTCTCGATCTACTTCGTCGCCGTGGTGAAAACCACCCGCGACGTCCCCATCCTGCTGGCCGAGTCGCTGGGCGGCGCCGCGCTGGTCCTGCTCTTCTTCGGCGGCTACCGCTACCTGAGCTACGTGAAGGTCACCGAGTTGGGTCTCCGCTTCAACTGGACCTTCCCCTTCAGCAGCGCGGTGATCCCCTACGAGCTGATCCGGAGCACGCGGGTCGCCGACCTCAGTGGGTTCTACCCGCCGGGACGCAAGAGCTTCATCAACAGCATGACCCGCCCACTGCTCGACAAGCCTGCCCTCTACATGAAGCTCGGTGGCGACGAGGCCACCGTCGCCAGACTCAGCCGTAAGCTGGGCCGACGCTACGTCGTCGACGGTACCGTCGCCGTCCCCGTTCCGGACCCCAAATCCCTAGCCCAGGAGGTCTCCCAACGGCTCCCGAACCGGCAGCTCCAGCAGAATCTCGGGGGAGCCAGGCGGCGCCCGAAGCGACGGCGCTAGCAGCTCCCCGGACCGGCTTGGCCGGCCGGCTCGGCCTCGAACGGCCCGACCTCTACGCGCTGCTCGCGCTGACGCTGGTCGCGTTCGTCCTCCGCTTCTTCAGCCCGCTCGTCCCCGACCTCTACGCGCATCCCGCGGGCCACTTCGACCTCTCCAACTGCGTCGTCAACACCCCGATCAACACGCAGGGCACTCCCGGCACCCTCTGCGGCCTCGCCTATCCCTACCAGCGTGGGTACCGGGCGAACCCGAGCCAGGCCTACTCGCCCGCCCACGGGGAGATCTTCGACGAGATCTACTTCGCCGACTTCGCCCACGACGACCTCAAGGGGATCAGCTACTTCGACCCCGAGCCGCCGCTGGCCAAGCTCATGATCGCCGCCGGCGAGTGGCTCTACGGCGAGTGGCGGATCGTCTTCGAGGGCGCCCAAGGCAACCCGGCCGACCTCGGCTTCACGCCCTTCGGCTGGCGCTGGATGGGGTCGGTCTTCGGCAGCCTGATCATCCCGCTGATGTACCTGCTGGCGATGCGGATCTGGCCCAACCGGCTCTTCGCCGTCGCGGCGGCCACGCTTGCGTGCTTCGACGGGATGTTCTTCATCCAGTCGCGGATCGGGATGATCGACATCTTCCCGATCTTCTTCATCGTCCTCTCTTACTACGTCTTCCACCTCCACCTGCAGAGCCGGACGCCGAGAGAGTCGTACGTGACCCTGCTCCTGACGGGCGCGGCGGTCGGGCTCGCCATCGCCGCCAAGTGGATCGCGCTGGCCGCCCTCGCGAGCATGGGCGTGATCCTCCTCGTCCGGCTGCTGCGCCGGCACCTCGACCTCTCCTTCGTCACCGAGGGAGGCATCTGGCGGTGGGGTCGTTCAGAGCCAGGCATCGGCGCCGCGGAACCGGGCGGCGCGGACTTGGTGCCCTACCTGCTCCTCTGCGTCGTCGCCTTCATCGCCCTGCCGGTGGTGATCTACGTCGCCAGCTGGATCCCCTTCTTCGAGCGCGGGCAGTTCCACAGCCTGGCGGACCTCTGGGCCTACCAGGTCAGCTCCTACGAGTACCACGCGCACCTGACCGCCACCCACCCCTACGGCTCGCCCTGGTACTCCTGGCCCTTCCTCTACCGGCCCGTGGCCTACTACTTCGAGAACAGCGGGCTCGGCGTCGACGTCTCCAGTGGCCAGCCGCTGGTGGCCGGGATGGTGGACCTGGGCAATCCCTGGATCTGGTGGAGCAGCATCCCCTGCGTGCTCCTGATGCCGTACTACGCGATCCGTTACAAGAGCTACCCGGCGGCCTTCATCGCCCTCGGCTTCGTCACCCAGTACCTGCCCTGGGCTCCGATCACCCGGGTGCTCTTCCTCTACCACATGTTCGGCGGGCTGATCTTCATGGTCCTCGCGCTCGCCTTCGTGCTCGCGCGGGTTGCGGGCGGAATCGCGGAGCTGGACATCGGGCCCTGGAGGTGGTGGGGCCAGGCCGGGCTGCCGGTCTACTACGCCTGGCTGGCGATCGCGATCCTCTTCTTCATCTACTTCTACCCGGTGTGGACCGGGATCCCGATCGGCACCGAGCAGTACCTGGGCGGGCTCGGGGTCGGGCGGATGTGGTTCCTCAAGTGGATCTAGCGGTAGAGCGCCGGTCGTTCGCGGGGTGGGCCGGGAGGAATCGGCGGCTGCTCGCGCTGGGCGGCGCGCTCGGGCTGGTAGTGGTGCTCCCGGTGGCCCTGCTGATGGGGCGGATCGGGCCGCCCTCGCTGCTGTTGCTTGTCTGCGTCGTCTCCGGTTACGGCCTGACCTACCTGAGCGGCCTCGAGCTGGCAGTCGAGGAGCGGCTCGTCTTCGGAACCGTGGTCGGGGCGATGGCCGTGGCGGCGATCGGGTTCTCGATCGCGTCCTTCTTCGGGCTCACCGGGCCCGGCGTCGCGGTCGGGGCCCTGCTCACTCTGGCCGTCTCCGCCGGCGGGTGGCTGCTCGGCCGCGCCCGAGTCCAGCCGGAGCTGCGGGACCTGGCCGCCCGTTGGGTCCGTTCGCCGGCCGCGCCGGGACACCCGTGGCCGCTGGTGCCGGTTGCGCTGGTCGCCGGCTACTGGCTCTACCGGATCTTCTCGCAGGCCTACCGCTGGCTCCCCGACGGGCTCTACGCCGGTAACGGTGGGGTCTGGGCGGACTGGGCGGCCCATCTGAGCTACGCCGGCTCCTTCGCCTACGGGGCCAACTTCCCCCCGCAGCTGCCGATCGACCCGGGGCACCACCTCAGCTACCCCTTCATGATCGATTTCCTGGCCGCCTCCCTGGTTCCACTTGGCGCCAGCCTGCCGGAGTCGCTGGTCCTCACCAGCGGGCTGCTCTTCTTCGCCTTCGCGCCACTCATGTACCTGGCCGGCCTGCGCCTGACCGGCAGCCGCCCCGTCGCCGCGCTGGCGCCGTTCCTCTTCGCCCTCAGCGGCGGCCTCGGCTTCGTCTACCTGGTGGTGGACCTAGACAAGCTCGGCTGGTCCGCACTCGCCCACCTGCCCCAGCAGTTCAGCCAGATCAGCGCCGCCAACTACCAGTGGCTGGCCCCAGTCCTGGCCTCGATGATCCCCCAGCGATCGACGCTCTTCGGTTTCTCGATCGTCCTCATCGTGCTGGCGCTGCTCGTCACCGCATCCCGGACCGGGGGCTGGCAACCCTTCCTCTTCGCCGGGGTGGTGGCCGGGTTGACCCCCGCCTTCCACGTGCACGCCTATGGCACCTGCGTCGCCCTGGCGGCGTTCTGGGCCGCCTTCGACCGCCGGCGGGAGTGGCTGGCCTACTTCGCGCCTGCCCTCGTCCTTGGCATTCCGGCCGTCCTCTGGCTCCTACCCGAGGGGGCCACCAACATCCGCTTCCAGGTCGGCTGGCTGGCGATTCCGGCCGGCACCCGCGCCGACCTCGTTGTCTACCTCTTCGACGTGGTCTGGTTCTGGCTCAAGAACCTCGGCCTCTTCATCCCCATGCTGCTGGTGGCGCAGTTCTCCCGCACCCTCTTGCCGGTGGCGTGGGCGCGGCGCTTCGCGCCGGTCTGGCTCTGGTTCATCGTCCCCAACCTCTTCCTCCTCCATCCCTGGGACTGGGACAACCAGAAGTTCTTCGTCTACTGGGCGCTGCTCGGGTCATTCCTGGTCGCGGCGGTGGTGGTCCGCGTCGCCCGGGCGGGCGTGCCGGGGGCGGCGGCGGCGGCGGTGCTCGTCGGCATCCTCTGTCTCTCCGGCGGATTGGACGCCGCCCGCTACACCGATCTCACCGTGGTCTCCAACCGGTTCGTCGATACGGCCGGTCTGGAGACGGCCGCCTGGGCCCGCGGCCACACCGACCCCCACGCGATCTTCCTCGCCGCCACCGACCACGACAGCCCGATTCCGACCCTTGCGGGCCGCCGCGTCGTCCTCGGCTACCCGGGCTGGATCTGGACCTACGGGATCTCCGACTGGTACAGCAAGGGTCAGGACGTGCAGACGATGCTGCAGGGGGGGGCGGCGACGCCGGAGCTGGTCCGCCGGTACCGGGTGGCCTATGTCGTCATCGGGCCCCAGGAGAAGCAATCGCCCTTCTCGGCCAGCGACTCCTACTGGGCGGCGCACGGCGCGCTCGTCTACTCGAACAGCGAGTATCACGTGTACCGGCCGGCGGTATGAGCCCCAGCCCCTAGCCCGCCTGGCGGTCGTCCTCCATGCCCAGCCGGCGGGTGATCCGCCGGAGCTCGCGGTCGCTTCGCTCGAGGCGGTGCAACACCTGGAGGAGAACCTCGTCCTGCACCTCCAGGTGCGTCATCACCGCCTTCAACTCCTCCTCCTGCTTGACTCCCTCCTGGAAGTCCTGCTGCGCGCTCAGTCGCCAGCGACGCTCGGCCCGGTTCAACGCCATCAGCAGGATCGGCACCGCGACCACCAGCTGCACCAGCAGCACGAGTGAGAGAAGGTGAAAGGGGTAGGGGTCCCAGTGGCGCAGCCAGGGGACAGTGTTGAGGGCGACCCAGATGGTGATCAGCACCGCCTGGAAGAGGACGAAGGTCCAGCTGCCGACGACCTGGGCGAGGTCGGCCGCGACGCGGTCGGCCCGGCCAGTCCGCCGGTCGACCTCCTGGTTCACGTCGCGAACCGGTGGGTGCTCGTGGCTGTGGCGGACAAGGTTGCGGGTGATGTCGTCCAGCTCGCGGGAAACCGTCATCGACTTAAGTGTCGGCGGAACTATACCGCCAAGCAACTTAGCGTAGCCAGGCGGTCACTGTTGGCATCCCCGGCAGAAGTTAAGTGGCTCGCGGTTGGAGCCCAGCTGGCTGATCCGGTGGCCGCAGCGCGGGCAGTCCCTCCCGCCCTTGGCGTGGACCTTCATAAAGCTCCGGTTCTGCTTCGACTCGTCGTAGGCGGGGTCGGCCAGGATCTCCTGCACCGCGTTGGCCAGCACGGTCGGGATCGCCTCGAACAGCGCCTCCTCGTCCTCGGCCTTGAGGCTCGCCCGGCGCCGGAGCGGCAGCAGCCTCGCCTCCCAGGCGATCTCGTCCGAGTATGCGTTGCCGATCCCGGCCAGGAAGGACTGGTTGCGGAGCAGGTCCTTCACCTCGTCGCGGTAGCGGCGGAGCTGCGGGCGGAACCACTCCAGCCCGAGGGCTGGCAGTGAGTCGGCCTCCGGCCCCAGCTCGGCCCAGGCGGGGACGTCGCGCATCGGGTCGGCCGCCCAGTAGATCCGGCCGAGGTTCTTGAAGTCCGTGTAGCGCAGCTCCTGCCCGCCCTCCAGGCGGAGCGAGAAGACCCAGGTGGCCGGCGGCCTGGGCGCCTCGGTCTCGGCCAGCGCGAAGCGGCCGCCGAGCATCGGGTTGATCACCAGCTTGCGCTCGCCGAAGTCGAAGACCATGTGCTTGCCGCGCCGCCAAACGCCGTCGATGCGTCTGGCCGGCACCTCCCGAGCGAACTCTTCGATCGGGTACCGCAGCAGGTGGGCGTTGCGGGGGTTGACCTCGACCGCGGTGACCATCCGGCCCTCCAGTCCGGGTCCGAGCCGGATCCGCAGCGCCTCCAGTTCGGGTAATTCGGGCATTCACCGGTAATCATGCGAAGTCGGGAGCTCGCGGTCCTTTGCCTGGAGGCCGATCACCGACCTGGCCAGCACCGAGTGGACCTCGTCCTGCCGCTGCATGACGCCCTCCACGACCAGGATCGAGTTGGAGTTGGCGACCTTCCGGTAGCGCTCGTAGACGTCGGGCATGAAGGTGACGTTGACGTGGCCGAGCTCGTCCTCGAGCGTGAAGAAGCGCAGCTTCTTGGCCGTCCCCGGCGCCTGGCGGACGATCACCAGGCCGCCCACCCGGACCGTCCGGCCGGTCGGCACCTTCTTCGCCTGGATGCTGTCCAGCACCCCGAGGGCCTCCAGCCGGTCGCGCCAGTAGTGGACCAGGTGACGTCCGGTGGAGAGCTCGCTGATGGCGTACTCGAGGCGCGTCGACTCGATCGGTGTGACCTCGCCCAGCGGCGGCGGAGCGGCGTCCAGATGGAAGGACGCCTGGGGGTCGATTCCACGCTTGCGGCCCCGCGCCCGCTGCCCCTCCTGCCAGCGCCAGAGCAGCTCCCGGCGGGGGATGCCCAGCGACTCGAAGGCGCCGACCATGACCAGGTTCTGGATCGCCTCGGCGGTGGGCGGTTTACGCCGCATCCGGTCCTGGAAGTCGTCGAAGGACGTGAAGTCACCTCGCGAGCGCTCGGCGAAGATCGCCTCCCGCGGTCCGGCGCCCATCTCCTTCACGTAGTTGAAGCCCAGCCGCACCGCGTTCGGCCAAGGGGGTTGCATCGGTGGAAGGGTTTCGGCCGGCCGATGCAAGGGAGGAAACTTCCCCCCTTCCTCAAACAAGACGGGAAGGCAGCGGTCGGCCGAGCGATTGACATCCACCGGCAGCACCGGGACACCGTGGCGCTTGGCGTCCTCGACCAGCACCGAGGGATGGTAGAAGCCCATCGGCTGGTTGTTGAGCAACCCGCAGTAGTACTCGGTCGGGTGGTGGAGCTTGAGCCAGACGGTCTCGTAGGAGGTGCGCGCGAAGGCCGCCGCGTGGGAGCGGCAGAAGCCGAAGGCGGCGAATCCCTCGATGGCGTGGAAGAGGTCCTCGGCGGTCTCGCCAGGCACGTCGTTACGGAGGCAGCCCTCGACGAAGCCGTCGTGGAGGCTCGCCATCTCGATCCGCGAGCGGTGCCGGTTCATCGCCCGTCGGAAACGGTCGGCAGAGCCGGCGGTCATCCCCGCCACGGCGATGCAGATCTCGAGGATCTGCTCCTGGTAAAGGATCACCCCGAGCGTGTCGTGGAGGATCGGCTCCAGCAGCGGGTGGGCGTAGGTGACCTCCTCCTTGCCCTGCTTGCGGCGGATGTAGGGGTGCACCGCGTTGCCCTGGATCGGCCCCGGTCGGATGATCGCCACCTCCACCACCAGGTCGTTGAAGACGGCCGGCCGGGTCCGCGGCAGGGTTTGCATCTGGGCCCGTGACTCGATCTGGAAGACACCGATGGTGTCGGCCTCGCCGCAGATGCGGTAGACCTCGGGGTCATCGAGCGGCAGCCGGTCGAGGTCGGGCCGGGAGCCGGTCTTCGCCTTCGCCAGGTCCAGGCACTCGGCGATCACGCTCAGCGTCCGCAGCCCGAGCATGTCCATCTTGATCAGGCCCAGGTCCTCGACGTCGTCCTTGTCGAACTGGACCACCACCCGGCCGGGCATCGTCGCCGGCTCGACCGGCGCGATGTCGATCAGCGGCTCCCCGGTGACGAGCATCCCGCCGACGTGGATCGACAGGTGCCGCGGGAAGTTCAGCACCTGGTTGCAGAGCGCCGTGAACTGCCGCCAGGGCGCCGAGCCGGTCAGCTGTTCGAAGCCCGCCTGGGCGGCCGTCTCCTCCATCGAGCCGGGGAACCAGGAGTCGACCGACTTGGCCAGTCGGTCGACCACGTCGGGCGGGAAGCCGAGAGCCTTGCCCACCTGGCGAGCCGCCATCCGGGGCTGGAAGGTGACCACGTTGCAGACCATCCCGGTCCTCTCCCAGCCGTACTTCTGGTACACGTACTGGATGATCTGCTCGCGGTGGGCGGTCGAGAAGTCGATGTCGATGTCCGGCGTCGAGGTCATCTCCTCGTGCAGGAAGCGCTCGAAGAGGAGGTTGTGCTCGATCGGGTCGACCCGGGTGATGCCGAGCACGTAAGCGACGATCGAGTCGGCCGCGCTGCCCCGCCCCTGGCCGGGCACGCCGTTCTCCTTCGCGAACCGCATCAGGTCCCAGTTGATGAGGAAGAACTCGGCCAGCCCGGTCTTGTCGATCACGTCCAACTCCTTTTGGAGCCGGCGGGAGACGGCCGGCGTGATCGGGTGGTAGCGCTCGCGGGCGCCGTCTTGGACCAGCCCATGGAGAAAGCTGAAAGGGGTCTCGCCCTCGGGCACCTTGAAGCCCGGGAAGCGGACGTCCCTGAAGTCGAGGCTCACGTCGCAGGCCTGGGCGATCTCGTAGCCTGCCGCCAGCGCGTCGGGGTGGGCGCCCAGCACCGCCCCCATCTCGGCCCCGCTCTTGAGGAAGTACTCGGAGTTCGGCTTCAAGTGTCCCCGCGCCTCCTCCAGCGTCATCCGGTTGCGGATCGCCACCAGCACGTCGTGGAGGGGACGGCGGGAGGGGACGTGGTAGTGGACGTTGTTGGTGGCGACCGTCCGGGCGCCGCAGCGGCGGGCCAGCTCGGACTGGCCCGCGGCCAGCCAGGCATCCTCGGGACGGAGGTGGTTGTGCAGCTCCACGAACACCGATTCCCGCCCGAAAACGTCCTGCAACGAGCGCAGCCATGCTTGGTCGACGGGCCGGCAGCCGGTCAGGCAGAAGAGGTCGCGGTGAAGCTCGGCGACCTTCTCCAGCGTGGTCCGCGCCTCGCCCTTGGGCTGGTCTCGGTGGGCATGGCTCAGGAGCCGGGTGAGGCTCGACCAGCCGGCCATCGAGCGCGCGATCAGCAGCAGGTGGCGGCCGTCCACCTCCAGCTCGGCGCCGACGACGGGGCGGATGCCGACCCTGCGGCAGTGGTTGACGAACTTGACAGCCCCGTAGACGCCGCCGTGGTCGGTGATCCCCAGCGCCGGCATGCCCAGCTCGACCGCCCGCTCGACCAGTTCCTCGGGATGGCTGGCGCCGTCCAGGAAGGAGTAGTTCGAATGACAGTGCAGCTCGACGTACGGGGTCCCCACCAACGCATTATCGAACAGATGTTCGAAAGGGCAAGCGGGAGCAGAATCTTCCTCTGAAAATGGTCTCCGAGTCGGCCCGACCCCACTGAACATCCCCCGCCCCGAGTACCCGCGTCCCCAGCTGCGGCGGCGGCGCTGGCGGAACCTCAACGGCGAGTGGGAGTTCGGCGCCGGCGAGCGGCCGGTCTTCGACAGCCGGATCCTGGTCCCCTTCGCTCCCCAGTCCGAGCTGTCGGGCGTCGGGCTCCGTGATCCCGGCGACGTCCTCTGGTACCGGCGGCGCTTCGACCGGCCGCCCGGAGACCGGCTGCTCTTGCACTTCGGGGCGGTCGACTACCGGGCGGCCGTCTGGGTCAACGGAGAGGAGGTGGCCCGCCACGAGGGCGGCCACACCCCCTTCAGCGCCGACGTCACCGATGCCATCCGGGCCCGAGGCAACGAGCTCTTGGTGCGGGCTGAGGACCAGCTGGCCGACCTCACCATCCCGCGTGGCAAGCAGTACTGGAAGCCCGCATCGGAAAGGATCTTCTACACGCCCACCAGCGGCATCTGGCAGACCGTCTGGCTGGAGCCCCTGCCCGCGCGCCACCTCGTCTCCATCCGGCTCCGCCCCGACCTCAACGCGGGTGCGCTGGGCTTCGAGGTGGAGGGGGACGGGAGCGTGGAACTGGTCGCCACCCTGCGCGGCGCGGCCGCCGGCCGCTGGTCCGGCCCCGCCGGGGGGGGCCGGATGGAGCTCTACCCGGTGGCGCCCTGGAGCCCGGAGGCGCCCAACCTCTACAGCCTTGCGGTCCGCCTCCTCGACGGCGAGCGCGAGCTGGACCGCGTTTCAACCCACTTCGGGCTGAGGACCGTCGAGATGCGTGGAGGGCTCTTCCTGCTCAACGGGGAGCCCTACGTCCAGCGGCTGGTGCTCGACCAAGGCTACTTCCCCGGCGGGCTGCTAACGGCGCCGGCCGACGCCGACCTGGCGCGGGACATCCGGCTCGCCAAGCAGCTCGGTTTCAACGGCGCCCGCAAGCACCAGAAGGTCGAGGACCCGCGCTGGCTGCACTGGGCCGACCGGCTCGGCTTCTTGGTCTGGTCGGAGATGCCCAACGCCCACGCGCACTCGGATGACGCGGAGCGGCGGACCCTGGCCGAATGGGGGGACGCCGTGCGCCGGGACCGCGACCACCCGTCGGTGGTGGCCTGGGTGCCGATGAACGAGAGCTTCGGGCTTGGCGGCGTCGACGTCTCAGTCCAGGCGCGCTTCGTCGAGGCGCTGCACGACCTGACCCGCCGCCTCGACCCGACCCGGCCGGCCGTCTCCAACGACGGCTGGGAGCACGCGAACACCGACCTCCTCACCTTCCACGACTACGCACCGGCGGCCGAGCTCGCCGCCCGCTACCTCAGCCTGGAGTCAGCCCTCGCGCCCGCGGGCCGGCCACATCCGCCGTACCTGCCGGGGTTCGGCCACCACGGGCAGCCGGTGATCGTGAGCGAGTTCGGCGGAGCCACGCTGACGGGAGACGACACCTGGGGTTACGGCCAGGTCGACGGAGCTGGCGGCCTGCTCGAGGCCTATGGCGAGCAGGTCCGGGCGCTGATGGGGCCGGGGCCGGTGGAGGGCTTCTGCTATACGCAGCTGACCGACGTCGAGCAGGAACGCAATGGACTGCTGACCTTCGACCGCCGCCCCAAGGCGTCGCCGCCTCTGCTCAGGAAGGCCACGCTGACCCCCAAGCAGCGCCAGGGACCGATGTGCGCTTGCCACGAAAAAACAGGCGCCCGGACCGGGTGAATTGACATTGACCGAGCGGCGGACCTACGATTCCGCGAAATCCGCTTGTTAAAGCGGTTTAGCGATGCTGGGGTAGCGACGTTGTTGCCGGAGCCGGATTTCCGGGGCCCTGATCGGTTGCGCTGTGGCGCGCGTCACCATCGCTGACGTGGCGGTCGCCGCGGGCGTGTCGGTGACCGCCGTCTCCTTCGCCTTCAACAACCCTGAGCGCCTGAGCCAGGCGACCCTTGACCGGGTGCTCGGGGTCGCCCGCGAGGTCGGCTACACGCCCCATCCCGCCGCGCGGGCGCTGTCGCTCCGGCGAAGCGGCTCAATCGGCCTGCTGGTCCCGCAGCGGCTGGCGACCGTCTTCGCCAACCAGTTCACGGCGGAGATCATCCAGGGCCTCGCCGACCTCTGCGAGGCGCACGACCTGAACCTGCTCTTGGTGCCACCGCTCGACGGCTCCCTCGAGGGCGCGATCCGGGCCGCCTCGGTCGACGGCTTCATAACCCTCGGTCTCGGCGGCGGCGACCCGGCGGTCGCCACCATGGAGCGGCTCGGCATCCCCGCCGTGCTGATCGACTCCGAAGACGCGGGTGACGACAGCCTCCGACTCGCGGTCAACGTCGATGACGCGGGCGGTGCCGAGGCGGCTGCCCACCACCTGATAGGGCTCGGTCATCGTGACCTGGCCCTCGTGATGCTGCCGCCCACCAGCTCCCGGAGCTGGCCGACTCCGGTCACCGCACGACGGCTGGCGGGCTACCAGGCGGCCTTTTTCGAGGCCGGTCTGGCAGAGCCCTTCAAGCTCACCGCCGCGGCGACGATGGCGTCAGGGGCGCGGGCCTTCGCCGCGCTTCCGCGCGGTCGCCGGCGTCCGACCGCGGCGCTCGTGATGAGCGACATGGCCGCGTTCGGCATGCTGGCCGCCGCGCAGGAGGCGGGCCTGAAAATTCCAGAGGACTTCTCGGTGGTCGGCTACGACGACCTCCCGATGGCCGCCTGGACCACGCCCGCGTTGACCACTGTGAGGCAGCCGATAGTGGAGAAGGGGCGCCTGGCGGCGAGCCTCCTGATCCGCCGGCTGCAGGGCAAGCCGGCCGTCTCGCCGCCGCCGTTGAAGACCGAGCTCGTCGTCCGTGCCTCCACCGGGAAGCCCGGCTTGGCCCGCGGACGGAACCGGCTAAAAAACCGTCAGGAGGCAGGAGTATGATCGCGAAATCGGTCACTAGAGGCTCAGTTATTGGGGGTACGGAATGCACGTCTTAAGACACAGTCGTAGGCTGGTGTTGGGCCTGGTTGCGCTGCTCCTCGCAGCCGCCTGTGCGCCCGGCGCCACCAACAACTCCTCGAGCACCGCCAAGGGTGGGACGGTGACCATCCTCGGCGTCTGGACAGATGGCGAGCTGGACTCCTTCAACGCCGTCCTGGCGCCCTTCGAGCAGCAGACCGGCATCGATGTCCAGTTCGTCGCCACCCGTGACCAGGACGCCGTCCTAACCACCGAGGTGGCCGCGGGCGACCCGCCCGATCTGGCCGCGGCCCCCAGCCCTTCGCTGCTTACCCGCTTCGCCAACGAGAAGAAGGTCGTCCCGCTGCAGAACGTCATCGACATGAACGCGCTCAAGTCCACCTACGACAAGAGCTGGATCGACCTCGGCACCGTAAACGGCAACCTGGTCCAGGTCTTCTCCTGGGCCGCGCTGAAGGGCCTGGTGTGGTACGACCCGAAGGTCTGGACCGCAAAGGGCTACACCGTGCCCAAGACCTGGGACGACCTGATCGCCCTCCAGAACAAGATGAAGTCCAACGGCGACACCCCCTGGTGCATGGCCGTCGAGAGTGGCGCCGCCTCCGGCTGGGCGGGCAGCGACTTCGAGAAGGAGATCACCCTCAGCCTGGTCGGTCCGACCGTCTACGACCAGTGGTGGCAGGGCAAGCAGAAGTGGACCTCGGCTCCCATCAAGCAGGCCTGGACCACCTTCGGCAGCATCCTCGGCCCCAACGACTCCAACGTCTACGGCGGTTCCAATTACATCATCAACACCAACTTCGGCGACGTCGGCACACCGATGTTCCAGAACCCGCCCAAGTGCATGATGCTGAACCAGGCCAGCTTCATCACCAGCTTCTTCACCCAGGCCGACCCGAGCCTCAAGGCGGGGACCGACTACGCCTTCTTCCCGCTGCCTGACGCGAGCACCCAGTACGCGGGCTCGCACGTCGTCTCCGGTGACGCGTGGTCGATGTTCCACAACACGCCGCAGTCGAAGGCCCTTTTGAACTACCTGCTGACCGCCAACGCCCAGGCGATCTGGGTCAAGCGCGGCGGCAAGATCTCGCCCAACAAGGACGTCCCGCTGTCCGACTACCCGGACCAGCTGTCGAAGGACACGGCGACCGCCCTGGTCTCCACCAAGGTGGCCAAGTACGACGCGGGCGACCTGATGCCGACGGACATGAAGAACGCCTACTGGAGCGCGATCCTCGACTTCATCAAGGACCAATCGAAGCTGGACTCGATCTTGGCCAACCTCGACCAGGTCCAATCGACCGCCTACACCGCGTCCTGAGGTGCCGGCTCAACTGAATAGACCAAGGGAGAGATGAGGCGGTGGACGTAGGGCTCCTGCTCTCGGATGTCGTCACGCTGGTCGTCGTGATCGTCGCCGTGCCGGCGGTCCTGGCCGGCTACATCATCTTTGGCGAGTACCTCGTCCGCCTCTTTCCCGATCGCATCAGAGGCGGGGTCCGGCCCTGGATCTGGGTCGGCCCCGCCCTCCTCTTCGTCGCCGGCTACCTGGTGTTCCCGACCATCGCCACGGTGATCCAAAGCTTCGAGAACGCGGCGGGCAACTGGGTCGGGCTCCACAACTACGCGGTCCAGCTCGGCAACTTCCCGAACGGGGGAGCCTGGATCGCAATCCGCAACAACGTCCTCTGGCTGGTGCTCTATACGCTCCTGGTCCTCTTCTTCGGACTCCTGCTCGCGGTCATCTTCGACCGCGTTCCCTACGAGTCGATAGTCAAGTCGCTGATCTTCATGCCGATGGCGATCTCCTCGGTCGCCCTGGGCGTGATCTGGAAGTTCATGTACACCTACCAGCCGCCGGACACGCCGCAGACGGGGACCATGAACGCCGTTGTTGTGAACCTCTTCCATCTCCAGCCGATCACCTGGCTCAGCGATCCCAACGTCAACAACTACGCGCTGATCACGGCCGGGATCTGGGGCATCGTCGGCTTCTCGATGGTCATCCTCTCCGCCGCACTGAAGGGGATCCCGACCGACCTGCTGGAGGCGGCGCGCGTCGACGGCGCGGGGGAGATCACCATCTTCCGACGCATCATCTTCCCGCTGATGATGCCGACAGTCGTGGTGGTCGGTACCACGCTCGTGATCTTCGCGCTGAAGGCGTTCGACATCGTCTACGTCATGACTGCGGGCAACTTCGGCACCGACGTCCTCGCCAACCGGATGTACAAGCTGCTCTTCCAGGCGGGCAACCCCGGTGGCGCCAGCGCGGTGGCGGTCGTGCTGCTGCTCGCGGTGGTGCCGGTCCTGATCTTCAACCTCCGACAATTCCAGGCTGTGGAGTCACGTCGATGAATGAGATGAACCGAGCCAGGGGATCCCGGCCGCAGGCGGAGGGATGCAGGTGAGCGCGGAGGCGGCCGCGCCAACCAACGCCAAGGCTGACCGGATCACGCCGGTCTCGATCCTGGAGCGCTTCCAGGGAGTGGTCCTTCACGTGGCGGTGATCCTGCTGACTGTGATGTGGATGATCCCCGCACTCGGCCTCCTGATCAGCTCCTTCCGGCCCTTCACCGACATCGCCCACACCGGCTGGTGGGTGGCGCTGAGCCCGCCCTTCCACTTCACGCTCGACAACTACGCCCAGGTGCTGAAGGAGCAGGGCCTGGTCCACAGCCTCTTCAACAGCTTCATGATCTCGATCCCGGCCACGATCATCCCGGTGACGGTGGCCGCTTTCGCCGCCTACGCCTTCAGTTGGATGAAGTTCCCCGGCCGCAACTTTCTCTTCCTGGCCCTCGTCGGCCTGCTCGCGGTGCCCCTCCAGCTGAGCTTCATCCCCGTCCTTTCGGCCTATGTGAAGATCGGACTCACGCCCAACAACTGGGGCTTCGTCGGGGTCTGGCTGGCACACACCGGATACGGCCTGCCGTTCTCGGTCTACCTGCTGGCCAACTTCTTCCGCGCCCTCCCGTCTGACCTCTTCGAATCGGCCGAGATCGACGGCGCGGGAACGCTGACGGTCTTCTTCCGGATCGTGCTGCCCCTCTCGGTGCCGGCGATCGCCTCGCTGGTCATCTTCCAGTTCCTGTGGATCTGGAACGACCTTCTGGTCGCTCTCATCTACGTGGGCGGCTCGGAGTCGGTGGCGCCGGTCACGGTCCAACTCGCCAACCTCACCAATTCCCTGGGACAGGGCTACAACCTGCTGACGGCGGCGGCCTTCCTCTCGATGATCATCCCGCTGATCGTCTTCGTCAGCCTCCAGCGATATTTTGTCCGCGGCATCCTTGCCGGCTCTGTGAAGGGGTAGTCGAAGAAAAGAAATGTCATCAGTCACCTACGACCACGTCGTCAAGCGCTACACGTCCGACGTCACGGTCGTCAAAGACCTCAACGTCGACATCAAGGACAAGGAATTCATGGTCCTGGTAGGTCCCTCCGGTTGCGGCAAGTCGACCGCGCTCCGGATGCTGGCCGGGCTGGAGTCGATCACCGAGGGCCAGATCCGGATCGGCGAACGCGTCGTCAACGACGTCGCGGCGAAGGACCGGGACATCGCGATGGTCTTCCAGTCCTACGCGCTCTACCCGCACATGAGCGTCTTCGACAACATGGCTTTCCCGCTACAGATGAAGCACATGCCGAAGGCCGAGATCCAAAAGCGGGTCGGCAACGCCTCGCACATCCTCGGCCTCGACAACTTCCTCGACCGCAAGCCACGCGCCCTCTCCGGCGGCCAGCGCCAGAGGGTTGCGCTGGGCCGGGCGATAGTCCGCAACCCGCAGGTCTTCCTCCTCGACGAGCCGCTCTCCAACCTCGACGCCAAGCTCCGCGGCCAGACCCGGATCGAGCTCCAAAAGCTCCACCACGACCTCGAGACGACCTTCATCTACGTCACCCACGACCAGGTCGAGGCGATGACCATGGGCGACCGCATCGCGATCATGAACGCCGGAATTCTGCAGCAGGTGGGGACGCCCGACGACATCTACGACCACCCCGCCAACCTGTTTGTGGCCGGCTTCATCGGGAGCCCGACCATGAACTTCGTGCCCGTCACCATGGATGACGGCCACGCCAAGGCATCCGGGTTCTCGGTCAAGCTGCCCAAGCACGTGGGCAGCCGAAAGGGCGTGCTGGGCTTCCGGCCCGAGGCGGTGACCGACCGGCCGTCGGAGGCGGCGACCCTCGACATGAAGATCGACGTCGTCGAGCGGCTAGGCTCCGACCAGTTCCTCTACGGGCAGGTGGGCTCTGACACGGTCACGGCGCGGGTAGATCCGCGGCTCAAGGTCGAGCCCGAAGACCATGTGAAGCTGGGGCTCGACGTTCGCTCGCTGCACGTATTCGACTCCGAGTCCGAGAAGGCGCTCCTGTAGCCGGCGGGCCGGCCTTCATCGGCCGGCCCGGCCGCGGGAGCTGAAGGTCTGACAGGTGGAGCAGCAGCGCGCGCTCGAGGATTTCGACTCGGCGCGCTTCCGCGCCTTCCGCCGCGCGATTTTGGCGACCCTGACCGGGCGAGCACGCCATCTGCTCTCGGTGGACAGGGTGCTGACGGCCGCCGGCCAGGAGGGACGCTCCGCGCGAGGCACCCGAGAGATACCGCTCGACCGGGTGGTGGGCTCGGCGGCGGCCATCGCCAAGACGGGAGACTTCGACCCCGGCTTCCTGCCCATCACCCGCCGCCTCCGCGACCGCTGGACCCGGATCTACCGGGCCATGACCGAGGGCGACGAGCTTCCACCGATCGACGTCTACAAGGTCGGGGACAGCTACTACGTGATCGACGGGCACCACCGGGTGTCGGTCGCCCGGGCGCTCGGTCGGGGGACCATCCCGGCCCGGGTCACCGAGGTCTCCACCCGAGCGCCGCTCAGGGAAGGGGTCGATCCCGGCGCCCTGCTCCGGGCCGCCGAGTACGCGTCCTTCCTGGAGGTCACCGAACTGCACCGGCTGCGCCCCGAGGCTCGCCTCGAGTGCAGCCGGCTCGGCCGCTACGACGAGATCCTCGCCCACATCCACGGCCACCGTTACTTCCTCGCCCTCGAGAGGGGCAGCCAGCCATCGCTGCCCGAGGCCGCCGCGAGCTGGTACGACCACGTCTACCTGCCGGTGGTCGAATTGGTCCGCAAGCACCAGGTCCTCGATCGTCTGCCCGGCTGGACCGAGGCGGACCTCTATGTCGAGATCACCCGCCGGTGGCTGGCGCTCAGCCAGGCGGGCGAGGAGGCAGGACCGGAGCCCGCCCTCGACGCGCTTCTCCACGAACGGCCGAAGTCACCGCCGAAGCGCGAACGGAAGAAGATGGGCCGGTGATCGGCCTGATCTTCGGGCCGCCCGGCAGCGGCAAGGGCACGCAGGCGACCCGGATCGGCGAGGAGCTGCACGTCTCGCACCTTTCGACGGGCGAGATCCTCCGCGCGGAGATGGCGCGCGGCAGCGAGCTGGGAAGGGAGGTGGAGCGGATCGTCGCCGCCGGCGACCTGGTGCCCGACGAGCTGATGGACCGGGTGGTCGACGGCCGGCTCGACGATGCCGGCAAGCCGCCGGGCGTCCTGCTCGACGGCTTCCCGCGAACGCTCGAACAGGCGCGCGCACTTGAGGCGATGCTGGCTCGGCGCGGTCTCAAGGTGGGCTTCCTTCTCGCCCTCCAGGCTCCTGAGAAGACCCTGGTGGAGAGGCTCCTGAAGCGCGCCGCCCAGGAGGGCCGCGTCGATGACACCAGGGAGGTGATCGAGGAGAGAATGCGGGAGTACCACCAGCGGACGGAGGCGGTCCTCGACCACTATCGCCGGAACGGAATCCGGGTGCTCGAGGTGGACGGCATGGGGACCGCGGACGAGGTCTTCGAGCGCATCCGCGCGGTGCTGGCCGACCCTCAGAGCTGGAGCAGCCGGTAGGGGATCACGTTCACTACCGAGGTGCCGCCGAGCCTGCGCTCCTTCCGCGGCCCGAAGCGGAGAACGTGGCCGTGTAGGTGGAGGCGCGGCGCCACGACCTCGTCGAAGCGCGCCAGGGATCGGAAGCCGCGGTGGACCGCGTCCTGGTCGTCGTCGTCCCCGGCCGGCGGGGTGTGGGTGACGAAGACGTCGACCGGCCGGCCGCCGGCCAGGCGGCGGATTCGCAGGCGGAGCCGCAGCCGGGCGGCGCGCCGGCGCATCTGGCCCTCGCTGTACTGGTTCGGCCCCGGCCGGTAACGAGGGCTTCCGCCCAGCCCGGCGATCACCAGGCCGGCAGCCTCGACGACCCGGCCGTCGACGTTGACGCAGCCGGACGGTCCCGGGCCGTCCGGCTCGAAGCTCAGCGGCATCCAGGTGGCGTCCGGGCGAAGGAGGTCGGGGTCGTGGTTGCCCGGGACGAAGAGCAATGGCACGTCGACCCGGCTCACGATGTTCTCGAGGTAGTCGAAGGGCAGGTCCCCGCAGCCGACCACGAGGTCGGGATGAAGGTCCTTGAGCTTTTCGCCGTAGAGGCCGTCGTCGACCTGGTCGGCCAGCGCGAGGATTCGAACCACCGTCCCTCTAGGTTGTCATCGAAAGAAGCCAGAGGGCGGAAAATGTCGCCTCGTGCCCTTCCTCTCGCGCCATCGCTCGCTGATCGTCTACCTCCTGCTGGCGCTGGGATCGGTCGTGCTCGGCGCCGGGTCGATCCTGAAGTGGCTGCCCTTCGACTGGCTGGAGGCGCTGGGCTTCATCAGCGGCGCCTGGGGCGTCTGGCTGCAGGTGAAGGAGAACGTCTGGAACTGGCCCGTCCAGCTTGTCAGCAGCGCCCTCTATGTCTTCGTCTTCCTCCAGGCTCGGCTCTTCTCCGACACCGCGCTCAACGTCCTCTACGTGGCCCTCTACGTCGCCGGCTGGTACTGGTGGCTGCGCGGAGGCGAGCGCCACGAGGGAGTCGTGATCGAGCGAACCACCCTCCGGGCCGCGGTGGTGCTGGCGGCGCTGACCGCCGTCGCCACCGGCGCCTGGGCCTATTTCCTCGGCACCGTGCACGACGCCGCGCCCTTCCTGGACTCGTTCACGACCGTGCTCAGCCTGGTCGCGCTCTTCATGGTCGCCCGCAAGCTCTACGAGAACTGGTGGGTGTGGATCTTCACCAACCTGATCTTCGTGGGCCTCTACGTCTACAAGAGCCTGCTGCTGACGGCGGTCCTCTACCTGATCTTCGCGGCGATGAGCGTCGCGGGCCTGCTGAACTGGCGCCGGCTTCTCCGCGAGCAATCGTCAGTCGTAGATTCGCTCGAGGTACCAGGCGTCGGCGTGAAGGTCGTGGAAGACCTCCACCAGTAGGTCCACGCCGAGCACGGCCTTCCAATACTCGCGGGCGATCGGCCGCGCCCACCAGTCGGCGTCGGCCAGCCAGCGTGAGTAGGGGCGGAGCGGACCTCGGAGTGGGCCGCCGCTGACCCGGGCGGGCGCGCCGTCGAGGCCGAGCTCGACCTCGATGGGGAGCGGGGGATCGCACAACCGCGTCATGAGCTTTTGGCGCGCCGGGCGGCCTTGACACCGTGCGCGTCATCGGCATGTCGCACAGCGTCGGTCCGGTTGAGCGTCGCGACCCTGGCGAGGCGCGGCGAGCAGTCGAAGTCGCCCAGGTTGCGGCTCAGGGTTGCCCCGGTGGTGGCCGGCTCGGGCGCTTTTCGAAGCGGAGGTGGCGTCGCCTCGGCGGGCTCGCCGACCGGGTCCCAGCGGAAGCGCTGGGCGGGGATGGGGGAGCCCGCCAGCGCCGCCTCCGGGTGAAGGGCGATGCCGCTGCCATGACGGTCCTGGAGGCGCTCGAGGGCCGCCTTCACCTCCTCCGTCGAGCCGTCGCCGCGGACCCAGAGCCTGAGCTGGCGGCGGCCGGCGGGCTCGAGAAGCGGCAGCTCCACCTCCATCCGCCCGACCGGCTCGGCCGGCTGCCAGGAGCGGAGCCAGGAGCCGACCAGGCCGAACAGCTCGGCACCGCTGGAAAGAGCGTGGCGGACGGTGGCCTCCCGCTCCTCCCGGTCGAGCCGGACCCTGACCTGCTTGGCGCCGGCCCCGCGGAGGCCAAACTCCAGGGCCAGCTCGTCGCAGAGGGCTCGACCGACGAAGAGCAGCGCCTCCCGCTCCTCCAGGGGGGGCTCGAACTGCCGCCTGGCGGAGCTGGTGCGGGGTGGCACCCAGGCGGCGAGGCGGTCGGGCTCCTCGCCGCGGGCGCGCAGCGCTGCCGTTCGGCCTTCGCGGCCGAGCTGGGACTCCAGCTGGCGGGGGCCGATCCGCGCCACCTCGGCCATCGTGCGAAGGCCGAGCAGCTCGAGCCGCCGCTCCTGCCAGGGCTCCAGCCTGAGCTCGGCGACCGGCAGCGAGGCGAGAAAGGAAGCGGCCTCGGAGACCTCCAGGAGCCGCCCGGGCCGGGCCCTCGCGGCCGCCGCGCGCGCCGCGAAGGGTCCCCGCGCCAGGCCGAGGCGGGGATCGGCGCCACAGGCTTCGCGCAGCCGGCGGCGCATCTCGCGCAGGGCGAGGGTGCGCTGGGCGACCCCTTCGAGGTCGATCCAGGCGACGCCCTCGACCCGGACCTCGACTACCGGAGCAAGGTCGTAGAGCGCGGCAGCGACCCGCTCCGCCAGCAGGGCGGCGCCGGCGGGATCGGGCTCGAGCAGCTCGGCGTCGGGGCAGAGCTGCTGCGCCTGACGCTGGCTGATACCCGGCCGGACTCCCGCCTCCTCCGCCTCCGGTGAGGCGCAGACGACCGCCTCCCGCCAGGCGGTGACCACGACCGGCTGCCCGTAGAGGTCGGGCCGGAGCGCGAGCTGGAGGTGGGGGACTAGACCACAGCAGATTTGCGCCGAGCGGCCCACGACTGTTGCACCTCGCCCACCCCAGCTTCCGGAAACAGAGCCGCCCCCAGCGGGTAGTTGACCTCGATCTCGGCCACCCGCCCGGGCAGCGAGAGCTTGTTCTTGACGCAGGTGACCCGCGCCCGCAGGCCGACCAGCTCGCCCCGCTCGATCTTCCAGGTCAGCCGCTCGACCGCCAGGCTGAGGCTGGAGGCGTGCGCCAGCGGCCGTGGCGTCTCCTCCACCAGAGCGACCACCAGCGTCCCCGAGCGCTCCGCCGCCGCCGCCAGCAGCGGCAGCCACGGCTCGGCTGATGCCCCCGCTCGGCCGGGCAGGGAGAGGAGCAGGAAGCCCACGCCGGCCCTGGCCAGACTCACGGCCGCCTCGCCCGCCGCCTCGGGGTCCAGGGGCCGGACAACGGTCAGGGCGCGGAGGTCGGGCCCGAACTCGAGCAGCGCCCAGGGGTCGAAGCTGAGGCCGGGGTCGATCGCGATCGTGGCGTCGAACTCGTGGGTGGCCCGGGCCAGCATGGCCAGGCCGAGGCTCCACTTGCCGCAGGAACCGCGACCGCCGAGCACGCTGATCCGGCCCCTGGGCAGGCCACCAATGCCGGTGAGCCGGTCCACCGCGCCGACCCCGCAGGCCCAGCTCTCGGTCGCCGGCAGCCGGTCGACCGCCGCCAGGGCGTGCTCGCCGAAGCGAAGGTGGATGACGTCCACCGCCTGGCTCAGCCGGACGTGCCTTGACTCGCTCATGCCCCGAGAACTAATAATAACGAACAAATGTTCGTCAATCAATGACCCCGGTCTATGCGGCGGGACGCCTCCGGAGGGTGAAGGCGAGCAGCACCGCGCCGGCCACCGTGCAGGCGAGGCCGATCCGGAACCAGCGCAGGTCGCCGGTCATGAAGCTGCCCTTGATGTAGCCGAGCCCCTGGCCGATCCAGACCAGCCCGACCAGCAGCAGCAGCACTCCGAACACGATGCCGGCCATGCGCATTTCGGAGGGCTATACCCGGCCTGGTTTCAGAAGCTCAGGACCCGGTCCGACTCCATCGTCAGGCGCACCAGGTCGGGCGGCCCGATGAAGTGCATGTTCTCACCGCTCAGCTCGGAGATCCCACGGGCCTCGGCGCAGCCCTTTCAAACGTGGATCGGGATGCCGAGGTCGGCACACCGGGCGAGCAGGTCGGCGAGGGGCGGGACCCCGCGGACGCCCTCGGAAACCCCCTCTTTGAGGAGGCCGGCCGCGTCGCCGGCGAGGATGACGATCACCCCGGTGCCCGACGCGTGGGCGCCGTTGACCGCGATGTGGAAGGGGATGGTGGCGCGGGTGGGGTCCGTGGCGCCGGTGCTGCCGACGATCGCGAGGCTTGCCATTTGGGACTTCATGATGAAGGAGTCGCATGGCAGTGGTCGAGCGGGTCGAGGTGGTCGATTCGGTGGAGGCGCCGCGGAGGCCCGCCGCCGGGCGCCTGCGCGACTTCTACTTCCCTGCCACCGAGCGGCTGACCCTGGGCCTGGTCCGCTATCGCGACCACTCCTTCGCGATCGGCCCGGTGACCCTGATCCGCTTCGGAGAGCCGATGGCAACCGAGACGGGCTGGCGCTTCCCGATCGGCCCCGGCGCCCTCGTGGCAGATCCCGGCGGCGAGCTGACGATCGACTGGCGGGCCGGTCGTCTGGAGGCGGTCGTGCGCGGCTACCGGCCGTCCCTGCCGATGCCTCTCTACCGGTGGACGCAGCTCCTCTTCCACCACTTCCAGACCCGCCTGGTGCTTCTCCAGATGCGCGGCCGGCTGCCCGCCGAGGCGGTTCCGGCCACGCCCGCGGCCCGCCTGGCCGCGGGCGCCGTCGACGCCGCCCTCTGCCTCGGCCTGGCCCGCTGCCGGGCGCGCCGGGCACTGTTGCTGGCCGCGGTCTACCACGTCGTCTGCTGGCGCCTGAACGGGGTGACCCTGGGGGGACTGCTGCTCCGCCAGCGGGTGACCGCCGTCGACGGCTCCGGGCTGACCGCCGGCCAGGCCCTGCTCCGGCTGGCCTGTCTCCCGCTCGCCGCCTTCCGTCTCCGAGCGATCCACGACGACGTCGCCGGGACCGAGGTGGTGCGGCCGTAGCCACCCGCCGGCTGGCCGCGGAGCGGACCATCCAGCGGCCACCCGAAGAGGTCTTCGACTGGGTGGCCGACCATCGCCACGTGGCGAGGGTGCTGGAGGGCGTCAGTGAATGGCAGCCGCTGGGCGAGCCGGCGCAGGGGACCGGAGCGCGCTACCGGGTGGTGCTGGGCATGCTCCCCGTCCCGATCCCGGCGCGACTCGTGATCGTGGAATGGGAGCGGCCTCGCGTCATCGCCTGGGACACCGAGTCGAGCCCGGTCCTCAACCGCGGGCGCTGGACCTTTCGCCCGGCGGGCGCAGGCACCCGGGTGGAGCTCGCGCTGGTCTACCAGCCGCCCGCCGGCGCCCTCGGCAACTTCGTCGCCGCCCGCGTCGAGTCGACCGTGCGCGACCGCATCGTCCGCGCCCTCGATCGGATGAAAACCGAGCTCGAGAGCTAGAGGGCGGCCAGCGCCTCCATCTCGGCCGGCTGCAGGCGCCAGGAGGAGGCCTCGAAGTTGGACTTCACCTGCTCGCCAGAGGACGCGCCGGCGATCACGGTGCTCACCTCCGGCCGGCTCAGGAGCCAGCCGAGCGCCAGTTCGAGAATGGAGTGCCCGTGCTCGGCGGCGAACGCCTCCAGTTTCTCCAAGCGGGAGTAGTTCGCGTCAGTCAGCACCCGCGCCGCGGCCGGTGCACCGTCGAGCCGGCTCCCGGCGGGCGTCGCGCCTGACCGGTACTTCCCGGTCAGGAACCCCGAGGCGAGCGGCAGGAAGGGGATGAGGCCCAAACCGTGTTTGATGCAGGCGGGGATCACCTCGGCCTCCACCTCCCGGTCGAGGAGGTTGTAGCGATGCTGGGCCGAGACGGGGAGGCTCAGCCGGCGAACACGCGCCGCCCATTGGGCGTCGGCGATCTGCCAGCCGGCAAAGTTGCTGTGGCCGTGGTACCGGATCTTGCCCTGCCGGACGAGGTCGTCGAGCGCCTCCAGCGACTCCTCGATCGGGGTCTCCGGATCGGCGCGGTGAAGCTGGTAGAGGTCGATCCAGTCGGTCCGTAGCCGCTTCAGGCTCCCCTCGACGGCGTCGAAGATGCGCCGTCGCGAGCTGCCGCGGTGGAAGGTCGAGTCCCCCGCGGGCATGCCGACCTTGCTCGCGATCAGGACGTCATTGCGGCGCCCTCCGAGGATTTCTCCGATCAGCGTTTCCGACTGCCCTCCGGCGTAGATGTCGGCGGTGTCGATGAAGTTCACGCCCAGCTCGAGCGCGGCGTCGAGAACGCCCCGGACGCGGTCCGGGTCGAGGCGGTTGCCGAAGTTGTTGGTTCCCAGCCCGAGCGCCGACACGCGCAGACCCGAGCGGCCGAGGTTGCGGTACTCCATCCTTGAGGCTTCCGATGGAGAAATCTACCTACCTGGCGCACGGCGCATCGGGGAGTGCCTCCTCCATGAAACCCTACGTCGACGGCCTCCTGGGCCGCGGCTTGGACGCGCATGCGGTCCAGCTGCCCCGCGGCCCGGCCGAGCGCGCGATGCCCGCCTTCCTGGCCCAGTCGGGCGAAGGCCTCGGCATCGCGATCGGCGGCCAGAGCTTTGGTGGCCGGGTCGCGAGCCTGCTCGCCGCCGAGCGCACCTTCGGGGCGCTGGTCTGCTTCAGTTACCCGCTCCACCGGCCGGGCTTGCCGGACCAGCTCCGGACCGCTCACTGGCCCCGGATCGGCTGTCCGGTGCTCCTTCTCTGCGGCGAGTCCGACCCCTTCGCCACGATTTCAATCCTGCAGCGAGAGGTCGAAAAGCTCACTGACCACGAGCTGGTGACCTATCCCCGCGCCGGCCATGGCCTGAAGGGAGTCGACCTGGAGGACGCGCTCGATCGGGTGGCGGCCTTCCTCTCCCGCTAGCCTGAGTCCAGCAAGGTGAACATCGAGAAGGGAAGGCTGCAGGCGAACGGGATCAGTTTCTCGGTCCTCGCCGCCGGGCGGAGAGACCGGCCGGTGGCCCTGCTCCTGCATGGCTTCCCGGAGGGCAAGGAGTCCTGGGAGCCGCAGCTGCTGGCGCTGGCCGAAGCTGGCTGGCGCGCGGTGGCGCCCGACCTCCGCGGCTTCGGTGGGACCGACGCCCCCAAGGGCGTCGACGCCTACGCGTTGCCCCACCTGGTGGCGGACGTGGAGGGCCTGATCTCGGCCCTGGGCGAGGACCAGGTCGACCTCGTCGGCCACGACTGGGGCGCTCTGGTCGGCTGGCCCTTCGTCAGCCGGAACCCCAAGCTGGTCCGGACCTGGACCGCCCTCTCGGTGCCGCACCCTGTCGCCCTAGCCCAGGCCAGCGGCCTCGACGGCGGTCCGCATCCGGACCCCGACCAGCGGCAACGCTCCTCCTATATCGGCCTCTTCCAGAAGGCGGGCAGGGCCGAGGAGGTGATGCTGGAGGACGGCGCCAAACGCCTCCGGTCCTTCTACGAGGTCGGTCCCGATCCGGATGCCATCCCGGACGAGGTGGTCGACCTCTGGGTGAAGGGATTCCAGCGTCCCGGCCGGCTGACCGCCGGGCTCGACTACTACCGGGCGAACCTAAAACCGGCCGCCTACGCGGCCTACCCACCGGTTCCCAAGCCGATCACCACCTCGACCCTGCTGCTCTGGGGCGACCAGGATCCGGCCCTCGGCCGCCTGGCGGTCGAACGGACGGCGGACCTGGTGAAGGGCCCCTACCGGCTGCAGATCCTCGAGGGCGCCGGCCACTGGCTCCAGTTCGAGCGCCCGGACGCGGTCTCGCGGGCAGTCGTCGAGCACGCTCGCGCGGCCGCCGAGCGCGGAGAATGAGGGCCTCGATGGGCCAGTTCCGACCGCTCGCCGCCCGCCGGGCTGGTCCGCGCCGGCGTGGTCTGAGCGTGCTCGGGATCGGGCTCGTCCTGGTCGGCCTCGCCTTCCTGCTGGCCGCCTACCTGCTGCCCGGCTCGGTCGCCCGCTTCTGGCCTCTGGTGATCGTCGTCATCGGTCTTCTCGGCCTCTTCCGGCGGCCCACCTTCGTCACCGAGCTCGACCAGCTGGTGCCGGGCCTGGCCGGGGCGGCCGATCGCCAGCGCCGCCGCTTCAGCCTCGCCCTGCTGGTCCTCGGCCTGGTGCTGTTGGTCTTCACCGCCCACCTGGTCGACGAGAGGATCGCCGGGCCGGCGGTGCTGGTGGCGCTCGGCGCCGCGCTTCTCTGGCGGCGATTCCGCTGACCGAGCCGGACTGGGTCCCGCTCTTCACGGCGGTGGCGGCCGAGGTGCGCGAAGCCGTGGCGCCGCTGATCGGTACGGAGGGTGGCCGCCGGGAGCTGAGCATGGGCGCGGGGGGCGATCGCACGGTGGAGATCGACCGCCTGGCCGAGGAAACGGCCCTGGCCGCGTTCGGGCGGGTCGCCGATGCCGGGGCCCGCTTCAGCGTCCTCTCCGAGGAGGTCGGGCTCCGGGATTTCGGAGCAGCCTTCCCCCTGGTGGTGATGGACCCCATCGACGGTAGCCTCAACGCCAAGCAGGGGCTGCCCTGCTACGCGGTGATGCTGAGCCTGCTCGGCGGCCCGACCGTCGCCGACCTGCGAGCCGGGTACCTGATGAACCTCGTCAACGGGGAGGAGTTCTCGGCCGTTCGCGGCGAGGGGGCGCTCCACAACCGGCGTCCTTTGAGGCCGCTGCCGAGGACGGGCGCCGACGACTTCGAGGTGATCGCGCTGGAGAGCTCGCCCCGAAGCCTCCACGGGGCCGAGGCGCTCGTCCAGAGGTCGGACAAGCTCCGCATCCTCGGCTCAATGGCGATCTCGATTGCGCACGCGGCCACCGGCGGCATCGACCTCTTCTGCTCGCCGATGCAGGCGCGCGTGTTCGACATGACCGCCAGCCTCCTGGTCCTCGAGGAATCGGGTGGCGTCGCTAGCGACTTGCAGGGGCGGCCGCTGGGTGGCCTCGAGGTCGGCTTCAAGGTCCGAACCACGCTGCTCGCCTCCGCCCACGCCGACGCGCACGCGCTGGCGCTGGAGATCTTGGCCGGTGCCTGAAACGCTGTTCGCCCTGCTCTCCTTCGAGGGGCCGGACCGATACAGCCAGGCCGGCGGCCTCGGGACCCGGATGAAGGAGCTGTCGCGGGCGCTGGCGCGGCACGGCCACGAGACCCACCTCTTCTTCATCGGCGACCCCGCCCTGCCCGCGGTCGAGACGCGGCAGCGCGGCCGGCTGATCCTCCACCGCTGGGGCCAGTGGATCAGCGCCCAGCACCCGGCGGGCGTCTACGACGGCGAGGTCGGCAAGTACGACGACTGGAACGCCAGCCTGCCCAGCTACCTCGCCGACGAGCTGCTGGCGCCCGCCATGAAGGCGGGCAGGCGGGTCGTGGTGATGGCCGAGGACTGGCAGACCGCGGCCTCGGTGGTGCTGGTCGACCGCGCCCTCCGCATGCGCGACCTGCGCGACCGGGCGGTCCTGGTCTGGAACGCCAACAACGTCTTCGGCAACTGGCGGATCGACTGGCCGACGCTCGACGAGGTGGCGACCATCACCACCGTCAGCCGCTACATGAAGGTGCTTCTCTGGCGCGAGGGCGTCAACCCGATCGTGATCCCCAACGGCATCCCCAAGGAGGCGATGACGCCCCCGCGGCCGGCGGACGTGGTGACGCTGCGCGAGGGCGGTGCCGGCGACCTCTTCCTCTTCAAGATCGGGCGCTTCGATCCCGACAAACGCTGGCTGATGGCGATGACGGCAGTCGCACGGTTGAAGCGGGAGGGCGTCCGGGTGCGGATGCTGATCCGAGGCGACCGGGGGCCACACGGCGCCGAGGTCTTGGCCCATGCGCGTACGCAGGGCCTGGTGGTGGCCGACGTGCGTGGCGCCGAGGACGCGGCGGCGCTTTCGCGGGCGATGCGCGCGCATCCCGACGCCGACCTGCTGAACCTGGTCAGCTTCCTCCCCGAGAGCCTGATCGGGACCATCTACTTCGCCGCCGACGCTGTCCTCGCCAACTCCGGCCACGAGCCCTTCGGGCTGGTCGGCCTGGAGGTGATGGCCGCCGGCGGCGTGGCCGTCACCGGTTCGACCGGGGAGGACTACGCGGAGCCGTTCCGCAACTCCCTGGTGCTCGAGACGGACGATCCCGCCGAGCTCGTGGAGTACCTCCAGATGCTCCGCCGCGACCAGTCCCTCGGACCCCGGCTGCGACGAGCCGGGAGGGCCACGGCGCGGGCCTATCTGTGGGATGCCGTGATCCCTCAGCTCTTCGCCCGGCTGGAGCTGGCCGAAGCCCGTCAGGCGGTGAGGCGTGGGCCCGATACTTAGCTTCGTTGGCAATCGGCTCCGCTGAAAACCGCCGCGTCGTAATCGAGGGAATCACCCCGCAGGTCGAGTCCGGCCGGTACCCGGCGAAGGCCTCGCTGGGGGAGAGGGTGCGCGTCGAGGCGGACTGCTTCGCCGACGGACACGACCTCCTGGCAGCCCGGCTCCTGCACCGCCGCGAAGGAGAGCCCGACTGGACCGAGACGCCGATGGCGCCGCTGGCGAACGACCGCTGGAAGGCCGACTTCGAGCCCTCGTCCCTGGGGTCCCACTGCTTCACGGTCGAGGCCTGGGTCGACCATTTCGCGACCTGGGGCCGCGACCTCGCCAAGCGGGTCGAGGCCGGCCAGGACGTGTCCGTCGAGCTGGAGGTCGGCGCCGGGTTGGTCGAGGCCGCGGCCGGGCGCGCCACCCGGGCCGAGGCGACCGCCCTTCACTCCGCCGCCCGCAGGCTCCGTGCCCCCGGCCCGCGGGCGCGGTCGGCGGCCGTCAAGGCGGCGCTGGCGCCGGAGCTCAAGGCCCTTGTCGGCCGCCACCCCGACCGCTCGGCGGC
The DNA here is from genome assembly GCA_035535055.1 of Candidatus Dormiibacterota bacterium. GTDB lineage: Bacteria > Chloroflexota > Dormibacteria > Dormibacterales > Dormibacteraceae > UBA6019. Next base: position 23,955 of record DATLQT010000053.1, on the reverse strand, counting down.
GACCCGCTACCCGCGCGAGCTGGAGGTGTTCGTCGATCCGGCGCTGGCCCGCTTCAGCGCCTGGTACGAGATGTTCCCGCGCTGCACCGGAAGCGACGGCGTCCACGGCAACTTCAGGACCGCCGCGGAGCGGCTGCCGTACGTGGCGGGGATGGGCTTCGACGTGCTCTACCTGCCGCCCATCCACCCCATCGGGAGGACCTTCCGGAAAGGGCGCAACAACGCCGCCGAGGCCGAGCCTGGCGACGTCGGCAGCCCCTGGGCGATCGGGTCCGAAGAGGGCGGCCACAAGTCCATCCATCCCGAGCTGGGAACGCTCGAGGACTTCCATCACCTGCTCGAGCGAACCCGAGCCGCAGGGCTAGAGCTGGCCCTCGACATCGCCTTCCAGTGCTCGCCCGATCATCCCTACGTCAAAGAGCACCCCGGGTGGTTCAGGCATCGCCCGGACGGCAGCATCCAGTACGCCGAGAACCCTCCCAAAAAGTACCAGGACATCTACCCGTTCGACTTCGATTGCGAGGACTGGCGGGCCCTGTGGGAGGAGTTGCTCAGCGTCTTCCTCTACTGGGCCGAGCAGGGCGTCCGGGTGTTCCGGGTCGACAACCCGCACACCAAGCCGTTCGCCTTCTGGGAGTGGGTCGTGCCGCAGCTCAAAGCTCGCCACCCCGACGCGATCCTGCTGGCGGAGGCGTTCACCCGGCCAAAGGTCATGTATCGCCTGGCCAAGGTCGGCTTCAGCCAGTCCTACACCTACTTCGCCTGGCGGAACCGGAAGGCCGAGCTCCAGGAGTACTTCACCGAGCTCACGACCCATCCGGTCCGCGACTTCTTCCGCCCCAGCCTATGGCCCAACACGCCCGACATCCTGACCGAGGTGCTCCAGCATGGCGGCCGTCCCGCCTTCATGGCCCGGCTGGTGCTGGCGGCGACGCTCGGCGCGAGCTACGGCATCTACGGTCCCGCCTACGAGCACTGCGAATCGCTGGCCGTCGCGCCGGGCGAGGAGGAGTACCACAACTCCGAGAAGTACCAGCTTCGCGACTGGCGGCTGACTCGGCCCGACAGCCTCCACGACTTCATCGCCCGCGTCAACCAGATCCGGCGTGAGAACCCCGCCCTGCAGACCGACCGCGGGCTCCGCTTCGTCGAGGTGGACAACGAGAACCTGCTCGCCTTCTCGAAGGTCGACGCCGACGGAGGCAATCTCCTCCTGGTGGTCGTCAACCTCGATCCGTACCACACCCAGGCCGGAATGGTCGACGTCCCAATCCACCGCTGGGGCATCCTGCCGGAGCAGCATTACCAGGTGCACGACCTGATCGCCGACGCCCGCTACTCCTGGCAGAACTGGCGCAACTACGTCGAGCTGAACCCCTTCGTCCGGCCGGCGCACATCTTCCGCATCCAGCACCGGATCCGCGACGAAACCGACTACGAGCACTCGACTTGACGGGGGCCGCGACCTGGTACCAGGAAGCCGTCGTCTACGAGGTCCATGTGCGCGCCTTCGCCGACTCCAACGCAGATGGGATCGGCGACTTCGCCGGCCTCATCGAGAAGCTCGATTACCTGAAGGACCTCGGGATCACCGCGCTTTGGCTGCTGCCCTTCTACCCGAGCCCTGGCCGCGACGACGGCTATGACATCGCCGGCTACACCGACGTCAACCCAGCCTACGGGACACTGCGCGATGTGCGGAGGCTGATCAGGGAGGCGCATCGCCGCAACCTCCGCGTCATCACCGAGCTGGTCTGCAACCACACCAGCGACCAGCACCCGTGGTTCCAGCGTGCCCGCCACGCCCGGCCGGGCAGCGCAGCACGCGACTTCTACGTCTGGTCGGACACGACCGACCGGTACAACGAGGCTCGCATCATCTTCAAGGACTTCGAGACCTCCAACTGGACCTGGGACCCGGTGGCCGGCGCCTATTACTGGCACCGCTTCTACTCCCACCAGCCGGATCTCAACTACGACAATCCTGCCGTCCTGAAGGCGATCCTCAAGGTGCTCGATTTCTGGTGCGAGATGGGCATCGACGGGTTCCGCCTCGACGCGGTTCCCTATCTGGTCGAGCGGGAGGGCACCAACTGCGAGAACCTGCCCGAGACCCACCAGATCCTCAAGCAGATGCGCAGGCACCTGGACGAGCGCTTCCCGGGCCGGATGTTCCTCAGCGAGGCCAACCAGTGGCCGGAGGACGCCGCGCAGTACTTCGGCGACGGCGACGAATGCAACATGAGCTTCCACTTTCCGCTGATGCCGCGGATGTTCATGTCGATCCAGATGGAGGATCGCTTCCCGATCATCGACATCCTCGCCCAGACCCCGCCCATCCCGGAGGGCACCCAGTGGGCGCTCTTCCTTCGTAACCACGACGAGCTGACACTGGAGATGGTCACCGACGAGGAGCGGGACTACATGTACCGGGTCTACACCCAGGACCCGAGCGCCCGCATCAACCTCGGCATCCGCCGCCGGCTGGCGCCGCTGCTGAGCAACAACCGGCGTCGGATCGAGCTGATGAACGGGCTCCTCTTCTCGCTGCCGGGTACGCCCGTCCTCTACTACGGCGATGAGATCGGGATGGGCGACAACATCTACCTCGGCGACCGCAACGGCGTGCGCACACCGATGCAGTGGAGCGGCGACCGCAACGCCGGCTTCTCGCGCGCCAACCGCCAGCGCCTCTACCTGCCGGTCATCGTCGACCCGGAGTACCACTACGAGTCGGTCAACGTCGAGGCCCAGCAGTCGAACGCGCACTCGCTTTTGAGCTGGACGCGCCGTCTGATCGAGCTTCGCAAGCGCCACCCGGCGTTCGGCCGGGGCAGCCTCGAGTTCCTGCACCCGGAGAACCGCAAGGTGCTCGCCTTCGTGCGCCGGCTTGATGGCGAGAGCATCCTGGTCGTCGCCAACCTGTCCCGCTTCGTCCAGTACGCGGAGCTCGACCTCTCGGCCTTTCCCGGTCACCGCCCGGTCGAGATGTTCGGAGGCATCGACTTCCCGCCGGTGGGTGACGGCAAGTACTTCATGTCGCTTGGTCCCCATGCCTTCTACTGGTTCACGATGAAACCGGTGAAGGCGCACCTGGGCGCGGCGGCGTTGGAGCCGGCCGACATCCCGGAGCTGATCGCCCGCAGCCGCTGGACGGATCTCTTCGATCTCCCCCCGCGCGCGCTGCTGGAAGAGGTCCTGCCCAGCTACCTCCAGTCCAGACGCTGGTTCGGCGGCAAGGCGCGGCAGCTGAAGTCGGTGGTCATCGAAGAGGTCCTCCCGCTGCCCTACGGGCACGATCTGGCGGTGCTGGTGACGCTGCGCTGCGATTACGCGGACGGGGACCCGGAGGTCTACTCGCTGCCGCTGATCCACGTCGCCGGGGAGCCCGTCCCCGGTGCCCTCTGCCGCGTCGGCGGGCTGGCCGAGCCCGGCTACCTGGTCGACGCGCTGACCGATCCCGAGTTCGCCGAGGGCCTGCTCGAGTCGACCGGCAAGCGCACTCGCTTCCGCGGCCGGCTCGCGAGCGTGGTCGCCCACCCGACCGAGGCCTTCCAGCGCCTCCGGGGACCGGTGGGCACGCGCCTGGACGCGTCGCTGCGCAGCGCCGAGCAGAGCAACAACTCGGTCGCCTTCGGCGAGCGGCTGATCATGAAGTTCTTCCGCCGGCTCGAGGAGGGGATGAACCCGGACCTCGAGGTCGGCGGCTTCCTCAGCGACCGTGGCTTCCCCAACGTGCCGCCGGTCGCGGGCAGCCTCGAATTCCGCTACGACAGCCGGCGCTCGGGGACGCTCGCCATCATCCAGGGCTACGTCCCCAACCAGGGCGACGCCTGGGCCTACACACTGGCCCAACTGGAGCGCTACCTCGAGCATCCCACCGCCCTCGCCCAGTACCTCGAGCGGGCAGCGCTGCTCGGTCAGAGGACCGCCGAGCTGCACCTGGCACTGGCCTCCGATCCCGAGGACCCGGCCTTCGCGCCGGTGCCTTCCACGATGCTCGACCAGCGCTCGGTCTATCAGTCGGTCCGCAGCCAGGCGACCCAGGCCCTGTCCCTCCTTCGGCGCCCGCTGCCCGAGGCGCTCCAGGCCGAGGCCACCCTGGTCCTGGGGCTGGAGGGCGAGCTCCTCGGCCGGCTTCGCGCACTGCTCCAACGCCCGATCACGGCCAGCCGGATCCGCACCCACGGCGATTACCACCTCGGCCAGGTGCTCTGGACCGGCGGCGACTTCGTGATCATCGACTTCGAGGGTGAGCCCGCCCGACCGCTGGCGGAACGGCGCCTCAAGCGCTGGCCCCAGCGCGACGTGGCCGGGATGCTGCGCAGCTTCGACTACGCGGTCAACACGGCGCTGCGCGTCCGGCGTCGGGCCGACCCCGAGCTCGGCAGGAGGTGGCTGCGGGAGGTCTCCTCGACCTACCTGGCGGCTTACTACGAGCGTGCGGCCGGCGCCCGCTTCCTGCCCGCCGACGAGGCCGGCCGCGCGGTGCTGCTGGACACCTTCCTGCTCGAGAAGGCCCTCTACGAGGTCCGTTACGAGCTCAACAACCGCCCAGATTGGGTGGGGATCCCGTTAAGGGGCATCCTTAGCCTCATGGGTGTTGCGGAGTGAGTGTCGCGGCCAGCACCAGCCGACTGACCGAGGACGACCTCTACCTCTTCAACGAGGGCTCGCATTACCGCCTCTACGACAAGCTCGGGAGCCACCTGATGAAGGTGGGGGAGACGGAGGGCTGCTACTTCGCGGTCTGGGCCCCCAACGCCCAGTCGGTCAGCGTCCCCGGCGACTGGAACGGTTGGAATCGCGACGCCGACCAGCTCCGGGCCAAGGGCCAGTCGGGCATCTGGGAAGGCTTCATCCCCGGCGTCCGACAGGGCGCGATCTACAAGTACCACCTGGTCGCCAAGGGGGGCTCCTACCGGGTCGACAAGGCGGATCCCTACGCCGTCCACCAGGAGACGCCGCCCAGGACCGGGTCCATCGTCTGGGACCTCGCCTACAAGTGGCAGGACGACGGGTGGATGGCCGGCCGGCACGTCAGCAACGGGCCCTCGGCACCGTGGTCGATCTACGAGATGCATGCCGGGTCCTGGGCGCGCGACGGCCACGCCCCCAACTACCGGGACCTGGCGCACCGGCTTGCCGAGTACGTCAAGCGCCTCGGCTTCACCCACGTCGAGCTGATGCCGGTCATGGAGCATCCCTTCTATGGCTCCTGGGGGTATCAGACGACCGGCTACTTCGCGCCCTCCAGCCGGCAGGGAACGCCGCAGGACTTCAAGTACCTGGTCGACCACCTGCACCAGAACGGGATCGGGGTAATCCTCGACTGGGTGCCATCGCACTTTCCCGCCGACGAGCACGGGCTCGGCTACTTCGACGGCACCCACCTCTACGAGCACGCCGATCCCCGGCTCGGCTTCCACCCCGACTGGAAGAGCCTGATCTTCAACTACGGCCGGCACGAGGTCCGCAGCTTCCTCATCTCCAGCGCGGTCTATTGGCTGGACGAATACCACGCCGACGGCATCCGGGTGGACGCCGTCGCGTCGATGCTCTACCTGGACTACTCCCGCAAGCAGGGCGAATGGCTGCCCAACGCCTTCGGAGGACGCGAGAACCTGGAGGCGATCGGCTTCCTCCGCCAGCTCAACACCCAGCTCTACGCCGCGCACCCCGATACCGCGACCATGGCCGAGGAGTCGACCGCATGGCCGATGGTCTCACGTCCCACCTATGTCGGCGGTCTCGGCTTCGGCATGAAGTGGGACATGGGGTGGATGCACGACACCCTCGAGTTCATGGCGAAGGAGCCGGTCCACCGCAAGTTCCACCACAACTACCTGACCTTTCGGCCGATGTACGCGTTCAGCGAGAACTTCGTGCTCCCGCTCTCCCACGACGAGGTCGTCTACGGCAAGGGTTCGCTGATCCGCAAGATGCCGGGCGACGATTGGCAGCGGTTCGCCAACCTCCGCCTCCTCTTCGCCTACATGTATGCGACCCCCGGCAAGAAGCTGATCTTCATGGGCGGCGAGTTCGGCCAATGGCGCGAGTGGAACCACGAATCGGGCCTTGACTGGGCGCTCTACGAGTTCCCGCTCCACGCGGGCGTCGCCCGCTGCCTGGAGGACTTGAACCGGCTCTACCGCGAGAACCCGGCCCTCCACGAGATGGACTTCGACCCCGAGGGCTTCCGCTGGGTGGACGCCAACGACTCGGAGCAGTCGGTGATCAGCTTCCTGCGCCGCGCCCGCGACCCGCGCCTGCAGGTGCTGGCCGCCTTCAACTTCACGCCCGTGCCGCGTCACGGCTACCGGCTCGGCGTCCCCGAGCCGGGATACTGGCGCGAGATCCTCAACTCCGACGCGGAGCTCTACGGCGGGGCCGGGCAGGGCAACCTCGGCGGCGTCGAGAGCGAGGCCACGCCCTGGCACGGCATGCCGCACATGCTCTCGGTCACCATCCCGCCGTTGGGAGCGGTCTTCTTCGAAAGGGCGGCGGGCTGACGTCCTTGGCAGCTACCGTGGTGGGCTCGTGAAGCCCATTCGACTGGCGCTGGTCTGGCACATGCACCAGCCCTACTACAAGGACGACCTGACCAACACCTACCTATTGCCGTGGGTGCGGCTGCACGCGGTCAAGGACTACCACAAGATGGTCGCGCTGCTCGACGGCTACCCGCATGTGAAGCAGACCTTCAACCTCGTCCCGTCGCTGCTCGCGCAGGTCGACGAATACGGACGGGGCGAGGCGACCGACCTCTTCCTCAACCTCTGCCGGCGGCCCGCGGACGAGCTGAGCCAAGAGGAGCGCACCTTCCTGATCCGCTGGCTGCGCGAGTCACCGACGGCACTGCGCGTCCAGCAGTCACCCCGCTACCTGGAGTTGGCCGGGCGTGAGCCGGACGCGGGCGCCTTCGACGTCGACGACATGCGCGACCTCCAGGTCTGGTCGAACCTCGCCTGGTGCGACCCTGCCTGGGTCGACCGAGACAGCCGGCTGTCCGCACTCAAGATCAAGGATCGCGACTTCAGCGAGGCGGACAAGGAGATTCTCTTCGCCGCCCAGCTGGAGATGGTCCGGGCGGTCATCCCCAAGTACCGGGCGATGGCCGACTCCGGCCAGATCGAGCTCACCACCTCGCCCTACTACCACCCGATCCTGCCGCTCATCGCGCACGTCGACTCCGCCCGGACGGCGTCGCCAGGCATCGAGCTGCCCCACCGCCACTTCTCCCATCGCGAGGACGCCGAGCAGCAGATCGGGCTGGGGCTGTCGACCTTCGAGCGGCTGCTCGGGCACCGCCCGCGCGGGCTCTGGCCCTCGGAGATGGCGGTCGGCGAGTCGGTCGCCGGGATGGCTATCCAGGCGGGGCTGGAATGGATGATCTCCGACGAGGACGTGCTCGCTCGGTCGCTGGAAGGAGGGCTGCCCCGCGACGGCGAGGGCAGGATGCAGAGCCCGGAGCTTCTCTACGAGCCCTACCGGATCGAGCGCGAGGGCCGCGAGGTAGCGATGGTCTTCCGGGACAAGGTCCTGAGCAACCTCGTCGGCTTCGACTACTACCGGATGTCCGCCCGAGACGCGGTGAGCGATTTCATGGGCCGCCTTCGGTGGATCCAGGAGCAGCAGGGCGACCGCGACTTCCTCGTCACCGTGGCTCTGGACGGCGAGAATGCCTGGGAGTTCTATCCCCGCGACGGGCACGACTTCCTCAATGCGCTCTACACCGAGCTGGACGCCAGCTCCGACGTCGAGTGCACGACGGTGGGCGACTTCCTCCGGACGAGCCACGAGCGGCGCCCCCTGCACAGGCTTTTCACCGGCAGCTGGATCAATGGCAGCCTCGACACCTGGATCGGCGATCCCGAGCACACGGTCGCCTGGGACCTCCTGGCTGAGACCCGCGACTGGCTTGACGAGTACGCGCGCACCCACCCGAAGAACCAGGAGGCGCTGGCCGCCGCCTGGCGGGAGATCCTGATAACCGAGGGCTCCGACTGGTACTGGTGGTTCTCCCGCCGGCACGACTCCGGGATGGACGTCATGTGGGACAACCAGTTCCGGCTCCACCTGCGCAACGTCTACAAGATCCTGGAGGCGAAGCCGCCAAGCCGCCTTTTCGAGCCGATCATCGTCAAGGAGGGCCAGGTCAACCTCCAGCGGCCGGCCAACGAGTTCACGCCGCACGGACCCGACGACGCGGCCTGGGCCCAGGCGGGTCGCTTCGAGGTGTCCAGCGGGTTCGGCGCGCTACATCGGCCGAGCGGCCTCGTCTCCCGCCTCTACTACGGCTCGGATGAGCTGGCGCTCCACCTGAAGATCGAGAGCTCGAGGACCCCGGGTCAGCTGGCGGAGAGCGGGGTCTCCTACTGGCTCTACCTCTCCGGAGCGCCTCTTACCGACGCGGAGAAGGCCCAGGAGAGGACCCGGCTGCCGCTGCCCCCGGTCAGCTCGGCGGACCTCGGTTTCGAGCCCGGCTACGCGGCCGAGATTCGTTTCGAGCCCGACGCGGCGCTGCTCTCCGTGCACCGGATTGGCGGCTGGGAGCGAACCGGCGAACCAGTCCACCAGGCCCGACTCCCGGCCGGCCAGGCGCTGGTGGTCTCGATCCCCTTCGAGCGGCTCGACAAGGCCGCGGGCGAGCCGCTCGAGTTCTCTATGGCCGTGGCGCGCGCCGGCGCCGAACTTGAGCGGGTGCCGCCCAGCGGGTCGCTCGGGCTGCGCGTCCCGGGTCCCCTCGTGCTTGGCGTCGACCCCTCGCGCGAGCCTCTAAAGATCCTCCTCGCCGCGGCCGAGGTGTCGCCCTTTGCCAAGACCGGCGGCCTCGCCGACGTCGCCGCCTCGCTGCCCAAAGAGCTCCGCCGGCTAGGCCAGGACGTCAGGGTGGTGATGCCTCGCTACCGGCAGATCAGCACCGAGCTCTACGGCCTGCGGACGGTGATCGAAGAGCTGCCCGTGCCGCTCGGTTCGCAGACCATCGTCTGCTCGATCCTGGAGGGTCGGATGGGAGATGTGCCCATCTACTTCGTCGACTGTCCGCAGCTCTACGACCGCGACGGCATCTACGGCTACGGCGACGACGATGCCCGCTTCATCTACTTCAACCGCGCCCTGCTCGAGATGCTCCAGCCCCTCGGCTTCCTGCCCGACGTGATCCACGTCCACGACTGGCATACCGCGCTGGTCCCCAACCTGCTCGAGGTCCACCACTCGCAGGACCCGGCGCTGTCGCGGATCGCGTCGGTCCTCACCATCCACAACCTGGCCTTCCAAGGCGTCTTCGGTTCCGGCGCCCTCCACCTAGCCGGCCTGGAATCGCAGGGCCTCCTCAAGATCGGTGTGCCGCACCTGGACGACATCGTCAACCTCCTGGGGCGTGGGATGCACTTCGCGGACATCATCAGCACGGTCAGCGAGCGTTACGCCGAGGAGATCCAGGAGCCCGAATACGGCGAGGGCATGGACACGATGCTGAAGCGCAACGCTCACAAGCTGCACGGCATCGTCAACGGCATCGACACCGAGCTCTTCGATCCCGAGCACGACCCCGCCGTCCCCCACCACTACACGGCCGCGGAGCCGACCGCCAAAAAGCTCAACCGCGCGGCCCTGCGGTCGGTGCTGGGACTCGCCCAGACCGAGGCGCCGATCATCGCCATGATCTCGCGGCTCTACGACCAGAAGGGCCTCGACCTGGTCGAGCAGGCGCTGCCGGCGATCGTCGCCCAGGGCCACCAGTTCGTCGTCCTCGGGACCGGCGAGCGTCGCTACGAGGATCTCTTCCGGGTCGCTGCCGAGCAGCGCCCCGACCAGGTCTCGGCTTCGATCGGGTTCGACCACCACCTGGCGCAGTTGATCTATGCCGGGGCCGACATGGTGCTGATGGCCTCGCGCTTCGAGCCCTGCGGCCTCGGCCAGCTGATCGGGATGCGCTACGGGACGATCCCGGTGGTGCGCGCGACCGGCGGGCTGGTCGACACGGTGCGCGACTTCGACCCCGCGACGGGGGAGGGGACGGGGTTCATGTTCGCCGACTACGACCCCTGGCAGCTCTTCGCCGCCGTCGTGCGTGCGGCCGAGACCCACCGGCACCCCGAGACGTGGGAGCGGCTCGTGCGCAGGGACATGCTCCAGGACGTGAGCTGGGCGCAATCGGCCCGGCGGTACATCGAGCTCTACCGGACCGCAGTCGTCTCCAACCGCGACCGCCGAGGCGTTCTCCCCGTCGGCCTCGTCAGCTAGCTTGGTTCACCAGCCCCCACCCTCTCGTGGGGTCCGGTATCTCAGCACCTGTATCCTCGGCGCGCCAAGCATCCTGTAAAGGTGCGATAGAGATAGAGCCGGATCCGGCCCCCGACCCGGGACGGCTGCCCCGCCTATAGCCCCTCGACCAAGACGAGCTTCGAGGTCGCCGTCGCCTGGCGGATCGCGAGCAGGGGCCGGTACTCCTCCGACCGGTACCAGGCGAGCGCCGCCTCGGATGACTCGAACTCCAGCACCGCCAAGCGCTGGGGCTCCCAGTCGCCCTCGAGGGGGGTGATCGCCCCACCCCGCGCCAGGTAGCGCCCGCCGTAAGCGGTGATGGTGGCCGGCACCCGGGTGCGGTAGTCCTCGTAACCCTCCGGATCGTGGATGTCGATGTCGGCGATCACGTAAGCGGCCATGGCGGAATCAACCTCCCCAATCCGGCAGGAGCCGGAGCTGTTGCGCCCGCCGGGCGGCGGGTGCGTACGCCTGGTCGAAATAGTCGAGGACCATCCGGCCGGCACTGAACTCGGGCGCGAGGCGCTGGATGGACGCCTTCATCATCGCCACCCATCGTCGTGGCACGCCACCCCCATCGCGGTCGAAGTAGACCGGCGCCACCTCCCGCTCCAGCAGGCGGTAGAGGGCCTCGGCCTCGGCCAAATCGTCGGTCTCGGGCCGGTCGAGGGTGGCTCCCGAGGGGATCGCCCAGCCGACCTCGGGGCTGTACGCCTCGTCCCACCACCCGTCGAGGATGGAGACGTTGAGCACGCCGTTGGCGGCCGCCTTCATACCGCTGGTGCCGCTCGCCTCGAAGAACCGCCGCGGGTTGTTGAGCCAGACGTCCGCTCCCTGCACCAGATGACGCGCTACGTCGATGTCGTAGTCCTCGAGAAACGTCACCCGCGGCTCCGAGCGCGCCAGCTCGACGATGTCGTGGAGCAGCGACTTGCCCGGCGTATCGGCGGGGTGGGCCTTGCCCGAGAAGATCAGCTGAACCGGCCGGTGGGAGTCGCCGAGCAGCTTGGCGAGCCGGCGACGGTCGCGGAGTAGGAGGGTCGCCCTCTTGTAGGGGGCAAAGCGGCGGCTGAAGGCGATCGTCAGCGCGTCGGGGTCCAGCTGGCTGTCTCGAAGAGCGCCCGCGTACTCGTGGAGTCGCGAGCGGAGCTTGCGGTGGATCTCCCAGAGCTTGTCGTCCGGAATCGACTGGACGCCGGCCCATCGCGGGTCCTCGGGGCCCAGCTCCCACCAGTTCGAGGCGACCGTTTCGCGCAGCAGCACGGCGATCTCCTCGGCGACCCAGGTCGGCAGGTGGACGCCGTTGGTGACCGAGCCGATCGGGACCGCGGGCTCCTTGACGCCCGGCCAGGCGTCCCGCCAGAGCCGCCGCGAGACGGCGCCGTGGAGGCGGGAGACGCCGACCGAGGAATCGGCCAGACGCAGGGCGAGGTATGTCGACACCAGCTGACCTCGTGGGTCACCCGGCCGCTGCCGCCCGAGGTCCATGAAGCGCTCGAAGCTGAGGCCGGTCTGGTTCAGGTAGGGGCCGAGCAGGTCCCAGACCAGTCCCGGGTCGAAGAAGTCGCTGCCGGCGGCGATCGGCGTGTGGGTGGTGAAGACGATTCCCGCCCGGGCCACCAGGCGGGCCTCCTCGAAGGTCATCTGTCTCTCGCTACGCAGTTCGCGGATACGCTCCACCCCGACCAGCGCCGAGTGTCCCTCGTTGAGATGGAAGACGGTGGCCGCGATGCCCAGCGCTTTCAAGGCCCGCATCCCGCCGATCCCGAGGACGATCTCCTGTCGGAGCCGCCGGTCGGGCTCTGGCACGTAGAGGCGGTCGGTGATCGTTCGCAGGTGAGCCGGGTTCTCCTCCAGGTCGGTGTCGAGGAGGAAGAGCGGGATCCGGCCGACCTGCACGCGCCAGACCCCGATCTGGACGGTCTCGGAGCCGATCGGGGCCTCGACACGCAAAGGCTTGCCGTCGAACTCGACCATCCGGACCGGCAGGAGGTCCGCCACGTTCTCGACGTATTCCTCCGCCTGCTGGCCTTCGGGGGTGATCCGCTGGTGTCCGAAGCCCCATCGGTAGAGAAGGCCCACGCCGACCAGCGGCAGGTTGAGGTCGCTGGAGGCCTTCAGGTGGTCGCCGGCCAGGATGCCGAGGCCGCCCGAGTAAATGGGCAGCGCCTCGGCGAGGCCGAACTCGAGCGAGAAGTAGCCGATGACCAGCGGCGCACGCGCGTCGTAGAAAGGAGGCCGGTGCTCGTGATGCTCGTGGACGGCGGCCCGGGCGACCTCCAGCGCGCGCTTGAAATCCTCGCTCTCAGTCGCGACCGCGACACCCTCCGGACCCAGCTTGACCAGCATGGCGACCGGGTTGTGGCGCGACTCGCTCCAGGCCTTGGGGTTCAGGATCTCGAAGAGGCTGCGGATGCGCGGGTCCCAACTCCAGCGCAGGTTCAGGGCGAGAGAGTGCAGTTCGTCGATCAAGCCCCAACTAGGATAGGGGCGTGAAGGCGGTCGTCATGGCCGGCGGCGAGGGCTCGCGCCTGCGACCCCTGACCAGCACCCGCCCCAAACCCCTGGTGCCGGTCGCCGGGCGGCCGATCATGGAGCACATCCTGCTGCTGCTCCGCAAGCACCATCTCCGCGAGGTGGTGGCCACCGTGCAGTACCTCGGGGCGAGCATCCGCAACTACTTCGGCGACGGGTCCGACTCGGGGGTCAGCCTCAGCTACTCGGTCGAGGATTCCCCGCTGGGGACCGCTGGTTCGGTCCGGCTGGCCGAGGACCAGCTGAAAGAGACCTTCGTCGTCATCAGCGGCGACGCGCTCACCGACATCGACCTCACCGCTGCCGTGCGCTTCCACCGGCAGCGCAAGTCGATGGCCACCATCGTGCTGAAGCCGGTCCCCAACCCGTTGGAGTACGGCGTGGTTGTCGTGGACGCCGACGGTGCGGTCCAGCGCTTCCTCGAGAAGCCCTCTTGGGGCGAGGTCTTCAGCGACCTCGCCAACACCGGGATCTACATCCTCGAGCCGGAGGTGTTCGACTACTTCAAGGCCGGGGAGGTCACCGACTGGTCGGGCGACGTCTTTCCCCGGCTGCTGAAGGAGCACGAGCCCGTCCACGGCTGGGTGGCCGACGGTTACTGGGAGGACGTCGGCAGCCATGCCTCTTATCTCAAGGCCAACTTCGACTGTCTCGAAGGCAAGGTCGCGGTGGACATCCCGGGTGTGCGCGCGGGCGATTCGATCTGGATCGCAGAGGATGCCGACGTGTCGCCCGACGCCCGCATCGAGGGGCCGGCCCTGATCGGCTCGGCGACCCGGCTGGCCTCCGGCGTCTGGCTCAACGGACCGGTGGTGATAGGCGACGACGCCATCATCGACGCCGGCACCAAGATCTCGAACTCGATCATCTGGAACCACGTCTATATCGGCGAGAACTGCCGCCTGCGAGGGACCGTGGTCTGCCGTGCCGTCCGGCTGAAGAACTCGACGCTCCTCGAGGAGGGAAGCGTGGTCGGCGACGAGGTGGTGATCGGCGCCGGCTCCACCGTCAACGCCAACGTCAAGATCTGGCCCAACAAGGAGATCGAGGCCGGCGCGACCGTCAACGAGTCGATCATCTGGGCCGGCTCTTGGAAGCGCGGGCTCTTCACCTCCTACGGACTGACCGGGCTCTCCAACATCGAGTTCACGCCCGAGTTCGCCGCCAAGCTCGGCGCCGCGATCGGGGGGCTCTCCGCGCGCGGGAGCACGGTGGCCATCTCCCGGGACTGGTCGCGCTCTTCGCGGATGATCAAGCGGGCACTGATCGCCGGACTCTTGAGCTCGGGGTCGAGCATCGCCGACCTGTCCGCCATCAGCATCCCCAACGCGCGTCATTTCGCCCGCCACCAGCGGCCCGCCGCCACCCTCCACGTGCAGAACTCGCCGCTCGATGCGCGCTCGGTCGACATCCGGATCTTCGACAGCAGCGGCCTGGACATCGACAAGCGCCAGGAGCGCAGGCTCGAGAACCTCTTCTTCCGGGAGGACATCCGCCGCGTCAGCCACTACGAGATGGGCAACATCAGCTACCCGGCCGGGGTCATCGACCGCTACGTCGACGACCTCCTCGGCCGGCTCGACCTGGAGCTCGTCCGCCCGGCCGGCTTCAAGGTCCTGGTCGATTACGACAACGGCGTCTCCGCCAACGCCCTCGGCCGGGTGTTGGAGGAGATGAACTGCACGGTGATCCCCCTCAACGCGTCGATCGAGCCGCCGCTGATGCCGCAGGGCGCCGAGGCCTTCCGATCGCGCCTGGAGGAGATGGGCGTGATCGTCCGAGCCATCCGCGCCCGACTGGGTGTCTTCATCGACTCGCCCGGCGAGCGCTGCTTCCTGATCGACGAGTCGGGCGAGGTCCTCGACCACGACACCGCCTTCGCGGCGCTGGCGCAGCTCGAGCTCCGGCGCCACTCGGGGATGATCGTCGGCCCCGCGTCCTCCTCGCTCGCCTTCGGTCTCATCGCCGAACACTTCGGTGGCCGCTTCTTGCCCGCCAAGATGACGCCCGGCGCGGTGCTTCGAAGCGCGCAGCACAAGGAGACGGTGCTCGCCTCCGACGGCAACGGCGGGTACGCCTGGCCGGGCTTCCAGGTCGCCTTCGATGCCGCCTTCACCGTCGCCCATGCACTCGAACTGATGGCGGCGACGGGCCTGTCGTTGAACCGTGTTCGGCAGGACATTCCTCGGGTCGGCTACCGCCGGGAGATGCTCTTTTGCCCCTGGGAGGCGAAGGGCCGGGTGATGCGCTCGGTGATGGAGCGCCATCTTCGCGACCGCGTCGACCTGACCGACGGGGTGAAGGTCTTCGTCGACGGGGGCTGGGCGCTGGTCGTGCCCGACCCCGACCACCCCCAGTACCACGTAATCGCCTCCACCGAGGATCCGTCCCGCGTGGACGGGCTGCTCGCTGAATACGTGGACCTGGTCCGCTCCACCGTGGAGGGCCTCCACCCAGAGGCGCAGGGAGTGACCGAGCGGGAGTAGGGCCGGCCGGTAGAATCAGCCGTTACGTGCGGGAGTAGCTCACCTGGCAGAGCGCGACCTTCCCAAGGTTGAGGTAGCGGGTTCGAGTCCCGTCTCCCGCTCCACTACCAAACTCTCAAAGAAGAGCTGCCAGGCGGGCCGCGGACCGGCGACGACGCGGATCCGGCCCTCGGGCAGGGTCTCCGCCTCAAGCCGGTGGAAGATGCCGGCGACCAGCCGCGAGCGCTGCCCAGGATCAGCGGCTGCGGCGAGTACCCGGGCGACGACGCCGTCCTCTCGGCGCAGTCCGGGGAGCTCACCGCCCCTCCGCCCGAGGCGGCGCAGAGGGCCTTCGACGGTAGGTCGTTGGAAGCGGTCCAGAGCCTGGAGGCCAGCGTTGCGAACGAGGCCCGGCTCTCCCCCGAGCGGTTCTCTGACCTGATGCTGGCGGCCTCCGAGCTGGCCGCCAACAGCGTCCGGCATGCGGGCGGGGGCGGGCTCGCCCGCGCCTGGCACACCACCGAGGCCGTCTTCTGCGAGGTCGAGGACGCAGGCTCGATCGGCGACCCGCTGGTCGGCCGTCGCCGTCCTTCGCTGTCAGCTCGCGAGGGGCGAGGGCTCTGGCTGGTCAATCACCTCTGTGACCTGGTCGAGGTCCGCTCGGCGGCCGGCCGCACAGTCGTGCGTGTGCAGGTGCGTAGCTAGCCCTACCGCGAAGCGGGCACTCGTCGTGCCCCTTTGGAGGGGGGCCGGGCCTAAACTCCTTCGCTAATCATGGAGGTCCGCCGCCGCCCCCGCCGCGCCCACGTCGAGCGGACGATCCTCGACCTCTTCGACCGCCACCTGGCGTGAACCCGGCCACCCCGCGCTGGATGGCCGTCGCCCGCGGTGACGAGCCCGCCGACCTGGTTGTCAGGGGCGGCCGCGTGCTGAGCGTCTTCACCCGCGAGTGGCTGGAGGCCGACCTGGCGATCGCCGACGGCCACGTCGTGGCGGTCGGTCCCGACTATCAGGGCCGCGAGACCGTTGACGCGGAGGGCGCCTGGGTCGCGCCGGGGCTGATCGACGCCCACATGCACATCGAGTCGTCCAAGCTGATGGTCGATGAATTTGCCCGCGCCGTGCTCGCCCAGGGCACGACGGCGGTCGTCGCGGACCCCCACGAACTGGCCAACGTGCTCGGCGTCGAGGGGGTCCACTGGCTCCTCGACGCGACCGCCGAGTTGCCGCTGGAGGTCTTCGTGATGGCCTCCTCCTGTGTGCCCGCCTCGCCCTTCGAGTCGCCCCGCGGCCCTTTGACCATCGAGCAGATGGCCGAGCTGCTGGCCCGCGACCGGGTGATCGGAGTGGCGGAGATGATGAACTTCCCGGGCATCATCGCCGGCGACGGTCGCGAGCTGGCTAAGCTAAAGCTGGCCGGGCGGATCGACGGCCATGCACCCGGGCTGCGGGGTCGCGACCTCAACGCCTACCTGGCGGCTGGCATCGGTACCGACCACGAGGCGACCACCTACGAGGAGGCTCTCGAGAAGCGCCGGCTCGGGATGGGGGTGCTCCTGCGGGAGGCGTCGGGCGCCCGCAACCTGGTCGACCTGCTGCCGCTGGTCAAGTTTTACGGGCCCGACCACTGCTGCTTCTGCACCGACGACCGCGAACCCAATTTCATCGTCGAGGAGGGGCACGTCAACCAGATGGTGAGGGTGGCCGTCGCCGAGGGGATCCGTCCCGAGGACGCGCTGACGATGGGCTCGCACAACGCGGCCGTCCAGCATGGCCTGACCCGGCTGGGCGCGCTGGCGCCGGGCTATCAGGCCGACCTTTTGATTCTCGACGACCTGGTCGGCTTCTGGCCCCGCCTAGTCCTCAAGTGCGGCCGCCCGGTGGGGGAGATCCCGGCGGTGACGGTGCCGGCCTGGGTCCGTGGCTCGATGAACGCGGCGCCGGTGACCCCGGCCTCCTTCCGCGTCGCCGGCAGCGCGCGGTTGGTCCGGTTTATTCGAGTCATTCGGGTGATCCCCAACCAGCTGCTGACGGGCGAGGAGCAGGTCGAGCCATCGATTCATGGTGAGGAGCTGGTCGCCGACCCGTCGCGCGACCTGGTCAAGATTGCGGTTGTCGAGCGTCACCACGCCACGGGCAGGATCGGCAAGGGATTCGTCACCGCGGTCGGGCTGCGGCGCGGCGCCTTCGCCTCGACCGTCGCCCACGATGCCCACAACATCGTCGTGCTCGGCGTCGACGATGGCGACATGGCGCTCTGCACCAACCGCCTGGGTGAGATCGGCGGCGGCATCGTCATCGCCGACGGCGGATCGATAAGGGCCGAGCTCCCGCTTCCGATCGCCGGCCTGATGAGCGACCTGCCGCTGGCCGAGGTGCACCGGCGGCTGACGTCGATGGAGCGGATGCTCTTGGATATGGGGGTGTCCCTTCCGTCGCCCTTCATGGCCGTCAGCTTCCTGGCGCTCTCGGTGATCCCGGACCTCAAGATCACCGACCAGGGCCTGGTCGACGTGCCCAACTCCCGGCTCGTCCCCTTGGAGGTGGGGTGAGGGTAACCGTAGCCCGCTCGGTCGCGGACGCCCTGGCCGATCCGGCGGCGGCCTTCATCGCCGGAGGGACCGACCTGATGGTTGCGATCAACTTCGGCCGCTCGCGACCCGAGCACGTCGTCTCGATCCGCGACCTTCCCGAGCTCCAGCAGCAGAACGTGGGGGACCGCGTAGCCATCGGCGGCGGGGTGACCTACACCCGGCTGGTGGAGGCTCTCGGCGATTCCAGCCGGGCGATGGTCGAGGCGGCTAGGACGGTCGGCTCGCCGCAGATCCGCAACGCCGGAACGATCGGCGGCAACCTCGGCACCTGCTCGCCGGCGGGCGACACCCTGCCGGTGCTGGCGGCGCTCGACGCCGCGATCACGCTTCGTGCGGCGACCGGCACGCGCCGGGTCCCCTTCTCGGCCTTCATGTTCGGGCCCCGCCGGTCAGAGCGGCAGCCGGGCGAGCTGGTGGAGCTGATCGAATGGGAGGACGCGGGCGTCTCCCAGGTCTTCCTCAAGGCGGGCACCCGTAACGCGATGGTCATCGCCGTCGCCAACCTTGCGATGGTCGTCGATCGGCGGCGGAGGGTGGTCCGCGTCGCCCTCGGCTCGGTCGGGCCGACGATCCTGCGGGCGACCGACGCCGAGCGGCTGGCCACCGGCCTCTTCGACGAATCCGGCTGGGAGCGGCCGCTGAAGCCGTCGGACGCCGCCGCCAGGCACTTCGGCGAGCTGGCCGCGGCCGCCGCCCAGCCGATCGACGACCAGCGAGGGACGGCAGCCTACCGACGCCACGTGGTGTCGGTGATGGCCCGCCGCGCGCTGGCGCGCACCGGGGCCGCCGCATGACCCTCCTGCGGCTCCGGGTGAACGGGTCAGAGCAGGAGGCGGAGGCCTGGGAGGGCGAGTCACTGCTCTACTTCCTCCGCGAGCGGCTCGGGCGTTTCGGATCGAAGAACGCCTGCGAGCAGGGCGAATGCGGCTCCTGCTCGGTGTTCCTCGACGGCCGCCTGGTCTGCTCTTGCCTCGTCCTCGCGGCCGCGGCGGCGGGCTCCGAGGTCGTCACCGTCGAGGGCCTCGGTGAGGACCCGGTCACGGCCGCGGTGCAGGCGGCGCTGGTCGCGGCCGGCGGGGTCCAGTGCGGGTTCTGCACACCGGGCTTCGTGGTCTCGCTCTCCGACCTGCTCAGACGCAATCCCGAGCCCGGTGAATTCGAGCTGCGGGAAGCATTGAGCGGCAACCTCTGCCGCTGCACCGGCTACATACGCATCTTCGAGGCGGCGCAGCGTGCGGCCGCGGCGCTGCGGGCAAGCCGGTGAGCCTCGTCGTCCGGGCCGGGCTGCTGGTCACCGGGGCCGGCGCCCGGCTGGAGGGAGGGTGGCTCCGCAGCCGCCACGGCGAGATCGTCGAGGTCGGCAGCGGGCCGGTGCCGGAGGCGGGCGAGGTGCTGGACCTTCCCAACTGCGTGATGGTCGCCGGGCTGGTCAACACGCATGACCACATGTACCAGTGGGCGACCCGCGGCTACGCCCCCAGCGCCAGCCTCTTCGGATGGTTGACCGAGCTCTATCCGGTCTGGCGGGAGATCGACGCCACCACCGTCCGCGCCGCCGCCCGCGCCGCCATGGCGCGCCTCCTGCTGGCCGGCTGTACGCTCACGACGGACCACCACTACGTCTTCCCAGCCGGCCGGGGGGGCATCTTCGAGGCGCTGGTCGAGGCCGGCCGAGAGCTCGGCATCCGCTTCCACCCCTGCCGCGGCTCGATGGATCTCGGCGACTCCCAGGGCGGGCTGCCGCCCGACTCGGTGGTCGAGGACCTGGACCGGATCCTGGCCGAGACGGAGCGTGTGGTGAGCGCCTTCCACGACCCCGCGCCCGGCTCCATGCTCCGGGTGGCCGTTGCGCCCTGCTCGCCCTTCTCGGTGACGCCGCGGTTGATGACCGAATCGGCGGCGCTCGCCCGGCGGCTGGGACTCCACCTCCACACCCACCTCGCGGAGTCGGTCGACGAGGACTTCTTCTGTCGTGAGAAGTTCGGCCGGCGGCCCCTGGAGCTGCTGGAGGAGTGGGGGTGGTTGGGAGAGGACGTCTGGCTGGCCCACGGCATCCACCTCGCACCGGCTGAGGTCGCCGAGATCGGCCGCACCCGGACCGGCGTCGCCCACTGCCCCTCCAGCAACCTGCGGCTCGGGTCGGGCGCCTGCCCGGTCGCCGACCTGGTCGCCGCCGGAGCCCGCGTCGGCCTCGGCGTCGACGGCTCGGCCAGCAACGAGGACTACGACCTGCTTCGGGAAGCCCACCAGGCGTTGTTGCTGGCGCGCCTGCGAGCCGCCATGCTGGGGAGGCCGGCGCCCGCCGCGGCGCTCACGCCGGAGGCCGCTATCGGCCTGGCCAACCGGGGCGGAGCGGCCGTCCTCGGTCGCGACGACGTCGGCACCCTGGAGGTCGGCAAGCGCGCTGATGTGGCCCTTTACAAAGTTGACGACCTGGGCCGCGGCGGTATCGCCGACCCGCTGGCCGCGATCGCCCTCGCCCCGCCGGCGCGGGCGGAGGCGGTGGTGGTCGAGGGCCGGGTGGTCGTGCGCGAAGGCCGGTTGCTGACCGCCGACGAGGACGAGGTCGCGCGGGAGATCAGCGCGGTCTCGGTCAGGCTGCAGGCGGTGGCCCATCGCTAGCACGACCGCGGGGCGGATCGGCGAGTCGGTTCCCCGGCCTGACGCGCCTGCGAAGGTGCGCGGCGAGTTCACCTTCGGCTCCGACCTGGTGGCGCCGGGAATGCTGTTCGGGAAGACGCTGCGCAGCCCGCATCCGCGCGCGCTGGTCCGCGCCATCGACTTCAGCCGAGCGCTTGCGCTGCCCGGCGTCCGCGCCGTGTTGACAGCCGATGACATCCCCGGCTTCCGCCTCTTCAGCCTCCACAAGCCGCCGGACCAGCCGGTCCTGGTCGGGGTCGGCGAGGAGGTCCGCTACCGGGGCGAGCCGGTGGCGATCGTCGCCGCCGATCATCCCGAACAGGCGCGCGCGGCCGTTGAGGCGATCGAGGTCGACTACGAGGTGCTGCCGGCGATCACCGACCCCGTCGACGCGCTCAGAAAGGGCTCCTACCTGCGTCAGCTGGTGATCCGGCACGGCGACCCTGAGGCGACCGCCGAGGTGGTCGTCGACGGCTACTACGAGATCGGTCAGCAGGACCAGGCGCCGCTCGGCCCGGAGGCCGGCCTTGCCATCCCCTCCGCCAACGGCGGCATCGACCTCCACGTCGCCACCCAGGCCCTCCACGTCGACCTGGAGCAGGTGGAGGCGGCGCTGGCGCTGGCCAAGGGCTCAGTCCGCCTCCACCTGGCCGGGGTGGGCGGCGCCTTCGGCGCGCGCGAGGACCTCTCGATCCACATCCACGCCTGCCTCCTCGCGCTCCGAACCGGGAGACCGGTGAAGATGTGGTACGGCCGCGAGGAGTCGTTCGTCGGCCACGTCCACCGGCACCCCGCCAAGATGTGGTACTCGACCGGGGCCGACCCCGAGGGCAACCTCGTCTTCACCCGGGCCACCATCGTTCTCGACGGCGGGGCCTACGCCTCCTCCTCGGGCGCCGTGACCGCCAATGCGGCTTGCTTCGGGGCGGGGCCCTACCGGATGCCCAACGCCCTGATCTGGAGTGGCGCGGCGCGCACCAACAGCGTGCCCAACGGCGCCATGCGCGGCTTCGGCGCGGTCCAGACCTGCTTCGCGCACGAGTCCCAGATGGACCTCCTGGCGGCGAGGCTGGCGATGGACCCGGTCCAGCTACGCATCCGCAACGCACTGCGGACCGGCGACCGGCTGATCACCGGCCAGGTCGTCACCGGCGCCGCGCCGATGCAGCAGCTGATCCGGCTCTGCGCGGAGATCCCCGAACCGCCGCCGGCAACCCACCGGCTGGCGCTGCCCGGCGGCGCCGGCAACGTAGCCGAGCCGGGCGACGTGGTCCGCGCCAGCGGCTTCGCGGCGGGTTTCAAGAACATCGCCTACTCGGAGGGCCACGACGACTACGCGACCGCCAGAGTGCGGCTCGAGAAGGCGCCCGACGGCAAGGCCATCGCCCTGGTCAAGACCGCCGCGGCAGAGGTGGGGCAAGGGGTCGTCACCATCACCGAACAGATCGCCCGCACCGAGCTCGGGGTCGAGCGGGTGAGCTCCCTGCCGGCCGACACGACTGTCGGCGACGCCGGCTCCTCGAGCGCCTCCCGTCAGACCTGGATGACCGGGACCGCGGTCCAGCGGGCGGCCCGCGCCGTCGCGGAGGAGGTCCTTCGCAGGGCGGGGCCGCCGGCTCACTCGCTCGACGGCGGCCAGGTCCTTGACGCCGAGGGTCAGCCGCTGGCCCCGGTCGAGCTCTTCCTGGAGGAGCCGATCGAGCGGGAGTTCGAGTACCACCACCGGCCGACCTCGGGCCTCGACCCCGATGGTCAGGGCGACGCCCACGTGTCCTTCATGTTCGTGGCCCACCGGGCGACGGTGGACGTGGACCCGGTCGCCGGCCTGGCCCGGGTGGTCGAGGTCGCGACCGCGCAGGATGTCGGCCGGGCGCTCAATCCGCTCCAGGTCCACGGCCAGATCGAGGGCGGAATAGCCCAGGGCGTCGGCATGGCGACGATGGAGGAGATCAAGCAGCGCGACGGGGCGATCCTGAACGCCAGCTTCACCGACTACATCATCCCGACGGCCCTCGACATGCCGGCCGTCAGGTCGGTCCTGGTCGAGGAGCCCGAGCCGGATGCGCC
Organism: Candidatus Dormiibacterota bacterium; assembly: GCA_035535055.1. Taxonomy (GTDB): domain Bacteria; phylum Chloroflexota; class Dormibacteria; order Dormibacterales; family Dormibacteraceae; genus UBA6019. Next base: position 1,382 of record DATLQT010000053.1, on the reverse strand, counting down.
CTACGGCGCCAAGGGGGTGGGGGAGCCTCCGTTGATCTCCTCGCCAGCCTCGATCGTGGCCGCGATGCGGGCGGCGACCGGCCGCCGGCTGGCCCGGATGCCGGTCTCCCCGGACGAGCTGGCGGGAATCTCGACCACCGAGCCGGAATGGGATATCACGCCTGGCGAGGCGCCCGGCACGGGGCACCACGAGGCATGACCACCGGAGTCCGCCCGACGGCGGTCGACTTCGGGCTCTTCGGACCGGGCTCTACGGCGTGGCTCCTGCACCGCGAACCGGGGCTCCTGATCGGCGGTCTCCGGGCCCTCATGGTCCAGGCGCTGCACCCGCTGGCGATCGCCGCCGTCGAGCAGCACAGCGACTACCGGAACGACGTCTGGGGCCGCTTCAACCGGACCTCCAACTACGTGGTGACGACCGTCTTCGGGAACACCGAGGAGGCCCGAGCCGTCGGTCGCCGGGTCCGCGCGATCCACCGGCCGATCCACGGCATCGACAGGGTCACCGGGCTACCCTACGCCGCCGACGACCCCGTCCTCCTGCTCTGGATCCACACCACTTTGGTCGAATCGTTCGTGCTCTCCTACCAGCGCTTCGTGAGGCCACTCGGCCAGGCGCAGCGTGACCGGTACGTGGCCGAGATGGTGCGCCAGGCCGAGCTGGTCGGTCTCCGGCCCGAGGACGTGCCGGACAGCTGGGCGGCCAACTTCCGCTTCATCGAGTCGCAGCGAGCGATGTTGCAGCGGACGCAGACCGCCATGGAGGCCCTGGACACAGTCCTCCACCCACCACTGCCGGTGCATCGCCGGCCAGGCTGGTGGGCGCTCGGCCAATGTGCGATCTCGCTGCTGCCGGACCACGCCGTGGAGATGTACGGGCTGCGCCGGAACTCCGCCGCCGAGGCCGGCCTGCGGCCGCTGGTCGGCGCCAGCGCGAGGCTCTCGGCGCGGCTGCTGCCGCCTCATCCCGTGATGCTCGAGGCACAGCGTCGGGTGCTGGCCGCGGGGGAGCGCTTTTAGGCCGAAGTTCCGCGGCTGATTCGTATTCGAGCTGAATACGATTTGAGCCTGCAGACGCAGCCAGAAAATTGAGTGGCCTGCGGCTATCTTTGGTAGCCTGACGCCAGGCCGTCAAGTTCACCCGCGGTAGGCTGCAGCCAGAACGTGCACGACGGAACCGAACCTGACTTGAGTTCAGACCGCCCCAGGAACTTCGGTTTAGGCCCAATACTGTTAACTTAAGCCCCAAGATGTGGTAGGGTGCTTCTGGAGGAGCCCCCAGAAGTGCCTCGTGCAGGTTGGCGGAAGCCGGAAACCGAGCAGCGCCTTTCCGATCACATCTCGATCGGGGTTCTGACGCGAACTTATCCTCCGGAGCTGGT
>DATLQT010000052.1:0-21774 GCA_035535055.1 Candidatus Dormiibacterota bacterium | reverse complement strand
ACGACGATGGGCAAGATCATCGGTGGGGGTCTCCCCGTCGCCGCCTTCGGCGGCCGCTCCGACGTGATGGAGCTGCTCGACCCGCGGCGCAGCCCGAGCCTCGCCCAGGGGGGCACCTACAATGGCAACCCGCTCGGGATGGCGGCGGGCGTGGCGGCGATGAGGGAGCTGACGCCGGACGTCTACGAGGACCTGAACCGCAAGGGGGAGAGGGTCAAGGACCAGCTCTCCGAGGTCTTCGACTCCCACGGCGTGGCCGCCCAGGTGAACGGCGTCGGCTCCCTGCTGGCCGTCCACTTCACCGACGTGGCGGTCACCGACTACCGGAGCAAGGCGACGGCCGACGAGCGGATCACCCGCGACTTCTTCCTCGGCCTGGTCAACCACGGGGTGCTGCTCGCGCCCCGGGCGATGGGTGCGCTCTCGACCCCCATGGGTGAGGAGGAGATCGAACGCTTCGTCGACGCCGTGGACACGACGGTAGGAGAGCTCAAAGCCCGCTGGCAGCCCTCCGCCTGGACCAAGCGCCCGCCCTCTTCACCCTAAACTCTGAAGTCGCATGCGAAAGCGCGCACTCATCACCGGGATCACCGGCCAGGATGGCTCCTACCTGGCCGAGTTCCTGCTTGCGCGCGATTACGAGGTGCACGGAATCGTCCGCCGCTCCTCGACCATGAACCGGCAGCGGATCGACCACCTCGAGCACTCGAGCGGGAGCCGCTCCGACAAGGCGCACTTCTTCCTCCACTACGGCGACATGACCGACTCCGGCGGACTCAACCGGCTGATCAAGACCACCCAGCCAGACGAGATCTACAACCTCGCCGCCCAGTCCCACGTCCACATCTCCTTCGACCAGCCCGAATACACCGGCGACACCGACGGGCTGGGGGCGACGCGGATCCTGGAGGCCATCCGGACCACCGGCCGCCCGACGCGCTTCTACCAGGCCTCGACCTCCGAGATGTTCGGCAGCACGCCCCCGCCCCAGGACGAGGAGAGCCCCTTCCGCCCCCGCAGCCCGTACGGCGCAGCAAAGCTCTACGCCCATTGGATGACCGTCAACTACCGCGAAGCGCATGGGCTCTACGCCTGCAGCGGCATCCTCTTCAATCATGAGTCACCGCGCCGCGGCGAGAACTTCGTCACCCGCAAGGTGACCCGGGGCGTGGCGCAGATACTCGCCGGCAAGCAGGCCAAGCTGCGGCTCGGCAACCTCGACGCCAAGCGCGACTGGGGCCACGCGCGCGACTACGTGGAGGCGATGTGGCTGATGCTGCAGCAGGAAGAGCCCGACGACTACGTGATCGCCACCGGCGTCACCCGGACCGTCGAGGAGCTGGTCCAGGTTGCCTTCGGCCTGGTCGGGCTGGATTGGAAAGAGTACGTGGTCGAGGATTCGGCGTACCTGCGCCCAACTGAGGTGGACCTCCTCCTCGGCAACCCCACCAAAGCTCTGACCAAGCTCGGTTGGAAGCCTCGGATCACGTTCGAGGAGATGATCCGGGAGATGTTGGAGACAGACCTGGCGGCCTTCGGCGTCGAGCCCGCCGCCCACCTCGTCTGAACCCCCTGCGACGAGCCGAAAGTGTGAAGAGGATGAGGGACCCGGCCTCAGCCCGCACGGACCTGGACCTGGTCGTCGTCGGTGGGTGTGGCCACGTGGGGCTTCCGCTGGCGCTGGTCTTCGCCGACGCGGGCTGTCGGGTCGGGATCTACGACGTCGACCGGGTCAAGCTCGACCTGGTCCGCTCCGGGCAGATGCCGTTCCTGGAGCAGGGCGCGCCGGAGATGCTTGCGCGGGTTCTTGCCGCGGGACGGCTCGAGTTCAGTGCCGACGTGGGCCTACTAGCTCGAACAGAGGTCGTCGTGATGGTGATCGGAACGCCAATCGACGAATTCATGAATCCATCCACCCGGATCTTCGAGCTCGTGGTGGACCAGATCGCGCCCTGCATTCGCCAGGACAGCTTGCTCGTCCTCCGAAGCACCGTATTCCCGGGGACTACCGATTACGTCCAGGGCCGGCTGGCGCAGCTTGGCGTGAAGGTCGAGGTGGCCTTCTGCCCAGAGCGTGTCGCCGAGGGCCATGCCCTTGAGGAGATCCGCAGCCTGCCCCAGATCATCGGTGCCAATGAGGACGGCGCCTATGAACGCGCCGCCGGCCTCTTTGCCCGCCTCGACGTGAAGGTGCTGCGAACGACGCCGAAGGAGGCGGAGCTCGCCAAGCTGCTGACAAACACGTGGCGCTACATGCGGTTTGCCATCGCCAATCAGTTCTTCCAGATCGCTCACCGGGCGGGCATCGACTACACCCGCGTGCTTCACGCGATAAAGCACGAATACCCCCGTGCCGCGGACCTGCCGGCCCCAGGGTTCGCCGCCGGGCCGTGCCTGCTCAAGGACACCATGCAGCTGGCCGCCTTCGCACCCGATCACTTCCCGATGGGGCACTCCGCGATGCTGGTCAACGAGGGGTTGCCCGGTTACGTGATCGACCAGCTCGACAGCCGTTCGCCCCTGTCGGGCCGGACCGTCGGAATCCTCGGGATGGCGTTCAAGGGCGACTCCGATGACCCTCGCACCTCGCTCAGCTACAAGCTCCGCAAGCTCGCCGCCTTCAAGGGCGCCCGGGTCCTCTGCACCGATCCCTACGTCAAGGACGGGTCGCTGGTGCCGCTGGAGACCGTCCTGGCCGAGGCGGACACCCTGATCCTCGCGGCGCCCCACAGGGCCTACAGCGGGTTGACCATCAACAGCGCCGTCCTGGTCGACATCTGGAACCTGACGGGATCGGGAATTCAGCTCTGAAGATCCTTGTGACCGGCGCTGCCGGCTTCATCTGCGGCTACCTCGTCCCCGAGCTCCTTGAAGCCGGCCACGAGGTGGTCGGAGTCGACAACTTCAGTAAGTACGGCCCGATCGGGCACAGCTACGATTCCGACCCCCGCTACCGCCTGGTGGAGGGCGATGCCAAGGACACTGAGCTGCTCACTGAATTGGCGATGGACTGCGACCAGGTCGTGGCCGGCGCCGCCCTGATCGGCGGGATCAGCTACTTCCACGAGTTCGCCTACGACCTGCTGGCGGAGAACGAGCGCATCCTCGCCGCCACCTTCGACGCTGCCATCGCAGGCTCCCGCTGGGGCCGGCTAGCCAAGATCAACGTCCTCAGCTCGAGCATGGTCTACGAGAGCGCCGACGTCTTCCCCACCCCTGAGGGCGCCCAGCTGACCAGCCCGCCCCCGATCTCCACCTACGGGTTCCAAAAGCTGGCCTCCGAGTACTTCGCGCGCGGCGCCTGGGAGCAGTACAAGCTGCCCTACACGATCGCCCGGCCCTTCAACTGCGTCGGTATCGGCGAGCGGCGGGCGCTCCGCGACAGCGACACCATGAGCGGCAACGTCAAGCTCGCGATGAGCCATGTCGTGCCCGACCTGGTCCAGAAAGTGCTCAAGGGCCAGGATCCGCTTCACGTGCTGGGCGACGGCAGCCAGGTGCGTCACTACACCTACGGCGGAGACCTCGCACGCGGGATCCGCGCCTGCATCGAGCATCCCGCGGCGCTGAACGAGGACTTCAACCTCTCGACCGCTCGCTCGACGACGGTGGCGGAGCTGGCGGAGACGATCTGGCGCAAGATCAAGGGTCCCGATCAGCCCCTGCAAATGGTCAACGACCAGCCCTTCGAGCATGACGTCCAGCGCCGCGTCCCGGACGTCCGCAAGGCGAAGCGCATCCTCGGCTTCGAGGCCACCACCAGCCTGGAGGAGATGCTGGACGAGGTGATCCCCTGGCTTCGCTCGGAGCTGGCCGCCGGCCTGATCTAGCGTTAGAGCGGAATGCCTGAGCCGGAGGCCGTGAGTTCGGAGCCCGAGGTCAGCATCGTCCTGCCCGTCTACAACGAGGGTGCCAACATCGAGGGTGTCCTTCGGGGCATCGACGAGAAGGTGCGGACCCGGCCGAGAGAGATCCTGATCGTGTACGACTTCGAGGAGGACGACACCGTCCCAGCGGTCCGCCTCCTGCAGGAGCGAATGCCCGACCTTCGCCTCCACCGGAACGATCTCGGCCGCGGAGTTCTAAAGGCCATCCAGGCCGGCTTCGCCTCCGCCCGGGCTCCTTACCTGGTGGTGATGATGGCCGACGGCTCCGACGAGGCCGAGGTTGTGGACGCGATGATCGAGCATGCCGTTTCAGGGGCCGACCTGGTCGCCGCGTCCCGTTACATGCGCGGGGGCCGCCAGCTCGGCGGGCCCCTGCTCAAGCGGACGTTGTCCCGGCTGGCGGGGCTCTCGCTCCATTGGCTCGGCGGCGTGCCGATCCACGACCCGACCAGCAACTTCAAGCTCTACAGCCGCCGTCTCTTGGAGCAGGTGGTCATCGAGTCCGAGGCGGGTTTCGAGCTCGCCCTCGAGCTCACCGTCAAGGCGTACTGCCTCGGGCTCCGACTGGAGGAGGTGCCGACCACGTGGCGGGACCGGACCGCCGGCCAGAGCCGCTTCCGCCTCCGGGCCTGGCTGCCCCACTACCTCCGCTGGTACTGGCGCGGGATGGCCGGTCGCTTCCGCGTCCGACCCCGCCGCTAACGCGGGAGGATCCGGTTACCGCAGCCCGCTATCGGCGCTGCCAAAAACCTGATAGCATGAATGACAGATTATGGCCTTGTGGAAATATGTCATAAGGCACGAAACGCAAGGAGACAACGTATGTCCTGGCTCTTGATCCTGCTGATCATCGTCCTGCTCGCTCTCGCCCTCGGCGGCGGTGGGTACACCTATCGCCGGTACTACGGGCCGACCGCAGCCGGCGGCGAGTACGTCGAGGGTGGAAGCGGGGGAGGCGGCGCCGGCGCGGTCGCGGTGCTGGTGATCGCCATCTTGGTGATCCTTTTCCTGACCTTCGGCGGCTTCACCTTTATGCACTGGTTCGGCACCCCCGCCAGCCCGAGCTCCGGCTCGGCGGCGCCGACCACCTCCAGCACCCCAGCCCCGACCCAGTCGGCCAGCGCGAACCCGACCACCTCTCCGTCCCCCTAGCGGGACATTCGTAACGAGCTACCCCGCTCGCGCTGCGGCCGCCCGAACGCCGGGCGGCCGCCTTTGTTCCCGGCCCCGCCGGTAATGTCTACAGCCGGGAGCGCATGACGATCCTTAACGCAGCCGTCCACGGTGGGGTCCAGGGTGTCGGCTTTCGAGATTTCGTGCAGCGCCGGGCCCGGGAGGCCGGGATAACCGGCTGGGTCCGCAACCGCTCCGACGGCAGCGTCGAGCTCCATGCCGTGGGCAGCCGCCCCGCGCTGGAGCGACTCCTCGAGCAGCTGAGACGGGGACCTGGCCTGGCCATGGTGGAACGGGTCGAGCCGCACTGGTCCGATGTCGGCGAAGACGAAGGAACCGGCTTCCAGATCCACGCTTGAGCAACTGCTTGTGTGGCTGGCACCAAGACGGCTACCGGTTTTTATAATCAGGACACGAGCCGAGTAGCCTCCCAGCCAGGGTACCGTAGCCACGTGCGAGCAGCCGAGCAGCAGGACCTACACGACGCCATCCGGGAGCTTGACTTCCTGCAGCGCCTGGCGCAGGACGCGGCAACCGCGCAGAAGCCGGGCGAGCTGGTCGAGCTGATCATCCGCGAGACCACCTCGGCGATGGCGATCGACGTCTGCTCGCTCTACCTCGCCGAGCCCGGCGAGGCGCTGCTCATGCTGGCGGCCACCAACGGGCTGAACCCCTCCATGGTCGGGCGCGCGCACCTCCGGGTCGGTTCCGGCATCACCGGCTGGGTGGCCGAGCACCGGGAACACCTGGCGGTGCCGGACGTCGGCGAGGACGTCCGCTTCAAGTGGATCCCCGGTGTCGACCAGAAGCGATTCCGCTCGATGCTCTCCGTGCCCATCGAGGCGGCGGACCGCCTGGTCGGCGTCCTCAACGTCCAGAGCGAGGAGCGCCGCGACTTCGGGCCCGCCGACGTCGACTTCCTAAAAGCGATCGCCGGCCAGGTGGCGGGGATCCTCGAGCGGATGGAGCTCCAGCGCCGCCTGGAGGCGCAGCTGGCCGAGATCCGGCTCTCCCACGAGATCCACGAGCGATTCACCCAGCTCTCTCTCGACGGCGCTGGCATCCCGGCCATCCTGGCTGGGGTCGGCGCGTTGGCCGGGGGCCGGGCCGCGCTCTATTCGACGGACGGCTTCCGGGTCCGAGGCGCCGCCGAGGATGGCGACGCGCTGCCGAGCCGTCTCAACCTGCCCGAGGAACTGCTCCGCGAGCACGGGCCACCCGAGGTCAGGCTCACCGCCGGCCGGCCGCCGCGGGAGCTGGACGTAGTCCCCGTCCGGGCGGGGTCCGACCTGCTCGGCTTCTTGGTGGTCGCCGTGCCCGAGGCGGGAGGCGACGACGCCGACGGCCGCCTGCGCGCACTTCAGCACGGCTCGACGGTGCTGGCTCTGGAGATGGCCAAGGAGCGGGCTGCCGCGGAGGTCGAGCGGCGCCTGCGCGGCGACCTGGTCGAGGAGCTGCTGGCCGGCGGCCTCGACGCCGCCGAGGCGGAGCGGCTCGCCAAGCAGGCCGAGCGCCTGGGTCACCGGCTGCCGCAGCGGGCGTGGGTGGTGGTGCTCGAACCCGACGACGCCGCCGCCGAGGCGGAGCTCAACGCTAAGGGTCGGCAGGACCGCCTCCACTCCGTTCTGGCCGACCTCGCGCGCCGCCGCCTGGCCGGTGCGCTGACGCTGACCCGGTCCTCCTCCGCCGTGGTCCTGCTGAGCGAGGAGGTGGCGCCGGACCTGGCCGCCGCCGAGCGGCTGGCCAGCCAGCTCCACGCCGCCGCCGCGCCCCTGCTGCGGCCGGCCACGCTCTCGGCCGGAGTCGGCAACCTCGCCGAATCGGTCGCTGAGCTCGCCCGCTCCCACCAGGAGGCGCGGCAGGCGCTGCGCCTCACGCGGCGCGGCGGGATACACGGGAAGATCACCTCCTACCGCTCGCTGGGCGCCTTCCGGCTGCTGCTCGACGTCCAGAGCCCGGAGGCTCTGCGCCGCTTCGTCGGCGAGGTCTTGGGGCCGCTGCTCAAGTACGCCGAGTCGCGGGAGACGCCGCTGCTGGAGACTCTCGAGGCGCTGGCCGCCGCCCGCTGGGTTCGCCGCGCCGCGGCTCGTGACCTGGGCATCCACGTCAACTCGATGTCCTACCGGCTGGAGCGGATCGAGTCGATCAGCGGGCTGAAGCTCGACGACCCCGAGACGCGGGTCGCGATCGCCATCGCCCTCCGAGCGAGGGGCATGCTCGGCATCTGATCCTCGGGCCGAGCGCCGGTCGCCAAGCTTCAAGTTCGTAAGAGCCTCCGCAAACGGCGCTAGACTCCGGCCCGGGACATGATCATCGCCTGGATAGCGTCCGCCCTCGTGTTCGCGGTCGTGGAGATCGCCTCGGCGGCTTTCTATGCCGCCTTCCTGGCTGTCGGCGCCGTTGGCGCCGCCCTCGCCGCCGCGTTCGGGGCCGACGTCTTCGTGCAGGCGATCGTCTTCCTGGTCATCGCCGTAATCGGCATCGTCGCGCTCCGGCCGGCGATGCTCGGCCGGCGTGGTCCCAAGCTCGTCTCCGGCGCCGGGGGGATGATCGGCCAGAGCGCGTTGGTGACCGACTCCATCGAGGGCGACCACGAACGCGGTCACGTCGAGGTCGCTGGGGAGCAGTGGCCGGCGGTCAGCGCGGACGGGAAGCCGATCAAGGCCGAGGCGACCGTCACTGTCGTCGAGATCCGGGGCGCCACCCTGGTTGTGAAGAGGTAATCGAATGCAGCTGTTCCTTCTGATCGTCTTCGCGCTGATCGTGGTCCTGGCGGTGGTGACCGTGATCCGGACGGTGGTCGTCATCCAGCAGGGGACCGTCGGCGTCGTCAAGCGGCTGGGTGAGTTCCACTCCATCCGCCAGCCGGGCATCACCTTCCTCGTCCCCTACATGGACGTGCTGGTCCTGGTCGACATCCGTGAGACGCCGCGAACCGGGGACCGCCAGGACGTGATCACCCGTGACAACGTGTCCGTCGCCGTCAACGCGACCATCTTCAGCCAGGTCATCGACCCGCAGAAGGCGCTCTTTGAGGTGAGCAGCTACTTCATCGCCGTCGACCAGCTCTCGCGGACCACGCTCCGCGCCGTCTTCGGCTCTCTGAGCCTCGACGAGGCTCTGAGCCAGCGCGATCAGATCAACGCCCAGCTGCAGATTCAGATGGAGTCGGTAACCGACAAATGGGGCATCCGGATCAACCGGATCGAGATCGTGGACATCCTCCCGCCCCAGCAGATCCTCCAGGCGATGGCGCTCCAGAAGACGGCCGACCAGGAGAAGCGGGCTGCCATCCTCCAGTCGGAGGGCCAGCAGCAGTCGGCCATCAACGTCGCCGAGGGCCAAAAGCAGGCCTTCATCAAGAACGCCGAGGGTCAGCGGCAGTCACAGATCCTGATCGCCGAGGGCCAAAAGCAGGCGACGATCCTGGAGGCGGAGGGGCGAGGGCAGGCGATCGCGACCGTCTATAACGCGATCCACGCCGGCAACCCCGATGCCCCGCTGCTGGCGATTCTCCAGCTGGACACCCTGAGCAAGTTCGCCGACAGCGAGAACGCGACGGTGCTGGTGCCCTACGAGTCCGCGGCCCTCTTGGGCGCCGCCCAGGCGCTGCGTTCGATGATCGCGGCGGCACCGGAGCTGGAAACGCCCAGCAAGTAGAGAGCCCCGGTTAGCTCCTGAGATTGCGGCGTCGAGTCCGGCCGAACGGCCGGGACCGGGTTGCCCGGCGGGACTTCCAGGTGCGCTGGATGAGGTCTGCGATTTCGAGAGCGACGACTAGAACCATTACCTCCACTACAACGCCGGCGAGGCTGAGACCCTGCGCCGGGCCGGGACGCTCTTGGCCCCGGCCCGGCAGGTGGTCCCTTCGTTACATCTCCCAGATGGGGTGGACCTCGACGCAGCCCCCGCCGTGGGCGGCGGGGATCTTGGCGGCCCAGGCGATCGCCTCGGCGCGGTCCTTGCAATCGAGGACCCAGTAGCCGTTCAACCACGGCGCCGCCGGGTGCATGGGCCCGTCGGCGGTGTGGGTCTGACCGTCCGTCACCTTTACGGTGAAGCCCTTCGCCGACGACTCGCAGGGGTCGCCGTTGCGCAGGATGCCGGCCTTGTGGATGTCCTCGAAAAGCCGCGCGTAGGCGTCGACCTCCGCCTGCTTCTCGGGGGTCCCCATCGGGGCCGCCTTGGTTTCGTCGACGTACTGGAGGAACATGTACTTCGCCATCTCGGGTCTCTCCTGTCCTGGTTTCGGTCGGTGAGAGCGGATCCGTCTCTTGCCCTCTCCGACGAACCGCGAAGGCCGGAATCGACAAAAGAAGAGGCCCCCGCGGTCTGCGCGGGGGCCTCTCGGTTGCTTTCGGGTTCAGCTAGGCGTCGTGGTAGAGGTAGAACTCCCAGGGGTGCGGCCGCAGCGCGACCGGTTCGATCTCCCGCTTGGTCTTGTACTCGATCCAGGTCTCGATCAGGTCCTTGGTGAAGACCCCGCCCTCGAGCAGGTAGTCGTGGTCGGCGGCGAGCGCCGCCAGCGATTCCTGGAGCGAGCCGGGTACGGACTGGATGGCCGCCTTCTCGGCGCCCTCCAGCTCGTAGATGTCCTTGTCCAGCGGCTTGGGGGGCTCGATCTTGTTCTTGATCCCGTCGAGCCCGGCCATCAGAAGCGCCGCCATCGCTAGGTAGGGGTTGGCGGTGGGGTCGGGCGAGCGGAACTCGATCCGCTTCGCCTTCGGGTTCTCCGAATACATCGGGATCCGTACGCACGCGGACCGGTTGCGCTTGGAGTAGACGAGGTTGATCGGCGCCTCGTAGCCGGGGACCAGCCGCCGGTAGGAGTTGGTCGTCGGCGCGCAGAAGGCGAGCAGGGAGGGAGCATGCTTCAAGAGGCCGCCGATGTAGTGGATGGCGGTCTTGCTCAGCCCGGCGTAGCCGTCAGGGTCGGCGAAGGTGTTCACCCCGTCCTTCCAGAGGCTCTGGTGGACGTGCATCCCGGACCCGTTGTCCTGGAAGAGGGGCTTCGGCATGAAGGTCGCCACGTACCCGTTCTGGGCGGCGATGTTCTTGATGATGTACTTGTACTTCATGACCTTGTCCGCCATCGCGGTAAGGGTGTCGAAGCGCATGTCGATCTCGGCCTGACCGGCGGTGCCGACCTCGTGGTGCTGGACCTCGACCCGGCAGCCGGCCTCGTTCAGCCGCAGCATCATCTCCGAGCGCAGGTCCTGGAGCTTGTCGGTCGGCGGGACCGGGAAGTAGCCCTCCTTCGCCCGCGGCCGGTTGCCGAGGTTGGCCGTACCGTTGCTACCCGAGTTCCAGATGCCCTCCTCGGCGTCGATGAAGTAGTAGCCGCTGTTCATGGTCTGGTCGAAGCGAAGGCTGTTGAAGATGTAGAACTCGGCCTCCGGGCCGAAGTAGCCGGTGTCGGCGATCCCGGTCTTGCGAAGGTACTCCTCGGCCTTCCGGGCCACGTAGCGCGCGTCCCGGCTGTAAGGCTTGCGGCTGATCGGGTCGACGATGTCGCAGATGAGGAACAGCGTCGAGATCCTGAGGCAGGGGTCGAGGGTCGCCGTTTCGGGGTCGGGCATGAGGAGCATGTCGCTCTCGTTGATGGCCTGGAAGCCACGGATGCTGGACCCGTCGAAGCCGAGACCCTCGGTGAAGCTCGACACCTCGAGCTCGTCGAGGGGCAGGCTGAAGTGCTGCCAGGTCCCGGGAAGGTCGATGAAGCGGACGTCGACGACCTGGACGCCGGCGCGTCGGGCGCGCTCGATGACCTCCTCCGGCTTGGTTGAGCTGACGCTCTCTGTCGCTAGACCCATTTACTGCTCTCCTGATAGGCGTGGACGTGTGGACGTGACTGGATTTCCCCAGCCGCATTGTTCCTGTCCTACAGGTGACCGGCCCACGGTCAGTTCACACGAAAGAACCGGGGGGCCGTTTGTGTCAAACGCATCAGGCTCTACCCGGACCGCCGCCGCTTGACGCGCGGCGGCCGGGTGGCTTGATCTGGCTTCGATGGGCTAGGCGGCCGCCGCCTTCGCCAGCGCGCGCTCCACCCAGCTGCGGGTGCCGACCGGGCCGGGGTAGCCGACCAGGCGGTCGACCATCTCGCCGCCCTGGAACAGGCCCAGGGTGGGGATCCCCATCACCTGGTAGCGCATGGCGATCTCGGGGTTGGCGTCGGTGTCCAGTTTGCCCACCTCGACGCGGTCGCCGTACTCGCCGGCGATCTGCTCGACTACCGGGCCCATCATCTTGCAGGGGCCGCACCAGTCTGCGTAAAAGTCCACCAGGACGGGCTTGCCGCTGGCGAGCACGCTGGTCGCGAAGTCGGCTTGATCGAATTGCTTGAGGTTGGTCATTTTGGCTTGAACGCCTCCTTTCGGGTTCTCAATTCAATACAAGCTGGAATGGCCATCCCTCTATTCCTGAAAGAATCCGAGGCATCGACATAGCCACCCTGACAGCTCCGCCCCGAACCCCCTTCCAGCAGGGCCTCTACCGCCTCTTCGAGGCCACGCCCGGTCTGATCACCTGGGTCATGCTGCTGAGCCCGGCCTGGATCCCGCTGATCTTCGGGGTCGATGGCGCGATCTTGGTCGCCATCGGGGTGCTGATCTTCGACTGCTACTGGTTCTGCCGGTCCTTCCTCGTGATCACCGGCATCCTCACGACCTACGGCCGGATGAAGCGCGACATGGCCATCGACTGGTGGGCGGAGTGCCGGGACGGCGAGATGCCCGAGGGCATGACCCACCCGCTCGACTACTACCACCTCTGCATCATTCCGACCTACACCGAGCCCTACCACGTGCTGGAGGCGACCTGCCAGGCGATCGTGGACGCCAACTACCCGGCCGACCGCAAGCTGGTGGGCATCATCACCCGGGAGACCGACAAGCCCGGCTGGGAGAACGTCGCCCGCCTGAAGGAGAAGTTCGGCGAGCGGGTGGCCGGCTTCTACCACATCAAGGACCCGCTCGAGCCGGGGATCGTGGTCGGCAAGTCTGCCGCCATGAACTGGGGCGGCCGCTGGATGGTGGAGCGGCTGCGGGCGGAGGGCTACGACCTCAAGAAGGTGCTCTGCACCGACCTCGACTCGGACTACCGGGTCCACCTCCAGTACTTCGCATGGATCAGCTACCACCATGCACGGGAGCCGCTCCGCGATACCACCATCTGGCAGCCGGTGCCGCTCTTCCACAACAACATCTGGAAGGTGCCGACGGCCGTCAGGGTCGTCTCCGGGAGCACCTCGCAGTGGCAGATGTTCCTCCACACCCGCAAGCACCGGCTGGTGGCCTTCTCCTCCTACACCTGCTCATTGGAGTTCGTCCACGAGGTCGGCTACTGGGACAAGGATGTCATCCCGGAGGATTCGCGCTTCTACTGGAAGGCCTTCTTCCGCTTTGGCGAGCGATTCCAGGTCAGCTCGGTCTGGCTCCCGATCTACGGCGACTCACCCACCGGCCGGGACTACGCGGCGAGCCATGCCAGCCAGTACAACCAGATCAAGAGGTGGGCCTGGGGCATCACCGACGTGCCCTACGTCCTACAGAGGCTGCCCCAGCACCCGGAGATCCCGCTCCGCCTCCGCATCACCCGGTTCATGAACCTCTTCCTGAACCACCTGAACTGGATCTTCCTGCCCGTCTTCCTGCTCTTCGGCGCCTCGATCCCGATCTGGGTGAGCCAGGACTTCGCGATCACCGACCTCGGCAACAACCTCTGGCTCTACTCGTCCCTGATCCTCACGGTGACCACCTCGACCGTCATCGGCCTGATCTGGCTCGAGTACAAGATGCTGCCGCCACCGCCGCTCGAATGGCACCCGGCGCGGCGCTTCCTCGTCTTCCTCCAGTACTTCAGCTACCCGGTGGTGGGGCTGGTCCTCTCGGTCCTGCCGGCCCTGGAGGCGCACACGCGCCTGCTGCTGGGCAAATACCTCGAGTACCGCGTCACAGAGAAAGGCTAAGAAACGCTGCGTAGGCCGGGTTCATGGCGGTCGTCCAGAATCGAAGCCTGACACCGCGCCGCGAGGGGGAGATCTGGAAGAGGGGCTCCGCCCTCTCTGCCCTTTTCAGGCTCCGCAAAGACTCCCGATGCCGAAGAAGGGCCAGGGGATGCAGAAGCTCGGCCCGCCGAGAGTGAAGAAGGTGAGCCCCAGGATCCAGGCGATGAAGAGGCACCAGAGCGTCCCGGTGATCCAGTTGCGGCCCGGCACGTACCACTTCGGCCAGCCGAGGCGGCGTGCGATCCGCGGCCCGATGCCCTGGTCGATGAAGGGGAAGAGCAGCAGGTAGACCAGGATCAGCGGCGGGATGATCAGGGCCGTGACGATCTCCGGCCCCGTCTTCAGGAACTCGAAGAGGAAGAGGAAGTACCAGTCCGGCCGCGGGATGATCACCAGCCGCGGGTCGGCCGAGGCCTCGAGCAGCATGTTCTGCTGGACGAAGGCCGCCATCAGCCCGACCACGGCGAGGATCACCACCGCGATGATCGGGTAGGGCCAGAAGTGGTCCGGGTAGAAGGGGTGGGTCTCGTCGTCGGGCATGTCCTCGGCCAGGTGGTAGCCCGGCTGGCCCATCAGGATGGGGAAGAGGGCGAGGCCGACCAGGACCGGGTAGGCGGGGTGGTCGATGCCAACCGGCAGCTCGGTCCGCCGGGGCGGGAGACCAACCTCGGGCTGGTAGGGCAGCTCGGCCGCGGCTTCGGCGCCGGGACCCCTGAAAGCGTTGCGACGCTTCTTGCTCATCTCAGAGCGGCTCCGAGATGCCGTGCTGGCGGATCAGCCGGAAGTGCACGTACATCAGCAGCACGATCGCGGCGGGCAGCAGGAAGACGTGGATGGAGAAGAACCGCTGGAGGGTCGGCGGGCCGACGATCGGCCCACCCTGGAGCAGGCTCTTGGTCCAGCTGCCGATGTCGATGGGGCCGATGGCGGGCGGGCTGCCGGCCACCTGGAGGGTCACCGAGGTCGCCCAGTAGGCCTTGGTGTCCCAGGGCAGCAGATAGCCGGTCAAAGAGAACACCAGAACCAGGAAGAGCATGGCCACGCCCACCATCCAGTTGAGTTCCCGTGGCGCCCGGTAGGACCCCGTCCAGTAGACCCGCGCCATGTGCAGGACCACCATCACGATCAGCAGGTTGGCGCCCCAAAAGTGCACCCCGCGGATCAGCCAGCCCAGGTAGACGTGGTTCATGATGAAGTTCACCGAGGTGAAGGCCGGGGCCGGGTTTCCGCTGGCGTCGGGCACGTAGTAGAAGCTCAAAAAGATCCCCGTCAGGATCTGGAGCACGATCAGGATGAAGACCATCCCGCCGAAGCAGTAGTAGAAGGCGTTGGCGAAGTTCGGGACCCGCTGGGTCAGCGCCTCGTCGACGGTCTCGGTGAAGGGATAGCGGGAGTCGAGCCAGTCGACCACGGCCACCTGGACGTCGCGCGGAGTGGGGAGCGCCATCTATCTGCCTTTCCTGCCTAAGCCGGCTGGTCCGTGAACCCGTAGACCTTGAGATCGTTGCCGCTCTCGGTCACGTGGAGGTGGGAGAGGGGGAAGAGGGCCGGCCCGTGGATGACCTGGCCCTGCAGGTTGAAGCGGGAGCCGTGACAGGGGCATTCGAACCGCTTGGCGCTCGCGTTGAAGGCGACCGAGCAGCCGAGGTGGCTGCAGGTGATGGCGAAAAAGCGGATCAGCCCGCCGGACATCACGGCGAAACCGCCGTAGGTCCGGCCTCCGGGGGAGTTCGCGCCGCCGCCGTCGAGTTCGATGAACCCCGAGTTCTGGGGCGCCTTGAAGCTGATCGCGTCGCCATTTTGGAGCGTGCTGAGCGGCGCGTCGGGGGTGACGGTGACGTCACCCAGCTTCTCGCCCGCCGGCGCCGGCGGCCAGATGTAGACCAGGATCGGCGCCAGCCCGGCCACCAGGGTGGCCGTCATCAGGCCCGCCATGTACCAGGTGAGGAAGGTGCGACGGGAAACGTTGGGGTTCGCCCCCATCCGAGGAACTTCGGTGACGTGGTCGCTGCTGATTCCTGGCGCCTCCTCCTGCCTTACGAAGCCAGTCGAAAAAATATCACAGGGCGCGAAGCAGGCCGACCGCCGCCCTCGCTTCGGCCACGGTCGCCCTAGCCGCCTCCCGCGCCCGCTCCGAGCCGGTGGCGAGGAAGCCGGTGACCGCCTCGTCGGAGAGCTCGGCCCGCCGCTCCCGAAAGGGTGCGAACGTCTCGACGATCTTCTCGGCGAGGATCTTCTTCTTCTCGTGGCAGCCGATCTCCGCCCTCCGGCAGAGGTCCCAGTACATCTGCCAATCGTCGGGGAAGAAGACTTTGAAGAGGGCGTCCACGTTGCACGTCCGCGGATGTCCGGGCTGCGACTTGTAGACCCTCTTGGTGTCGGTGACCATCGACAGCACCTGCTTGCGGATCACCTCCGGCTCGGCGGTGACGCCGACAATGTTGCCGAGCGACTTCGACATCTTGGACTTGCCGTCGGTGCCGAGGATCTTCGGCGTCTCGGTCCTCAGCGTCGCCGGCTCGGGGAAGACCTTGCCGTAGAGGCGGTTGAAACGGCGGGCCGTCTCCCGGGCCATCTCGATGTGAGCGTCCTGGTCCTGGCCCACGGGCACCGCGTCGCCCTTCACGAGCATGATGTCGGCCGCCTGCAGGACCGGGTAGCTGAAAAGACCCATGTTCACGTTGTCGGGCTGCTGGCGGGCCATCTCCTTGAAGGTGGGCACCCGCTGCACCCAGCCGTAGGGCGTGACCATGGTGAGGAGCAGGAAGAGCTCGGTCACCTCGGGCACCGAGGACTGGAGGTAGATCGACTCCGGGCGGACGCCGACGGAGATCATGTCCGCCGCGAGGTCGATGAGGTCGCGCCGGAACTCGTCGCCGTGGGGCTGGCTGATGAGGCCGTGGTAGTCGGCCACCATGTAATAGCAGTCGTAGGAATCCTGCAGCTCGACCCAGTTCCTGGCGGCCCCGAAGTAGTTGCCGAGGTGAAAGCGGCCGGTCGGTCGCATGCCGCTCAGGATCCGTTGACGGGGGGGCATAAGGGCCTTTGATCTTACGATGAACCCCGTGGAGGACCGACCCGGGCGGCCGCTGAAGCTCAAGCCGCGGGGCGCGACCGAGCTGGTGGTCTGGGAGCTCGAAGAGGCTGAGGGCGAATTCGCCCCGGTCCGGCCGGATACGCCGCTGGCTGAGGCGGAGTACGTCGCGGTCGACATCGAGACCACGGGCAACCGGCCCTTCCTGGTTCTCGAGATCGGCGCTGAGCGGTTCCGGCTCAGCGGCTCGCTGGGGCTCTTCGACACCCTCGTCCACTCCCGGGCGCCGATCAACCCCTACGCCAAGCGCCGCCACCTGATTGAGCGCGAGATGCTGGTGGACGCGCCCCAGTACGGCGACGCCCGCCGCGGCTTCCTCCACTTCGCCCGCGGCGCGGTGCTCGTCGAGCACAGCCATGACGCCTTCGACACCTGGATCCTCGGCCGCGGGCTGTCGCGGCCCCTCGAGCACCCGGTCGTGGACACGACCGCCCTCGGCCGGCTGGTCCTCGAGCTGCCGCCCGGCCAGACGCCCGGCCTGGCCCGGCTCGTGGAGGCTCTCGAGATCGAGATCGAGCCCGTCCACGCGGCCCTCGGTGACGCCCAGGCGACCGCGGCAGTGTTCCGGGCGTTGGTCGGGCGGGGCATCGACCGCTTCGGCTGGCGCACCGTCGCCGACCTGGTCAGCGCCCTGCCGCCACGCCCGCAGATCGATCGCTCGGCGATGGAGGCGGGCGGCGCGGTGGCGACGACGCCGAAGCGGGCTAGTCGAAGAGCGACATCTGAAGCTCGGGGTGCGGGTGCTCGAGGCCCGACAGCCCAACCCCGACCAGCCGCACCGGCCGTGACTCCAGGTGAGACTTCTCGAGCGCGCTCCGGGCGGCCCGGAAGATCACGTCGGCGTCGTCGGTCGCGCTCGTCCGGCTCACCTGGCGGCTCATCAGGCGGAAGTCCGGAAGCTTCACCTTGACGTAGACCGTCTTCGCCTTGACGCCCTGTTCGCGCAGACGTTCGCTGAGCCTGGCGGTCAGCTCCTTCACCGCCTCCTCGATCCGCTCCCGGTCGGTGACATCGTGCTCGAAGGTGACCTCGGCGCTGATCGTCTTGAGGGGCTTGGAGCCGTCGACCGGCGCCCGGTCCTTGCCCTGGGCCAGCTTCTGTAGCACGGCAGCACCGGAGCCGAGCGCCTGGACCAGCCGCTGGGTGTCGTAGGCGGCAAGGTCGCCCACCCGGCGGACGCCCATCATCCGCAGGCGCTCCTCGGTCTTCGGCCCGACACCCTGGAGGACTCCGACCGGCATCGCGGCCATGAAGTCGGCCTCGGTGTCGGGCGGGACCACGACCAGGCCGTCAGGCTTGCGGGAGCCGGAGGCGACCTTGGCGACCACCTTGCCGACGGCGACCCCGACGCTGGCCGTCAGCCGCACCTCGTTGCGGATCATGAACTTGACCTGGCGGCCGATGTCCTCCGGCGTCGTGGTGCCATGGCGGGTCCGGGCGGTGACGTCGATGTAGGCCTCGTCGAGCGCGACGCCCTCGATCTTCTCGGGGGCGGCGAAGCGCCGGAGGATGGCGTGGATGGCTCGGCTCGCCTCCCGGTAGGCGGCGGCGTTCGGCTTCAGCACCACCAGCTCGGGGCAGGCTGCCAGCGCCTCGTGCAGCGGCTGTGCCGAGTGGACGCCGAAGGCCCTCGCCTCGTAGGAGGCGCCCATCACCACCGAACGCCGGGAGGAGCCGGCGACCGCGACCGGCCTGCCGCGCAGCGACTCGTCGTCGCGCTGGTGGACCGAGGTGTAGAAGGCGTCGAGGTCGACGTGGAGGATCGCCCTCGCCCACTGGACCGGCATTACGGCCGCAGTGTGCCACAGCATCTGGTGCCTCAACGCACGGCCGCTCCAAGATCGGAGGGCTCTCAGCGCCCGAACGGCGCCGGAGGGGACCAGCTCCAGGGCCTTCTGCGAGAATTCGCAGCGAGTTGAAGGGCGTGATCTTGGCCGGCGGTACCGGCAGCCGACTGCATCCGCTCACCCGGATCACCAACAAGCACCTGCTGCCGATCTACGACCGGCCGATGATCACCTACGCGATCGAGGCGCTGGTCAAGGCGGGGGTGATGGAGATCATGCTCGTCACCGGTGGAACCCATGCCGGCGAGTTTTTGCGCCTGCTCGGAAACGGCCATGAGTACGGCATCGACAGGCTCCTTTACGCGTACCAGGAGCGGCCCGGGGGCATCGCCGAGGCGCTCGGCCTGGCGGAGCGGTTCGGCGGCGGCGGCCCGATCGTCGTGATGCTCGCCGACAACGTCGTCGAGCGCTCGCTCCGTCCCTCGGTCGAGGCGTTCGCGAAGCAGGAGGACGGCGCCCGCATCCTGCTGAGCCGGGTGGAGGACCCCTCCCATTTGACCCACCTCGGTGTTCCCGAGCTGGATGCGGGGGGGAGGGTGGTGAAGATCATCGAGAAGCCCGCCGACCCGCCGAGCCCCTACGGGGTAACCGGCATCTACTTCTACCCAGCCGACGTTTTCGAGGTGATCCCGACCCTCAAGCCGTCAGGCCGAGGAGAGCTTGAGATCACCGACGTCAACAATCACTACGTCGGGCGGGGCAGGATGGAGTACGACGTGATCGAGGGTTTCTGGGGTGACGCGGGCGAGTCGATCGAGGCCTACTACGAGGTCAACGACCACGTCCGCGCGCACGGTGCGAACAGGGACTGAGGAGGAACAGGCTCGAGATGGCGACCACGGCGATCATCGAGGGCGTCGAGCTCAAAGAGCTGGTGACGCACGCGGACGAGCGCGGGTTCTTTCGAGAGGTCATCCGCGAGAGCGACCCCTTCTTCGATCACTTCGGCCAGTGGAGTCACTCCCTGATGTACGCGGGCACCGCCAAGGGCTGGCACCACCACCGCCGGCAGACCGACTGGTGGTACGCGATTGGCAGCCTCAAGGTGGCCCTTTACGACCTCCGCCAGGACTCGCCGACCAAGGGCCAGCTGATGGAGTTCTTCTTGGGCGACCGGTTCGCACGCTGCCTGAAGATCCCGCCGGGCGTCGCCCACGGCTGCCGCGCCCTGGAACTGAGCCACCTGCTCTACGTCACCTCGATCGTCTACGACCCCGACGACGAAGGGCGGATCGCCCATGACGACCCCTCGATCGGCTACGACTGGACCCGGTTCCCGCCGATCACGTGAAGGACCGCCAGCTACGCCGGCTGCTGATCGCGGGCGCCGCCGGGTTCATCGGCTCCAACTTCGTCCGGCTGCTACGGCGGACCCGGCCCGAGGTGGAGCTGATCGTGCTCGACAAGCTCACCTACGCCGGCAACCCTGCCAACCTGGCTGAGCACGAGGGCAGCCCCGGCTACAGCTTCGTCCGCGGCGATATCTGCGACGGCGAGATGGTGGACCACCTGGCCGGCCGGGTGGACGCGATCGTCAACTTCGCCGCCGAGACCCATGTCGATCGAAGCCTGCTCGATCCCTTCGCCTTCGTCCTCACCGACGTTCTCGGCACCGGGGTCCTTGCCGAAGCGGCCCGCAAGCACGGCCACGAGGTATTCCTTCTCGTTTCGACCGACGAGGTCTACGGCGACGTGCCCGAGGGCCGCTCCCGCGAGGGGGACGCCTTTCGCCCGCGGAGCCCGTACAGCGCCAGCAAGGCGGGCGGTGAGCTGCTGGCGCGGTCATACGTCGAGAGCTTCGACCTGCCCCTGGTCGTCACCAGGGGAAGCAACAACTACGGCCCCTACCAGTTCCCGGAGAAGATCATCCCGCTCTTCATCACCAACGGTCTCGAGGGGATGAAGCTGCCTCTCTACGGGGACGGCAGCGCCCTGCGGGACTACCTCCACGTCGATGACCACTGCCGGGGCATCGACAGCGCCCTCCACCGCGGCCGGCCGGGCGAGGCCTACAACCTCGGCACCGGCGTCGAGACCAGCGGCAACCAGGTGGCGGCCACCGTCGTCGATCTGCTGGGGCTCGACGAGAACGCTGTCGAGCGCGTCCAGGACCGGGCCGGTCACGACTACCGTTACGCGCTCGACGTCGACAAGGCGCGGGAGGAGCTGGGCTGGTCGGCCCAGATCGGATTCACCGAGGGCATGGAGGGCACCGTGCGCTGGTACCGCGACAACCCCGACTGGTGGCGGCCGCTGCGCAACGGCGAGTACTGGGAGTTCTACCGGCGGAACTACGTTTCCAGGGCCGCAGAGTAGGCGCCGCGGTCGCCTCAGGCCGGCTGGCAAGAATCGCCCCGCAACGCCGAGAGGTGGCCCTCGCCGTCGGGCTGGTCGCCCTCTACCTGGTCACCTACCTCGTGCTCTCGATCCTCCGCCACCGCACCTTCCATTCATTCGCCTTCGACCTCGGCCTTTTCGACCAGATCTTCTGGAACACGATCCAGGGCCGGCCGTTCGAATCGACCATCAGCCAGGCCAACCCCGGCCCGCACTCCTACTTCGGCGACCACTTCTCGCCGATCTTCTGGCTCCTCTTCCCCTTCTACCTCGCCTATCCGCACCCGGAGACGCTGCTCGTCGTCCAGACCATCTTCCTCGCCCTTGGCGCGGTCCCCGTCTATCTGCTGGCACGGCTGAGGCTGGAGGCCGGCTTTCCGCGATTGGCGTGGGTCGCGGCCTACTTCCTCTTCCTGCCGGTCGCCTACATAAACCTCTTCGACTTCCACGAACTCGCCTTCTCGGTGCTGCCGCTCGGGCTTGCGCTCTATTTCCTGGAGGCGGGCCGGCTGCGCTGGTTCCTGGCCAGCCTCTTCTTCGCCCTGCTGGTCAAAGAGGAGATGGGCCTGGTCGCCTTCGGGTTCGGCGCCTACGCGGCGCTGGGAAAGCGGAGGCTGCTTTTGGGGTCGGCGGTGATGGTCGGGGGGCTGGCGTGCTTCGTGGTTCTGATCGACCTGGTGATCCCGCACTTCGCGTCGGGGGCCGCCTATCCGTACCTTGCCGACCGGTACCCGGTGCTGGGCCGGACGCCGTTACAGATCCTGATGACGGTGCTCACCCATCCGGGCCGGGTGGTCGGCCTGCTCCTGCAGGCGAAGAAGGCGGAGTTCGTCGCCGGCTTATTCGGGCCGGTGCTCTTCCTGCCCCTCTTCTCGCGCTGGGCACTGCTGCTGCCGGCGCCGACTCTCGGCTACCTCCTGCTCTCCAGCTACGCCCCCGAATATTCCTTCGCCACCCAGTACTCGGCACCGCTGATCGCCCTCATCCTCGGCTCGGCGATCCTCGCCATCTCCCGCTTCCCGGCGCGCTTGCAGGCGGGCCTGATCGGCGCCGTGCTGGTCAGCAGCTTCGCCTTCTCGTTCCTCTTCGGCGATCTACCCTTCTCGATCCATTTCGACCCCAGTCTCTTTCTTTCCGAGCCCCGCTATGCCGCCTTCTCCGGCACCCTCCGCACCATCCCGCCCGGCGCCAGCGTCGCGTCCCAGGATGGCCTCACTGCCCAGCTGGCGGAGCGCTGGTTCATCTATTCGATCGGCTACCAGGGCGTCAACGGTGCCGACTACGTGGTGTGGGCGTTCTGAGAAAACGTCACCCCCCAGCAGTTCTGTGATTCCGTCACCCCATGAATGGAGGTCGGATCACCTTGACTACGTCTGAGCAGCGACGCCTCATCGTTCTCAACCATTTGGAGTCGGGCGCGCTCGTCAA
>DATLQT010000051.1:0-3533 GCA_035535055.1 Candidatus Dormiibacterota bacterium | reverse complement strand
TCCAGGGCGGGCCCGGCATCGACCTGTCACCGACCGAGGTGCGGCGGATCCGCCAGGAGCGCGGCTGGAAGACGATGGTCGGCTTCCAAACCCGAAACCCGGTTCACCGCGCCCACGAGTACCTGCAGAAGGTGGCCCTGGAGATGGTGGACGGCCTCCTCCTGCACCCGCTGATGGGCAAGACCAAAGAGGACGACACGCCGGCCGACGTCCGCCTGCGCTGCTACCAGGAGCTGCTCGCCGGGTACTACCCGGCGGACCGCGTCCTTCTCGCCTCGAACCCCTCCTGGATGCGCTACGCGGGGCCCAAAGAGGCGGTCTTCCACGCCATCGTCCGGCGCAACTACGGCTGCACCCACTTCATCGTCGGCCGCGACCACGCCGGCGTCGGCAACTTCTACGACACCTACGCGGCGCAGCGCATCTTCGACCAGTACGCGCCCGGCGAGCTGGGGATCGAGATCCTCCGCTTCGAGCACGCCTTCTACTGCACCAAGTGCAGGTCGATGGCCTCGACCAGGACCTGTCCCCACGGTGCCGAGGACCACCTGGTCTTAAGTGGCACCAAGGTCCGAGAGCTCCTCGCCAAGGGTGAGCCGCTGCCGGACGAGTTCACGCGGGCGGAGGTCGCCGAGATCCTCCGCGAGGCCTACCGAGCACCCCGCCCAACCTGAGATCTCCTCTAATTGATAGTGCGACTATACGAACATAGCCGTCTCTAATACCATATTTAGCGGAGCGCTCGGGATCAACCGGCGGCGTTCCGAATGGTTTAATGCCACAGGGACACGCCACAGCCGCCTCGGTTGACAGCGCGTTCGCAATATGCGAACATAACCAGGGTGCGGGTGATCAGCAAGGCCAGGCTCCGTGAGTTCTGGATCCACCACCCTCAGGCTGAGGTCGCGCTGGTCGCCTGGTACAAAGTTGCCACTCATGCTGAATGGAAATCGATCGTGGAGGTTCGGACGGCCTATCCGCACGCGGACGCGGTCGGAGCCCTAACGGTGTTCAACATCGGCGGCAACGACTTTCGTTTGGTGACGCATATGAGGTACGAGTGGCAAACCGTGTTCATTCGGTGGATCGGAACACACGCTGAATACAGCAAAGGCAGATGGAGGGCATGAGCGGTTACGGCAGTCTTCTCGCGGAATACGAACCTCGGGTCATTCACAACGCTAAGGAAGCAGCGCGCGTCCAGCGGCTGATCGATCGTCTGGTCGACCGGCCCGGACTCGATGCCGCGCATGAAGGACTGCTCGAGCTTCTAGCGCGCCTTATGGAGGCCTGGGAGGGCGACCACGTGGAGATTCCCGACATCGGCGGGGCGGACCTTGTACGGGTGCTGCTGGCCGAGAGGTCGATCAGTCAGCGCGATCTCGTTCGGGCAGGAGTCTTTCCCACGCCCTCCATCGCTTCGGAAGTTCTGGCCGGAAGGCGGAAGTTGAGTCTCGCCCATGTTGAAGCGCTGGCATGCTTCTTCCACCTGCCGGCGTCCGTGTTCTTATCGGATCGAGAGTTGGCCACCGCCTGAGGCTGGCCGGTTGAACCGCCAACCATTCGATGACTTAGATCAGGTGTTCAGCTCACCTTCGTACCTGGGCCGAGGTTGAATGCGCCGCCTCGACATCGCCCCTCTCCTCCTGGCGAATGTGCCGCCAGCCTCCGAGTTAGGCTCGTTGAGCGCTGTCTTGATGCGGCCAAGTTCAGGGAAGCTGGCAAAGCTCATTGAGGCGGGTTCGTAGGCTGACGTCCGACCCGGAGGTTGACCTTCCCGGTCTGACGGTGACAAAGGCATCCGCGAGCTGCCCCCGGGTATCAAAGTAGTCTGGAGGCGGCGAGGTGAACCGCTACCATTCGGCGCTCCGATGGCGGAGGTCGCCGAGATCCTCCGCGAGGCCTACCGAGCACCCCGCGCGACCTGAGCGCCACCGCGCGCCTGATAGCGTAGCTATACAAACATAGCCATCTCTACTATCCTATTCGGCGGAGCATTTCGGTGAGCCTGAGAGAAGAGATCGCCAAGGTTCGGATGGCGCGAGGCCGCCTCGAGGTCACCCGGGCCAAGCTGGACAAGCTCGACGAGGACCAAAAGCGCCTGGAGGGGATGCGCGGGAAGGTCCAGGCCAAGGCAGCCACGCCGGAGACGCCGGCGCGGCAGCCCCGCCGTCGGAAGCTGGACCTGGAGTAGCGCTGCCCGCGGTCGAAAACTTCAGTCCGACGCCTCTAGCGCCTGGCTGAGGATCCGCTCGGTGGCCGCGTCGAAGGCGACCAGGCGCGCCAGTTCCACCTCGGTCGTCGTGGAGCGGAGGGTCTCCATGGCGATCCGCGCCGCCGGCTCGGCCGGGAAGCCGTAGATGCCGGTCGAGATCGCCGGGAAGGCGATCGACCGAGCGCCGAGCTCGTCCGCCACCTCGAGCGAGCGTCGGTAGCAGGAGGTCAGCAGCCGCCCCTCTTCGTGGCCGCCGCCGCGCCAGCGGGGGCCGACGGCGTGGATCACCCATCTGGCGGGCAGCCGGAACCCAGGCGTGGCCTTTGCGTCGCCGGTTTCGCAGCCGCCCAGCTTGCGGCAGGCCTCGAGCAGCTCGGGGCCGGCCGCCCGATGAATCGCGCCGTCCACCCCCCCGCCGCCGAGCAGCGACTGGTTGGCGGCGTTGACGATGGCGTCCACCTGCTCTTCCGTGATGTCGCCGCGAGCCACCTCGATCCGCATGGGAGCGGGTTAGGTGGCGGTCTTGGTTCGCCGCCTCGCTGGCGCGGTGCGCTTGCGGCCGTTGGCCGCGGCGTGGCCATTGCTGGCGGCGCGCGCCGGCCGGACTGGCCGCGTGTTCCGAGCCGGGCGGCGGGCGATGGCCAATAGCTCCTCCATCCCCGCCCCGATACCGCGGGTCAAGACCTCGATGTCGGCGACCGAGTCCCAGTCGCCGGTGACGCCGAAGTTGAGCCCGCCGAGGTAGGAGAAGATCGCGACGCTGATCCGCACCGAGCCGGCGATGGGAACGTAGGGATAGGCGTAGACGAGCTGGCGACCGGCGGCGTAGAGCGGGAACTGCGGCCCCGGCACGTTGGTGGTCACCGTCTGCACCATCCGCTGCTCGAAGCGCGTGCCGAGGCGGGCGCCGAGGGCCAGCAGCATCGGCGGAGCGAAGCCGCCGAGCTTGGTCAGCACATCGCCCGCGACCGCCTGGCCGGACCCCTTGAAGACGTCCATCTGCTCTTTGATGTCATTGAGCCGTTCGACCGGGTCGGCGAGGCCGACCGGGAGCCCGGGGAAGAGGCCGGAGACGCGGTTGTTGTACTGGCCACGCTCGTTCTCGGAGCGGACCGAGACCGGCACCAAAGTCCGCACCACCTTGCCCTCGACCTCGTTGCCGCGGCCGAGCAGGAGGTCGCGGAAACCGCGGGTGATGACGGCGAGGACGACGTCGTTCACCGTCCCGCCGAGGGCGACCCGCACCTCCTTCACCTCCGCCAGGCTGGCGGTGGCCCAGCTCCAGCGGCGATGGGGGCCGATGGGGCCGTTGAGCTCC
>DATLQT010000050.1:0-11987 GCA_035535055.1 Candidatus Dormiibacterota bacterium | reverse complement strand
GTAATGAGTGAGGCGCCGACCGTCTTGGATGGACCCGAATCGCTCGATCAGCCCACTGGCCAGCTCGACCGCGTCCTGGATGGCCAAGTTCATGCCCTTGCCGCCGGCGGGGGTGATCAGGTGAGCCGCATCCCCGGCTAGGAAGACGCGATCCTCCTGCATGGGTTCGGTCATTCTGACTCGAAGGTCCACGAAGGTCGGCTCCACAAAACGGACAC
Organism: Candidatus Dormiibacterota bacterium; assembly: GCA_035535055.1. Lineage (GTDB taxonomy): Bacteria > Chloroflexota > Dormibacteria > Dormibacterales > Dormibacteraceae > UBA6019. Next base: position 11,769 of record DATLQT010000050.1, on the reverse strand, counting down.
CCTGCAGACCGCCGCCTGCCCCGAGCCGGATGGCCAGTTCCTCGCGCACACGATCTTCGGACCAGTCGGGCAGGCTGTCGCTGGCCGCAGCCTCTAGGTAGTAACGTGTCGGAGAGGGATCGCGCCGCATCTGTCCCGCGAAGCCTCTCGGGTGGGCGGCGTAGACCGTATGTGGCTGGAGCGGAGTCGCCTCGCCGACCACCGCCCAACCAGCGCACCGCGAAGGTCTGATCGACGACGCGACCAGCCTTCAGGCTGGTCGCGACGCTCTCGCGGCATCGTGAAGCTCTTTCAGCACGGCACCGACTTCGTAAGTCGATCAGAGGCCAAGAGGCTGATGGCCGGCTTCGAGCGCTTACGCACGTCGATATCGATTTCACTGGTGTCGACTCGGCGGGGCAAGGATTTGCCGATGAGGTGTTCCGCGTGTGGGCGACTGAGCACCCGGAGGTGAAGCTCATGCCGACGGGAATGAATCCGGCGGTGTCTCTAATGGTTGGCCGAGCTACTGCTGCGGCCGGTGATCACTGATCTCCACAAAACTCAGGGCGATTCACCACTGGTAATTGACGCAGTCGTGGCGGTGGCTTCCCGTCACACGAGGTGACCCTCGAAGCGTCGACTTAAAGAAGTCCATAGCCCAAATCGTCCGCCGCCTTGAGGAGGATGGAGGTCATAGCCCCGTCAGCCAGGGCGCGGTCAAACACCGCCAAAGCCGGGAGTGCCGACTGCGCGCGCTCGTAGAGCGCAAGAGAGCGGGCTCCGCCATGCATCTTTGCGGGGTAAAGCAACCCCATCACGGTGGGATATTGGTCGTAAATGGCCCGAGACCAAAGCCTTGCGCGCGAGCGAGGACCAGTCGAGATGGCTTGGCTCGCACCCGCTCTGGTCGGCCACGTTCCAGTGAGGTCTAGGAGCTCCAGTTGAGAGGCCAACTCGAACGCCACCAGGCGTGGCCCTCTCAGGCGACGGTTGATGACCCGGCGGTTTTGGAAAACCTCGGCCAGCGCAGCAGTCGCGCGATCGGCGCAATACAGGATGCCGCGGTCCTGGATTGCTTGAGGTGGCAGGTGATGGTCGAAACGAGCGTCAGTCGGCCCGAACCAGCGCATCTGGTTCCAAGGAGCTGGATGGCGTCCCGCGGCGTAATGCACTCGCCAGAGCAGTGCGCCTGCTGGTATCGCAATCACGGTGGGGCTGGCAGCTGCCAGCCGGCCACGATCGGGGTTCGGCAGAGAGGGCAGTCTGTCGGCCCCTAAACGGTCTCCGCGATCTGCCGGGCAATTTCCAACACTGGCTCAGGACTGCCTCCCGTGCGCAGCCAGTCGAGAGGGCTGACCGGTTCACCCTCAAGCTCAAGCTCGGCTTCGGGTAGTGTCAGCCAGTTGTAGACCTCGACTGGATGCAAATCGGCTGGCAGCGTCCGCAGGACCTGTCCCAGGTTGGGCACCAATCCAACCTCGGTGAACTGGAAACTCGGCAGTTGCCACTCGGAGCCGAGCAGCTTGAAACCGTAAAGGGTCCGCTCAGCGAGCCGCTGCCGGATGCGAGCCCCATCAACGCCCAAGAGGCCTGCAGCCTGGGTCGTGCTTACCGAACCAGCCACCAGGCGGCTGAAGGTCAACATGCTCCTTAGGAGTGGCTGGAGAGGAGGACGCCCAGAGGGGTCGATACCTCCCTTCTCGAGAACTCGCAGCTCAGGAGCGGTTAGGCTCCCAGCAGAACCCGGTACCGGGGGAGCCAACTCTGGCGAGCGGCTGAGCAACTCAACAAGGGCCTCCACAAGAGCAGGATCATCCAGAAGTACAGCGGCCCTTTCTCGTGCCAGGTCAGTAACCATGGCAGAAGTCTAGCACTACCTTACGACGTGCGAAAGCGTAAGGCGACCCGTCGATTTGACGCACCTTTGAATAGTCATGGGGGCCTTATTCAAGGTAGAGACCTAACCGTGAATAGCCATCGAGGACATACCTTCCGCCTCACAAACGAAAACAGGTTGGGAAGGGCTGCCGTTCAGCCTGGCCGCCCCTCCCAAGCCGGGATTGCTTACCGCCGCGAAAACTGTGGGGGTTCGACTCCCTCCCGGCCCACATCTTTCACCACGCAAGAATCGGGAGTTCCTGGCACAGGCTGCCCTCGGGGCCAGGTCAGCTGAAGCGCGCGCCCTTATAATCCGGCGGCTCCTTCCACCCACCTCGAGGTAAGCACGCAATGCCTGTCTTGATCCCCAATCCTCAACAGCAGGCGGCAATCTGGCAGCAGTCCCTAGAGCCCGGGGAACAGTTGCAGGCCACCTGGTGGTTCGAGCAGCGGCTGCCCCTTCTGATCGCGATCCTCCTCGAGCAGGGCGGAGCGATTGCCGAGCTCATCTTCTCGGCTATGCGGCACCGCTACTTCGGGGCTCTGACCGACCGGAGGGTGCTGATCATGGGCTCGACCGGCTGGCACGATCCGATCCCCAATAAGTTCGAGGCCCTACCCCGCGGCTCGGTGACTTGCACCCAGTTCACCAACTGGCTTGGCCACGTGGCCATGGACCTACAAGTCGCCGGCGAGGCCAAGGTCCGTCGCTACCGCGTCCCACGCTCACAGCGGCAGCAGGCCGAGGCCTGCCGCTCGCTGGTCGGAGGCGGCGGCGCGCCGATGTCGGCTCCGACCGGCCCGCCGGCCTGAGGCCAATCCATTGAAGTGGGTCACCCGCAGGAACGCCAACGTGGACCGGGTCGCCTGCCCCTGGCTGGTCAAGCGCTTCGTCGACGCTGAAGCCGAGTTCCTCTATGTCGCCGCCGACGAGGTGATGAAGGTTGCCGAGCAGCAGGGCGCCATCCCCTACGACGTCAAGGATGTCGAGCTCGGCCACGTCGAGGGCCGCTGCAGCTTCGAGTCGATCATGGTCAAGTACGGCCTACAGGATCCGGCGCTGGACCGGCTGGCGAAGATCGTCCACGGCGCCGACGTGAGCCAAGATCGGGACACCGTCCCCGAGGCCGCCGGGCTCTACGCCGTCGCCCACGGTTTTGCCCTCATCCACGGCGACGACGACCACGAGAAGATCAGGCTCGAGACTCCGATGTACGACGCCCTCTACGCGTGGTGTAAAGAACAGAGCAAGTGAGCGTCCTCGACCGCTTTCGCTTGGACGGCAGAGTCGCGATCATCACCGGCGCCTCAAGCGGCCTCGGGGTCTGCTTTGCCATCGCGCTGGCCGAGGCCGGTGCCGACCTCGTCCTGGCGGCGCGGCGGGTGGACCGGCTCCAGCAAACCCAAGAGAAGGTCGAGACGCTGGGCCGGAGAGCGCTCACGGTTAAGGCCGACGTCGCCGAGCCCGGTGACTGCCAGGACGTGGTCGATCGGGCGATGGGAACCTACGGCCGGGTCGACGTGCTCGTCAACAACGCGGGCGTCGGCACCGCCGTCCCCGCCACCCGCGAGACGCCCGACGAGTTCCGCCGGGTGATCGACGTCAACCTCAGCGGCAGCTATTGGATGGCGCAGGCGTGCGGGCGGGTGATGAAGCCGGGAAGCTCGATCGTGAACATCTCCAGCATCATTGCGCTGACCACCGGCGGTCTCCCGCAGGCCGCTTACAGCGCCAGCAAGGCGGGGCTCCTCGGCCTGACCCGCGACCTCGCCAGCCAGTGGACCGGCCGCAAGGGCATCCGGGTCAACGCGATCGCTCCCGGCTTCTTCCTGACCGAGATGACCGATCAGTACGCGCCCGGCTACCTGGACGCGCAGGCTCCTCGGATCCTCGCCGGCCGTCCCGGTGACGGCGAGGAGCTGGCCGCGGCGGTGCTCTTCCTGGCCAGCGACGCCGGCGGCTACGTCACCGGCCAGGTGCTGGCCGTGGATGGCGGGGTCACGCTGACCTGACCTCGCCGACCTCAGGGGAGGCCGCCAGCAGATCGGCGTCGGCGACCATCGGCCGCATCAGCAGTTCGATCGAGAATCTCGCCCCTTCGTCGTACTTTGACTCGACGGTCACGTCGCCACCAAGCGCCCGTACGACCTGCCGGGTGATCGCCAGCCCCAGACCGGTCCCCTGCGCGGCCGTGGCTGACGGCACCTGGTAGAACTCATCGAACACCCGCTCCAGCTGCTCCTCGGCCAGACCCGGGCCCATGGTCGACGACCTCGATCACCAGCCGGTCGGCCGAGGCAAGGGCTTGCAGCACGACCTGCTCGCCGCGCGGCGAGAACTTGATCGAGTTCGAGAGCAGGTTCAGCACGACCTGGCTGAGGCGCCGCCGGTCGGTCGCCAGCCGCGTCTTCGGGAGGTCGGTCACCAGCCGGACGTCCTTCGCGGCGGCCACCGGCCGGACCATCTCGACAACGTCCTCAAGCAGGGGAGCGACGCCGGTTGCCTCGACGTCGAAGTGCGGCTCCCCAGAGCGTAGCTTCTGAACGTCCAGCAGGTCGTTGACGAGGTCGAGCTGCAGCCGCACCGCGGTTTCGACCCGCTTCAGGTGGCCGCGCTGCCGATCGCTGAGCCCGTCCCCGCGGCGGCCCTGAAGAAGTTGGAGGAAGCCGAGCATCGCATTGAGCGGCGTGCGCAGTCCGTGGCTGGCCTTGGCGGTGAACATCTTCCGGGCGCGCCGTTCCATTGCCTCCCGCTCGTGTCGCCTGGGCTCGGTGACGTCGACGATCGTTCCGGACATCCGCAGCAGGGCGCCCTCGACGCCGTGCATCGGGGTCAGGCGGTACTCGTACTCGCCGTCACCAAGCAGAAGGGAGCCATCCACGTCCTCTCCGGCCAGCGCCCGCTCGGCCGCCCCGCGGAAGGGATGGGTTCTAGGCGGTCGCCGGGACCCTCGGCAGCTCCTCGATCGCGGCGTCGATCCGCGACTGCGACAGCTCGACGTCCTCCAGCTTGCCGGCGAAGTAGGCGTCGTAGGCCGACATGTCGAAGTGGCCGTGGCCGGAGAGGTTGAAGAGGATCGTCCGCTTCTCGCCCGCCTCGCGCGCCGCGAGCGCCTCGTCAACCGCGGCCTTGATGGCATGGGCCGCCTCGGGCGCGGGCAGGAAGCCCTCGGTGCGGGCGAAGCGCACGGCCTCGGCGAAGCACTCGTTCTGCTTGTAGGCGCGCGCCTCGACGATCTTGTGCTCCACCAGCGCGCAGAGCGACGGTGCGTCGCCGTGGTAGCGGAGGCCGCCGGCGTGGATCCGGTCGGGCACGAAGGAGTGGCCGAGCGTGTACATCTTCACTACGGGTCCCATGCCGACCGCGTCGCCGAAGTCGTAAGCCAGCACGCCGCGCGTGAGCGTGGGGCAGGCCGCGGGCTCGGCCGCGATGAACCTGGTGGTGGGCCGCTCGCCTTTCAGCTTGTCGGCAATGAACGGATACGACAGGCCCGCGAAGTTGGAGCCGCCTCCGACGCAGCCGATGACGACGTCCGGGTAGTCGCCGGCCATCTCCATCTGCTTCTTCGCCTCCAGGCCGATCACCGTCTGATGAAGCAGAACGTGGTTGACGACCGAGCCCAATGAGTACTTGGCGTCCTCGTGGGTGGCCGCGTCCTCGACCGCCTCTGAGATGGCGATGCCGAGCGAGCCCGGCGAGTCCGAGTCCGCGGCGAGGATGCCGCGGCCGGCGTTGGTGAGGTTGGTGGGCGAGGCGTGGACGGTAGCGCCCCAGGCCTCCATCATCGCTCGGCGGTAGGGCTTCTGCTCGTAGGAGACCTTGACCATGTAGACGGTCACCTCGAGGTTGAAGAAGGCACCCGCGAAGGCCAGCGCTGAGCCCCACTGGCCGGCGCCGGTCTCGGTCGTCAGCCGGCGCACCCCCTCCTTGGCGTTGTAGTAGGCCTGGGCCACGGCGGTGTTCGGCTTGTGGGAGCCGGCCGGAGAGGTGCCCTCGTATTTGAAGTAGATCCTGGCCGGCGTGTCGAGCAGCTTCTCCAGCCGCGACGCGCGGTACACGGGCGTCGGCCGCCAGATCTTGTAGATCTCGCGGACCTCCTCGGGTATCTCGATCCAGGGTTCGGTCGAGACCTCCTGCGCGATGATCGCCTGCGGGAAGAGCGGCGCCAGATCGGCGGGGCCCATGGGCTGCAGGGTGCTGGGGTGGAGGTAGGGTGCGGGCGGACGCGGGAGGTCGGGCAGGATGTTGTACCAGCGCTCCGGGATTTCGCTCTCGCTGAGCAGGATCTTCTTGTCCACGGGCTCAAGCCTCCTGGTGACGGGCCAGCGTCCCGCTAGGTTACGCCTGCGGTGTTAGGCTGCGAAAACCCTTCCGCCGTTTTCAGTCCAGGAGGTGTCACCGCCATGGCCACCTACGTCTGCCTGATGAACTTCACCAGTGACGGGATTCAGAGCGTCAAGGATCATCCCAAGCGCCGCGAGGAGACCAAGAAGGCCGTCGAGTCGATGGGCCACGGCTACAAGGTCCACCACGTCTACCTGACGCTCGGCCCGTACGACCTCTGCGTGATCATGGACTGCCCGGGCGACGAGGGCGCCGCCACCTTCGCCCTCGCCAGCAGCATGCGCGGGAAGATCTCGACCCTCACCATGCGGGCCTTCGACGAGGGCGAGGCCGACAAGCTGATCCACGGCCTCCCCTAGAGCGACCCAGCCTAGATAGCCAGCACCGAAGGGAGGGCCGGTCTCCCGGCCCTCCTCTCCGACAGCCTCCCCGCGGCGCTGGCCGCCCTCTTCCTGCTGTTCTTCCTGCCCGTCGCGATCGACGGTTACGTGCTGCCGCGGGTCGCCGTGCTCTTCACCGGGGTCGCTGTCGGCCTCGGCTGCTGCCTCTTCCGCCCGCGCGGCTCGCTACCCGAGCTGTTCGCCCCGCTGCCGGTCCCCGGGCTGGCCGTGGTCGCCGTCGCGGTCGGCGCCCTGGCGCTCTCCGTTTCGCCCTGGGTGAGCCTTGCCGGCCAGTACCTCCGTTACGAGTCGGCTCCCGTGCGGCTCGCATACCTCCTGCTCTTCGCAGTTGCCGCCTGTCTCCTGGCGGCCGGGGGCGCCGCAGCCAGGGGGCGGACGGTCACCTGGTTCCTCGTCGCCTGCTCGGTCATCGCGGTCGAGGCCGCCTGGGAGTGGTTCGCCAACCGCTACGGCCTGGCCGGCGCCCTCGACCGGCCGGACGGCAACCTCGGCAACGCAGCGCTTCTCGGGGTGGTGGAGGCGATGGCCCTTCCGCTCGTGCTCGGCCGGCTGATGGAGAGGCGAGCGCTGCGCTGGGTGCCCATCTTGATCCTGGTGCTCGCCGGGCTGCTTCTCTCCAGCGAGCGGAGCGCCTGGCTCGGCGGCGCCCTGGCGGGGATCCTGGTCGTGGCCGCGCACCTTCCCCGCGCCCGGCTCGCCTGGGCGGCCGCCGCTGCGGTGATCATGCTGGCGGTGGCGATGGCCCTGGTGGCGGGGCCGCTCGGCGCCCTCAACGCCGACCCCTACACCCTGCGCCTGCAGCTCTGGCAGCACGCGATCCCGATGATCGAGGCGCGGCCGCTGCTGGGCTGGGGCGAGGATACCTTTGGGCTCGTCTTCGGGAGCTACGCCCACGGCTACCTGCCGCACGTGCTCTTCGATCGAGCCCATTCGCAGCCGCTCGACCTGGCGGCCGCCCAAGGCCTGCTCGGCCTCGCCGCATCGGCCGTCTTCTGGGTGCTGTTCGCGCTGGCCGTGCTGCGCTCCGGTCGCTGGCGACAGGAGGAGGGGCCAGCCCTGCTCGCTGCGCTGACCGCTTACTGGACCTGGTCGGTGGTCAACTTCGACTGGGCCCCGGCCACGGCGGTCTTCTGGCTGCTCGCCGCGGTCGCCTGGTCCAGCGGTCGCCCGACGCCGGCGCCCCGCGCTCGGAACCTGCCCCTCGCCGTAGGGGCGACCGCCCTTGGCGCGGCGGCAGCGCTGGCGTTCGGGATCCTGCCGCTGGCCGCCGACCTCGCCGCCTACCGCTCCGACCTGATGATGGCCGTGGCGCTGGACCCCATCCAGTCGCACTACCACCAGCTGCTGGGCGAGGCCTACCTCGGACAGGGCCAGTTCGCATCGGCAGCAACGGAGCTCCGCAGCGCGACCGACCTCGGCGACGACGACCCGCTCGCCTGGTGGGAGCTGGGCGATGCCGAGCAGCATCTCGGGCACTCCGCGGCTGCCGCCACGGCTCACGCCCGCGCTCGCCAGATCGATCCCACCGTCGGGACATAAAAGAGAGGCCCGGCCGTGATGGCCGGGCCCCTCAATGCGCGGTTCGAGTGCCGGTTAAGGCTTTCCCGGGTGCTTGTTCGGAGCGCCGGCCGGCAGGTTGCTCGGCTGGCCGTGCGGGACGTTGTTCGGCGGGCCGCCCGGAATGCCGTTCGGCTTGCCGCTGGGCAGGTCGCTCGGCTTGCCGTGAGGCAGGTCGGTCGGCTTGCCGGTCGGGTGGTTGGTCCGCGCGTTGCTGGCGTGCAGAGCCCGCTCCGTCGCCCCGTGGGTCTTGGCGAAGAGGCTGACGCACTGGCCGATGTTGTCGCGGGGGCCCGAGGCGGTGTGGTTCAAGGCGGTGGGCCCGGTTCCCACGGTGGTCTTGCAACCCTGGACGACCTGGACGACGGCGGCTCCCCACACGGTCGGGTTGGTGCTGCCGGTTGCGGCGGTCGCGGTCACGGCCGCACCTCCGCCGACCAGAACCGCTGCCGTCGCGGCGATGGCGAGCTTGCTGGTTATGAGCGCGGATATGGATGAGAACGACAAGCTGGTTCCTCCTGAGGCTAGGGCTGCGTGGTAGGCGGACTGCGTGACCCCGGCGCTCGGACCCTGCAGCTGCCCGGTGGCACGCTGCAGCTCCTGTTCCAGGAGCCGGTCGAGGTCGAAGCCGTCGCCTCCCACGTTCATTCGAGAGAAGAGACGCCCAACTCGACCGGAGTATCGGATTTCTCTTGCCGGAAGTCGGCCAGCCGCGACCGGAGGGTTCGCTTGGCCACCATCAGACGGGTCGCGACGGTGCTCTCCGGTTCACCGAGCGCGGCCGCGATCTCCCGGTTGGTGTAGCCGTGGAGGTGGCGGAGGATGATCGCCGCCGCCTGTTTGGGCGGCAGCCGCCGGATCTCGGCGATGACCGTGCTGCCGAGAACCTGGTCGACCGGGTCGGCCTCCACCGGGCGGCCGAGGCGGCGGATCAGCTCGCCAACCTCCCGCAGCTTGCGCTTGCGGATGTAGGAGAGAGCGGTATTGATGGCGATGCGGTGGATCCAGGCCTCGGGCGGCGCGTCGCCTTTCCATCCGGGCCAGGCGCGGTAGGCCTTGAGGTAGGCCTCCTGGGTGCAGTCCTCGGCCGCCGAGGCGTCGCCGAGGATGGTTGCCAGAGTACGGAAGACCCGCTGGTAGGTCTCCTGGTAGAGGCGGTCGAAGTCCGTCCGGGACCCGGGCTGATACTCCATCTGGGTTCTAACGAAGTGAAAACGCTCGGACACCTTATCCGACCCGCCTCCTGATGGCCCGGCCGTCCTTGACTTCCCGGCGCGGTTTTGGTTCGATCCCCGGGGCCACCGCTTGCCCAGACTGTGGCGCACCATTTTTCTTGCCGTATCAGGAGGTAGACGCGCAGATGGATTTTCGACCTCGCCTGGTTCAGGTCCTGAGAGCTTGCGCAGCGGTTTCGGGAGCGCTGCTCCTCGCCGCCGTGGGCGCCACGCCCGCCGGCGCGGCCGGACAGGGCTACCTGCACCAGCGCTCCTGCGCTGATGCGCCGGCCGGCTTCGCGGCCTGCCACGCCATCCTCGCCCGGCCCGATGCGGTCAGGAAGAGCCCGTCCGGCTACAACCCGGTGGACCTCCGGTCCGCCTACGCGCTGCCCTCGGCGACCAGTGGCTCCGGCCAGACGGTGGCCATCGTGGACGCCTACAACGACCCCAACGCGGAGAGCGACCTGAGCGTTTACCGTTCCCAGTTCGGGATCGCCGCCTGCACCACGGCCAACGGATGCTTCCGGAAGGTGAACCAGACCGGTGGCACCAGGTACCCCCGCAACAACGGTGGGTGGTCGGAGGAGATCTCGCTCGACGTCGACATGGTCTCCGCCGTCTGCCCGAACTGCCACATCCTCCTCGTCGAGGCGTCCAGCAACAGCTTCACCAACCTCGGCGCGGCGGTCGACGAGGCGGTGAAGCTGGGCGCCACCGAGATCAGCAACAGCTACGGCGGCAGCGAGTTCAGCGGTGAGACCAGCGACGACTCGCACTTCAAGCACCCCGGCATCGCGATCACGGCGAGCTCCGGCGACGGCGGCTACGGCGTCGAATACCCGGCGGCCTCCCAGTACGTGACCGCCGCGGGCGGCACCACACTCAGCCACGCCAGCAACACGCGGGGCTGGAGCGAAACCGCCTGGAGCGGCGCCGGCAGCGGCTGCTCCGCCTACGAGTCGCAGCCAAGCTGGCAGGCGGCCAACTCAAACGTCACCGGCGTCTGCGCGCGCCGGGCGGTGGCGGACGTGTCGGCGGATGCCGATCCCAACACCGGCGTCTCCGTTTACGACAGCTATTCCTACCAGGGCAGCAGCGGCTGGCTGGTCTTCGGCGGCACCAGCGTCGCCTCGCCGATCATCGCCTCCGTCTTCGCCCTCGCCGGTGGCGTCACCACCTACTCGGCGTCCTACCCCTACGGCCACAGCTCCTCACTGAACGACGTCACCTCGGGCAGCAACGGCAATTGCGGCAACATCCTCTGCAATGCCGGCCCCGGCTGGGACGGCCCGACGGGGCTCGGCACCCCGAACGGCATCGGGGCCTTCTGAGCTAGAAGGAAAGACAGGAGAGGGGGGCGGGCATTCGCCCGGCCAGCTCTTTATTTCGACGCCGTGAGGGCGAGCACCGACTGGCTCGTGAGCGCGCTGATCAGCGCCAGGGCCCAGGTGGACGCTCGCTCCGTCTCGCCGGGCTCGTTGACCGGCGGGCTGCCGGCCACCAGGAAGCTGGCTTCGGCCGCGATGATGTTGGCTCCGGCCTCGGTCAGGCGGAGGCCGATGGCGTTCGCCGCCGAGCCTGACAGCCAGCGCGGCCAGTGAAGGCGGGTGTCGAAGGCGGCCGCCGCCTTGCCCGATAGGGCGCCGGCAGGTAGCGCCGCGAAGAAGGCTTCGAGGGCCGGGGTGATGCCGTAGGCCTCGGTGGGGCCGCCGACGACCACCAGGTCCACCTCGGACCAGGCGATGCCGGTCGCGGCCTCCGCCGACAGAATTCGCACCGAGCCCTCCCGGCCGATGACGCTGGCGATGCTCCCGGCGATCGTCCGGGTGTTGCCGTGGCGACTGCCGTAGACGATCACGCTGTTCATCTGACAGCCGGCTTCTTCAGCTCCTCGCCGATACGGTCGATGTCAGAGCCCACCGACTTGAGACCGTTGGCGATGACGTCGGTCCCGGTCACATCGGTGACGTCCGCCTCAGGCATGAGGATCCAGAGCAGCAGGTAAAGCAGGAACCCGGCGCCGGTCATCAGCGCCAGCACGACGAAGACGACGCGGACGGGGGTGACGTCGAGGTTGAAGTGCTCGGCCAGGCCGGAGCAGACGCCTCCTATGACCCTCTTCTGTCCCTTTTGCAGCGGTTGGGTTTGGGTGGCCATCATTTGTTTCCCTTTCGCGCCTCCACCTTGAAATCTACGGTGCGGGGCCGGCCGGACGGGTTGCCTTGGGAGACCCTTTCTGAGGGTCGAATGGCCCTGCCCGGCGCCCTCGGCGAGACCTACGGTTCAGGCCAGACGAACCAAAGGAGGCGAGACAGAAAGATGATGTGGTATCGGGGATACGGTCAGGGCTGGCCCTGGGCTGGCGCGCTGGTGATGCTTGCCTTCTGGG
>DATLQT010000049.1:0-17927 GCA_035535055.1 Candidatus Dormiibacterota bacterium | reverse complement strand
TCGCCCCGGATGATCGGGCGGACCAGCTGCGGGACCAAGGTGGGGTCGTACTGACCGTCGGGGTGCACCATGACCACCACGTCCGCGCCCTGACGCAGGGCCTCCATGTAGCAGGTCTTCTGGTTGCCCCCGTAGCCGACGTTGTGGGGATGGGCGATCACCTCCAGGTCGAGCGAGCGCGCGATGTCGATGGTGGTGTCCAGGGACGCATCGTCGACCAGGATCACCTTGTCCACCCAGTCCTTGGGGATGTCCTGCCAGGTGTCGCGCAGGGTCCGGGAGGCGTTGTAGGCGGGCATCACGACCACCACCCGCCGGCCCTCGAGCTCGGGCGCGCCGTGCCTTACCGCGTGCCTAACCCTCGCCTGGCTCATGCCGCTCGGATATTAAGCGCGTGAGGCCCCAAAGTCGGTCGCTCGGCGCGGGCTCGACCCGGCTGGGGCGGCGGCGGCCCCTCCGCCATGGCCGGCCCCGATGCTGGTTTGGTAACCCGTGAACAGGGCATTCCGTCGCGCTTTGTGGCCTGCCCACTAGACCGAGACCGTCGAGGAGCCTAGTATCGGCAGCTACCAATGGTCCGGTCCCGAGCTACCTTTATTGACCTCCTCGTACTTCTTGCCCTCGACCGGGCAGGGTCTGACGCGAACTGATTCCCCTTCGCGCTGAAGCCCCCGCCCAGGACAGAGGCGGGGGCTTCAGTTTTTTTCAGGAGATTTTTTCCGACAAGTGATGACAGGAGCAGACATGATCCTCGAGGCCCTCGAGCGGGAGGGGGTCGAGATCATCTTCGGATACCCGGGCGGCGCCAACCTGCCGATCTACCAGCAGCTGCCAAAGCACCCGGCGCTGCGCCACGTGCTCGTCCGCCACGAGCAGGGCGCGGCCCACATGGCCGACGGCTACGCCCGGGCGACCGGCAGGCCCGGCGTCTGCATGGCCACCAGCGGCCCCGGAGCCCTGAACCTGGTCACGGGCCTCGCCACCGCCTTCATGGACTCGGTGCCGCTGATCGCGATCACCGGCCAGGTCGCTTCCAAGACCGTCGGCAGCGACGCGTTCCAGGAGTCGGACATCATCGGCTGCACGCAGTCGGTCACCAAGCACAACTACCTCGTCACCAACGCCGACGACATCCCCCGGATCATGGCCGAGGCCTTCCACATCGCCACCACCGGCCGGCCGGGACCGGTCCTGATCGACGTCTGCAAGGACGCCCAGCAGGCCGTGGGCGAGTGGGAGTACACCGCCTGCTCGGCGCTCCCCGGCTACCGGCCGGCGTTAGAGCCCGACCCGGACCAGGCGAGGAAGGCGATGGAGATCCTGGCGGGCGCCAAGCGGCCGGTCATCCTGGCCGGCCACGGCGTCATCCTGAGCCACGCCGAGGAGGAGCTGCTGGAGGTCGCCGAGCGCTCGGGGACGCCGGTCGGCACCACCCTGCTCGGGGTCGGCGCCTTCCCGACCGACCATCCGCTCGCTCTCCACATGACCGGCTTCATGGGCACCGGCTGGAACATCCGGGCGGTCCAGAACGCCGACGTGCTGCTGATGGTGGGGATGCGGGTCGACGACCGGGTCACCGCCAAGCTCAGCGAGTGGGCGCCCCGCGCCGAGCACTTCATCCACGTCGACATCGACGCCAGCGAGATGGGCAAGAACGTGCGGCCGCACCTGGAGGTGGTCGGCGACGCCAAGCGCTCGCTGACCCTGATGCTGCCCCACGTGCCGCCGCCGCCGGCCGACCGCGGGGAATGGCTCACCCAGATCGATCGCTGGCGCGAGGAGCACCCGCTCAAGTACGTCAAGTCGAACGGGCAACTGCAGCCGCAGGACGTGCTGATCGACATGTACCGGCGCTGCCAGGACGAGGCGATCGTCGTCGCCGACGTGGGCCAGAACCAGATCTGGGCCGCGCTCTGGTGGAACTACACCAAGCCCGGTCTCTTCATCAACTCCGGGGGCGCCGGCACCATGGGCTTCGCCTTCCCGGCCGCCATCGGCGCCAAGATGGGACGCCCCGACAAGGACGTCTGGTGCGTCGCCGGCGAGGGTGGCTTTGTGATGACCGCCCAGGAGCTCTCGGTCGCGGTCGAGCACCAGGTCGACGTCAAGATCGTCCTCCTCAACAACTTCTCCCTCGGCATGGTCCGCCAGTTCCAGGATGACTTCTACGGCGGCGTTCGCTCCCAGGTCGACCTGCACCAGATGCCGGACTTCCTGAAGCTGGCGGAGGCCTACGGCCTTCCGGCTCGCCGGGTGGAGAAGCTCGAGGACGTGGGGCCGGCCTTCGACGAGGCACAGCGGACCAAGGGCCCGTTCCTGATCGACTTCCGGATCGACCCCGAGGCCAACGTGTATCCGATCGTCCCGCTGGGCAAGGGGCTCAACGACTTCTGGGAGCTGCCCAATGGTGCATGACCGGCTGCGGCTATTGGCCGTCACGGTGGAGAACCAGCCGGGCGTGATGGCGCGGGTCAGCGGCATGATCCGCCGCCGCGGCTTCAACATCCAGACCGTCAACGTCGGGCCCAGCACCGTCGCCGGTCGGTCGCGGATGACGCTCACCGTCGACGCGGGGTACGCCGAGGTCGACCAGGTCGCCAAGCAGCTTGACCGGCTGATCGAGGTGATCTCGGTAGAGGACATCACCGAGGCCTCGACCTACAGCCGCGAGCTGCTGGTCGCGCGCGTTGAAACGGTGCCACCCACGATCGAGCAGTACGGGGCCCGGCGGGCCGGCGACCACCTGGTCGAGCTGACCGCCGACACCGACACCATCGAGGACTTCATCGACTTCCTGAAGCCGTTCGGGATCCTGGAGCTGGCCCGAACCGGCCCTGTAGCCATAAGGAGAACCGCCTAAGTGCCCGTCAAGATGTACTACGACAAGGACTGTCCCCCCAAGCTGGGCGAGAAGATCGCCATCCTCGGCTACGGGTCCCAGGGTCGGGCCCACGCCCTCAACCTCCACGACAGCGGCGAGGATGTGCGTGTCGGGCTCTACCCCGGCAGCCGCTCCAAGGACCGCGCCGAGGCCGATGGCCTGCGCGTCACCGACGTGGCCGCCGCCGTGAAAGAGGCGACGGTGGTTATGGTGCTCACCCCCGACGTCGGGCAGTCACGGCTTTACCGGGAGGCGATCGAGCCCAACTTAAAGCCCGGCGACATGCTGATGTTCGCCCACGGCTTCTCGATCCACTTCGGGCAGATCAAGCCCGATGCCGGGATCGACGTGACGATGATCGCGCCCAAGGCGCCCGGCCACCTGGTCCGCTCGACCTATGAGGAGGGAGCCGGCACCCCCTGCCTGCTGGCGGTCCAGCAGGACGCCAGCGGGCGAGCCCGGGAGCGTGCCCTCGCCTATGCCAAGGGCATCGGCGCCGGCCGCGCCGGCATCTTGGAGACCAACTTCAAAGAGGAGACCGAGACCGACCTCTTCGGCGAGCAGGCGGTTCTCTGCGGCGGCGTCTCCAACCTCATCAAGGCCGGCTTCGAGACGCTGGTCGAGGCGGGCTACCAGCCCGAGCTGGCCTACTTCGAAGTCCTCCACGAGATGAAGCTGATCGTCGACCTGATGTACCGAGGCGGGCTCGGCTTCATGCGCTATTCGATCTCCGACACCGCCGAGTACGGCGACTACGTGAGCGGCCCACGGATCATCGACGGCCACGTCAAGGCCGAGATGAAGCGGGTGCTGACCGAGATCCAGGACGGTACCTTCGCCGAGAAGTGGATCGATGAGAACGAGTCCGGCGGCCGCCGCCGCTTCATGGAGCTGCGGGCGCAGAACGCCGGCCACCAGGTCGAGACGGTCGGCGCCGAGCTGCGCAAGATGATGAGCTGGCTGGACCCGCCCGAGGCCGAGGCCACCGCGGCGGCAACCTCCGGCAAAGCCTGACAGCGTGAGCCCTCGAGGCGGAGCCGTCGCCTACCAGGGGGAGGCCGGCGCCTACTCCGACGAGGCGGCCCAGGTCGTCCGGCCGGGCCTGCGCACGATCGGGCACGAGACCTTCGCCCTGGCCTTCCGCTCGCTGATCGACCGAAAGGTCGAGGCGGCGGTGCTGCCGGTCGAGAACAGCCTCGCCGGCATCGTCCAGGAGGTCAACGACCTGCTCTGGGACTTCCGCCTCCTGACGGTGGTGGGCGAGCACGTCCACCCGGTCAGGCACTGCCTGCTCGGCTACGGCGAACCCGTCAAGCGGGCCATCTCCCATCCCCAGGCGCTGGCCCAGTGCCGGCGCTGGTTGGCCGAGCACGAGATCGAAGCGGTCCCCTTCATGGACACCGCCGGCGCCGCCCGCCAGGTGGCGGAGTCGCACGTGCGCGGCCTGGGAGCCATCGCCAGTCGCTCGGCCGCCAAGCGCTACGGACTCCAGGTCCTCTTCGAGGGGATCCAGGACGACCCCTCCAACCGCACCCGCTTCCTGGTCATCGAGCGCGGCATCCCGACCCGCCCCGAGGCCGCAGCACCCAACAGCAAGGCGTCGCTGGCCTTCATTGCGGCGCACCGGCCGGGGAGCCTGGTGGAGGCGCTGCAGGCGTTCTCCAAGCGCGGGGTGAACCTCTCCCGCCTCGATTCCCGCCCCCTTCGCGACCGCCCCTTCGAGTACCTCTTCTACGTCGACTTCGAGGTCGGCGACCCGGAGGCGGCGGGCGAGGCGCTGGCCGACCTCGAGGGGCAGGCGAATGAGCTCCGCTACTTCGGCGCCTATCCCGCGGCGATCGCGCCCGCCGGCTGAAGCGACCAGCCAGCGCACCCTCCCGGGCCCGCTCTGCCTAGCCGGCGATCTCCAGCACCTTCCTGCGAGCGCGCATACCAAGCACGACGGTAACCGCGCTCGACGGGACTCCGAGGTGTTTGGCGACAGCCTTCAGCACGGCTTGGTTGGCCGTACCCTCGACCGGCCTGGCGGTGACCCACACCCGGAGCCCGCCGGCGCCCTCCTCGACCTTAGCGCGAGAGGCGCCGGGATGGACGGTCACCGCGACCCGCCTGGTCATCAAAGGGCCTCTGCCCTGGCGGCGAGGTCGTGACCCCCCGCCCGGTTCAGTCGTTGGCGGCTGCCGGGGGACGGGTGACCGCGCCGGTCGCGGCCGAACCGACCAGCGCCGCGTACTTGGCCATCACGCCGGTGGCGTAGGGCGCGACTCGCGGCTTCCAGTCCCGCATCCGCTCCTCCAGGTCGACGTCCTCGACCTCCAGCCGGCGGCCGTCCACGTCGATGGTGATCCGGTCCCCGTCGCGGACGCCCGCCAAGGGGCCGCCCATGGCGGCCTCGGGCGCGACGTGGCCGACCATCAGGCCGTTGGTGCCGCCGCTGAATCTGCCATCGGTGACCAGCGCCACCTTCTCGCCCCAGCCCTTGCCGACGATGGCGGCGGTCACCGACAGCATCTCCGGCATGCCGGGACCGCCGCGCGGGCCCTCGTAGCGGATGACGACCACGTCGCCGGGCTCGACGCCGCCGCGGAGGACCGCGTCGAGGGCGTGGTCCTCGTCGTCGAAGACCCTCGCCTTCCCGGTGAAGGTCCGCATGGTGTGGGCGGTGACCTTGACGATCGCGCCCTCGGGCGCGAGGTTGCCACGCAGGATGACCAGCCCGCCCTCGGCGGCGAGCGCGTCGTCCAGCCGCCGGACCACCTTCTGGCCGGGCGCCTCGGTGACGGCCGTGACCTCGTCCGCCAGGGTCCGCCCGGTGATGGTCATGGCCGATCCGTCGATGAAGCCGCCCTCGATCAGCCGCCGGGTCACCAGCCCGATGCCGCCGGCGTTGTAGAGGTCGACCGCGAAGTACCGGCCCCAGGGCTTCATGTCGGCGATCAGGGGCGTGCGCTGGCTGATGCGGTCGATGTCATCGATGGTGATCTCGATCCCCACCTCGGCAGCGATGGCCGGGATGTGGAGGGCGACATTGGTCGAGCCGCCCGACGCGGCGGCGGCCGCGATCGCGTTCTCGAAGGAGGTCCGGGTCAGGATCGAGGAGGGCCTGCGGTCGGCGGCGAGCACGTCCATCAGCAGCTTCCCGGCCTCGACCGAGGCCGGCCCCTTGCCCGCGTGGATCGCGGGGATCGTGTTGTAGCCGAAGGGGGAGAGGCCGAGCACCTCCAGCACCATCGCCATCGTGTTGGCGGTGTACTGGCCACCACAGGCGCCGGCCCCCGGGCAGGAGGCGTCCTCGATCTCCTTCAGCTCGGCGGCGCTGATGCGCCCGGCCGACTCGGCTCCGATGGCCTCGAAGGTGTCCGCGATCGCGATGTCGCGGCCACGCCAGTGGCCGTAGGCGATCGAGCCACTGTAGAGGACGAAGCCCGGCCGGTCCACCCGGGTGAGGGCCATCGCCCCGGCGGGGATCGTCTTGTCGCAGCCGGTGATGCAGCAGAGGGCGTCGAAGTAGTGGCCGCGGGCGACCAGCTCCAGCGAGTCGGCGATCAGCTCCCGGCTCACCAGCGAGGTCTTCATCCCCTCGGTCCCCATCGTCACCCCGTCCGAGATGGCGATCGTGTTGACCTCCATCGGGGTGCCGCCGGCGGCGCGCACGCCCTCTTTGACCTGCGCCGCGATGTCGCGGTGGTTGTAGTTGCAGGGCATCGTCTCGATCCAGGCGTGGGAGACCATCACCTGCGGCTGGGCGAGGGAGCGGTCGTCGAAGCCGATCCCCTTCAGCATCGCCCGCGCGGCGGCCCGGTCCTTTCCCTCCAGGAGGCGGCGGCTGGGCAGCGAGGACATCCTAGTGCTCCACCTTGCGCATCTCGTCCAGCTGGTCGGGGTCGAAGTCCTTGGAGCGGATCCAGCCGATCAGCTTTTGCTCGGTGGCGATGACCTTGTCGGCCGCCGCCGGCAGCCGCTCGGCGATCTCGTAGGGGATGAGGAGGACGCCATGCCGGTCGGCGTGGAGCAGGTCGCCGGGCCGCACCGCGAGGCCGCCGATGCTCACCCCGTGGCCGGCCGACTCGAAGTGAGCGTAGGCATGGGAGACGGTGGTGCCCGTCGCGTAGAGCTGCATCCCCATCGCCCTGACCTCGGGAAGGTCGCGGACGACCCCGTCGGTGGCGATCGCGAGGCAGCCGAGGGCGGTGAAGATGGTGGCCTGGACCTCGCCCCACATGGCCCCGACGCCCTCGGGGTCGTCGAGGTCTTGCGCGACCAGGATCCGAGGCCCCTCGATCGAGCGGACGTGGCGCCAGAGCACCGACGGCTCCAACGGGTTGAGCGGTGGCTCGTGGCTGCGCACGGTGAGGGTGGCGGCGTAACCGACCACCGCCGGCAGGTCGGGGAACATGCAGAGGATCTCCTGCCTCGTGTACCCCTCGTCGCGGTTACGGACGTCGAAGCTCTCGATCGCGTTGCTCAGCGTCGGGGAGTCGTACCTAGCCAGCGCTGCCAGCAGCTTCTCGTCGCTCATGACGCGGGGGCGGCCTCCGACTCGGCGGCCAGTTCTCGGCAACGGCGGGCGTCGGCCTGGGCTGCCTTGGTCAGCATCGACGCGTCGGAGTCGATCGCCAGCATCAAAAAGCCAGCCTGCCGCCAGTGCTCGGCGGTCTCGGGCGTGCCGCACATGATCCCGGCGATGACGCCCCGCGCCCTGCAGGTGGCGAGGATCTGCTCCATGGCCGCGTGGTGGCGGGGATCCTGTCCGGCGTAGCTGGAGCCGCGGATGCCCAGCGAGACGGCGAGGTCGTTGGGCCCGACGAAGACGGCGTCGACCCCGGGCACCTCGAGGATCCGGTCCAGGTTCTCCATCGCCTGGGCGGTCTCGCACATGACCGCGCAGACGACGTCCTTACCTCCCTCCACCGAGTACTTCGGATCCAGCATCCGGGGCCGGATCGGTCCCATGCTGCGGTAGCCGTCGGGCATGTAGCGGCAGGCGCCGACGGCGGCCTTCGCCTCCTCGACCGTGTTGACCATGGGCACGATCACGCCTTCGGCGCCGGCATCGAGAGCCTTCATGATCGAGGCCGGCTCGTTCCACTGGACGCGGACGATGGTCGGCGAGCCGGCCGCGGTCAGCGCCTGCAGCATCGCCAGCATCGATTCGTAGCCGACCAGCCCGTGCTGGGTGTCGACGCAGACCCAGTCGTAGCCGGCCCGTCCGATGATCTCGGCGCTGACGCTGCCGGGCATCGTGCACCAGCCGCCGTAGGTCGGACGTCCGTCCCAGATCTGGCGCAGCCGGTTCACGAGCGCACCGCCACTTGGTTGACGATGTTGAAGGGTGCCTCGCCATCAAGGACCCGGTTGAGGTTGGTGGCGATCATCTCGCGGAGGCGCTGCCGCGCCTCGACGGTGGTGCCCGCGAAGTGCGGGCTCAAGAAGACGCGGTCGAACTTGCGGAGCGGGGAGTCGGCTGCCAGCGGCTCGGTTTCGAAGACGTCCAGCCCGGCGCCGGCCAGGTGGCCTAGGTCGAGCGCATGGACCAGGGCGGCCTCATCGACCACCGGCCCCCGCGAGGCGTTGATGAAGATCGCGCCCGGCTTCATCCGCGCGAAGGCCTCGCGGCCGATAAGCCCGCGAGTCTCGACGTCGAGCGGGACGTGGACGGTCACGACGTCCGCTGTGCCCAGCAGCTCGTCGAGGTCGATCCGCTCGGCGCCGGGGAACTCGCGGCTCGGGTCGGGGTCGGCGTAGAGGATCCGGGAGCCGAAGCCGGTCAGCCGACGGGCGACGGTCCCGCCCACGTTGCCGAGGCCGATGATGCCGACGCTCAGGGAGCCCAGCTCGTGCCCGAGGAGCTCCTGCTGGCTCCACCAGCCACCCTCCTGTCGCATCTGGCGGTCGGCCCAGCCTCCTCGCCTCACAAGTGCGAGCATCGCCAGCACCGTCCAGTCGGCGACCGCCTCCCGGTTGTAGCCGGCGCAGTTGGCGACCGGGATGCCGAGCTCGGCGGCGGCGCGGTGGTCGACCGTGTCGAAGCCGACCGAGGCGGCCTGGATCAAAAGGCAGTTGCGCATGTTCTCCAGCACCCGGCGGTCGAGCCGGTGCTTGTGGCGCTGGTCGGCGATCACCAGGTGGGCCAGGTGGGTGGCCTCGAGGACCGCCTCCTGCGCCGGCGGGTCGGGCACCAGGACCACCTCGACCGGGTGCCGGGAATCGACCAGGTCCCGGACCGTTTGCTCGCTGAAAGGACTGAGACAGGCGACCCGGGCAGTCATGGAAGCCTGAGGCTACCATCTCCGCCAAGCGCCCTCGTTTTGAGGCTGGCGCACCCCGGAATCGGTTTGCTAGAGTCTCACCAATTCGCCCGCCATTTGTCGGGGCGACGGTCGCCGCGGTCCCAAGTCCTTCTCTGCAGACGCGAGCGGTTCGTGACCCAGGCCGAGAGAAGGACATGAGGAAACGTGTCGATGCCGAACGGAACCGTAAAGAAGGTCGTCAATGACAGGGGCTTCGGGTTCATCGCCGCGGAGGATGGCAAGGAGTACTTCTTCCACCGCAGCGGCCTGGACACCTCCCTCAACTTCGACTCCCTGAACGGGGGCGAAGCCGTCACCTTCGAGGTCGAGGCCAGCCAGAAGGGCCCCCGGGCGACGCGGGTCCGCGCCGCCTAGTCGGCGAAGAATTCGAGGCCCCGCCGGGAATGTTCCCGGCGGGTTAGCTTTTCCCTTACAACGATGGCTGCTGTTCCCCTGCTGATCTACTCCGACTACGTCTGACCCTGGTGCTACGTCGACTCGGTCAGAGTCGATCGCCTGGAGGCCGAGGGGTTGGTCGAAATCACCTGGCTGCCCTATGAGCTGCACCCCGAGGTCCCGCCCGAGGGAATGAGCTACGAGGAGTACTTCCCGCCCGCCTTCCTCGCGCGCATCGACTCGGCCCCCTACCTCTCGATGGCCGAGCAGGAGGGGCTGGTGATGAAGCGTGGCAGCCGGCTGATCAACACCAGGCTGGCGCTCTCGGCCGCCGAGTTTGCCCGCGAGCACTCTCTCTTCCGGGAGATGCACGAGGCGCTCTTCAAGGCTTACTGGGAGAAGACGGGCGACATCTCCACCGTCGAGGGCCTGAAGGCGATCGCGACCGAGGTCGGCCTCGACGCCGAGGCGATGGCGGCCGAGCTGGAGGCCGGCCGCTACCAGGAGCTGCTCGACTCCAACCGGCGGGAGGCGACCCAGGTCGGCATCAACGGCATCCCCGCCCACGTCTTCGGCATGCGTTACCTGGTGATGGGCGCCCAGCCGTATGAGATGCTGAAACAGCTGGCGGAAAAGGCCGCCTCGGACGCGGGCGCCTAGGAGCTAGGCGGACACCGCGACGTGGCGGTCCGCCATCTGCAGGCCGGCCTCGATCGCGACCAGCCCCTCGTCGAGCTCCTCCTCGGAGATCGTCAGCGGGGGAGCGATGATGACCAGGTTCCAGCGGAAGGCGGGCCGGGCGTGCTCGGCCCAGACCGCCTTGACGACCTCGGTCATGGCAGCGTTCCGGGTCTCGCTCCGCTGCGGCGTGAAGGGCTCGCGGGTCTTTTTGTCTTTCACCAGCTCGATCGCGGCAAGCAGGCCGAGGCCGCGAACCTCGCCGACGCTGGGATGCTTGTCGCGCATCTCCAAGAGGCGCTTCATCAGCCGCCGGCCCAGCCGCTCGGCCCGGTCGGCGAGCTCCTCCTCGAGGTAGACCTCGAGCGTCGCCACGCCGGCGGCGCAGGCGAGGGGGTGGGCGGCGTAGGTCAGCCCGCTGCCCAGGTAGTGGTCCTCGAAGTAGTCGCCGACCTTGTCGGAGACGATCGCCGCGCCCAGCGGCACGTAACCGGAGGTGATGCCCTTGGCGACCGTCATGATGTCGGGCTCGACGCCCCAGTGCTCGGAGGCGAACCACTTGCCCGTCCGGCAGAAGCCGTCGATCACCTCGTCGAAGATGAGCAGGATGCCGTGCTCGTCGCAGAGGTCGCGGAGCTTTTGAAGGTAGCCGTCGGGCGGGACCACGATGCCGCTGTAGCCGGTGATCGGCTCGACCAGGATCGCCGCCACGGTCTCCGGCCCCTCGCCGATCACGGTCTCGGCGACCGCGTCGGCGCAGTTGAGGTTGCACTTCGGCTCTTTGGAGCAGAAGGGGCAGCGATACCGGTAGGGGTCGAGGGTCTTGACGAAGCCGGCTGGGGTGTGCGGCTCCGACCAGGTGCGGCGGTTGTCGCCGGTCGCCGCCATCGTCGCCAGGGTGGCGCCGTGGTAGCTCTGGTAGCGGGTGACGATCTTCTGGCGGCCGGTGACGGTCCGGGCCATGCGGATCGCGTGCTCGTTGGCCTCGGCGCCTCCGTTGGTGAAGAAGGTCCGTGAGAGCCGGCCCGGCGTGACCTCGGCGAGCATCTCGGAGAGCCGCGAGGCGGGCGGACTGGTGTGGTCGGGGGCGATCACGGGCATCGTCTCCGCCTGCTTTTTGATCGCCTCGACCACGTGCGGGTGGGCGTGGCCGACGTTGACGTAGGCGAGCTGGCCGCACATGTCCAGCCAGCGGTTCCCGTCCGAGTCCCAAAAGTAGCTTCCCCTGGCGTGGGTGACGGTCAGTGGCGCGATCTTGCCCTGCACGGCCCACGGGTACAGGCGGCGGTCTGATCGTGCCATGCCGGGATCATAATTCGTGGCCGTGCCCGTCCTCGAGCAGACCACCGTGGAAAAGGTCAACGTTCTCTTCAGCTACCTGCGCCGGCGGGTCCCCTTCTACGCCGGGCGGCTGCCGGAAGTGCCGCTGCGTTCGCTCTCCCAACTGGCCGAGGTTCCCTTCACCGGCAAGGAGGACTTCCGGGACACCTACCCGTTCGGGCTGCTGGCGGTGCCGATCGACGACGTCGTCCGACTCCACATGTCGAGCGGCACCACCGGCAAACCGATTGTCACCGCGTATAACCGCGCCGACCTCGAGCTCTGGGGTGAGTGCATGGAGCGGGTGCTCCGGATGGGCGAGGTCACCGAGCACGACGTGGTCCAGAACGCCTACGGCTACGGGCTCTTCACCGGCGGCATGGGCTTCCACATCGGCGCCGAGCGGATCGGCTGCACGGTGGTCCCGACCGGGTCCGGGGTGACCGCCCGGCAGGTGATGCTGATGCAGGACCTCGGCACCACCGTCCTCACCTGCACGCCGTCCTACGCCCTGGTGCTGGCCGAGGCCCTGGCGGAGGAGAAGGTCCGCCAGCGGCTGAAGCTGCGGGTCGGCTTTTTCGGCGCCGAGCCCTGGACCGAGGGCATGCGGCGGCAGATCGAGGGCGGCCTGGGCCTGGAGGCGTTCGACGTCTTCGGGCTGACCGAGTTGGGCGGCCCGGGGGTTGCGGTCGAGTGCCGGGAGCATGACGGCCTGCACGTGTTCGAGGATCACTTCCTGGCCGAGACCGTCGACCCCGAGACGGGCGTCCCCATCGGCCCCGGGGTCGAGGGCGAGCTGGTCCTGACGAGCCTCACCCGGCGCGCTTCGCCGGTGGTCCGCTACCGGACCCGCGACCGGGTGGTGCTCAACCCCGAGCCCTGCCCCTGCGGCAACCCCTTCCAGCGCATCTCGAAGCCGCGCGGGAGGACCGACGACATGCTCATCGTCCGCGGCGTCAACGTCTTTCCCAGCACCGTCGAGGAGATCTTGCTGGCCATCCCCGGCCTGACCGGCAACTACCAGATCGTGGTCGACCGCACGTCCCGCCGCCACGACGCCATGCAGGTCCTGATCGAGGCCGAGTCGGGAAGCAGCAAGGACCAGCTGGGCCGGACGGCCCAGGAGAGGATCAAAGAGCTGATCGGCCTCACCGTCGAGGTCACCGTGTTGAGCGGCGGGGTGCTGCCCCGCAGCGAGGGCAAGGCGAACCGCGTCGTCGATCGCCGGGAGCTGAAGGGCTAGGCTCCAGTCCCGGCAGCGGGTTCAGCCCTGCTGCGGCCAGATGACGACGGTCTGGTCCGGCGGCGGCCCGCCGTAGGCGTAGATGTGCGCGGGGCCGCCGGAGATCGTGATCGTCGACTCGCGGACCGCCCCCAGCTTCTCGGCGACCCGGATCGAGGCCTGGTTCAGGGGCCGGATGAGGCTGATGAGGTGGGTCGCGCCGAGCACCTCGTAGGCCATCTCCACGACCGCCCGCGCGCCCTCGGTCGCATAGCCGAGGTTCCAGTGCTGGCGGTCGAGCAGCCAGCCGGCCTCGAGGCCCGGCCACCCCTCGGGGTTGATGAGGCCGATCCGGCCGACGAAGCGCCCGCTGGCCTTCTCTTCGACCGCGTACTGGCCGTAGCCGCGGAGGACCCAGTGACCGAGCGCCGAGGCCATCGCGTGCCAGGTCTCGTCCCTCGTCAGCGTCCGGCCCTCGCCGATGTAGCGCATCACCTCCGGGTCGGCGCAGACTCGCGAGTAGAGGTCGAGGTCGGCCTCCAAGAACTGGCGGAGGAGCAGGCGATCGGTCTCCAGCGAGTCGGGCGCCTCGATCAGGCCCTGGCGTCGCCGCGGAAAGGTCAGGTCGCCACCTCCGATCGGTCGCGGCCGCTCGCCAGCTTGTGGCCCCAGCCCGGCTGGTGGTCGAGGAAGTGGTCGTCGGCGGGCTGCTCGGGGATCACCTTGTGCGGGTTGAGAATGCCGAGCGGGTCGTAGAGGTCTTTCAGCTTGCGCCACCAGCCGATCTCGGCCTCGCTGTGCTCGAGGGCCGCGAAGTCCCGCTTGAGCGCTCCCAGCCCGTGCTCGGCGGAAACGGTTCCACCCAGCTCGACGGCGTCGCGGAAGATCTGGGCGGCGATCGGCCCGATGAGGTGGCGCTGCTCTTCCTCGAAGACCAGCGTCGGGTGGAGGTTGCCGTCGCCGGCATGGGCGACCGTCGGCATCGAGACGCCGTACCTGTGCGCCAAAGCCTGGAAGCGATGGACCATCTCGGGGATCATCGCGATCGGCACCGCGATGTCCTCGCTGAAGACGTTCTTGCGCTGCTCGACCAGCACCGCACCGAAGTGGCGGCGAGCGGTCCAGATCCCCTCCCGCTCGGCCTCGCTCTGGGCGACCCGGTTGTCGACGCCATCCAAGATCTCCACCATCGCGGCGAGCTGGAGCAGCACCTGGTCGGCGTCGTTGCCGTCCTGCTCGACCACTATCACCGCCTCGTGACTGGGCCTGAAGCCGGGCGGCAGGAGGTGCCCGACGATCTCCAGCGCACCCTGGTTCATCAGCTCCAGCGCGGCCGGGAAATGACCCGACTGGAGCAGCCGGCGGACGGCCGCGGCGGCGTCCTCGATGGTCTCGAAGCCGACCATCGCGGTGGCCTGCTGGCGGGGCCGGGGGATCAGCTTCACGATCACCCTGGTCACGATCCCGAGGGTCCCCTCGGAGCCGATGAAGAGGTGCATCAGCCGGTAGCCGGAGGACCGCTTGCGGATCCGGCCGCCGAGCTCGAGGATGCTGCCGTCGGCCGTCACCACGGTCATCCCGACCACGTAGTCGGCGGTCAGCCCGTACTTGAGGCAGTGGGGACCGCCGGAGTTGCAGGCGACGTTGCCGCCGATGGTGGAGATCATCTTGCTCGCCGGGTCGGGCGGGTACATCAGCCCCTCGGCCGCGGCGGCAGCGTCGAGGTCGCCGTTCACCACCCCGGCGCCCGCCACGGCCATCAGGTTGGCGGAATCGATCTCGAGCTCGGTCAGCCGTTCGAGGCTCAACACGACGCCTCCGGAAAGTGGGACCGGCCCGCCCACGAGCCCGCTGCCGGCGCCCCGCGTGGTGAGCGGCGTGCGCGTCTCCGCGCAGATCCGGACGACCGCCGCGACCTCCTCGGTGTTGGCCGGCAGCACCGCCGCCGAGAGGGCGTGCTGGAGGAAGGTGCCGTCGTGCTCGTAATCCTCCAACCGCGCGTCGACGATGACCTGGCCGTCGCCGACCACCGCGCGCAGGCGGTCGAGGAGATCGGTCAAAGGGTGGCCAGCTCCTCGCCGACCCGGGCCAGCAGGCGGTCGGCCGCCCAGTCGTCGTAGGCGCGCCGGTCGTAGCAGAGGGTGACCAGGCAGCGGCCGTCGCGGACCGCGCCGGGCGCCAGGATCCCCGGCTGGCCAGGATTCACGAGAGGAAAGGCCATCAGCGCGCCGCCACCGCCGACGTTGGTCACCGTGAACTCGCCGCCGGCGACCTCCGCCGGTTGCAGCCGGTTCTCCCGGGCGCGCTGAGCGAGGTCGGCGATGGCCTCGGAGATCTCCGCCGGCGACCGGCGCCGCGCCTCGCGGACCACCGGGACCACCAGGCCGCCGGGCACCTCGACCGCGACCCCGATCGCGTCTTTTCCGGAGGCCGCGGCCAGCGCCTTGACGAAATAGGCCGTCCAGCCACCCTCCCGGGTGGTCGCGGAGAGGTCGAACTCGCGGACGCAGGCGCCCTGCGGGATCGTCGCCCGCGCCTCCTGCGTCCGCTCCGCTATTCGGCGTCGCATGCTGCTGAGGCCGCCGCCCGATGCCGCCGGCGGTTCCGTTGCGGGCTTGCCCGCCAGCTTTGCCGATGGCGCCTCGACGTCGTCCGAGATCCTGGCCAGGACCGCCCCGACGGGAGCGGTCTCGCCCTCGGCGACGAGGATCTCGGTCACCACGCCGTCCACCGGCGACTCCAGCTCCGAGTTGACCTTGTCGGTCTCGACCTCGACCAGCGCCTCACCGCGGGAAACGCGCTCGCCGGGCTTTTTGAGCCAGCGCGCGACCGTACCCTCGACCAGCGTGTCGGCCAGTTTGGGGAGCTGGAAATCCATGGGCCAAAAGGAATTGTGGCAGCATCGAATTGATGAGCCGACTGCTGGCGGCTCTCGCGGCGGCCACTCTGCTGGCCGCCTGCAGCCTTCCCGGAACGCTGCAGGCGAGGGCATTCACCACCGGTTTCAAGGCCGGGGAGACGATCCGCTATCGGGTCCACACGGTTGTCTCCGGCTCGCTCAGCCTCAACTCCCAGCAGCTTCCCCTGAGCTCCGACCAGACGGTGACAGAGCAGCTCACGGTCAAGTCGGTCGACCGCTCCGGCACCGCCAGCGTCGAGCTCGGCGTGGTCGACCTGATCCAGCAGGCCACGGGGGCGGCCGGCTCTGCCGCCCCGCAGCCGGCGGTCCTCCAGATCGGTTCCGACGGCCGGATCCGCGCGGGCGCCGCCGTCCAGCTCGGCGGACCGATCCCGAGCATCCCCGGTTCTGACCAATTGACGCCGCTCCTGCCCGGCAGGCCGGTCGCGCCGGGCGATAGCTGGACCCAGAAGTACAGCCGCCCCAACCCCTACGGCAGCGGTGGCTTCCAGTTCTCCGGCCACAGCCGCTACCTGCGCGATGAGGCCGTCTCAGGCGCTCAGACGGCGGCGATCGAGACCACGCTGGCGGGGCCGATCGACTTCACCATCGACTACTCCAAGCTCCCGCAGCCGCCGGCGCCCAGCAGCCCGCCCTCCAGCCTGCCCGCCGGCCCGATCCACTACACGGGGACGGTGACCTCGACGACGACCTACTGGATCGACCTCGACAGCCGGCAGGTCGTGAAGTCGACGGGCTCGGGCAGCTACGTCCTCGACTACGGCACGGCCTTGGCGTCGGGGGTGTCGGGACCCCAGCAGGTGACCTTCAACGGCACCATCAAGACCGAGGTGGCGAAGTTCTAACCGGGGGACTTGTCGGCGACCGTCACCAGGAGGTCCCAGGTGTTCCGTACCCCCACCAGCAGGAGCACCAGGACGATACCCATCAGCAACTGGAGAGACTCCCCCTCGTCGGTGCCGTGAAAGAGCGCAGCCCCCACCGCGCCGACCGCGGGTAGGCGAGGGCGCTGGGCCCGAAGCGAATGATCAGCACTCGCAGCCACGGCGTGCGTGAAAGACGGTTGCGAAGGCCGCCGAGCGCCGGCCGGACCATCAACCAGGCTGATGACCGCGACCAGGACCAGTTCGAGCGTGAAGTCGCCGGGCGTTTGGGCCGGCGCCAGGGTGATGAGGGAGAGGACCAGCACGACGAAGAAGTCCGAGAGCGTCACCCGCGCCAGGCTGCGAACGTCCGGGTGCGCCACCACCATCCGTATGTGCAGCCGACAGGCCGACGAAGAGCAGCCCGGCCAGCGTCGCCGCGGCGGCGCCGGCGGTCAAGTAGACGTCGTGCCACGACTGGAGGAGTTGGCCCAAGTCCAAAGTCGAGTCCGCCTTCTTGCGGGGGAACCCTAAGGCAGGGGCGCCGGGTTCAAGAAGACCGGGGTCGTCGAAACCTTGCCCAGCGCGGGGTCCTGGTAGCTGGAGGGCTCCGAGAGCGCGGTGTAGAACCACTGGTTGAACCGCGCCGCCCGGTCGGCGAGGTATTTGGGGTCGGTGCTTGGCGCGTACGGCTGGCGGGGCAGGTAGCCCTGGTCCAGTGGCGCCAGGTAGAAATCGTCGGTCCCGTAGAGGCTGGTCGAGGCGTAGGAGTAGATCGCCACGCCGAGGGGAGCGGCACCCGAGGCGCTGGGAGCCAGCGCGGCCCGGATCTGGGTCATGGTGTCCTCCGGGTAGTTGAGGAAGGCGCCGACGCCGATCAGCACTCTGCCCGCGCCGAGGCTGTTCTTCTCCCAGCTGATCCAATCCCGGAACCAGCCCATCTGGGTGGGGCTGGAGTCACGGTCGTAGTTCATCGGCACCCCGAAATCGAGGTACCCGTCGCGGATCCAGGTCACCCAGTCCTGGTAGACCTCGGTGTAGGTGCGCGATTTCAGCCAGTCGGCGTCTGACTTGGGGCCCGCGCCGTAGGCGATCAGGGCCGCGCTCAGCTTGACCGAGGGCCGGATCGCCTGGATCTGGTCGTGCAGCTCCTGCACGAAGGTGGTCACCTGCTGTCGCCGCCACTGCTGCCAGGCGGGGTCGTTGGGCTGGGGCTTGGCGCTGCTCCCCGAGGCCTGGGCGTAGAGGGCGAGCGCCGCCGGGCTGTAACCCCAGTCCCCGCCGTCCGGGTAGCGGACCAGGTCCAGGTGGATCCCGTCGACGTCGTAGTTGCGGACGACCTCGGTCATCACCTCCT
>DATLQT010000048.1:0-5000 GCA_035535055.1 Candidatus Dormiibacterota bacterium | reverse complement strand
GACCTGCTCCAGCACGTGGGCGGTCCAGCCCGCCGAGCGCGAGGCGCCGAAGGTGGGTGGGAAGAGGTCCTTGGGAAGCCCGACCGACTGCAGCACGCCGGCCGAGTAGAACTCGACGTTGGTCGCCTGTGGCCGCTCCGGGTGACGCTCCTGGAGCAGTTGGAGGGCAACCTCCTCCCACTTGGAGGCGAGCGCGTAGAAGGTTGGGTTGAGGCGCTCGCACATCGCCTTCAGGATCCTGGCCCGCGGGTCGTAGGTTCGGTAGACACGGTGGCCGAAGCCCATGAACCGCTCCTTCCGCTCGAGTGCTTCGCGACCCCACCTCTCCGCGTTGTCGGGCGACCCGATCTTCTCCAGCTGGTCCATCACCAGAGAGGGCGCGCCGCCATGGGCCGGGCCCTTGAGGGCGCCGATGGCCCCCACCAGGCAGGAGGCGAGGTCGGATTCGGTGGAGGCGATCACCCGGGCGGTGAAGGTGGAGGCGTTCATCCCGTGGTCGGCGAGCAGGACCAGGTAGGAGTTGAGGGCCTGCACCTTGTCATCGTCGGGAACCTCGCCCGTCAGCATGTAGAGGTAGTTGGCCGCGTGCCCCAGATCCTCCCGCGGCTCGATCCACTCCTTGCCCTGCCGCTGGCGGTGGAAGGCGGCGAGGATGGTCGGGAAGACGGCCGAGTAGGCGATCGCCTGCTCAAGGTCCGGCTTGCGGAGGTGGGAGTCCACCCCCTGGGCGGAGACCACGGTTCGCAGCACGTCCATCGGCAGTGAATCCGCCTCCAGGCCGCGAAGCGCGGCGACGGCTGACTTATTGAGGCCTCGGTGGGAGGTGAGAGCGTCGTCCAGCTCCTGCAGCTGGGCGGAGTTGGGCAGCTCCCCGTGCCAGAGAAGGTATGCCACCTCCTCGAAGGACATCGTCTCGGCCAGGTCGGCGATGACGTATCCCCGAAAAACCAGGCGGCCGTTCTGGCCGTCGACCATGCTGATGACTGTCCGAGCGGCTAGAACTCCTTCGAGGCCAGGGGTGAATTCACTCATTACCTCGAAAGTCTATTCAGTGCCACGATCGTGCATCTCGTGGCCATGCGCGGAGGCGGCGTCGTGCTGGTGGTGGCCGGTCCCCGGGTCCATGTGGACGTCCAGGCGCCCGGCCGGCACGGCGTGGCCGACCTCATGCTCGACCTTCATTGCCAGGTCGTGCGCCTCCCTCAGAGTGAGCCCCGGGTCGCAGTCGACATGGAGCACCACCGCCATCTGGCGGCCGACCCAGCGGGCCTGGATGTCGTGCACGCCGAGCACCCCCTTCACCGAGCCGGCGTGCTCGGCGATCTCGGCCATGACCTCGGGGTCGACGGCGTCCATCATCCGGTAGAAGAGGTCCCGAACGGTCCCCGCCAGGATGTAGAGGATCATTCCGGTGATCGCCAGGCCGGCGACCGGGTCGGCCCAGCCGAAGCCGGCCGCCGCCAGCCCGATCCCGGCCGCGGCGCCGACGGAGACGAGGGCGTCGATCCGGGAATGGATGCCGTCCGCGGCCAGGGCAGCGCTTCGAATCGATCGGCCGACGCGCACCTTGTACTCGGAGACGGCCAGGTTTGCCACCACCCCGACGCCCGCTGCGAAGAGCCCGAAGGGCACGGTCCCGACGGCCATCGGGTTCATCAGCTTGAGGATCGAGGCCCAGGCGGCCGCTCCCGCGGTGATTACGATCACCACCACGATCAGCAGCGTCGCCACGTCCTCGATCCGGCCGAAGCCGGCCGGGAAGCGGCGGGTCGCCGGCCGCCGGCCGAGCCAGAAGGAGGCGAGCAGGATGCCCGTCGTGAGCACATCGCCGGCATTGTGGAGGGCGTCGGCGAGGACGCCGGCCGAGTGCCCACCGATGGCGGCAATGAACTCCAGCGCCGAGGCGATCCCGAGCGCGGCCGCGCTGACGACGACCGCCCGCACCGCGTCGCGGTCGTCGTAGGCCCCCGTCCCATGGCTGTGGCCGCCGCTCATCAGACTAATTGTGGGATGCAGACCTTGAGACGCAGGGTCGCCGTGATCACCGGAGGCGCCAGCGGCATCGGCTACGCGATGGCCGAGCCTTCGCGGCCGAGGGGATGAAGGTGGTCGTCGCCGACGTCCAGGCGGATGCGCTGGAGGAGGCGGAAGGGAGGCTTCGCAAGGGCGGGGCGCAGGTGCTGGCCGTGGAGACCGACGTCGTCCTGCCGGCGGCGCTCGACCACCTCCGCGACCGCGCCTCGACGCCGTCCACGTCCTCTGTAACAACGCCGGTGTGGCTTCCCCGGGGATGGTTTGGGAGGCGAGCCCGGAGGACTGGAACTGGATTCTCGCGCGTCAACCTCCTGGGCGTCGTCAACGGCCTCCGCAGCTTCGTCCCCGTGCTCCTGGAACAGAGGAGGCTCACGTCGTCAACACCGCCTCCGTCGCCGGCCTGGTCGCCGGCGTGCTCGGCTCCTACTCGGTCACCAAGCAGGCCGTCGTCGGGCTCAGCGAGTCACTCCACCTGAGCCTGGCGATGCGCGGCGCCGACCAGGCGTGTCGGTGCTCTGCCCTGGCTGGGTCCGGACCCGGATCAACGACGCCTCCCGCAACCGGCCGGCCGGCGCCGGGCCCCCGAGCCCGATGACGCCCGAGCTGGAGGCGGCCGAGCAGATGATCCGGCACCTGGTGGAGACCGGCGCCGAACCGGCCGCCATCGCCGGCCAAGTCGTCGAGGCGATCCGGGAAGGGAGGTTCTATGTGCTCACCCACCCGGAGATGAAGGGGGCGATATCGTCAGCCGGTTCGAGGACATCCTCGCCGGCCGGGCGCCGAAGCTTCCAGAACTCATCTAGCTGGCGTCTCCGCGCAGGCCGAATGAGTGGGGGGTGGATCAATACTCCTTTTGATCGAGGTTTTAGAGCCACACGAAAGGCCTTGGCACGCCTGAAGGGCAAATCGGTAACGTCTGATCGCTGGCCCCATAGGGGCCCTGGGCTATCTCGCAGGCGAAGGCTGAGTCCTGCTCATGGGCGGATTCAGCCACGACCAGCCCAAGCCACCCAACGCCAGCACCAGGTAGATCGGCACTGCCCAGAACCCGAGGAGGTAGCCAAAAGGCCAGACCAGCGGGGTCAACAGCCATGAGCAGAGCTCGTAGAGCACCACTGAGCCGACCAGGGGGCAGCGACCGCCGGCCGGCCGCGGCCCATCGAAACGGCGTAGCTGATCTCCAGCAGTGGCAGCAGCACCACAAAGCGTCCGATCGAGGAGCCGGTGATCACCGAGTAGGCGAGCAGTAGCAGGGCGGACGCCAGCAGCAGCGCCAAGGCAGCCCCGCGGCGAGAGCGATGGGCGGCCAAGTGTTAACGGCGGCGCTATTTGATGCCAGGTTGGCGGGATTCCGTGGTGACGACGGGGTCGGCGTGACCACGGTGTTCGGCGAGGTAGCGAAAGCCGCGTAGATCGAGCTCGGCCTGGCGGGCGTAGGTCGCCGCCGCCCAAGCCGTGAAGAGACCGAGGGTGTGCAGGACGGCGTCGCAGTCGTTGCAGATCCAGGCCACCGCGAAGCGAGGGTGTGAGTCGTCGCCGGGACAGCTGAGATCGTAGGTTTCGAGGAGTACGTCGCGGCCGCAGCCCGGACAGATCTCAAATGCCCACGGCGGCGGGTCGCCGAAGGTCATTCCCGGGTCTGTTCGGCGACCGCCTTCTTCGCGCAGGCGTCGTCGACGAGTTCCTTGCCGTCGGCGGCAGCGGCGATGAGGGCGGAGACGGCGACGTTGTTGAGCGCACGCGGAATGCCGTTGGAGTGGCGCTGGAGTCGGGCGAGAGCGTCGTCGGCGAAGAGCTGGTCGGAGCGACCGGCGAGAGCGAGATGGTGGCGCAGATAGAGGGTGGCGTCACCGAGGTCCATGGGCGGGATGTGGAAGCGAGTCGCAATCCGCTGGTCCAAGGCCGCGAACACCCCGAGGCGCAGCTGCCGGGCGAGCGTCGGCTGGCCGAGGAGGATGCCGGCGAAGGGGCTGCGGCTGTCCATGTCGAGATTGGTGAGGAGTCGGAGCTCCTCGAGTTGGGCGGGCTGGAGCAGATGGGCCTCGTCGACGACGATGACGACGCGGCGGTGCCGCTCGGCCTCTTCGGCCTCGAGGAGTTCCTGAGCCTGGGCCATGACCTCGGCCTTGAAGAAACGCGGCGTGGCGCCGAGCGCGCGCACCACAGTGACGTACAGCCCACGCGTCCCGAAGGCCGGGTTGGCGATGTAGATCACCTGGTAGCGGGAGGGGTCGAGGCTGGCCCGCGCGGCTCGCGCAGCCACGGTCTTGCCGGCGCCGACCTCGCCGGTGACCACCCCGAGCGCGGACTCGTTGACGCAGTGGAGGATGCGGGCGACGGCCTCCTGGTGGGGCGGCCTGGAGAAGAGTTCAGCCGGCGCCAGCGACTTGGAGAACGGCGTCCGGGTGAAGCCGAAATGGGTGAGCCAGGGTGCGCGGGCGGTCATTGGTCGTCCTCCTCGGGCTGGATGAGGTCGCGGTAATCGATGGAGCCGGTCTGCTCGACGTCGTGGTCGAAGAGGACCTGGCCGAGATAGTCGATGTCGGTCGGCAGCAGGGCCGGCCGCGGTGGCGGCGGGGCCATGGGGTGGACGTGGCGTTCGATGACCAGGGGTGTGGCGAAGCCGTACTGGCGCTCCTGGAACCAGACCTCGAGCTGGGCCAGGTCCTCGGGCCGGTAGCGGAGTTCGACCTGACGACCGCAGAGTGCCGGGTCGACCTGGTACTCGTTGCCCTGGAAGCTCAGGGTCGCGGTCTTGGCGACGCGTCTGCGCGCCGACCACAGGAAGGCCTGGCGGAGAAGCTCAGGTTCGGCCTGGCGGAAGGTGCCCTTGGCGTAGCGCTCGCGCGGGGACTCGCCGGTGCCGGAGTGGACGCGGACGTTCAGATAGCGCTCCAGCCAGGCCAGAAAGCGGTCGTTGAGCTCGTCGAAGGAGGCGATGCCGACCTGCTCGGCCTCGAGCAAGA
>DATLQT010000047.1:0-43563 GCA_035535055.1 Candidatus Dormiibacterota bacterium | reverse complement strand
TGCCACCGTCCGGCTGCGCACCCACAAGACCAAGGGTGCCGGCAGTCGGGCGGCCGGGTTGGCCATGGCTTACAAGCTCCTCGACGCCGCCCAGGCTCGCTGGCGCTGCGTCAATGCACCCCACCTAGTCGCGCTCGTTCGCGCTGGCGCGACCTTTGTGGACGGGATCAAAGTCGAGCGCGAAGACCAGAGGAACGCCGCGTGATCACCGCCGGTCAATCCACAACTATTGACAATTTCCCCGGATCCGACGGTACCTCTGCGTGACTGGTACCAGCCGGCCCCAGCAAACGGTCATCCGGAGTACAACGTGGCGGTTATCGGAGACCCGGGAGAGTGCCCCGCGGTAGGCACCAAAGCTGCTTACTTCGAATACACCGCCGCGCTCACGCAGTCGACGGGCGCCGCCGTGATTCCGCAATCCCCCGCGGGGGGTTCACGGGTACATGATCGTGTTCCTCCACCACAACAATGGGTTCGGCCTCCGGATCGAAGGGACGGGTGGGATCGACCCAAGGGCTGGCGATGCGGTCAGGCAAATCCTCGGGGTCCTGGAGTTGGACGAGCTAGCCGCCACCGCAACGACGTCGAGCCCGGCCATTGGCCAGGCCGGGAGTCGCGACGACGTGGGATCAGTGCGCCGCGGTTACCGCGTGACTCGCCTCGGCGGGCTCGTCCAGTTCCTCGAGTCCGGCGGCAATTGACGCTTCCGCTCCATCGGGAAATCGAACGCGAAGTCCGAGCGTGCCGCCCATCGCCTCTACGAATCGTCTGAGCGTCGATAGGTAGAGATCGGTTCGATGCTCGAGCTTGGATACGGCAGACTGGTCGAGCTCGAGTGCCGTTGCCAGTTCATCCTGCGTGAGTTGCCTGGCACGGCGGAGATCAGCCAACGACAGGTCGTGCAGCATTTCGGCGCGGAACTGGGCAACGCGGGCCCGTCGCACAAGGTCCGAGTCAATGGGAGCTACAAGATCGCGGAATTTCTTTCGAGCCATTCAGATCAGCCCCTCCTGCTTGAGTTCATCGAGGTAACCGGCGTACAGCTTCTCCGCGAGCGGGATCTCGCGGCGATACCATTCGTCCCACGCGCCAGCCTTGTCGCCGCCGAGGAGAAGGATCGCGGCCTGGATCGGTCCAAAGACGAACAGAATCCGGATGGTCGACGACGGAGGCCGGAGCTCCTTCAAGTTTGGGTCAAGGTGTCGACGAGAGGCCGCCCGAGGGCCGGCCCACGCTCCTCCAGCAGCCCGACAGCCGCCCTTACTCGTTCCTGCTCCTCCTCGGAGATCGCGTGGTACCACTTCTGAAATTCGTCTGTGTACTCGACGTCCCAGGCCATCCCGGCTATATGAATATGACGCCTATGGCATATGAAGCCAAGGGCATATCTTGGCGCGGCCAATCAAGGCTGTGAGTTCATCGAGGCGGTTCGAATAGCGTCCCGCTTGGGCTACACCCACGATATTTTTCGAGAGGAGCGGCAAAGCTCGCCATTTTGGCCTTTCAGCGTGGCGCCCATGAGTGCGCCACCCTCGACCTCGAAGCCATCGCAGACGGCCGCCAGTAGCCCTCGGCGGCTTCCGTTCTCGAACCTTACCGAGAACCTAGGCGACGGTATCCGCGCGCCATCCCTAACGGACGCTCGGATGGATGCCGTCGGCGTCGAGTCGGCGCGCGATGCCCCGCGTACTGACCTGTCCTCTCGCGTACTCAGAGAAGATGCGCCTGATGATTGGGGCCGTGGTTGCGTCGATGGTGACCGAGCCATCGTCCTCGTTGGAAGTTCGGAGGTAGTCGCGGACACAGCGCCGACTATCTCGCCTCGGCCTGCTGCGTACCGCTTGGCCGCCTGATCTTCTCCTCCGTCAACTCGAGCTCCATCTGATGAGCGGCGACGAGCACCGTATAGATGACGTCACCCAAAGCGGAGCGGTCGAAACTTTCCTGAGTGACCGCACTCGCGGCGTTGATAGACGCTTCTAAGACCAGCAGCCCCAGGAGGCGTGCACTGGTTGGGCGCCACGTTGGTCGCGGGCAGGCCGGCGGCCGCGCTGTCCGCGAGCGCCTGCTCAAGGGTGGGACCTGTCCGCACCACCAGCTCGGTTAGGTAGGTCCACCTCGGTCCCCGCTCGTGGCTAATCAGGTTGAGCTCAACCCCCGCCGGGCTGCGAAACTGTCAACTCCAAGCCGGCGCCAGTTGGCCAGGAGGAAGTTGCGTTGACCAGCGAGGGGGTTGCTAACCGAGATGACGTGCGCGCCACCCGGTCGCGGTCCGAGCGGCCACCGAACAGCCGACGCAGCACCGGCTGCGCCTCACCAAAAGTATCGATGTCCGCCGCGTCATCCACCGGTCGAGCGCCCTCAGTGAGTTCAACAGCCGGCTGCCGAGTGCCAGCGCGCGCCGCGTCGGGACGATGTGGGCCGCCTACCCTTTTCGCCATCCTGGCCCCAATCTCCCTGCCCGCGGTGCTGGCCAGCGGGAACGTCCAGGCGATCATCGCCCAGATCGCAAACCTTCTTCCAGCTGATCCAGCTTCCGATCAACATCGTCCGCCAGACCGTGATCTGGGCCGCTCAGGACGTCCGCGCCAAGGCCCAACGCGAGGCCCTGACGGCGCTTCACACTGTGAACGTCCAGCAGCTGAAGATCCTCGAAAGCAAAGCAAGATCCTGTCCGTGCTCGAGGGGAGGAAGGCGTAGCACCCACTCCGACGGTGAATGACTCCTCCGCCTGGCTCGATCGGCTGCCGGCCGACCTGACCGAACATGGCCGGGTACTCCGGGCACTGATCGCCGCCGCTCGCGCCGACGGCCGGATCCGGGCCCTCCAGGTGCAGGGATCGGTCGGCCGCGGCGAGGCCGACCGGCACTCCGACCTCGACCTCGGCGTGCTGTTGGAGGCGGAGGGGTGGGAGGCGGCCGCGGTCCTGATCCAAGGCATGATCGCCGGGCTCGGCCCGATCGTGGACTCCCACATCGAGCTCTTGCCCTCGCCCCACGACCCCCGGATGTTGAGGGCCTGGGCGCAACTCGACTCCGGCATCCAGGTCGACCTTCTGGCCCTGCCCGCCGACGGCCGGCTCGGCTCCGGGCCGGACGGCAGGACGCTCCACGATCCCGACCGATTGGTGATGAGGACCGACCATCCCGAGCGGCTCACCGCGCCCGTCCAGGTCGAACGGTGGTCTTTTCTCTCCTGGCACGCCCTGGCCGACGCCGCCAAGGCCTATGAGCGCGGCCGGTTGGTGCTGGCGGCGGAGCTCCTGAACCCCAGCCGGCAAGCGCTTGTGAGCTGCTGGGGCGCGGCCCACGGGGTCGACTATGCCGGCTACGCCAACGTGGTCGCGGGCGGTCTCGGCGTCAGCTCCCCGTGGCTCGAGGGCCTCGAGCTGACCTATGCCCACCCGGAGGCCGCGGAGTTGCGGGCGGCCCTCCTGCAACTGGCTGAGCTCCAGGCGCGGACCGACGAGCTGATCGCCGAGCGGATGGGGGTGCGCCCACGGCCGCTCGGCGGCTGGGTCCGGGAGCGGCTTGCGCGGCTGCCAGCAGAGCCTCCGAGCCGGGGTACCCGGCCGGCTCCCGGTAGTCGTCGGGGTAGGAGAGCCGGAGCACCTCGTCGGCCACCTGCACCACCGGCCTGACGTCCGCCTCGAGGAGGGGCGTCCAGGACTCTGCGTCGTGGCTCGGGATCGGTGCCAGCCCGGTCTGCGCGCTCCCGACGGTCATCCGGGTCTGGCCCGGCAGGGTGGCGTGGGAGACGGCGAAGACCGAGTCGTCGAGCTCATTCACCGGGAAGCCATGGTCCGCCAG
The DNA here is from genome assembly GCA_035535055.1 of Candidatus Dormiibacterota bacterium. Lineage (GTDB taxonomy): Bacteria > Chloroflexota > Dormibacteria > Dormibacterales > Dormibacteraceae > UBA6019. The sequence goes on along the minus strand of DATLQT010000047.1, from coordinate 39,750 downwards.
CGCCACCTTGAAGCGAGCCAGCACCGGCGCAGGTTCGGCGCAGAAGGCGTCGTACCCGAAGGCTACGGTCCGCTCGGGTGGCAGCACCGCCGCCGACTGGTAGTGGCGGCTCCAGATGGCAGCGGCGGCGACCGCGGTGGGGTTGAACCAGTCGATTCCAGGCTCGTTGCCGGGCAGGAGTCGGATCGAGCCCAGCCGGAGCAGGCTCTGGACCGTGCCCGAGTAGTGGCGCAGCGCGAGCACGAAGAGCGCATCGGGGAAGAGCTCATCGAGTTTGCCGGCGATCAACAGGTTGCGCGGCGAGGAGTCGCAGAAGGAGCTCTTACCCATTTCGCGGGCAGTTCGAGTCACGAACTCGACGGCGTGGCGCTGCACCTCATGGGCATAACGGGTCTGCGCCGCTTCCCAGCCCGGCGGCGTCAGCACCAAGCCGCCGACCTGGCCGCCCAACTGGCCTCCGAGCTGGAAGGGAAGGGCGCCGTAGGCGAGGTAGAGCGCGCGGTACTCGCCGGTGTTGCAGACCGACGCCGCCGAGCCTAGGTAGTTGCCCAGCATGGTGGTGCCGGTCCGGGGTGATCCGACCACGAAGATCGCCCTGATGGGTCGCTTGGGATCGGCGCGGGCGTCCATGAGGGGAGCCATGTTAACCGGGCGCCCGTCCGTTTCGACTAACATCAGCGGCCATCATGCAGCGCCGCGGATCGCTGCTCCCGGTCAATCCCTTCGATGTCCGGGCGCGGCCCGACCCCTACCCCGTCTATCAGTACATGCGGAGCGTGGAGCCGGTCCACCTGAGCCCCGCCGGGTTCTGGGTCCTGACGCGCTACGAGGATTGCCGGCAGGTGCTCGACGGTGATGGGTGGAGCCACGACGCCGGAGCCCTCCTGGAGCCGCAGCGTGCCGAGGGCGACCCGGTCGATCCGACCGTGCGGCTGCTCCGAGCGAGCCTGCTCTTCGCCGACCCGCCAGCCCTGGCCGCCCGTCGGGAGGTGGTCGAGCGCGCGCTCCGCCGACCCGCCGCGAAGATCGGCGAGAGGGCTGCGGAGGTCGCCGGCCGGCTGCTGGCCCTGATCGAGGAGCGGGAGCCGACGGCCGACCTGGCGCGCGACTTCAGTGTTCCCCTCGGGTTGGTCGCCGTCGCCGACACCTTCGGAGTCGCCGCCGCCGACCGCATCTCGCTCCAGCGCTGGTCGAGGGACCTGGTTGCCGGTCTCGATCCGGGGATCCGGGCGGCAGGCGTGGCCAGTGCCGCCGCCGCCGCCGCGGCGCTCGCCGAGTACTGGCTCGGGCGGCTCGACGCAGCCAGACGCGAAGACGGCGATGGACCGGTGGACGTGATGGCTCGCTCGGAGATCGGCTCCTGGCAGGCGGCCGCCGACCTTGGCGTCCTCTTCGTGCTGGCGGTGGAGACCACCTCAGCACTGATCGGCAACGCGCTGCTGGCGCTGCTCCGCGACCAGGCGGTCCGTGAGCGCCTAGCCGCGGACCCTGGCCTGGCCGGGCCGGTCGTCGAGGAGGCCGCCCGGCTGGACGGCCCCTGGCACCTGACCGCCCGCTCCGCTATCCAGCGCCAGTCGATCGGGGGGTCGGCGATCGAGGCCGGCGAGCTGGCGGTCCTGCTCCTTGCCGCCGCCAACCGCGACCCCGCGGTCTTTCCCGAGCCCGACTCGCTGCGCCTCGATCGCCAGGGGCCGCCCCACCTCGGCTTCGGTGGCGGCCCGCACGAGTGCCTCGCTCGCCCATTCGCCGCAGCGGTCGCCACCGCCGGACTCGGCCGCCTGGCCCCGCTCCTGGCTGGGATCGAGGCGGATGGTGACCCGGAGTGGAACCCGACCGTGACCCTGCGAGGCCTGCGTCGCCTGCCGGTACGCCTGGCGCGGTGATCGACGGCGCTCGGGCGTCGCCGCCGGTACTGGAGCTGGATGGCCTCCGCTGGCGAGAGGCATCCCCCGATGACGCCGCCGAGCTCGCGCAGCTCGTCGCCGCCTCCCACGCCGACCTCGCCTACGGGCTGCCGCTCAGCGAGGCCGCCATCGGTGCAGCCCTCAACCGCCCCGGCCTGCGCCACGCGATGCTCTGCACCCGCGGCCCTCGGGTGGTGGGCGCGGCCGCCACACGCAACCGCAATCAGCAGGCCCAGAACCTGCAGCTGGCCTGCCTCTTCGCCCGGCCGGCCGGGGCTGGCGCGGCGCTGGCGGTCTACGTCCGCCACCTGTTCTGGTCGCTGCCGCTGCACCGCGTCTACGCGCAGTTCCCCGCGGTCCCCGGCACCGCTGGCCAAGAACGGCTGTTGCGGGCCGCCGGGTTCACCTGCGAGGGCCGGCTGGCAGGCCAGGCACTGATCGGTGGCCGGGCGCTCGACCTGCTCTGCTACGGGCTTCTTCGCCGCGACTTCGATCGCTGGTGCCAGGAGAATGAGCCACGCCTCGCCCTATAGCCATGCCGCTGGCCGGTAGCTGGGTCGAGCTGGCGCCCCTCGTCGAGGCGCCCGAGAGGGAGGTAGCGCGCCTTGTCGCGCTGCGCCTCCTGACCCCCGAGATGGGCAGCCCCACGGGCCCGGAGGAGTCGCCGGTTCCCGCCATGCTGGTGCTGGAGCGAAGCAACCGGCGGCCGGTCGGCATCGTCGAGAACCACTGGCTGCCGGGCGCGAACGCAGTCTTCCTCATCTACTTGGACCCCGGGCGGGCGCGGGCGGGCTACGGAATGGAGGCGAGTGCCATTTACATCAGCCGGCTCTTCGACGGCGGCGCCCGCCGGGTCAGCGCCGAGGTGCTCGACTTCAACCGCGCCATGCATGGGATCTTCCGCAAGGTCCACCTGGAGCCCTCGGTGCGGATGGCCGAGCACGTGTACGTGGCAGGCGCCTTCCGCGACCTGCTGGTCTACTCCTTCGACCGGCCCCGGTGGCTCCGGATGATCGCCCGCTACCGCGCCATCCTGCCCGGTGGACGCCGGACGATGGTCGCGGTCGGAGGCTCGCCGCGGGTGGACTCCGGCGGCTCCGCATAGCGGACCGCTGGACACCCTTCTCAGGTGTCAATCGCTCTGTTAGGATGGCGCGGTTTCGTTGGGACGGGTTCCCGTTAGGAGGGTGGTCAATTGGCCAATCCGGCGACTCCTCAGCCCTGGACGGCAGCGTCAATCGAGGCCGCCCAGGCTGCGCGCAAGGGGCCGAAACCATCGGCACCGCTGAACGGGAAGATCCCCATCCCGAGGACGGTCGCAGACTTCGAGAAGCTGCTGTCCAGGCGCACGAAGCCCAACGCGTCGGCGCCGCTCAACAAGAAGATCCCCACCCCGAAGACGGTCGCGGACTTCGAGAAGCTGTTATCGAAGCGCAAGCACCCGAGCCAGGCGCCGGTCAACCCGGCGCTTCACAAGACGAAGTGAACGGAAGCATAGAAAGGAGACAGGCTGTGGGCAAGAAGACGATTACGCGCGAGGATCCGGCGCTCGACGAGCTCCGGGCCTTGGTAGACGAAGGCGCCGCTATGACGGCCAAGAAGACCGACCGGCGCGGGCTCCTCCGCCTGGCCGGGGCGGCGATCGTAGGCGCCGCGGGCGCGACCGCCGCCTCGGCGGTGCCGGCCCTCGCGGCGAGCGGCGACACCGTCACCGTGGACGGGGTCTTCAGCGGGACGGGGACAACGTCGATCTCTTCCTCGGTCTCCAGCACCGGCAGTTACGGGCCCAACGCCGGCATCCATGGCGTCGGCTACGCGGGTGTCACCGGCGTCGGCAACAACAGCGGCGCGACGGCCAGCGAAATCGGCCTCATCGGCGCCAGTAAGAGTGGCGCCGGCACCGGTGTCCACGGCAACTCGAGCAGCGGCTCGGGCGTGACGGGCACGTCGAGCTCTGGCCCGGCGGGAATGTTCTACTCAGCCACCGGCTACGATCTCCAGCTCGGCTTTCCCGCTCTCGGCGGCCCGACCGGCTCCGGGCGACTCGGCATGATCGGCCGCACCGACGTCGGCCGCACCGGGCCCAACTTCGCCCCGGCCTTCGCAGTTCACAGCTCGATCGGCGCGACCTACTTCGAGCACGAGTTCGTCCGCGGCAACGATGGCTCGATCTGGGCTTCCCGCGCCGACTCCGCCTCGGCCACCACCACCCAGCGCTGGAAGCGAATCAACGCGGTCCGCTTCGACACCGCCGACGGCACCGGCGGCGTCTACAAACCCTTCCGGCTGGTGGACACCCGCACCGGCGTCGGCGGCCAGGGGGGTGCCAAGGCCAACGGCAACACAACCACGTGGACCGTGGCCGGCGCCGGCACCGCCGCCTCGGCGATCCCGCCAGATGCGGTCGCCGTCTTCGGCAACCTGACCGCCACCGGCTACACGGCGGGCGGCTACCTCGCCATCTTCCCGGCCGGTTTCACGTTCAACCCGGCCGTGGGTCCGTCCAACATCAACTTCCAGGTCGGACAGGGCGCCATCGCCAACTCGTTCATGGTCGGCCTCGGCACCGGCGGCGCCGTCTCCGTCTACACGGCGGCCACGAGCGGCACCTGCCAAATCATCATCGACATCCTCGGCTACATCCAGTAGCCGCAAAGCAGAACTGAAATGAGGGGCCGCCCACCCGGGCGGCCCTCACTTTTCGGCTCCGAAAGGCGATCGAGCGCCATCGACCAGCCAGCTGGTACTCGACCCGCGTCGTTTGCTGGTCAAGCAATCTCATCGTTCCGGGTCGGTAGGAGTCGCTGGCTGACGACTTTTATGACCGCTCTGAATATGAGTCTGGTGCTTTAACGTGCACGGCTGACAGGATCTGGGCGACACCTTGGAGGTAGCTCCCAGATCATTAGGGCGCACTGGGACCTTGGCTTGAGCTTTCTCAACGCTGGATGTGGTCCTTGCCGCAAACGCATTCATTGGCACGATCTCATATGCAGTGCGCCAATCGCCAAGGACTGGATGCTGATGATCTTGGTGGACGCCTTCACGATACTTGGCTCCCGAGTCGTTGAGGCAAAGGTGCGACGGCACTCGACGATGACCCAGGGGCGATTGCGAGTGGTACCTAATCCTCGATTTTATGAGCCGTATTTCCAAGCCGAAACGAACTCGAAGGCGTGGCACCTGGTTGTAGGCCCGAATCCCGCCGGGGCTACCAGTCCTCAGCCTTGGAGGGCTTGATCTGATCGGGGCGCCCTGCGCGCGCCCGGCGAGGCTGAGATCGCGGGTTCGAATCCCGCCGGGGCTACTTCTACAACATGTCCTAACGTGTAGTAGAATGTCGCCGTGAAAGCGCAGGACGAGCTGACCATCAACGATGCCGCGGCGTTGGTCAATCGGTCGCCCGAAACGGTTCGGCGGTGGGTCTGGGTTGGTCGCCTCAAGGCGCGCAAGAGTGGCCGCAATCTCTTGGTGGCGAGGAAGGACATCGAAGGATTGGCCGCTGCCGCGCCTGCTCAAAGCCGTCTGACGCTGCAGGAATGGGGTGAGCTCGCACAGCGAGTGTTGAACCGGCCCGACACCGGGGGTCGGTCGGCGAGCGACCTCGTCCTGGAAGCACGTCGAGAGAGGGAGGACCATCTCGATGTCCGTCGTTGATGCAAGTGTCGTGATCGAGTGGATCTCCCCCGAAGGGGATAACTCTTCACCCGCTCTTGGTCTGTTCAAGCAACTTGCCGCCAAACGAGAGGAACTACTGGCGCCGCGAGTCCTGCTGGAGGAGGCTTCGAACGCGCTGGTCAGTGGGATCCGTCGCCAACGATGGAGCGGAGCTGCCGCTGACTCGGCCCATGCGCTGCTCCTGCAGATCCCGATCCGGCTCGCGGACGATCGCCGCGACCTGCTCAGGGGTTGGGAGCTTGCCCGTCGCTATGACAACCATCCGGTGTACGACATGATCTATGTGGCCCTGGCGGAACGCACTGGTTCAAACCTCATTACCGCCGACCACGCCCTGCGTCGTCGACTGTCTCATCTGGACTGGGTGGTGGGTCCGGATGATGGTGATTCCCGAGATCAGTGATCGGGTCCAGTCGGTTCGAATAGCGTCCTGCCTGAGCTACCAGTCCTGAGCCTTGGGGGCTTGAGCTGGTCCGGGCGCCCGGCCTGCCCCCTTCTACCAGTTGCTGCGGCCGACCGAGTTCAGGCCCTTGGCGGGCGCGCGGGTGCCGGTCGGTAGGTCGAGGAATTGGATCGGGACGTGCCGGGTCGCGTCTTCGCTCTTGAGGCCGTGGATGAGCTGCGAGGCATTCTCGCCTCCCAGCATGCTGCTGACGAAGATGACGCCCGGTGCGGCCAGGCGGGCCGACTGGGCGGCGCCGGCGAGGTCGGAGACGATCGAGACGGTGTAGCCCTGGCTGACCAGGCTCTCGCGGTTTCGGGGTCCGGTCACCGCGTCGGCGTCGATCAGGATCGCCCGGGCTCCTCTTGCCTGTGCCATTCGCTTCTCCTTCTGAATACGAGGCGACGCCGCCCCGCGCCCTAGCGCGGAGACGGCGCCGGCTACCTGGAATCCGAACTAGGCGAGTCTGACGAGCTTCGCGCGCGGGCCCTTGGGGCTCGCCTCGACCTCGAAGGTGACCTTCTCGCCGCCGTTCAGGCTGTCGAAGTTCTCGACGCCGTCACGGTGGAAGAAGTACTCCTTGCCGTCGTCGGCCGCGATGAATCCGAAGCCGCGGTCGGAGACGAGCTTCTTGATGGTGCCGTTACTGGTCACGTGGTTTTCCTTTTCCCTCGAACGTTGCAGACCAAGCGATGGCCTGTTCGAGAAAGGTGGCGACCAGCCGCAAGATATCGCCCGATTAGGCGATCACGTTAGTTCTTACCCGCCACAGCCTCCGCCCAAACTCGAGCCACCGCTTACGGGCGGCCCCGCGTCGCCGTTCTATGGGCCCTGGTCAGATTCCCTGTTGCTCCCGCCAGCTCCTAATCCATTTGGCGTGCTGACCCACGTGGGTGCTGCGCAGGCTGGCCTCGCCGTAGTGCGAAGGGTCGAAGGCCCGCGGCGTGGCAGCTGCGATCGCCTCCAGCAGCCGCGCCCTCGTGGTCTCGAGCTCCCAGCGGGCCTGCGCGGGCGACCAGCCGCGGCGGAGGTCGAAGCCGAGGCCGTTGTAGGCCGCATCCTGCTCCTCGCTCATCCGATAGGCGGACTCGTGACCGGCCGAGATCCGCGCCACCTCGGTCGCCCGCGCCTCGTCCCAGAGGGTGAGGTGGGCGAGGTGGTCGATCACCGACCAGCCGTCGATCGACCGCTCGCTCATCTGCTCGTCGCTGAGCCCGTCGATCGCGGCCAGCAGTTCGTCGCCCATCTGGCGGTAGTGACGCAGGAGGTCGTCACGGTCCTCGGCCATCGCTGACTCCTTTTCTAGTTCCAGAGGTCTGCCACCGCCCTCGCCTCGCCGGCGGCTTGGGCGCGGCCGGCGCGCGCCGAGGCGGGGCGGCGGGCGGGGTCGAGAACATTGTTTCCGATCGCCCGCCGCGATTCGGCGTCAGGGCTCACCACCAGAGATCGGACAGCCGGGCCCAGGGAGGCGAGCTGGCTGGAGATCCGGCCGCTGCGCCGGAGCGCGTAGGTGGCGGGCGCCAGCACCAGCACCCGCTCGCAGCCCGTCGCGAGGTCGGCGTTGGTGATCGAGCGGACGCCGCCGTCGACGTACCGCCGGCCCTTGATCGTGATCGGCGGCCAGACGATCGGCACCGCACAGCTCGCCGCCACCGCCTCCAGCAGGGTCGCGTCCCCGTCCCGGTCGAGGACGACCGCCTCGCCCGTCTCGGCGTCGACGGTCGTCACCAGGAGCCGGCCCTCGGGCCAGTCGAGGGTAGGGAGCCGGGTCCGGATCGCGTCGATCCGCTCCGACTCGGGCACAGTCTTCGCCCGCAGCGAAGCTCGTCCGACACGCGCGCGGACATTGCTTTCGTTTCCCGGCAGCATCGAGAGGCCGATGAAGCGGAGGTAAAAGCCGAGGCCCATCCGGGCGGGGATCTCGCCGGTCGGATCCTCCAGCTGCTTCTCGTAGAGCGCCTCTACCGGCACGCCGCTGCGGAGCTGCGCCCCGACCACCGACCCCGCCGAGGTGCCGACCACCAGGTCCGCCTTGGTAAGGTCGACGCCGGCTTGCGCGAGCCCCGTCAGGAGCCCCGTCATCCAGGCGATGCCGGTGACGCCGCCGCCCCCCAGCACCAGCGCTCTCGAACTCGGCATCCGCACATAATGCCCCCATGAGCGGCCTCGTCTTCGCCGCCATCGCGCCGCATGGCAGCTCCGCAATCCCCGGAGCGGTCGCCGCTGGCGAGGATGCCGAGGCGCGGCCGACCCAGGAATCCATGGTCGAGCTCCAGCGCCGATTCGAGGCGTCGCGACCGGAGGCGGTCATCGTGCTGACGCCGCACAACGTCCACGTCGAGGGAGCCATGGCGGTGGTCACGGCGGGCTCCGCCGCCGGCGACCTGGCCCACTGGGGCGCGCCCGGGATCAGCCTCAAGGCCGCCGTCGACCGCGACCTCGCCGCCCACGTCAGGGCGGGTTTGCGGTCGGCGGGCATCCCCGTCGTCGGCGTCAGCTTCGGTGGCAACAACCCCGACGAGGCGGAGCACCCGATGGACTGGGCGGTCCTCATCCCGCTCTGGTACCTGGGCGGTCGTGCCGAGCCCCCGGTTCCGGTCGTGATCGTCTCGCCGGCCCGCGACCTCACCCCTCAAGCGCACGTCGCGGCGGGGCGCGCCATCGCGGAGGCCGCAGCCGCCAGCGGCAAGCGGGTGGCGCTGGTCGCCAGCTGTGACCAAGGCCACGGTCACCTGGCGGAGGGCCCCTACGGCTTCCGGGCCGAGTCGAAGGTCTTCGACGACCGCGTGGTCGAGGTCATCAGGGCCGACCGGCTGGCGGAGCTGGTCGACTTCGACCTCGACCTGGTCCGGGCGGCCGCCGCGGACAGCTGGTGGCAGATGCTGATGCTGTCGGGCGCGATCGAGAAGGGGTGGAGGGGCGAATTCCTCTCCTACCAGCACCCCACCTACTTCGGGATGATCTGCGCCGCCTACCAGCCCGCCATCTAGGACCGAGGAAGGATGACGACCTTGCCGGTGCTCCGGCCTTCGGCGACGCTGGCCAGCGCGATCGGAGCCTCGGCCAGCGGGCGGCGGTCGGAGATGTGGGGCCGGATCTTCCCCTCGAGGTAGAGTCGGAAGAGCTCTTTGGTCGCCGCCGCCACCAGCTCGGGCGCCCGCTGCCGGTAGAGGCCCCAGTGGAGGCCGACGATCGAGTAGTTCTTGATCAGGGCATGGTTGACGGCCGTCGTCGGGATCCGCCCCGAGCTGAAGCCGACGACCACCAGCCGGCCCTCGAAGGCGATGCACTTGGTCGACCGGTCGTAGACGTCGCCGCCGACCGGGTCGTAGATGACGTCGGCGCCGGCGCCGACGGTGAACTGCTTCACCGCCTCGACGAAATCGCCTTCCTTGTAGTTGACAGCGAGGTCGGCTCCCAGCTGGCGGCAGAGCTCGACCTTGACGTCAGAACCGGCCGTCGCCACCACCCGCGCGCCGGCGGCCTTGCCGAGCTGGATGGCGGCGCTGCCGACGCCGCCGGCACCGGCGTGGACCAGGAGCACCTCGCCCGCTTTGAGCTGGGCTCGCCGGTGGAGGCCGAAGTAGCCGGTCTGGTACGTCAGCATCAGCGCCGAGGCGTGCTCGAAGGTCATCTGGTCCGGGATCGGCAACACCGTCGCCGGGCTGACGTCGACCAGCTCGCCGAAGCCTCCGCCGGTCAGCCCGCCACCCGCCTGGAGCAGCGCCAGCACCCGGTCGCCCGGCTGGACCTGGGCGCCGTCAGGAGCGGCGGCCACCGTACCAGCGACCTCCAGCCCGACCACGAAGGGCAGCTCCGGCTTCACCTGGTAGGTGCCCGCGACGAGGAGCGCGTCGGGAAAGTTGACGGCCGCCGACTCGATCCTTATCCGCACCCTGTCAGGCGGTGGAGGACCCTCGTCGACCTCCTCCAGGACCATCGAGTCGGGCGGGCCCAGCTGCCGGACGACCCACGCCTTCACTGCAACCAAACCTTATTACGATTCGGCGGGATGACGACCGCGGCCGACCTCAGCGTGGACCTTGCCGAGATCGCGGTCGGCAAGTACCTGGGCGAGCGCGTGGTCCAAGTGACGCCCGACCTCATCGCGCGCTTCGCGGCCGGCTGCGAGGACGACAACCCCTGGTACCGCGGCGCCAGCCCGTTCGGTGCCCCGGTGGCGCCGGCGCTGATCGGCTCTCACGAGCCCTGGCGGTTCGGGGGCTGGTACCCGATGGAGGTCCGCGGAGCGCTGCACAGCCGGCAGGAGTGGGACCTCTACGAGCCCATCCCCGCCGGCTCCCAGTACGTGGCGCGGGCGGTGATCGCCGAGCGCTACCCGCGCCGGGACCGGCACGTCATCGTCAACGAGGTGACGCTGGCCGGTCTGGAGGGTCGTCCCCACGCGCGCGGCCGCACCCACATGTCGTTCCTGAACCGGCAGCCGGATGGCTTCGTGGTCGATGGCGCCCGCGAGCGCCGCCACGACCGGCGTTTCGCTCCCGCGGACGCCGGCGCGGTCGAGGTCGTGGAGGGCGAGCCACACCTTTTGACCCCCGAGCTCTGCCTCGCGGCGACCGACGGGCGCGACAACTACCACTCCAATCCCGAGATCGCCCGCCGGTGGGGCTTCCCGGCGGTGGTCGTGCAGGGCGTCTTCAACGCCAACCTGGTCTCGGCGCTGATGACCCGCCGCTTCGGCGCCGGCTGGTTCCGGGGCGGCCACCTGGACATCCGCATCGTGAACGTCATCTGGGGCGGCGAGACCGTCCAGGCCCGCGTCGCGATCACCGAGATCGTCGACGAGGCGCCCCGCCGCCGGGCGCTCTGCCAGGCTTGGGTCGCCAAACCGGAGGGGACCGTCACCGCCATCGGCTCCGCCTCAGCGATCCTCGACGCCTAGCGTGGGTCCCCGGCCGAGCGCTTCGCCGCCTCGCCTCAAGCTCTGCACCTGGAACCTTCACCTCGGCCTCGAGCTGCCCGCGATCCTCCGTTCGATCGGCGCCGAGGAGGACTTCCGGACGCTCGACCTGCTGGCGCTCCAGGAGGCGTCGGTGCACGACAGTAGGGAGGACGCCGAGGCGATTGCGACCGCGCTGGGCCCCGACTTCCGGCACCACCAGGTCGAGACCCATCTCCTCAACGGCCGGGTGCAGGCCAACGCCCTGGTCTGGAACTCGCGCCGCGCCCGGATCCTCGACCAGTCCGTTCTGCTGCTGCCCAAGCGTGCCGAGCACACGATGTCGCGGACCGAACGCGCGCTCCTCAGCGTCACCCGCCTCCAGCAGCGGATGGCGCTCTTCTTCGACTGCTGGATCGCTGGCCAGGCGATCCGCGTCTACGTCGCCCACCTCGACGTGTTCGGCTACGAGCACAAGCTGCACCAGTTCGAGCGCATCCTCGCCGACCTCGAGAACCGCGAGCCGGCCGACATCACCATCCTGGCCGGCGACCTCAACACCTTCAAGATGGGCACCCGCCCGCGGTGGACGCGACTCCGCTCGGCTGCCGCCCTGGCGGGGTTCGAGGACCTGACCACCGACATCAAGTGGACCCACCGGCACCGGATGCCTGCACGTCAGAAGCTGGATGCCATCTTCGTCCGCAGCGAGCGATCGCTGCTCTATGAATCCTGGAGCCTCGACCTGCCCGGCTCCGACCACATCCCGGTCTTCGCCGAGGTCCTCGGCTGGGGCGACTAAGTTGGAGGAGTGGGCAAGGGCTTGGTAATCCTTCACCTGGACGGGGTCGGCCACGCCTTTCTCGACCGCGCGTTGCACGCCGGCCGGATGCCGGCGGTCGCCCGGCTGATCGAGGAGGAGAGCTACCGGTCGCTGGAGTACCGCTGCGGCATCCCCTCGACGACCCCCTTCTGCCAGGCGGGCATCCTCTATGGGGACAACCGCGAGATCCCCTCCTATCGCTGGTGGGACAAGGAGACGGGACTGCTGGTCGCCTTCGGTCACGGCTCCAGCTTCGAGAAGGTGGCCGACCGCTACTTCCAGGGCGCCGAGCCCCTGACCCGCGGCGGCGCAGTGATCGGCAGCTGCTACCCGGCGGGCGCCAAGGACACCTTCGGACTCGCCTACCACGAGCCCCGCTACGCGGGGAGCGAGGAGTCGCACTCCGCGCTCCGCATCCTCGTGCCCTTCTTCGCCAGCCCGGCGCGGGTCGGTGACTGGCTCCGCCACGGTGCCTGGGCGGTGGGGAGGACCACCGCCGCCACGCTCGGAGACCTGGTCCACGGCCGCCCGGCGGCGGCGCCCTACGTGGTCTCAGACATGCTGGGGGAGATCTTCCTCCACCACGTCGCGCGCTATGCCGTGAAGCAGGCGATGGACCGCGACTTCGCCACCATCTATGCGGGGTTCTACGCCTACGACGAGACCGCCCACGGCTTCGGCCCCGAGGACCCCTACTGCCTCGACATGCTGAGGCACGTGGATCGCACCATCGCGGACATCGCCGCCCACCGGACGGGCCGTCGAGGAACCCCGAGCGAGTACGAGCTGGTGATCCTCTCCGACCACGGCCAGGTGGAGAGCCTTCCCTTCGGCGCCGGCGACGGCCGCACCCTCGGCGAGCTCCTAGCGGCCCGGCTACCGGGCTACGACGTCACCGAGTACAAGGGCGGCCGTCACGGTCCGCAGCGCGAGCCGGTGGAAGGGCGCATCGCACTGACCTACTCGGGCGGCCTGGCCCACCTCTACTTCACCGACCGCCCGGGCCGCCTCGGCGCCGACGAGGTGGACCGCCTCCAGCCGGGCCTTGCCGACGCCATCGCCAGCCTGGAGCGGATCGCCTTCGTGCTCCTGCGCGACCGCTTCGGCGGCGCCCTGCTGGTGCACGGCGGCGACCGGCTGCCGCTGGGCGACGCCGCCGCGCGGGAGTTCCTCTCCGCCTACGACGACGACCCCGCGCTGCTGGCGCGGCAGCTGGAGCGCCTCAACACCTTCGAGCGCTCGGGCGACATGGTCATCTTCGGCGGCTACCGGAACGGCCGCGAGTTCAACTTCGAGCACCAGGTCGGCGGGCACGGCTCGATCGGCGGCGAGCAGGTGAAGCCGTTCCTGCTGGTGAAGGAGGAGTGGGGGATCGACACCGGCAGGGTGGAGGGGGCGGCGGACCTCCACCCGATCCTCAGCGGGCTCCGCGATCGCCTCGCGGCGGCGGGGTGAAGCCCCCCCAGGGGTCGTAGTCGACCTCCAGCGGTTCCTGCGGGGGGCGCTGCGCCTCCGGCACCCGGCTCAGGTTGACGCGGATCCGGGTCCAGAGCGAGCTCCGGCCGCGCATCGAATCCACCAGGACGTCCGCCGGCGCGAGGTGCGCCGAGATCTCGGCGTGCCGGGCCCGCCAGCGCTCCAGGCCCTCCCGGGCCTCCCTCTCGGTTGCCGCCCGGGCGATTTCGACCAGTGGCACCGTGGTGCGGCGGCGGCCAGTAGGGCCGACCTTCTTTCCTGGCGCCGGCGGCGGCACCTCGCCCGCCCTGCGGCGGGAGGGCTGGACCCTCGGCGGCTCTCCCTCCTGCTTGGGGAAGTGGGGCGGCCAGGGCGCGTCCGGCAGGCCCGACGCCTCGTGCTCGGCCGCCAGCTCCAACAGCTTGTCGAGCGAGCCCGGTGCCGCGGCGATGCCGGCGGCCGGGTCGCCGATCTCGGCGAAGCGGGCGGGCACGGTGCCGATCGTGAAGGTGGAGGCCTCGCAGGTCGCGACCTCCTCCCAGCGCAGCGGGGTGGAGACGCGGGCGTCGGCAGTCGGCCGGACCGAGTAGGCCGAGGCGATGGTCCGGTCCTTGGCGTTCTGGTTGTAGTCGAGGAAGACTCCGTGGCGCTCCTCCTTCCACCATTTCGAGGTTGCGATCTCGGGCGCTCGCCGCTCCACCTCGCGGGCCAGCGCCACCGCCGCGCGGCGCACCTCGGGAAAGGTCCAGCGCGGCGCGATCCGGCAGTAGACGTGGATGCCGCGGGATCCCGAGCTCTTCGGCCAGCCGGCCAGGCCCATGTCGGCGAGCACCGAGCGGACCACCAGCGCCACCTCCCGGACCTGTGACCACTCGACCCCGGGCACCGGGTCGAGGTCGATCCTTAGCTCGTCGGGGTGCTCGAGGTCCTCGGCCCGGACCGGGTGCGGGTTGAGGTCGATGCAGCCGAGGTTGACGACCCAGGCCAGCTGGGCGGCGTCGTGGACGACGACCTCGACCGCGGTCCGGCCGGAGGGAAATGACAGCTCGACCGTCTCGACCCAATCCGGCCGGTTGCTGGGCGCCCGCTTCTGGAAGAAGGCCGGGCCTCCCGCGCCCTCGACGAATCGCTTGAGCGCCATCGGCCGGCCGGAGACGCCCCGCAGGGCGCCCTCGGCGACCGCGAGGTAGTACCTGACGAGGTCGAGCTTGGTGTGCCCGGTGCCCGGGAAGAAGACCTTCGCCGGGTTGGTGATGACGACCTCCCGGCCTGCCGCCCAGACGACCTCGGCTTCCGCCGCCATGCCGGAAGGAACAGTACCTTTCTTCCCTGTTAGGGTTCGCGGTCGGTGCCGCCGGTGTAGCTCAGTTTGGTCAGAGCAGCGGCCTTTTAAGCCGAGGGTCCAGGGTTCGAATCCCTGCGCCGGCACCTACCCGATTCCCACCCGACTGGGGGGGCTCTCCCCGGACCCAGAAAAGAATGGAAGCCGCGGCTCTTGCGAACCACGGCTCCCGAGGGGGGAAGTGCGACCTACGAGATGCCGCTCATCTAACAGGCGGGGAGCGTCGGCGCTTGGGCTTGGCGCCCTCGGAGCGCCGCCGAGTCGGCATCGAAGTGGCTTCGCCGCCGGTCTCCCCGGGAGGTTCTGCCAATTGTGACGTGTGCAATGCACCCTCCCTCATAGAGGGTGCACATGCACGCGCAGACGACAGCGCCGAGCCGCGTTGCCGGTTCTGTGAAGGCCCCCTCTCGCACCCTTGGCCAGGTAAGCCTTCGCGATGCCTCCGCGGTCACGAGCAACCCCGAGCGGCGCCCAGGGGTGATTAAGGCGGAGGTCTACTAGATGGTCACCTTCGAGATTGCCGGCTGTCCGCCGAACTGGCCGAACGGGCGCTAAGGGTGTAGCACCCTACTGCAGTGACACCCCATGCGCCGCCGAGCCCACCCGAGTAACCGCCGTTTGCGGACTGTCGCCTGGCGCGACGATCCGGAGATCGTGGAGCGGGTGGGGTGGTCGGGACGCTCTACTTCCAGCCGCTCTCGACGGCGCTGGTGGCGGTGTACCAGTGGTGCAGGGATCGCGGTCTGGCGACGATCACCTGCGAAACGATCAAGGACGATCGGCGGCGCTTCCTCGAAACACTCCACGACGAGAACCGGGCCGGTGCCCGGGCCACGGATCGAGGAGCTTGAGCAGATGCGGTCGGCGGTCTGGAGGGATATCGCGGCCGCTCTGCCCGGTGCTGGCCGGGCGTCGCTCTATGCCGAGGCTTGGCTGCTGACGCTGTCGATCTCCCGGATGGAGGGCTCCATCCCGCCACAGGGCCTCGATCCGGTTGGGTCCGGGTCCGGGGTTCGGCTGGACGATCTGCCGTCACCCGAGGAGTTGGTGGCCAGCGGCGAGCTGTCCCCGGCGGACTATCAGGGGATGCTGCGAACGGTGGCCCTTCAGATCTCCGGTCCGCCTCAGCGCCTCGTCCAGCCCGACGTCATCGAGGGCGACGTGGTACAGCCTGGGGAGGCCGTAGCGGCGGAAGGCGTCGACCCTGAATCGGGGGCACAGCCAGCGCCACCTGCGGGCCGTGGCGGCCGTGCTGGGCTCCCCCTGGAACCTGTCCGCGGTCGGGGGGTCCGGGTCTGGCGGCCGACGTGATGTAGCAGCCGACTCTGCCGCTCGCGCGCGCGGTCGTCTCGCCTCTTTGGCGGGGGGTCCTGCCGGCCTAGGTTTCCATCGTTGTTCGTGCTCGGCTCGGCGCTCGTCCTCCTCGACCCGCTATGGGTTCTGAGCATCTGCGCTCTCTTCGTCCTGTGAAGCGCGCTCAGGCGAGCCGGCAAACACTCTTCCGCCGCCCGTCGCGTCCGGTGCCTCGCGGCCTGGAGGCAGGTCCAGAGTGAACGACGTGCCTTGGCCGAGGTGGCTCTCAACAGTGATCTTGCCCCCCATCAACACAACCAATTGTCGAGTGATCGCAAGGCCCAGGCCCGTTCCTTCGCCCGCTGTTCCGACCTGGATGAACTCTTCGAAGATGCTTTCGAGATGACTGCTGGGGATCCCCGGACCCGAATCGCGGACCTCGATCCTGGTCAGCGCACCGGCATCTTGGCCGCTCAACCAGATGCTTCCTCCGATGGGCGTGAACTTGATCGCGTTGGTGACCAGATTCCACACCACCTGTAATAGGCGCCTGGCGTCGGCGTGGACGGTCACGTTTGAGCTGCACTCCAGGTTGATCTGGATATCGCGCGCCTCGGCAAGCGGCTGCACCTGCTCGACCGCTTCCTGGAGCATCTGACGCACCGAGAGCTTGACCGGCTCGAGCACCATCATGCCCGCTTCCATTCTTGAGAGGTCGAGGGAGTCATTGACGAGGCTGAGCAGATGGCGGCCGCCCGTCTCGATGTTCTCGAGGTAGCGGCGCTGGTCGAGATTGAGCGGCCCTCGGCGCTCGGTGCTGAGCAGCTCGGCAAAACCGAGGATCGCGGTGAGCGGACTGCGGACCTCGTGATTCATGGTCGCCATGATCCGCGACTTCACCTCGCCTTCGCGCTCCAGCTGCGCGCTGCGAACTCGCTCGGTGACATTGGCGATCGTTCCGCCGACACCTAGGACCACGCCGCTCTCGTCCTGGATCTGGGTGTAGGTAATGTCGAGATAGACAGCTCCGTCCCGGACCTCGATCACGCCAGTGTGACTCGCACCCTCGAGACCGCGGCGAAGGTGGTGCGCCAGCTCCGGCAAGTCGGTGAGAATCTCGCTTGCGCGCCTCCCTACCGGGTCGACCGGCGACACACCTAGAACGACGTCGAGCCGGCCCTCGGCCAGGGTCACGATGCCCGCGCTGTCGACAGCGAAGAGGACCACCGGGGCCTTTTCCAGGACCGCCCGCAACTGACGGTGCGTCTGTGCCAACAGTTTCTGCGCCAGCTGTTGCTGCTGCTCGGCCTCCGTTCGAGTACTAATCTCCCAGTCGAGACGGCGCACCAGAGCCTGCGCCGCCACGGTACCGCCCGCCAACAGCAGACCTGCCGCGTAGTTCGGCCAATGGGCAGCAAACGGCTGCGGCGGCGAGAGAAGTACCCCGGCGACGTAAGCGGTCGGCACCATGATCAGGATCGCCATGATCAAACCGCCCCTCAGTCCGAACAGCCAGGCGCTGGCAACCAGCGGTATCACCGCGAGCACGGTTACTCCGTATCCCACTGGTTGGATCAGGAGTAGGAGAAGCACGGCATGGAGAAGAGCGCTGCCAATGACGACGATGAGCCGGACTCCAACTGGCCAATGGAGGCTGGCCATCAGGAGGCGCGGCATCGCCCGATGCTTGGGCTCGATGCGGACGCCAGTCCATTGGGCTTCGATACGCGAGGTCAAAGGTGTGACGGCGTAGCGAAGCTACGGATCACGCATCTCCCTTCCGCCCCCGGGGCTTCGCGGGTCCACATAGCGGTTGTCAACTTCTGCGCTTGCCAAGTATACGACCACCGAAATCGAGATCAAACGGGCCCTGATTGCGACCGGGTCAGTTGAAGGTCGAGGTGGACGCCTTGCCCCTCCCTGGTCGACCGTCTCAGAGCAGCCCGTCGTCCACGCGACCGGCTCGAGCCCGGTCCGGGCCCACCCCCCCACCAGCGCCACGATGCCAGCCCTTCGCTAGCGAATCATGGTCTTTCATTGCGGTTTGGGAGCTGAGCCGCGATATGTTCGACCTCGCCGATGAGAGCCTCGAAGCTATGCGGTTGTTCGTCCAGGCTGATCGCAACAGCCGAGCCGGCCGCTTGCCTCGAACTCCTTGAAAAGTGGAGGCCCCGCACGTAGATAATGGCGGCATGCTGAGTGGCGGAACCCTGCACATCCTGCTGGTTGAGGACGATCCCTCGGTCTCCGGCATGTACAAGCTCAAGCTGGAGATGGAGGGCTACCGCGTCACCGTCTGCGCCGACGGCGAGGAGGGCCTCCGGGTCGCGCGCGAGCAGAAGCCGCAGCTGATCTTCCTCGACGTCCGGCTGCCGAAGATGGACGGGATTACGGTCCTGGAGGCGATGCGGGGCGACGATCGGACCCGCCACATCCCGGTCCTGATCCTCTCCAACTACGGCGAGCCGCCGCTCATCGAGCGCGGCCTGCGGCTGGGCGCGCGCGAGTACTTGCTGAAGTCGGAGACCACGCCCTCCGGCGTCGCTGCCCGAGCCCGGACCTACGCCGGCACGGACTCAGCCAAGGAGAAGCCGGCCCCCGAGCCGGATCCCGCCTAGACCGCGGTCCCCTCGCCGGGGGGGTCGAGCCGGTAGATCGGCATCGCCTTGGTGGCGCCCTTCAGGATCATCGGCTCCTGGGTCGTCGCCCGGATGCCGTCGACGACCTGCCGGAAGGTGTTCTGGCTCAGGAAGGCGCCGGCCGGCCTCCGCTTCGAGAGGTAGGCGGCGTTGTTCACCGGAACCCCGATCAGGGTGTACTCGAGGCGGCGCTCGGAGCCGATATTGCCGCCGACCACGTAGCCGCTGTCGAGGCCGATCCCGACCTCCAGCAGAGGGTCGCCGACCCTCGCTCGCGGGATGTTCATGGCCGCGATCGCCTCCAGCATCTGGGAGGCGGCGCGGACCGCGCGCTGGGCCGAGTCCTCGACCGGGACCGGCGCGCCGAAGACGACCAGGAGGCCGTCGCCCTGGAACTTGTCGATGTTGCCGCCGTTGTCGAGGACGATGTCCACCATCTGCGCGAAATAGACGTTGAGGAGGGCCACCAGGTCCTCAGCCTCCATCTCCTGCGAGAGCGTCGAGAAACCCGCGATGTCGGAGGCGAGCATGGTGACCTTGAGCCGCTCGCCGGCCAGGAAGTCGCCCTTGGGGTCGTTGAGGACGCGCTCCATCACCTGCTTGTTCACATAGCGCTCGAAGGTGGTGCGAAGCCGCTCCGAGTGCTGGTAGCTCTGGCGGAGGGAGGAGAAGAGGCGGGCGTTGTCGACGGCGATCGCCGCCTGGTGCGCGAAGACCTGGAGGAACTGCGCGTCCTCCTCGCTGAAGATGCCCGACTTGAAGGGGTTGTCCACGTAGACGGCCCCGATGCACTCGCCGCGGATGAGGAGCGGCACCGCGATGATCGAGCGGAGGTTGCGAAGGATGACCGACTGCTGGCCGCGGAAGCGCTCGTCGTTGACCGCGTCGGTCGTCACCAGGGGCTTTTTGTCGCGAATGCACTGCTCGACGAAGCTGCGGGACCCGGTGAACTCCTTGTCGTCGGCCGTCGCGCCGGCCTCGCTGCGGGAGATCCGGACCCGCAGGATGCCCTCCTCGATCAGCACGATGTAGCCCCTCGACGCGCTCATGAGGTCGATGACCTTGTCCATCGTCCGCCTCAGGACCTCGTCGAGGTCGAGGCTCGAGGTGAGGTCGGCGGCAACCTCGTAGAGGAGCCGGTCGCGGCTCAGGCTTGGTTCGATGCTAGCCATCAGGAGCCGCAAGAGTCTAACAGCGCCGGTGGGCCTTTCCAAGATCGGCGGGGGGTCAAATCGGGGGCATAGACTTCTCTGCCGGTGACCCAGCTCCCAGCCCTACGGCCCGACCTGTCCGCCGTCCTCGAGGCGCTCAACCCCCAGCAGCGGGAGGCCGCCGAGCACACCGATGGGCCGCTCCTGATCTTCGCCGGCGCCGGGTCCGGCAAGACCCGGGTGCTGACGACGCGGATCGCGAACCTGATCGCCACCCGCAAGGCCTGGCCGGAGCGGATCCTGGCCGTCACCTTCACCAACAAGGCGGCTCGGGAGATGCGCGAGCGGGTCGGCCAGTTGGTCGGCGAGGAGGTCGCCCGCGACATGTGGGTCGGCACTTTCCACCACACCTGCGTCCGGATCCTCCGCCGCGAGGCGCCGCGGCTGGGGCTCGAGCGGAGCTTCACGATCTTCGACGACGACGACACCAGGGCCTCGCTGCGGCGGGTCCTCGACGGCCTCGGCCTCGACCAGAAGCGCTACCCGCCCTCGATGATCGCCAACGCGATCTCCAACGCCAAGAACGAGCTCCAGGGTCCCGAGGGCATCCCCGACCGCAACTATTTCGACGAGGTGGTGCGCCGCTGCTACGTCGAGTACCAGGCCCTGCTCAAGCGCTCGGGCGGCCTGGACTTCGACGACCTCATCCTGTCGGTGGTGCGGCTGCTCCAGGAGCAGGAAGACGCCCGCAAGTACTGGCAGGACCGCTTCCGCTACGTGCTGGTGGACGAGTACCAGGACACCAACCGCGCCCAGTACGTGCTGGTCAACCTCTTCGCCGCCGAGCATCGCAACCTGGCGGTGGTGGGGGACGACGACCAGTCGATCTTCGGCTGGAGGGGCGCCGACGTCCGCAACATCCTCGACTTCCAAAAGGACTACCCGGACGCGACGGTGGTCAACCTGGAGCAGAACTACCGCTCCTCGCAGGCGATCTTGGACGCCGCCCACAGCGTCATCCGCCACAACCCCGACCGCGCCCCCAAAAAGCTCTGGACCGAGCGGCTGGGCGGCGAGAAGGTGATCGCGGTCCAGGCCTACAACGAGGTCGAGGAGGCCGAGTTCGTGGCCGACGAGATCGAGCGGCTGCGGCGGACCGAGAACCGCAAGCACAAGGACTTCGCGGTCCTCTACCGGACCAACGCGCAGTCCCGCGGTTTCGAGGATGTCTTCGTGCGCCGGCGCATTCCCTACCGACTGGTGGGCGGCGTCAAGTTCTGGGAGCGGCGGGAGGTGAAGGACCTGCTCGCCTACCTGCGGATCCTCGCCAACCCCGCCGACTCGGTCAGCTTCGCGCGCGTCGTCAACGTCCCCCGGCGCAAGATCGGGGGCGTCAGCGTCGACCGGCTCATCGCCTTCGCGCGGGAGAAGGAGATCCCGGTCGTCGAGGCGCTCGACCGGGCGGTCGCGGCGGGCGTGCCCCGGGCGGCACTGGGCCCCATCGAGCAATTCGCCCGGCAGCTCAAGTCGCTGCGGGCGAACGTCGGCGTCCAGCGCCCGTCAGAGCTGGTCGACCTCGTCATCGAGGTGATGGGACTGCGCGCCTTCTACGACGACGGCACGCCGCAGGGGGAAGCGCGGATCGAGAACCTGGCCGAGCTTCACGGCTACTCGGAGGAGTTCGACCCGCTCGACCCCGCCGACGGGCTCAACGAGTTCCTGGCCGAGGTGACCCTGACCTCCGACGTGGACAGCTACGACGAGAAGGAGGAGGGCGTGACGCTGATCACGCTCCACATGGTCAAGGGCCTCGAGTTCCCCGTCGTCTTCCTGGTCGGGCTCGAAGAGGGCCTGCTGCCGCACCAGCGCTCGCTGGAGGAGGAGAAGGGAATCGACGAGGAGCGTCGCCTGATGTACGTGGGCATCACCCGCGCCCGCGACCGCCTCTACCTGAGCTGCGCCTTCCGCCGGCACATCTTCGGGCAGGCCGCCGCGGGAATGCCTAGCCGCTTCCTCGGCGACATCCCGCAGGCGCTGATCTCGGCGCCCCGCGAGGGCCGGGCGCCGGCCGCGCCGCCTCCGCGCCATGAATACCGGCAGCGGCTGATGGAGCGGTCGACGGAGGCCGCGCCCGCGCCGCCGCCGGTGCAGCGCTTCGCCGATGGCGACCACGTGCGCCACGCCTCGTTCGGGGACGGCGTGGTGATCAAGTCCACCCTCACCAGGACCGACGAGGAGCTGGTGGTGAAGTTCGAGAGGGCCGGCCTCAAGATCCTCTCCGGCACGCTGGCCAGGCTCGAGAAGCTGCCCCGGTGAGCGGCTCCAACGCGCGCCTCGCGGCGCGCGCACAGGAGCTTCGCGAACAGGTTCGGCGCTGGGACTACGCCTACCACGTCCTCGACAGCCCGGAGGTCCCCGACGCGACCTACGATGCGGCCTACCTCGAGCTCCGCCGGCTGGAGGAGGAGCACCCCGACCTGGTCACCGCCGACTCGCCGACCCAGCGGGTGGGCAGCGCGCTGGGCGAGCAGTTCGCCAAGGTCCGCCACCGCTCGCCCATGCTCTCGCTCCAGAACGCCTTCGACGAGGAGGAGATCCGGGCCTGGGACAGGCGGGTGCGCTCGGTTGTCGGCGACGAGGTCTCCTACGTCGGCGAGCTCAAGATCGACGGCCTCGCGATCAGCCTCACCTACTCGGGCGGCCGCCTAGTCCGAGCGGCGACCCGCGGCGACGGGATGACCGGCGAGGACGTCACCGCCAACATCCGGACCCTGAAAAGCGTGCCGCTCTCGCTGTCGCCGCTTGCCGGGCTGCCAGGGGAGTTCGAGGTCCGCGGCGAGGTGTACTTCCCGCTGGCGTCGTTCGAGAAGCTCAACCAGGAGATGGCCGCCGCCGGCCGCGAGCGGTACGTGAACCCGCGGAACACCGCGGCCGGGTCCGTCCGCCAGCTCGACCCGAAGGTGACCGGGTCGCGCAACCTCCAGACCTTCATGTACACGCTCGACCCGGCCGGCCCGGCGCGCTCGCAGTGGGAGGTGCTGGACGGGCTCGAGACGATGGGGTTCCGGGTCAACCCGAACCGGCGCCGGCTGGCCGGCATCGAGGAGGTGATCGCCTTCCACCGGCACTGGCACGACCACCGCCACGAGCTCGCGCACGAGATCGACGGCGTGGTTCTCAAGGTGGACCGCCACGACCAGCAGCTAGAGCTCGGCTTCGTCTCCCGCAGCCCGCGCTGGGCGATCGCCTACAAGTACGCGCCCGAGGAGGGCGAGAGCGTCATCGAGTCGATCGAGGTCTACGTCGGCCGCACCGGGGTGCTGACCCCGGTCGCCCACATCCGGCCGCTCATCGTCGGTGGCGTCACCGTGCGCAACGTCACCATGCACAACGAGGCGCAGGTCCAAGCCAAGGGAGCCTACCCGGGCGCGGCGGTGGTGGTCCGGCGAGCCGGCGACGTGATCCCCGAGATCATCTCCGTGCACGACCCGCGCGGCGACGGCTGGTCGATGCCCGCGCGCTGCCCGGTCTGCGGCGGCGAGGTGGTGCGCGAGGAGCCCTACATCGCGCACCGCTGCATCAATCCCTTCTGCGCGGCCCAGCGCTCGCAGCGCCTGCAGCACTTCGCCTCGCGGCTGGCGATGAACATCGAAGGCTTGGGGCACTCGACGGTCGAGCAGCTGCTGGCGCGGGACCTGGCCTCGGAGCCGGCCGACCTCTACCGGATCGGCCTCGAGCAGTGGACCGGGCTCGAGCACTTCGGTCCCAGGTCGGCCGAGAACCTGGTGGCGCGGCTGGAGGCGGCCCGGGCGCCGACCCTCGCCCGCTTCCTCTATTCGCTCGGCATCCCGCAGGTGGGGGAGGCGACGGCCGAGCTGCTGGCCGCCGAGCTGGGCTCGATCGAGCGGGTGCGCAATGCCACCGAGGAGGATCTGCGCGCGGTCGAGGGCGTCGGGCCGAGCATGGCGACGGAGATCCGCCACTTCTTCGCCGGACCGGGCGGGGAGCTGGTCCAGCACCTCCTCGACGTGGGGGTCATCCCCTTGGAGGCCGCGGCGCCCGGCGGAGGCCCGCTGACGGGCAGGACCTTTGTGTTCACGGGGACGCTGGAGTCGATGTCGCGGCCCGACGCGGAGGCGCTGGTGCGGTCGCTGGGCGCCAAGGCCGCCGGCACCGTCTCCGCCCGGACGGATTACGTGGTCGCGGGGCCGGGCGCGGGCTCGAAGCTGGAGAAGGCGGAGAAGCTGAAGGTGGCGGTGCTGTCCGAGGCGGAGTTCAACGGCCTGGTCGCGGCCCTGAAGGGCTAGCCGCGCCGTGTCGTAACCGGGCGATCTGAACTCGGGCGATCGGTAGACTTCGGGCGTGACCCTCTCCCGCGATCAGGTGCGCCATGTCGCCCTCCTCGCCCGGCTCGGGCTGAGGGACGGCGAGGAGGACTTCTACGCCGAGCAGCTGTCTCGGATCCTCGACCACATCGACCGCCTGGCCGAGGTTGACACCGAGGCGATCCCGCCCACAGCCCAGGTGGTCGAGGTCCGCAACGTGATGCGCGCGGACGAGCCCCGGCCGTCCCTCAGCCAGGAGCAGGCGATCGGCAACGCGCCCGTCGCCGAGGGCGGCTTCTTGGTGGTGAGGGCGATCCAGGAGCCCGATCCAGGATGAGCCCCGCCGGCGACGCGAACGACCCGACCCGGGCGACGATCGGCGACCTCCACGGCCGCCTCCGCCGGCGCGAGATCTCGGCGGTCGAGCTGCTGGACGCGCACGAGAAGCGGATCGACGCCCTCGACGGCGAGGTCAGGGCTTATCTCCGCCGCACGCCGGAGCTGGCCCGCCGCCAGGCCGAGGAGGCCGACCGCCGGCTGGCCTCGGGCACCGGGCTCCATCCGCTGACCGGCATCCCGGTCGCGATCAAGGACATCTTCTGCACCGAGGGCGTCGAGACCACGGCGGGCAGCCGGATCCTGGCCGGGTTCGTCAGTCCCTACGACGCCACCGCCGTCGCCCGGCTGCGCGCGGCCGGCGCGGTCTTCCTTGGGATGACCAACTGCGACGAGTTCGCGATGGGCAGCTCGACCGAGAACTCCGGCTACTGGCCGACCCACAACCCCTGGGACCTGAGCCGGGTACCGGGGGGCAGCAGCGGCGGCAGCGCGGCCGCGGTCGCCGCCGGGATGGCCACCTTCTCGATCGGCACCGACACCGGCGGCTCCATCCGCCAGCCGGCGGCGCTCACCGGGACGGTGGGTTTCAAGCCCACCTACGGCCGGGTCAGCCGCTACGGCCTGATCGCCTTCGCCTCCAGCCTCGACCACGTCGGTCCTTTCACGCGGAGCGTCGACGACTGCGCAACGGTGCTGAGCGTCATCGCCGGCCATGACCCCCTTGACGCCACCTGCTTCGACCGATCTCTGGACCTCTCCAGCATCGGGGACAGCATCAGGGGCCTGCGGCTCGGGCTCCCCCGCGAGTACTTCGAGGTGGACGGCATGGAGGAGGGCGTCAAGCGGAGCGTCGCCCAGGCCCTCGAGGTGCTGAAGGAGGCGGGCGCCGAGCTGGTCCAAGTGAGCTTGCCCCACACCGACTACGGGCTGGCCGCCTACTACATCGTCGCGCCCGCCGAGTGCTCCTCCAACCTGGCCCGTTTCGACGGGGTCAAGTACGGGCTCCACGACCCGGAGGCCACGACCCTGATGGAGAACTACTTCAACACCCGCCGCGAGGGCTTCGGCCCCGAGGTCCGGCGGCGCCTGATGCTGGGCACCTACGCGCTCTCCAGCGGCTACTACGACGCCTACTACCTGAAGGCGATGAAGGTCCGGACGCTGATCAAGCGCGACTTCGAGGAGGCCTTCCACAGGTGCGACGCGATCGTCAGCGCCACCTCGCCAACGGTCGCCTTCAAGATTGGCGAGAAGGCCAGCGACCCCCTCGCGATGTATCTCTGCGACGTCCTGACGCTGGGCGGCGACCTCGCCGGGCTGCCCGGGCTCAGCCTGCCGGCCCCGGCCGCGGATGGCCTGCCGGTCGGCCTCCAGGTGCTCTCCCCCCAGTTCCGGGAGGACCTCGCGCTCAGGGTCGGCCGCGCCTACGAGATGGCGAGCGGGTGGACGGCCGAGGTGGCGCCGCAGTGAGACACCCTTTGTCAACCACAAACATTAGTTCTCCCGACATTGAGGTGTCAGGCGGCGCGGCCGAGGGCTCGGTTGCGGTTCGCGACGTGGACGGCTTCGCTGTAGGGGGTGTGGTTCTTGACGCAATGCCAGAGGACTTCAAGCCAGCGGTTGCCGAGCGCCCGAAGAGCGGCGTTGTGGCTCTTGCCGGCAGCCCGCTTGCCTTGGTAGAACTCGCGCGCCCAGCCGGACTCGTTGAGAGAACAAAAGGCCCACTGCTGGACGGCGTCTCGCAGGTGGCGGTTGCAGGCCAAGCGGTGCGCGACCACGAACTCGCTCTTGCCGGAGCGGCGCGTCACGGGCGCCTTGCCGGCATAGCATTGGAGCGAGTTCGGCGAACTGAACTGTTCGGGATGGTCGCCGATCTCACCGGCAACCCTGGCGGCGAGGCGATCACCGAGGCCGGGAAAGCTCAGGTAGATCTCGCCGTCAGGGAACTTCTCCCCCAGCTCTTCGGTCCGAGGCTGGTGGTCGCGGCCGTGCCGCGGCGCTCCCAACAGGAGCTCACCCATCCGCCGTTCCCAAACCTTGCGCTGCTGACCGATGAGGAGCAACTGGGTGGCGGCCAGCCGGATGCTGTCAGCCTTGGCCCGAACAAGGGCGGGACGAGCCACGAACTGGGTCTGGCTGAGGGCAGAGGAGATCCGTTCTGCCAACCGCTCGGGCCAGCCGTGGTGGTTGCCGCGAGCCAACCCGACGAGTTCGTCGCGACTAGCGTTGGCGAGTTCCTGAGCGGTTGGCCAGCGCTCCAGAAGCCTGAGCATGGTGGGAGCACCCAGGTCCTCGCCCGCGATGTCGAGAGCACTCGGGAAAGTGCGGACCAGGTCCATGCGCAACCGGTTGAGCAGGCGGCGCTGGTCGCGAGCCGCCCGCTCGTCGTCGCGAGCCAGCGAACGCAGCTCCTCGGCAAGGTCGCTGTGCGGGACCAGCGGCTTAAGGCTGGCGAAACGGTCGAGTCCGAGCAGGCAGGCGATGCGGGCGTCCTCGGTGTCGTCCTTCTTGCGCGCCGGCCCGCGGCGACGGGCAATCAGGTCGGGGTTGACAGGAAGCACCACGAAACCGGCGTCGAGCAGAGCCTCGACCAGCAGGCCGTGGCGGGTCTCGATGACGACTCGGACCTCGTCTGGGTCGGGCTCGAGCTCGGCGATCCTGGTGAGCAGGCGACCAATCGCCTCCGGCCGGTGTTCCACCCGGCTTACATCGATGACGCCTTCCCCGGGTCGCCCCAGAGCGACCAGGTGGAAGTCCTCCGACCAATCCACTCCTACCGAAAGCATCCGCACCTCCTAAACATTGATCGGGGTGCACTGAAGGCACGCTGCCGTGCTGATGGACCAGTCCTCGCGGGACGACACCCTTGTGGGCCTCAGGCCTTCAGGGGCAAGCCCCGGGCACGCCGTCTCACGACAGTCCTTCAAGGACGAGCACCAAAAGCGTTGCCCGCGGTTGCACCCCGGAAAGGAGGGTAGAGCCATCAGCACCCAGGTCAAGACCGACTGGGAGGCCGTCATCGGGATGGAGGTCCACGTCCAGCTGGCGACCCGCTCCAAGATGTTCTGCGGCTGTGGCACCGACTACCTCGGGAGGCCGCCCAACTCCAACGTCTGCCCGGTCTGCCTGGGCCTGCCGGGCACCCTGCCGGTGATCAACCGGCGGGCGGTGGAGCTGCTCTTGAAGTCGGCGCTGGCGCTCAACTGCGAAATCCAGCCCTTCACCAAATTCGACCGCAAGAACTACTTCTATCCCGACCTGCCCAAGGGCTACCAGATCAGCCAGTACGACCTCCCGATGAGCCGCAACGGCTGGATTGACATCGGCGGCAAGCGGGTTCGGATCACCCGGGTCCACCTGGAGGAGGACACCGGCAAGCTGGTCCACTCCGGCGACAGCCTCCACTCCGGCGGCGAGTCGATGGTCGACCTCAACCGCTCGGGCATGCCGCTGATGGAGATCGTCACCGAGCCCGACCTCCGCTCGGCGACCGACGCGCGCGACTACGCGATGGAGCTGCGGGCGCTGCTGCGGACGATCGGCGCCAGCGAGGCGGATATGGAGAAGGGCCACCTCCGGGCCGAGGCCAACGTCTCCATCCGGCCCCGCGGCAGCTCGCAGCTGGGCGTCAAGACCGAGCTCAAGAACATCAACTCCTTCCGCGCGCTCCACCGCGCCGTCGAGTTCGAGCTGAAGCGCCAAGGGCAGCTGCTGGAGTCGGGCGGGACCGTGGTCCAGGAGACGCGCGGCTGGTCGGAGGCCGAGCAGAGGACGATCTCCCAGCGCTCCAAGGAGTTCGCCGAGGACTATCGCTACTTCCCCGAGCCCGACCTCCCGCCGCTGACCTTCGAGCCGGCCTACATAGAGGAACTTCGCAACTCCCTGCCGGAGCTGCCGGCCGCCCGCCGTACCCGCCTGGCCGAGCGCGCCGGGCTCTCCGAATACGACGCCCGGCTGCTGACCGGCGAGCTGGAGGTGGCGGACTTCTTCGAACGGCTGCTGGACCTCGGCGCGGAGCCAAAGCCGGCAGCCAACTGGGTCATCGGCGAGGTGCTGCCCGTCTTCGACGGGCGGCTGCCGGACGCCGCGGACTTCGCCGCCCTTGTGAAGGGCGTCCAGGCCGGCGACTTCAACCGCGACCAGGGCCGTCAGATCGTGACCCGCCTGATGGAGGGGGCCGCCTTCGCGGAAGCCTCGGCGGGGATGGCGCAGCTCTCCGACGCCGGCGAGCTGGCCGCCATCGTCGACCGCATCATCTCCGAGAACCCGCAGGCTGTGGCCGACTTCAGGGCGGGCAAGCAGGCAGCCATCGGCGCGCTCATCGGCAAGGTGAAGCAGGCCTCCTCCGGCACCGCCAACCTCAAGCTGGCGACAGAGCTGCTCCGCGATCGACTCTCCCGCTAGCTCCCGGGCGATCGCCGACGGGCACGTCCACACCGAGTGGTCGTGGGATGCCCCGCGCGGCGACATGGAGGCCACCTGCCGCAAGGCGGTAGATCTGGGCCTGCCCGCGATCGCCTTCACCGACCACTGCGACTTCGTCCACGCCTTCGCCGAGCAGCAACCGCTCGACCTGGCGGGCTACCTGGGCGCGGTCGAGCGCTGCCGGGCGCTCTTCCCGGAGCTCCGGATCCTAACCGGCGTCGAGCTGGGCGAGCCCCACCGCTTCCCGGCCGAGGTGGCGGCGCTGCTGCGGGCGGCGCCGCTCGACCGGGTGCTCGGGTCGGTGCACACCCTGCGGCTGGCCGGCCAGCCGGTGGACATGAGCCAGGGGATCCTGACGGCGAAGGATTCGGCGGACCTCATGCGCGACTACCTCGCCGAGACCCTCGATCTCGTCCGTTCCGACCAGCTCTTCGACGTGCTCGCCCACCTCGATTATCCCAAGCGCTACTGGCCGCACGCCGATCTGCCCTTCCGGGAGTCGGACTTCGAAGGGGAGTACCGCGCCGTCCTCCGCGCCCTGGCGGACCGCGGCGCAGCGCTGGAGGTGAACACGACCCGCGGGGCCGAGCACCGGCGCGGGCTCTGCCCAGGACCGGTCGTTCTCGGCTGGTGGCGCGAGGCGGGCGGCGATCGGGTCTCCTTCGGCAGCGATTCCCACGAGCCGCGCCTCATCGCGGCCGGCTTCGCGGCGGCGGCCGAGGTGGTCGAGGCGGCCGGCTTCCGGCCGGCGCGGGACCCGGCGGCCTTCTGGCGGCGATGATCCTCCATCCCACCAACCCGGCCCACGGCGGCTCGGTGGTCGCCCGCCAGGAGGATGGCCAGGTCGTCCTCGTCCATTACGCGCTGCCCGGCGAGACGGTCGATGTGCGTCACCGCGGCAAGCGCGGCGGTACCCTCTTCGCCGCCGTCGAGGAGGTGCTGGAGGCCTCGCCCGACCGCGTCGCGGCGCCCTGCCCGTACTTCGGCGACTGCGGCGGCTGCCACTGGCAGCACGCCCGTTACGCGGCCCAGCTGGAGATCAAGCGCAAGGTGGTGGAGGACGTCTGGGCCCGGGCCGGCCTGCGCCTGCCGCCCGACACGCCGGTGTTCGGGATGGACGACCCCTGGCGTTACCGGATCCGCGGTGAATTCGAGGCGATCCCGTCCGGCAGCGGCTTCGAGTTCGGCTTCCACCGGCTGCGCTCGCACTCCGTGCTCGCCATCCGCGAATGCCCGATCCACGTCCAGCTGATCGAGACCGCCCTCGACGGCTTCCGCCGTGCGGCCGCCGAGCTCGGCGTGAAGGGTATGAAGCACCTCCTGCTCACCGCCTCGCCGGGCGGCCGGGAGCTGCTCTGGGCCGCCCGCTTCGAGGGTAAGCCGGGACACGCCGCCGAGGAGCTGGGCGCTCGGGCGGCGGAGCTGCTGCCGGGGGTGGTGATGCTCGACGACTCCCTCGGGCTCGACCTGCTCGGCCTTCATTTCCGGGTTCGCAGTGACACCTTCGTGCAGGCCAACCACCGCCAGACGCCGGTCCTCTACCAGGCCGCGCTCGACATGCTGGCGATCGAGCCGGGCGACCGCGTACTCGACCTCTACGCCGGCATTGGCACCATCAGCCTCGCCGCCGCCCGTGCCGCGTCGGCGGTGACGGCGATCGAGGAGAACCCGCGCGCGGTCAACCTCGGGCGACTCGCCGCGCGGATCAACGGCTCGGCAAACGTGGAGTTCCTGGCCGGCCGGGTCGAGGACCAACTCCGACGGCTGCGGCTGGGCGACCATGACGCGGTGATCGCCGACCCGCCTCGCGCGGGCCTCGAGCAGGCGGCGATCGGCGAGCTGCTGCGCCTCGGCCCGTCGCGGATCGCCTACGTCTCCTGCGAGCCTTCGACGCACGCGCGCGATATCGCACTGCTCGTCCGAGCCGGCTACCGGGTGCGGCGGGTGGCGATCGTCGACATGTTCCCCCAGACCTACCACGTCGAGTCGGTGGCGCTGCTGGAGCGGGCGCGAGGCTAGGGCGGGCTAGCTTTCAGTCGGCGTCGAGCTCGAACTGGACCCGCCGGATCTTGTCCAGGAAGGGCTTGATGTCCTCCTCGCGGATCCGGTTATGGGCTTCGTCGGCGTCGTAGACCGCGTAGGCCTCGGGTGAGTCGAAGTCGCAGATCACGCCCGCCGTGGCGTTGCCTGTCTGGAGTCCGAGGTCGATCCCGGCGTCGAGGTGGTGCATGCCCCTGCAGCGGAGCGACCGCAGCCTCTCGGTGGCCTTCGAACCCTGGTCGGCCGGCGCACCCTCCTCGAGGTCGATGACCGTCACGTTGCGGATGTCGCCCGCCACCTCGAAGTGGCGGCTGCGGAGGAACTGGACCCGGCGCTGGTCCTCGACGATCGGCTTGGCGTGCTCGGCGCGGATCTCGTTGTGGAGCTTGTCGTCGTTGTACCGGTGCCACGCCTCTGCGTCGACGAAGTCCGCGGTGATGGCGACGTCGTAGTTGCCCTCCCGCAGGCCGAGGTCAACTCCACAGGCGAGCTCCAGCATGCCGTCGATCTTGAGACGTCGAATCGCGTCGAGCCAGTCGACGACCTGCGCGTCCGAGGTTCCGGGCTTCAGCTTGGCCACGTAGATATGGGTTATCAACTCCAATCCTTCACTGCTTCGGCGAGCCGCCCGATGCCCTCCCGGAGGTCGGCGTCGGAGCTCGCCAGGCTGATCCGCACAGCACCAGCCGCGACCCGGCCGAAGGCGGTCCCGGGCGCGACCGAGACGCCGCGGTCGTCGACCATCCGGAGCGCGAATTCCCGCGAGTCGGGACCGGCGGCGGAAACGTCGGCCATCACGTAGAAGGCTCCATGGGGGACGCTGACCAGCAGTCCGGCCTCCTGGAGCAGGTCGACGGCCAGGTCGCGGCGGTGCGAGTACGCAGCGACCATTTCTTCGACGCAATCCTTGGGCCCGTCGAGGGCGGCCTCGGCCGCCTTCTGCGCGATCGTCGAGGGCCCCGACGTGTTCGACTCCAGCACCTTGGTCACGGTGTCGATGAGCTTGGGGTCGCCGACGGCGTAGCCGAGCCGCCAGCCGGTCATGGCGTAGGTCTTGGAGAAGGTGTAGATGCTGATCACCCGGCCGTCGTCGAGGAAGGACGCCGGGCTCACGTGCTCGCCCTCGAAGAGGATCTGGTCGTAGCACTCGTCGCTGATCAGCCAGAGATCGTGGCGGACCGCGAAGTCGGCGAGCGCCTCGATCACCGGCCGCGGGAAGACCGCCCCGGTCGGGTTGCTCGGGCTGTTGATGACGAGCGCCCGGGTCCGCGGCGTGACCAGATCGTCCATCTGCTCCAGGTCGGGCAGGAGGTCATGGTCGAGGAGGAGCGGGTAGAAGACCGGGCGAGCCCCGAGCCACGGCGGCATCATGCGGTAGTTGGGCCAGCCCGGGTCGGGGAGCAGGATCTCGTCGCCCGGTTCGAGGATCGCCGCCATCGCGGCCGAGATAGCGCCCACCCCGCCGCTTGCGCACGCGATCTGCTCGGGGGCGACGCGGTAGCCGTTGACCTTGTGGAGCTTGTCGACCAGCCGCTCCCGAAGGCCGATCAAGCCCTGGGTGTGGGTATAGAAGGTGTAGCCCTCGTCGATCGCCCGCTTGCCCGCCTCCCCGATGTGCTCGGGCGTCCGGAAGTTGGGCTGGCCTACATCCAGCCGGACCGTGCCCGGCCGGGTGATGGCGATGTTGGATATCTCCCGGATGCCCGAGTGGGACATCTCGGCCGGGCCGGCTGACTGTGGCGGGAGTGGCTTGAGGATGAACCTAGGTTACAGCCGCCACCGGGGCCTTCCGGCCCAGCTTGATCCCGAGCCAGATCGCCCAGGCCGCATAGAGGATCCCGCCGACGAAAAGACCGAAGAAGGTGAGGGGCGGCAGGGAGAGCAGGACTCCCAGCCAGAGCACCAGGAAGAAGACGCCGGACAGGATCCCGACCCAGGGCAGGAGCCCCGAGAGAATCCCCACCCGGTGAGCTTCCAGGTTGTGGAGGATGGTGAATCCGCCCGCCACCAGCCCTATCAGGCAGAGGATCAGCTGGGTCACCCAGGCGGGCGCCCCGACCAGCACCGAGACGGCGAGGAGTGGCGGCAGGAACGATCCGGCGATCGCCAGCCAGAGGGACGCAAGCAGGCGACCGTTGTGGGTGTCCGGGTGAGCCATCCAGTCGATGTCGAGGCCGGCGACCGCCATCGCGCCGAGCCACGCCGTCCCGGCGAGCAGGAAGAGGACGGCGGCCAGGAACCCGAGCCTTCCGGAGCCGAAAGCGGCGCTCCCGAAGATCCAGTCGAGGAGGAGGACGATCATCGTGACGCCGCTCACGATCGCCGCGCGAGGGCCCATCCCGGCCAGTCGCTGGAGCTTCATCGCGGTCCGAATTATCAGGCCCCCTGGGCCGTCGGCAATGGCTAAACTGCCACCGCGGGGCCCGCCACCCACGAAGCCGAAACAATGCCGCACGCCCCCAACAACTTCGTCCACCTCCACAACCACACCGAGTACTCCCTTCTCGACGGAGCGGCCCGGATCAACCGCCTTGTCCGCAAGGCGGCCGAACTGGGGATGCCGGCGGTGGCGCTGACCGACCACGGGGTCATGTACGGCGCCATCCAGTTCTACAAGGAGTGCCTCGAGGCGGGGATCAAGCCGATCCTCGGCTGCGAGCTCTACGTCGCCCCCCGCAGCCGCCTCCAGCGCGAGGGCAGGACCGACCGTGATCCTCACCACCTGACCGTCATCGCCCGCGACGGCGAGGGCTACCTGAACCTCATGAAGCTCTGCTCGATCGGGCACCTGGAGGGGCTCTACTACAAGCCCCGGGTCGACAAGGAGGTCCTCGCCCGTCACTCCAGGGGGCTGATCGCGCTCAGCGGCTGCCTGGCCGGCGAGGTCGCCTCGAAGGTCACGGCCTCCGACCCGGCCGGCGCCAGGGAGGCGGTCGCCACCTACCGGGACATCTTCGGAGCCGACAACTACTTCCTCGAGGTCCAGCGCCACGGCATCGAGGAGCAGGAGCCGGTCAACGAGGCGCTGAAGGGCTTCGCGAAGGAGTTCGGCCTCCGGCTGACGGCCACCAACGACCTCCATTACGTGGACAAAGACGACGCCGAGGCGCACGACGTGCTCCTCTGCCTGCAGACCGGCGCCCTCTACGACGATCCCAAGCGCTGGCGCTTCGGCTCCCAGGATTTCTACGTCAAGACCGCGGCCGAGATGGCGGCGCTCTTCCCCGAGCATCCCGACGCCATCGCCAGCACCCTCGATATCGCCTCGGTCTGCGAGGTCAGGATCGCCCTCGGCGAGACGCTGCTGCCTCCCTTCGACGTCCCCGAGGGGATGACGCCCGACGCCTACCTGCGCCAGCGGGTAGAGGAGGGCCTCGCCTGGCGCTACGGCACCCCCACCAGCGCCCATCGGGAACGGGCCGACGAGGAGCTGGCCGTCATCTCGCAGACCGGCTACGCGTCCTATTTCCTGATCGTCTGGGACTTCTACAACTTCGCTCGCCAGAACGGCATCGCCACCGGGCCGGGACGGGGCAGCGCAGCCGGCTCCCTGGTCTCCTTCGCGCTCGGCATCACCAACCTCGACCCGATCCAGCACGGGCTCTACTTCGAGCGCTTCCTCAACAAGGACCGGGTGAGCATGCCGGACATCGACTGCGACTTCTCGGTCGAGGGCCGCGAGCGGGTGATCCGCTACGTGACCGAGAAGTACGGCTCCGACCGGGTCGCCCAGATCATCACCTTCACCACCATGGCCTCCAAGGCCGCCATCCGGGACGTCGGCCGGGTGCTCGACGTGCCGCTGCGGGAGGCCGACCGGCTTAGCAAGCTGGTGCCGGTCTGGCAGGGCCGTTCGAAGTCGCTCGACGACGCCTTAAAGGAGGTCCCCGAGTTCCGGGACGCCTACGAGTCCGACGGCCAGATCCACAAGCTGATCGACGTCGCCAAGAACCTGGAGGGCGTCTCCCGCAACGTCTCCACCCACGCCGCCGGCGTGGTGATCGCGCCCGACGCGCTGGTCAACCACGCGCCCCTCCAGCTCGGTCCCGGCCGGGAGAGCGTGATCACCCAGTACGACATGAAGGCGGTGGGGGAGATAGGGCTCCTCAAGATGGACTTCCTGGGGCTCTTGAACCTCGACATCATCAGCACCGCCATCCGCCTCATCAAGGAGCGGCGAGGGATCGAGATCGACCTCCTAAAGCTGGGCCTGGAGGACAAGGCGGCCTACGAGCTGATCGCCGCCACCGACACGCACGGCGTCTTCCAGCTCGACGGCGCCGGGATGCGCCGGATGCTCGCCGACATGCGGCCGCAGGACTTCGGGGACGTTACCGCCGCGGTCGCGCTCTACCGGCCGGGGCCGATGGTGAACATCCCCGCCTTCATCGCCCGCAAGCAGGGCCGCGAGCGGATCGAGTACCTGCACCCCAAGCTGGAGCCGATCCTGAAGGACACCTACGGCGTGATGATCTACCAAGAGCAGGTCATGGAGACCGCTCGCCAGCTCTGCGGCTTCTCGCTCTCGGAGGCGGACATCCTCCGCTCGGCGATGGGCAAGAAGGACAAGGCCAAGATGGCCAAGCAGCGCGAGAAGTTCCTCGCCGGCGCGGCCGCCGGGGGCATCGACGAGCGGACCGCGGAGGCGCTCTTCGAGGGCATCACCAAGTTCGCCGAGTACGCCTTCAACAAGGCCCACAGCGCCGCCTACGCGATGGTCAGCTACCAGACCGCCTACCTCAAGGCCAACTACCCGCTCGAGTACCTGACGGCGCTGTTGGTTCACGAGCAGGGCAGCGCCGACAAGGTCGCCGCCACCATCGTCGACTGCCGCGCCCACGGGATCGAGGTACTGGCGCCGGACGTGAACATCTCGGGCGTCGACTTCTCGGTCTCCGGCGAGGCGATCCGCTTCGGGCTGGCGGCGGTCAAGAACGTGGGCGTCAAGGCGGTGGAGGCGATCGTCCAGGAGCGGGAGGCTAACGGGAAGTTCGGATCGCTGGCCGAGCTCTGCCGGCGGGTAACCGGCTTCACCGAGGTCAACAAGCGGGTGCTCGACGCGCTGGTCCAGTCCGGCGTCTGCGACTCGCTGGGCGAGCGGGCCTGGCTGCTGGCCGCCCTTGACCGCGCCTACGGCGCCGCCGAGCGCGACCGCCGGGACGCCGAGTCGGGCCAGGTGAGCCTCTTCGACGGCGAGAGCCTGCCCGGCATCGACGACGACTTCGGGATCACCGTCGAGGGGCCAATGCCGGCCGAGGACAAGCTCCGGCTCGAGAAGGAGCTGCTCGGCCTCTACCTCAGCGACCATCCTCTCAAGCGGATCGCCGGAGAGCTGGCCAAGCTGACCGATGCCCAGGCGCTGGAGATCACCTCCGAAATCCAGGGCCAAGAGGTGAGGGTCGGCGGGCTGGTCCGTGAGGTCCGCCGGGTTGTCACCAAGAAGGGCCAGCTGATGGCCTACGCCGAGCTCGAGGACCTGACTGGGACGATTGACGTAATCCTCTTCCCGCGCCAGTACGAGCGCTACCACCGGCTGCTGGTGCCCGACGCCATGGTGGTAGTGGCGGGCAAGGTCGACCTCCGCGCCGGCAACCGCTCGGCCGGCCCGGTCAGCGGCGAGGGAGAGGAACTGGAGGCCGAGGTCGAGAAGGCTTCCCTGGTCATCGACCAGGCGTGGGCCTGGGACGACCCGGACTGCGCTCCCGTCGCCCGCCGGCAGGTCCTTCACCTGACCCTGCCCCAGGGGAGCAGCGTCGAGATGAGCAGTCTGGAGTCGGTGCTGGGGACGCATCCGGGTCCGGACGAGGTGATGCTCCACATCCGCCTCCCGGGCCACGAGGTGCTGGCCGCAGTCGACCGATATCATGTCGCTGCCGGAGCGGCTCTGACGGCCGAGCTGGACCGGCTCTACGGCTCCAAGGTCAGCTGGATCGAGACGATCCGGAACCGGGCGCCGAACGGCAACGGCAACGGCAACGGGCGGCAGGGACGAAGGAATGGAAGCTGAGGAGTTCGAGCTGCCGACCGGGCGCTACATCGTCGTCAAGGCGCTCGAGGACGGGGTCACCATCATGGGCCTCACGCGCGGGCGCGACACCCGATCCCACCACTCCGAGCGGCTGGACGCGGGCGAAGTGCTGATCGCCCAGTTCACGCACTTCACCGCCGCGATCAAGATCCGGGGCAAGGCCGAGGTCCACACCGACGTGGGCCGGGTGGATTCCGAATAGGCTCAACCCGGGAGCCCGGAGTCAAGCTTCGGGCCCTGGGGACCGCTCCGATCTCCCTTCCCATGAAGTTGCTCCGTCTCGCGGCCGTGGCGATCGGGCTGGCAGCGGCCCTGGTGAGCCTGCCCGCGCAGGCCGCCGACCAGGGCCTCTCCCTGCACCTGAGCCTGGGCTGAGACGGCGCGGCCCAGGCCGGGAGCTGGATCCCCTGCCAGGTCGACATCTGCAACGACAATTGCAGGCGACTGCCAGGGTCAGTGGCGACACCCTGGTGGTGTCGGTCAGTGGCCCAACCGTCGCCACTTCCAACCTCGAGGTGGGGGTCCGGGCGCCCGACCTGACCAATTCGACGATCCGGTTGCCGGCCGCCTCGCCGGGGCATTGGCAAGGGAGCCTCCCGGTCGGTGCCGTGGGGACCAACCTAACCCACCTGGCACTGCTCAACGGGACCTCGGTTGCCGGCCAGTCGAACCTCGCGGTTGCGCGCTGCCGGTGCCCACGAGCAGCGACATCTTCTGGTTCCTCCTGGTCCTGGTGGCGCTGCTCTGGCCGCTGGACGTCGCACTGCGGCGGCTGACCAAGACGCGCGCCCAGGCCGCCGCGACCGTGCGCGGCTGGCTGCGCTGCGCCGCCCGCCCGACTACCTGGAGGCTCCGCCGGAGCTGGCCGCTTGCGACGGCGGGTGACTACTTATCGGCGCCAGAGCGCGGCTTCGCCTCCGCCGCCGGTGATTGGCTCGTCGGCCAAGCAGGGAGGGGGGTCGAGGAGCCAGACTGAGGAGCAGGAGGCCAAGGCGCTCTCGGCCCGGCTGCTGGAGGCAAGGAGGAAACGGCGTGGATCGGGCGACTGACTTCGAGCTTGCGTCATCGGAGGGCGGCGCCTGGCGCCTGTTCGACCACCTGGCCGCCGGCCCGGCGGTGCTGGTCTTCTATCGCGGGGACTGGTGACCCTACTGCAACGGGCAGTTGGCCTCGTACGCGCGGATGTGGGACCGGTTCGCGGCAGCGGGGGTCTCGATGGCCGGGATCTCGGTGGACTCGGACGAGAAGAACCGCGCCATGGTGGACAAGCTGCTGTTGCCATTCCCGCTGCTGAGCGATCCCGAATCGAAGGTGATCCGGGAGTGGGGGGTGCTGAACCAGGCCGAGGGCGACATCGCCAAGCCCGCCATCTTCGGGATACGCCGTGATGGAGCCATCGGCTACCGGTACATCGGCGAGGACTTCACCGACCGGCCGGATGACGTCGAGCTTTTCGCCCGGGTCGAGGAGTTGACCGATGGCCCGCGGTGACCCGGCCTTTCCGCTCGAGAACCTCGTGCCCTACATGCGGGGCGGGCGCTTCGCCGTGATCGCGCTACGCCATCGCCACCGCCGCCACGATGCCGACCTGGCGACCGACGCGGACCGCTACATCGAGATGTCCCTCCGCTACGAGGAGGCCGCGAAGGCCACCTTCCGTCTGCGTCGCGAACGTACCCAAGGGTAGAATCCGGGTTCGCCGCGACGCGCCTACGTAGCTCAGGCGGCAGAGCACTTCCTTGGTAAGGAAGAGGTCCCGAGTTCGAATCTCGGCGTAGGCTCCACCTCCCGCTTGCGAGTTCAATAGCAGCGGTTTAGACTAAGCGGAAGAAGATTTTGACCCCTTTCGGACAAACCGAATTTGCGGTATGGAAGAGGTCATAAACTTTCGAACCGGTACTAAACCGCTGTAAGTAGAAAAGCGCTCTGCCTGAACTCGGCAGGGAGGGAAAAGTGGCAAATCTCAAGGTCGTCAAGTCCAAGCCGACCCCGGCCATCGAAAGACTGGTCGACGACTACCTCGCTCACTGTCAGGCGATCGGCCTCAGCGCCAAGACGGTCAAGTTCTCCTACGGCTATCCGCTGCGTGAGGTCTTCCTGCCGTGGTGCGCCGAGAGCGGAATCGCGGAGGTGGGCGCGCTCAGCAGCCGCGACGTCGACCGGCTGAGCATCCAGCTCTTGGAGCAGGGCGGCAGGCGGGGAGCCCTGAGCCGGGCGACGGTCTGGACCTACCTGAAGGCGGTCAAGCGCTTCCTGGCCTGGAGCAAGGGGGAGGGGGAACCGGTCCAGGCCGAGGCCAAGCTGCCCAAGCTCCCCCAAAAGCTGGTCGAGATCCTGAGCCGGGCCGAGATCGAGCGACTGGAAGACGCGGCCGTGAACGAGCGCGACAAGCTGATCGTCCGCCTGCTGGCGGACACCGGGATCCGGGTCAGCGAACTGGTCCAGCTGCGGACTTCCGATTTCGTCGAGCGCGACCGGACTGCCTTCATCAAGGTCATCGGCAAGGGGGTGCGCGAACGGCTGGTTCCGCTAACGCCGGCGCTCTACCGCCGGCTGCGCCGGTATGCCGATCGAGGCCGGCCGCAGGACGCTGGAACCGATCGAGTCTTTCTGGCCCTGCGCAAGGACGCTGATGGGGACTACGGCGGCCTCACGCCGTCAGGGGTGCAGCAGATGGTCCGCGGGCTGGGCGAGAAGGCGGGCCTCGGCAGGCGCGTCCACCCCCACATCTTTCGGCACTCGGCGGCGACTTATTACCTGCAACGGGGGATGGACTCGTTGCTGGTCGCCCAGATCCTCGGCCACAGCTCACTCCAGATGATTCAGAAGGTGTACAGCCACCTCAGCCCGACCGACGCACACGCCGCCCTGGTCGCGGCTTTGCGTAAAGACCACGATTGAGGCTCCCTGGGGACCCTGGTAAACGCAATAAGCGAACCAAAGTTGCGGTTGTTGCGTTTAAATGC
>DATLQT010000046.1:0-3119 GCA_035535055.1 Candidatus Dormiibacterota bacterium | reverse complement strand
CTTCTGGACAACCTCGTAGCCGGCTCGCCCGCTCGCCGCCAGGATCGACTCCGAAGCCGGGAGGAGGCCGTCGAGGAGGCGCCGGCCGACGACCTTGTCGACCGCGTTGTGCCGGCCGACATCTTCACGAAGCAAAAGCAGGCGGCCGGTGGTGTCGAAGAGGCCCGCGGCGTGCAGCCCGCCCGTCTGCTCGAAAACAGCCTGCCCCTCGCGGAGCCTTTGCGCCAGCGACGGCAGGATCGCCGGGTCGAACTTCGGACCGGCGGGGAGCCGCGCGAAGTCGAGGGCCAGGCTCTCGACGGTGGTGGCGCCGCAGACGCCACAGGCGGAGCTGCTCAAAAAGCTCCGCTCGGGCCGGCGAGTCGGCCCGGACCGTAGGTGCACATCGACCTGGTTGGATTCGATCAGTCCCGGATCGACCTCCAGGGCTGCCTCCTGCTCGTCCGCCTCCGCACTGATGCGAACGCCAGCGACGTCGGATAGTGCGGTGATCACCCGCTCGGCCCAGAGCAGGCCGAGCGCCAGCTCGAGGTCGTGGCCCGGGGTTCGCATCACGATGCTGAGTGG
Organism: Candidatus Dormiibacterota bacterium; assembly: GCA_035535055.1. Classification (GTDB taxonomy): domain Bacteria; phylum Chloroflexota; class Dormibacteria; order Dormibacterales; family Dormibacteraceae; genus UBA6019. Next base: position 2,552 of record DATLQT010000046.1, on the reverse strand, counting down.
GCTGCCATCGAGCAGGAGCTGCAAAGGCTCCTCGGCGGCGACCAGATCGCCGGCTTCCATCCAACCACGCGAGGTCCAGCGCCTGATCCCGATCGGCGGCGCCTGCGGCCTTGCCATCGGCGGCATCTTAGGCGCGTACTCTGATCGGCGACTGTGAGCAGGATCGGAGTGCGGCTGCCGGCGGCGTTCGAGTCGGTTGGGGAGTTCCTCGCCGATGTCAGGTCCCTCGAATCGGCGAGGGCCGATCTCCTGCTCCTAGGCGAGGGGGAGCTCGACCACGAGCTCCTGCTGGCCGCCATGGCCGCCGCCACCGTGCGCGTTCGGCTGCATCATCCCGCGCCCGGGGAGACCCTCCGCCGGTTGGCCGGCGGCCGGCTTACCGAGCAAACCGGTGGATGGCGGGAGGTGCCCTTTCCAGCCGATCGAGTCGCCTGGAAAGCGACGCTGGCCAGGGCGGACGAGGACTCGGTGGAAGGAGTCATCGTCGAGATGGACCCACGGCTCTTGGACCTGCTCCGAAACCCCGACATCGACGACGACCGCGCCACCGACCTCCAGCTGGCCCAGGGCTGACGGCGAGCCCGCCACGTCGCCGGGCCGCGAATCACACCGCGGTGAGCAGCCGTAGTCCCACCACCACCAGCGCGATCGCCAAGAGGCGGATGATCCAGCCGCCCGTCACCCGTCGCGACAGCGCCGCCCCGAAAGGGGCGCCGCAGATGACCCCGACGGCGAGCGCTGCAGTCATGACGAGGCTGCCGGAATAGTCGCCGGCGAGGACATGCTCGATGGTGCCCGCTCCAGCCGTGAAGACGAGAACGAAGTGGGAGGTCGCCGTCGCGACGTGCGGCGGGAAGTCGAAGAAGGTCGACAGGACCGGCACGTGGATGATCCCGCCGCCAATGCCGAGGAGGCTGGATAGGAACCCGACCACCGCGCTGATCGCCATCGCCAGGCCCTGGTTGAAGCGGTACCGGTAGGTCTTCCCCTCCGCATCGGTGACGCTCCTCTCGACGCTGAAGGTCGACCCCTGGAGCAGTGGAAGACGGCCGTGCGGCCGGATCGCGAGGAATCCCCCCACCAAGAGCAGGGCCACTCCCATGACCACCTCGAAGGTTGTCCTCGGGATGTCGCCGACCACGATCGCCCCGACGATCGCCCCGGGGATGGTGGCCAGGGCAAACCAACTTCCGCTGACATAGTCCGCCATCCGGATCCGGTAGTAGCTCACCGAGCCGGCCGCTGCGTTGGCGAGGACGACGGCCAGCGACACCGCGGTCACATGCGTCGGCGAGTCATGCGGGTAGAGCAGCAGCAGGGCGGGGACCAGCAGGAAGCCGCCGCCCGCGCCGATCAGCGTTCCATAGGCGCCGATCACCACGCCGAGGGCGACCAGCCCAAAACCTGCAAGCAAGCCACCCTCTGGCATCTCTTCAGTTTGCGCCAGACGATTCCGAGAACCCCGAGGCCGCTATACTCCGGGGAGTATTTGCTCTTTGAGTTTGGAGATTTGGCTCATGTTCGGTTTCGGAGCGCGGATCAGGGAGTCGAGCCCAGAAGAGGCCAGTGCGGCTCTTCGGGAAAGTGGGCTCCTCATAGACGTGCGCACTCCAGGGGAGTTTCGAGGGGGACACGCGCGCGGCGCGCGGAACATCCCCCTGGCGAACCTGGCCAGCCGCGCCGGCGAGCTAACGCCGCAGGCAGCCGTCCACCTGATCTGCGCTTCAGGCAACCGGAGCCGGACGGGTGCGCGAATCCTCGAGAAAGCCGGATTCTCCGCGGTGAGCAGCGTGCGAGGTGGGACCGCCGCCTGGGCGAGGGCGGGGCTGAAGATGGAGCGCGGCTGAGGGTGCCTCTCTACGAATACGTGTGCCCCGGCTGCGAAAGCCGGTTCGAGCAGTTGAGCTCCTGGTCGGCAGCCGACGCACAGAGCTGTCCTCGCTGTGGGGCCAGGGCCGACCGCCAGGTGTCGGCGATCACGACGGCGCTGTCCTGCGCCCCGCAGGGCGGGGGTTGAAGCGTCCGATGACCGGCGTGACCGCTCGACAGGAGGTGAAGATGACTGACAAGGCTGCGAGAACAATTCCCGCGACCGCCGAGGAGGACCTGATCAAGGCGCTCCGCCGGATCGAGGGTCAGGCGCGCGGAATCCAGGCCATGATCAGGGCCGGACGTGAATGTGACGAGGTCGTCCAGCAACTGGCCGCGGTGCGAAACGCGGTCGACCGCGTGAGTCACCGGGTCGTTGCCGCCAAGTTTCGCGAGTGCCTCGCGGAGATGGAGGTTCCTGAATCCGTTCGGCCGAAGGTCGAGCGCGGTCTGGCGGCCCTCGCGGGTCTTCGGACCTGAGGTAGACGAGCATGGGCGGCGCCGCATACGAATTCACCGTCGAGCTGGACGAGTCCATGCTCGACGCCGAGACCAGCCTTCGGGCGCTGCTCCAGAGTGAGGGCTTCGGGGTGCTGACCGAGATCGACGTGCAGGCAACTTTGCAGAGCAAGCTGCAGGAAGCCTTCAGGCCCTACCGGATCCTCGGTGCCTGCAATCCGGTC
>DATLQT010000045.1:0-4409 GCA_035535055.1 Candidatus Dormiibacterota bacterium | reverse complement strand
AGTCGGGTCCTTCAGCTGGATGTCCTTGGCGATGGTGACGCCGTCGTTGATGACCAGGGGCAGCCCGTACTTGCGCTCCAGGACGACGTTGCGGCCACGAGGCCCGAGTGTGGTCCGGACCGCGTCGGCGAGGACGTCCATACCCCGTTTGAGGCCCTCTCGAGCCTGCATGTCGAATACGACTGACTTGGCCACGTTGATCCTCCTTTCAGCCGGCCAGCGGCCGCACCACGGGCGCGGAAACCTCGGCCAGCAGCTTGTCGATTGCGCCTCTATCGAGCGTCTCGCTCTCCTGCAGGGCGCTGACTAGCGCGTCGAGCTGCGGGCGGTGGTCAGCTATCACCCGGTCCGCCTGCTGCTCGGCCTCCTGGAGGACCTCGACGATCTCCTCGTCAGCCCGGTTGAACAGCTCCGAGCTCACCATCCCGCCCTCGGCGAGGGGACTCTGCTCGGGGATGCTGATCGGTCCCAGACGCGGCCCCATCCCCCAGCGCATGACCATGCTGCGCGCCGCCGCGGTGGCTGCGGAAAGGTCGTTCTCGGCGCCCGAGCTGACCTCGCCGAGAAGCAGCTTCTCGGCCGCCCGGCCTCCCAGGCCCACCACCAGCCGACTGCGGACGTAGCTCTCCGGCAGGTTGCGACGGTCCTCCGCGGGTGCGAACTGGGTGGCGCCAAGGCTCCGGCCATGGGGCACCACCGACACCTTCTCGGGCGGGTCGGCGCCGGGCGTGTAGAAGGCGGCGATGGCGTGGCCGGCCTCATGGACGGTGACCTGGCGGCGCTCCGGCTCGGTCATCGCGAACTGCTGGCGGGCGCCGAGCAGGACCTTCTCGAAGGCCGCCTCAAGGTCCTCGCCGGCCACCGCTGGGCGCTGGGCACGCGCAGCCAGCAAGGCCGCCTCGTTGATCAGGTTGGCAAGGTCGGCGCCTGAGAATCCGGGAGTGCGCCGGGCGATGCTCTCCAGGTCGGAGCTCGCGGCCATCTTCACCTTGGCGGCGTGCAGCTGGAGGATGGCCAGCCGGCCCGTGCGGTCAGGGAGGGCGAGCTCGACCCGGCGATCGAAGCGGCCCGGCCGGAGCAGCGCCACGTCCAGGATGTCGGGCCGGTTGGTGGCGGCAAGCACGATCACGCCGAGGTTGGGCTCGAAGCCATCCATCTCGACCAGCAGTTGATTGAGCGTCTGCTCGCGCTCCTCGTTGCTGGCGATCGCGCTCCGGCTGCCACGCTCGCGACCGATCGAATCGATCTCGTCGACGAAGACGATGCAGGGCGCGATCTTCTTGGCGCGTTCGAAGAGGTCTCGCATCCGGGCCGCGCCGACGCCGACGAACATCTCGATGAACTCGGTCGCACTGACCGAGAAGAACGGAACGTTCGCCTCTCCGGCGACCGCACGGGCCATCAGAGTCTTGCCAGTGCCGGGCGGGCCGACCAGGAGCACTCCCCGCGGGATCCGGGCCCCCAACGCGGTGAACCGCTGAGGGCTCTTCAAGAACTCGATGATCTCGGCGAGCTCCTCCTTGGCCTCGAGGTTGGCGGCAACGTCCGCGAAGGTGACCTCCGGCCGCTCCTCGCTGTAGAGGCGGGCCTTGGTCTGGCCCACGCCGCGGAGACCGCCGAGGCCGCCGCCGCGGCGCAGCTGGAGGTAGAGCCCGACGCCCATCGCGACCAGGAGCAGGAGCCAGGCGATGTTGAAGATGTTGGTGAACCAGTCGGTCGCGGGCGGGTTGGCGGTGACCTTGACGTTCTTTTCCAGCAGGAGCGCGATGAGGGCCGGATCCCCTTGAGCGGGCTCCTCGGTCTGGAAGCTTTTGGAGCCGGAAACAGCCTTGGAGTACTGGCCGCTGATGCTCGACCCGGTGAAGGTCACGTTCAGCACGTTGCCGGATCGGACCTGGGTCACGAAATCGCTGTAAGCGATGGTGGGACCGGAGCTGCTGGTCCCGCCGAAGAGCCCGAAGGCCGAGTAGCCGAGCCACATCAGGAGGAGCACGAGCAGCCACGGCCAGAGCCGGAACCGAGGACCTGAGGGATTGAGGTCGGGCTCGGTCGGGCCCTTTCGCGGAGGCTGCTTCCGGGGTGCGGGCTCACCTGGCATTCCGATGCCGATGGTCGACCAATGGTCCCCATGCGGTTAGAGGCTTAGGGCTCGGACGGGCTGGGACCTTCAGGCGCTCCGCGGCCGGTCAGGTTCGGCCCCTGCCCGATGACGGGTAGATGATTGGGATACAGAGTTGAGAGCTGACCGGAGATCAGGTGGTCGCCGGCGTCTGCAGCGCAGGCCCAGTTCGCCCGGCACATGGCAGGGTGGGGCCCCGCTGTCGAAGAAACAGTATTGCGGCCGCTCCGAGCCTGCGGCGAGGGCTCCCGATGGCGCACCAAGAGCGCGCTAACTGGCCTTGGAAACTACGCCTGGTCGGGTGGCGGCTCCGAGACGACCAGGACCGGCCGCTTGCTGTGCAGCACGACCTCGTGGCTGACGCTCCCCAGCAGCAGCTCGGCGACCCCCCCGCGTCCCCGGCGGCCGACGACGATCACATCCGCGTCGACTTCATCGGCCACTTTGGGGATGACGCTGGCCGGGCGGCCGTCCTCCATCACCGTTCGGCAGCTGACGCCGGCATCTCGCGCCGGCTTGGTCCATTCCTCATCGAGCTCTTTCTTCATCGCCGCTCGCCATTCCGGGTCGAACTCCGGCGGCAGCACGGGGGTCGGGTACATCGAGTCCATGTAGATCGTCGGCGGGACGCCGTAAACCGCCACGATCTGCCAGCTCATCCCTCGCGCCATAAGGACAGCCCAGGCCATCGCAGCCCCGGCGTGCTCCGACCCATCGACTCCGACCACGACGGTCCTTACGCCCTTGCTTTCAGTCACCCGACCACCTTAGGACATACCGGAAGAGGATCCGAGACCGGGCCAAGAGAGCCTCGGATTCGAGACCAAACGTCCCGACTCTGGTCGGCCGCTGCGCGAGTGACTCCCAGCTGGCGTAGGGCGGAGGCGGCGATCAGGAGCGATGATGCGCCTTCGCCGGGCTCGGGCACCGAAGCCAGAGGTCAGCAAGGTGCCACTGCATGCATGTTCGCCAGCTGACTCGGGCTGGGGTGGTCAAGGGGGAGCTGAGCGACGGCGACTGTCGAATCCTCCACTCGCGCTACCGCTGGAGGCTGACGACCGGCGCGAGTTCGAGGGGCCATGAGCCCTGTCGGGCGCTCGGTGGCCCGAGGCACAATCGAAGCGTGAGGAGACTGGCGACAACGCTCGGTGCGATGCTCCTGGTGGTGGCCTGTGGGTCAGCTCCCCCGTCGCCCACCTCCGGGTCCGGCCCGAGCGGCTCGGCCAGCCCGATCGTGAGCACGCCGAGCCCGACCGAGCAGCCGTCGCCGAGCCCGACGCCGACGGCGACGCCAATTGCCACTCCGAGTCCCAACCCAAGCCCAATCGCGACACCGACGCAGGGGCCCACGCTGCCCGCCGACTTCGCCTGCGCCGACGCCTCCGGGGGCATGGTCGCGGTCTCGACGGTGAGCGATGTGAGGGTCGGCCAGCACGAAGGCTATGACCGGTTCGTCATCGAGTTCGGCGGTGGCGTGCCCGACTACACCGTGGTCCGCCAGAACAGCGCCACCTTCCAGTCCGGCGGCGGGAAGGGTGACCAGTACACGCTGGAGGGGGACGCGGGCGTCATGGTCACCATTCACAGCGTGTCCAACTGGACCTCATCCTCCGGCCCGACCGAGTTCACTCCCGAATATCCGTTCTTGCACCAAGCCAAGCGGATCGAGAGCTACGAGGGCTACCAGCAATGGGCGCTCGGAGTCCATAGCATGCCTTGTCTCAGGGTGTTCACCCTCGACTCGCCGAGCCGGCTGGTCGTGGACATCGCCGCGGGGTAACTACTGGGTCCGCGCCCCTGCGTGAAGCCCATCCTCGGGCGCCGGGAAGTGCGGAGCCTTGCCAAGAGCCCGGCCAGAGTTCACCACCTGGCGGGACCGGATTTAGAGTGGCGGCGGAAGACCCTGAAGTGGCAAACGACGTGATCGGGCTTCTGGAGCTGGCCGGGAGACGGTCGACCGGCTCGCGATAAACGCCCGCCGAGTCACTCCACCGGGCCGTGGCGCGGCGCGTCTTCGCCGCCGAGGGACCGATGTCGACCCCAAACTCGGCTTGTCCACGACGCCGTTGCCAGTGCCGTCTACTGGTCGGCGGTGGACGGCATTGGCGGTGACTCTCGTACCGGCCAGCCGTGTGGCCTGCTCCAGCGCCACAGCGAGCACCGCCAGCTTCGACTGCCCGTAAGCGGCCGTACCCGAGTAACGGCGCCGCTCGAATTGGATATCGTCCAGATCCAACCGCGCCGACCGATGCATGGCGGAGGAGACGTTGACGATGCGTGCAGGAGCGCT